>NZ_JBISCE010000003.1:0-789486 GCF_044385685.1 Streptomyces sp. ALB3 | reverse complement strand
AGGGACGGGCGTCGACGCGCCGTCACCAGCGGGGCTCGATCCGAGGTCGAGCGGGGGTTCCGAGACTTCGGGTACCGCCCATGGCAGCTACGAGGCGCAGGCGGTCCCACCGGCCCTGCCGCGCACAGGAGGACTCACTCGTGAAGGACACCCAATGAGCCGTCGTGTCGTCATCACCGGAATCGGCGTGGTCGCTCCGGGGGGCGTGGGCACCAAGGAGTTCTGGTCCCTGCTCACCTCGGGCAGGACCGCCACCCGGGCCATCAGTCTCTTCGACGCGTCCGCGTTCCGCTCCCGTATCGCCGCGGAGGCCGACTTCGACCCGCTGTCGCACGGCTTCACCGCCGAGGACGCCGAACGTCTGGACAGGGCCGCTCAGTTCGCCCTGGTCAGTGCCGACGAGGCGGTTCGCGACAGCGGCCTGGACACCCAGAACCTGGACCCCACCCGCACCGGTGTCACCCTGGGCAGCGCGGTCGGCTGCACGATGGGCCTGGACACCGAGTACAACGTGGTCAGCCGCGGCGGCAGCACCTGGGAGGTCGACCACGAGCTGGCCGTCCCCCATCTGTTCGACTACTTCGTCCCCAGCTCGATGGCGGCCGAGGTCGCCTGGCGTACCCACGCCCAGGGGCCGGTGGCGATGGTCTCCACCGGCTGTACCTCGGGCCTGGACTCCGTCGGGCACGCCGTCGAGCTGATCCGTGAGGGCAGCGCCGACGTGATGATCGCCGGTGCCACCGAAGCGCCCATATCTCCCATCACCGTCGCCTGCTTCGACGCCATCAAGGCCACCTCACCCCGCAACGACGATCCGGGGAGCGCGTCCCGGCCCTTCGACGCCTCCCGCAACGGCTTCGTACTCGGTGAGGGCTCGGCCGTGCTCGTACTGGAGGAACTGCAGAGTGCCCGTCGGCGCGGTGCCCATGTGTACGCCGAGATCGCCGGCTTCGCCAGCCGCTGCAACGCCTACCACATGACCGGCCTGCGCCCGGACGGCGCCGAGATGGCCGAGGCGATTCGCACGGCCCTCGACGAGGCCCGTCTGGACGGTACGGCCGTCGACTACATCAACGCGCACGGCTCCGGCACCAAGCAGAACGACCGGCACGAGACGGCCGCGTTCAAGCGCAGCCTGGGCGACCACGCCTACGACGTCCCCGTCAGCTCCATCAAGTCGATGATCGGGCATTCGCTGGGCGCGATCGGCTCCCTGGAGGTGGCCGCCAGCGCCCTGGCCATCGAGCACAACACGGTGCCGCCCACCGCGAACCTGCACACCCCCGACCCTTCCTGCGATCTGGACTACACCCCGCTGACCGCCCGCAGCCGGCGCACCGACACCGTCCTGAGTGTCGGCAGCGGCTTCGGAGGGTTCCAGAGCGCGATGATCCTGACCAGCCCGCGCCTGGGAGATGCCGCATGACCGCCCACGTCACCGAACCGGCCGCCCGTACCGGCGGCACCCCCTCGGCGTCCGCGGCGGCGCCCGTCGTCACCGGCATCGGGGTGACCGCTCCGAACGGACTGGGCACCGAGGTGTGGTGGGCGGCCGTACTGCGCGGCGAGAGCGGCATCGGCCCGGTCACCCGCTTCGACGCCGGCCGGTACCCGGCGAAGCTGGCGGGCGAGATCCGCGACTTCGCTCCCGAGCAGCACGTTCCGAGTCGCCTGCTCCCGCAGACCGATCACATGACCCGGCTGGCGCTGACCGCGGCCGACGAGGCGCTCGCCGACGCGGGCGTCGACCTCTCCGCGCTGCCCGACTACGCGGCGGGCGTGGTCACCGCCGGCTCGGCGGGCGGATTCGAGTTCGGTCAGCGTGAGCTGGAGGCGCTGTGGAGCAAGGGCGGGCAGTACGTCAGCGCCTACCAGTCCTTCGCCTGGTTCTACGCCGTCAACACCGGACAGATCTCCATCAAGAACGGGCTGCGCGGCCCCAGCGGAGTGCTGGTCACCGAGCAGGCGGGCGGTCTGGACGCTGTGGCGCAGGCCCGTCGCCAGATACGCAAGGGAGTGCGGCTGCTGGTCACCGGCGGCGTGGACTCGTCGCTGTGCCCGTGGGGCTGGGCGGCGCACCTGGCGGGCGGCGAGCTGACCGGGGCCACCGATCCGTCGCGGGCGTACCTGCCGTTCTCGGAGGCGGCGTCCGGTCACGTGGCGGGCGAGGGCGGTGCCCTCCTGGTGCTGGAGGACGCCGACGTCGCCGAGGCGCGCGGCGCCCGGACGTACGGCGCCGTCGCCGGTTACGCCGCCACCTTCGACCCGCCCCCGGGCCGGGGTGGGGCGCCGAGGCTGCGGGCGGCCGCCGAGCAGGCGCTGAGGGAGGCCGGTATGACCCCGGACGACGTGGACGTGGTCTTCGCCGACGCGGCGGGACGCAGGGACGCCGACCGGGTGGAGGCCGAGGCCGTCGCCGGGATCTTCGGGGAGCACGGGGTGCCGGTGACGGCGCCGAAGACCATGACGGGTCGGCTCGCGGCGGGCGGCGCCGCCCTGGATCTGGCCGCGGCCCTGCTGGCGCTGCGCGATCAGGTGATCCCGCCGACCGTGCACGTGGCCACTCCGGCCGGGGACTGCCCCGTCGACCTGGTCACCGGTGCCCGCCGGCCGGCCGGCGGGCTGCGTGCCGCCCTGGTCCTGGCCCGGGGCAGGGGCGGCTTCAACTCGGCCATGGTGGTGCGCGCCGCCGGCTGAGCTGTCCGGCTACCACCGCGCCGTCGCTCCGCCCTCCCGCCGGCCGTGTGCCGGCACCACGGCAGCCCACCGGCGCCCCGGCACACGGCCGGCCGGACCCGACTTCCAGAGCCAGGAGGACCGTTGCCCACCGTCGATCCCACGGACTTCGCCCGCACCATGGCCCATGTGCCCACTCCGGTCACCGTGGTGACCACGGTGGACCCGAGCGGCCGCCGCTGGGGCTTCACCGCCAGCTCGTTCAGTTCGCTCTCCCTCGACCCGGCGCTGGTGCTGGTCTGTCCGGCCAAGTCGGCGTCCTGCCACGACGCATTCGTCTCCGCCGATCAGTTTCTCGTGAACGTACTGGCCTCCGACCAGGCCGGCATCGCCGCGGTGTTCGCCCGGTCCGGGGCGGACAAGTTCGCGGACTCCCCCATGGAGCCCTGTGAGTCAGGGCTGCCGGGACTGCCGGACGCGACCGCGCGGTTGTCCTGCCGCCTGTACGAGGTCCTGGACGGCGGCGACCACAGCATTCTGATAGGCCGCGTGGAGACGGTCTCGGTGGGTGGCGCGGAGCCGCTCGTCTACTACAACCGCCTCTTCACCCGTCCCGGGGGAAGTCCCGCTCTGGCGTCCTCGGCATGACGACACCGACCAGGAGAAGCGCAGTGTCCCTTCGTTCCCCCGTCATGACCGAGCCGCACCTGTGCGAGGTCGCCGAGGACGTCTACGCCTACATCCAGCCGGACGGAGGCTGGTGCCTGAACAACGCGGGCCTGATCACCTCGGGCGGGCGGCCGGCACTGATCGACACCGCCGCCACCGAGGTGCGGAGCCGGGCCCTGCGGGAGGCCGTCTCGGTGGTCACCCCCCACGCACCACGGTTCGTGGTCAACACCCATCCGCACGGCGACCACACCTTCGGCAACCGGTTCTTCGCCGATGAGGCGGTGATCGTCTCGCACGAGTCCACCCGTGCCGAGATGGAGCTCGCGGGGCTGCATCTGACGGGTCTGTGGCCGGAGGTGTGCTGGGGTGACGTCAGCGTGGAGCTGCCGTCACTGACCTACCGGGGGGCGTTGACCCTCCACCTGGGCGACACTGAGGTCCAGTTGATGCACCTGGGCACCGCCCACACCCGCAACGACACGGTGGTGTGGCTGCCGGGGCGGCGGGTGCTGTTCACCGGGGACGTGGTCATGTCGGGTGCCACCCCGTTCTGCCTCACCGGATCGGTCTCCGGCTCACTCGAGGTGATCGAGCGGCTGCGGACCCTGGAGCCCGAAACCGTCGTGTCCGGCCACGGGCCGGTCGGCGGGCCCGAACTGCTGGACGAGACCGCCGGTTACCTGCGCCACGTCCAGCGCCTGGCGGCCGACGGCACCGCCGCCGGACTGACTCCGCTGGAAGTGGCTCGGGAGAGCGGACCGGGACCCTACGCCGGCCTGCTCGACAGCGAACGACTGGTGCCGAACCTGCACCGGGCGTACGCCGAGATCCGTGGCGCCGAACCCGGTCACTGGCTGGACATCGAGGAGCTGTTCTCCGAGATGGTGGCCTTCCACGGCCGGCTGCCGGCCTGCGCGGCGTGAGTTCTCCTCGTACGGACACCTACCAGGATGGGAAGACCGTGATACGACTCGATCCCGGGAACGGCTATGTCACCGCCGTCGACTGGCTGACGCTCGAGGAGCAGGACCGGGACGGCCAGCGCAAAGTGCTCGACCTCGTGCGCGTAGGTGTCGAGGAGGCCGCTGACCCGGGCTGGGTGTCCTCCTCACTGCACGCCGCGCACACCCGGGCCGGCGTCGCCACCTTCACGCAGTGGCGCACCGTCGCGGATCTGCGCACGCACTACGACGGCGCGGGCCACCAGAACGAGCTGTTCCGGCTGGGCGGCCTGACCACCGGCAACCGGCTGCTCGCCGCCGAGCTGGTGTCCGTGCAGAGCGCTCCGGCCGTCACCGGCGGGGTGGACGTCACACCCGCCCGCGAGGACTGGACGTCCGTCGCGGTCCAGTGGGTGGCGCCGGAGGAACAGGACGCTTTGGTCGCCGAGCTGACCCGGCCCCGGGAGGAATGGGTCCACCTGCTGCCCGGCTACCGGTCCCACAGTGTGCTGCGGGGCCTGGACGGCACCTTCGTGATCAACTACGCGCAGTGGGACAGCGAGGAGGCCTACTGGGCCTTCCACGACGTGCCCGAGCACATGTGGCCGCGGGACGTACGGGAGTCCCGCGACCGGGCCCGGAAACTGACCCGGACCTGGGAGTACAACACGTTCCAGGTCGTCCACGCACGCACCTCCACGTGAGGGCGTCAGCCGTGAGGCACCTGCCCGGCCCGGGCAGGGGAACCCGCGTCGAAGGGTCCGCCGGTCCTGTGTCCACGAGTGGGGGTCGAGTGATGAGTGCGAGGGGCTCGGAGGAAGGCGGCACAGCCGTCGCCGTCGAGGTCTGCGTGGGAGCGGACTGCGCCGTGCGAAGGACAGCCGGGCGCGCCGGGCGGCCCGCGGCTGCCGGCCACCGGTTGTGCGCGGTCTGCCTGGAACAGCTCTCCGTGGAGCTGCGCCGGCTGCCCGAGTTGTACGAGGCCTGTGGCCGGCGGCTCGACGGCGGCTCCCGGGACATGACCCGCCCCCGTACCTCCGGTGGCCCGCTTCGCGGCATGCCCTTCGACGCGCAGGCGGCCGAGGTGCGGTCCGAGATCCTGGGAGTGCTCGGCTCCTGGGCGGGCGCCGTCGTCGAGGAGCGTGGTGTGCCCGCGCCTCCCCGGGCGGCACTGCCGTTGCGCGTCTTCCTCTGCCGGCACCTCGGCTGGCTCGCCGCGCACGAGGCGGCGGGCGAGTTCGCCGGCGAGGTCTCCAGGCTGGTCCGCCGCGCACGGCGGGTGGTGGATCCGGAGGTCCGCCACCGGATGTCCGTCGGCGGGTGCGTGGAGCCGGGCTGCCCGGGAGCGCTGACCGCGGTCGTGCGAGCGGGGCGGCAGCGGCTCCCAGCAGTGATCCGCTGCGACCACGACCCGGCGCACAGCTGGCCGGGTCACGAGTGGCTCCAGCTCAGCCGCCGGCTCGCAGGCGCGGTCTCCACCGCCGCGACGGCCCCCCGGCAGGCCGCCGTCCCGGAGGCCGAGTCCGTGCGATGGGTGACCGCGGCCGACGTGGCGCGCCTGTGGGACATGCCGACGGGCAGCGTGTACCGCCACGCCAGCGAGGCCCGCTGGCGCCGGCGCAGCCTGCGGGGACACACGTACTACCACGGCGGGGACGTCGTGGAGACGCTCAGCCGGCGGCGTACACCCACGCCCGGTGCGTGAGGCTGCCGTCGGCCGGTGGCGGACCTGCCCGGCGCGGGTCCGGCCCCCGCGCCTTTGGGTCCGGCGGGCGCACCGCCGGAACCGGAGGGCGGGGACCTCCCGCGGGCCGGCCAGGTCAGGCGGCTCGCAGGGACTGCCGGTACCAGGGCGCGACCTGCCCGAAATCGAGGGCGAAACCCTCGCCGGGGTCACGTCCGAGGTCGGACCAGAGCGGACCGCTGTCGAAGAAGTGGTCCGTCGTCAGCAGGTCGAGCACGGCCGGCGACCGGCCCTTCCCTGCGAGGACCGCCCGGGCCTGTTCGACGGTGAGCTCCCTCTGCGGCCAGGGCGTCGCGGTGCATTCGGCCACGGCGCGCAGGACGGCGCCGGCCGTGACGGGTGTCGGGTGGGCGGCGTGGTAGACGGACGCGGTCAGGGCGTGGACGGGCGCGAGCGCGGTGGCCACCAGAAGTCCGGCCAGCTCCCGCACGGCGATCACCGACATGAGGGAGGGCCAGCCCGCCACCGTGCCGGGCAGGTCGCGCAGGATGCGGATCAGGCCCGGGCCCACCCAGGTGTCCCCCACCCCGTGGACGATGTGGGGCCGCAGCACGATCCCGCCCGCGGAGAGAACGGCGTCCTCCGCGACGGCCCGGGTGCGTGAGGTGGGCGATCCCGGCTCTCGGGTGAGCTCCTCGGGCCGGCTGCCCAGGTAGGTGCCGCGGCCGTAGACGGACGCGGTGCTGAGGTGGACGATGCGGGACACTCCCGCGCTGCGCGCTTCCTCGACGAGGGCGGCCGTGCCACGGGCGTTGACCGTCTCGTTGGCCTCGGCGGTCCCGCCGATCCGGGCGGCGCAGTGGATCAGTACGTCGACGCCGTCGCACACCCCGCGCAGGGTGGCGGGGTCGGCCAGATCGGCCCGGACGAGGCGGGAGCCGGAGTCCGGCACGGGGCTGCGGTGCGACATGAGCCGTAGGTCGGCCCCTCGCAGCTCCGCCTCGTGGGCGACGTGGCCTCCTACGAACCCGGAGGCACCGGTGATGAGGATGGTGGGCATGCGGCACTCTCCAGACGCGTCGGCTCAGCGGGTGCGGGGGCTGACCACGAGTTCGGCGGTGAACAACGCCTCCTCGCCCTGCGTGCCCTTCACCCGCACCAGTACGTCGCCCTCGGTGCCGTGGGGCTCCGGGTACGCCTCGATCCAGCACGGCGCGTCGAACTCGGCGTAGCGCGTGAACTCGCTCCGCAGACCGAGCACGAGGGCGTCGGGCATCCCGGTCGAGGCGTGAGCGGCCTGCCGGGCGGCCTCCAGGAGCACCATCCCGGGGACGTGGTCCACCGGGTGGTCGAAGTACGTCGGGTGAGCGGTGTCGACCCGCAGCTCCCAGCGGTTGAGCGCTCCGGGCACGAGCTCCGCCAGTACGACGTGCCGGGCGCTGTTGTGCCCCACGGCGGCCGGGTCGATCGCGAGGGGCGTGGTGCGGTCGGCGGCGGTGGGACGGTCGCCGCGCAGACGCCGGAACACGCTCGGGCTCATGCACCGGAACGCCGCCCCGGCGGTGGCCAGTGCCGCCCCGTCGCGCAGCACGGTGACGTCGTAGCGCATGGAGCTGAGCGCGTGGCCCCGGCGGACGATGTCACTGCAGACCGTGCGCAGCTCTATGTCGGTCGGGGCCATCCCCGCGACCAGTAGTTCGGGGGTGGCGTCGAAGGAGAACTCCCCCATCAGGAACTGGTGCCCGAAGGGGACGCCGAACTCGGCATGGGCGAGGAGCGAGCCGACCTGCCGGACGGACTCGATCAGGAGCATGGGGTCCTGGTAGACACCCTCCCGGGCGAACAGGGCGTGGCTGCGCGGCCATTGGGCTCTGATCGTGAACGCGTCCCGGTCGTCCGGGCCGACGGGTCCGGTGGGATCCCAGCCGGTCAGGAAGACCTCCGAGACGGCGGCGCGATGGACGTACTCGCGCGGAACGGTCGACGTCAGGTGTGTGTGCTGTGACGTGGCGGCGATCCGTGAGGTGGGAACGGCCCCCGCTGCGGCGTGGTCCTCGGTGATCTTCTGCATGAGGTACGACACGTGCTAACTCCTGTCAGTTGCGAGCAGGGGGAAGCGGGCCGGGCATCGGCGACCACCCCCCTGCGGCCGACGAGCTGATTCATAAGATACAGACAGGTCGGTTCGATTTATCAAGTAGAAGCTCGTTTTCTTTGAGAACGGACTTCCGGGACCTCGCCCCCCAGCACCCCGAAGCGGCGTTTTGCCCGGATTGACGCTCACTCTCCCCCAAAGCATGCAGCCTTGTCTGGGGAATGTGTCCCGGGAGCCCTCGCGCGCACGACGCGACCACTGGGTGCGGGCCGACAAGTAGCTCTGTTGTCGCGGTAGTTGCTGCTTGACGCGGAGCGGCGACTCAGAGCCCCGCAGCATGGCCGGATAGCGATTGGCGTTGACAATCAGACAAGTCTGTTTGGTATCTTGGCCGTCATGAGCGTTCAACAGTCCGTGATGGCGTGACTGTGTCTCAGGAGGAGCAGATGAATCAGGCCATGGATCTACTCGCACCCAGAGCGGAGCGCCACCAGCCGCACGTCCCGGCCGTCGCCCCGCGGGGCACCGGCCAGGAGGCGGCGCTGAGGGTCCTGGTGGTCGAGAACGACACCCGGTCCGCCGACGCGCTCATCAAGGGCCTGGTGAGACAGGGGTGCGTCACCCGGAGCGTGGCCACCGGGGCCCAGGCGCTCCGGGGGCACCACGACTCCGACCTAATTCTGCTCGACCTCGACCTGCCCGATCTGGACGGCCTGGAGGTGTGCCGGGGCATCCGCGCGGTCAGCGACATACCGATCATCGCCGTCACCGCCCGCGACTCCGAGCTCGACCGGGTGCTCGGCCTGCAGGCCGGCTCCGACGACTACCTGGTCAAACCGTACGGCTTCCGCGAACTGCTGGCCCGGATGGAGGCCGTGATGCGCCGGGTGCGCTCGCGGCCGGCCGTCGCCCGCGTCATCTCCCAGGGACCGCTGCGTATCGACGCGGACGCCCGGGTGGCGACGCTCGACGGGGTGCCGGTGGACCTGACCCGCAAGGAGTTCGACCTGTTGCACCTGCTGGCCTCGCAGCCCGGCACCGTCATCCCGCGGCGTCAGATCATGGCCCAGGTGTGGGGGGAGGCCTGGACCCGGCAGGGCCGGACCGTCGACACCCATGTCAGCACCCTGCGCGGCAAGCTCGGTTCGAGCAAGTGGATCACCACCGTCCGCGGAGTCGGCTTCCGCCTGGGGCATCCGTAGCCTGTCGGCGGGCCCGCCCGCGTACTCACCGGGAGTTGCCCGCCCCTCGTGGCTGCCGGGGCCGGCGAGAGCGATACTATACAGACAAGTCTGTTAATTCGCGGTGAGGATCTGGCATGGCGCAACAGGAACGCGGAAGGAGATCGCGACGCTCGATCTTGGAGGCCGCCGCGGCGGTTTTCGACGAGCGGGGCTACGACGCCGCGAGCACCAACGAGATCCTGGCCAGAACCGGCCTCACCCGCGGTTCGCTGTATCACCACTTCCCCTCCAAGGAAGCCCTCGCGCTGGCCTTGCTGGACGCGCACGGTGAGGCCCTGGAGGTGCCGGACCGGTCGGTGAAGCTCCAGGGAGCGATCGACCTCACTCTGGAGTTCGCCAGGCGGCTCCAACATGATCCGGTGCTGCGCGCCAGTGTGCGCCTGACGGTGGAGCAGACGTCCTTCAGTGCCAAGCGGGGCGCCTACGAGCAGTCGAGCAAGGCGCTGCTCGAGCTGCTCGAACAGGCCGAGGAGCGGGGCGAGATCCTGCCGGGCGTGGACGTGCGGGAGGCCGCCTCGACCATCGTCGGCGCCTTCACCGGCCTGCAGATCATCTCCCAGGTCTACAGCAACCGGGAGGACCTGATCGAGCGGACCGGCGTGTTCTGGCGCTTCATGCTGCCGGGGCTGGCCATTCCCGGCCTCATCGGGCGTCTGCGCATCACCTCGCCCCCCCTCGACGCCAAGAGCTGAGGGCCGGCCCGCGGGGGCCGGGCCGCACTCAGTTCCGCTCCGGCCCGTCCTGCTGGTACAGCGGGCGCAGCAGCCCCCAGAGGCGGTGCGCGGTCCCGCTCCCCCACCACTCGGTGCCGGTGCGGCCCAGCGACTCGAGCCCCGCGGCCACCACCACGGCCAGATCGGCCAGATCCTGGGCCGGGGGCACGATCTCCTGGCACGCGTCCGACACCCGCTGGTGGACCATCGTCAGCAGGTCGTGGCGCAGTTGGGGCGGCCCGGCCGATCCGTCCACGGCCAGCCGCATACCCGCGCGAACGATCTCCTCCGTGCGGAGGGCCTCACCCAGAGTGACGAGGAAGCGCTCCAGAGCGTCCGCCGACGACCCCTCGAACGCATCGTCGGTCAGCGTGACGACACGATCATGCGCCTGTTCGTACACGGCGGCCGCCAGGGACGCGGTGGAGGGGAAGTGATGGTAGAGGGCCCCGCGGCTCACCCCTGCCGCACGGCAGATGTTGACCAGTCCGGCATCGGAGAGCTGACCGTCCGCGATCAGCTCGGCCGTGGCGCGGATGAGGGCCTGCCGGGTCTGCTCGGACCGTTTCTGCATCTGGCGGCCCCTCCTTACCTTCTCGAAGCATGAGCGGTACATGGACGAACGAGGGCGATCGGGTTCGCCGCAGACCTCGGTCGCGACGACCGGAGCACCGGCGTCCCACAAATCATACAACCGTGCCTGTTTCCCGTAACACCCCTGTGCGAAATCGCCGCTTCCGATCTTTACGACTTCTCCAAAAGCGTCGCTGTACAGCCACTTCTCGACGACGTTCCGCTCCACCTTTCCTTCGCGACGGCTGAACGTGCAAAATCAATCCAACAGGTCTGTTTGGTACCCGCGCTGATCGCCTGTCGTCGTAGCGACGCGCACCGTGCCTGCACCCGGTTCACGTCCGCCCGCTCCGGCGCCCACGAACGAGGGCGGGCGGGTGGGGGACGGCGGCGAGGAACGCGCGTACGGCATGACGGTGGGCCAGGCGCCGCACACACGCCTGGCCCACCTCCGGTGCCGCCGGGTCAGCGCAGGAGCACCCCGCCGCCGTCACCGGTGGACGCGTTCGGCACCGCTACCAGGCCGAGCTCCGCGCCCGAGGCGAGGAGCGGGTGCGAGGGCAGGACGCGGACGGTGTAGCCGTAGGGTCCCGTACGGTCGAGAGCGAGCGGGCCCTCGTACAGCCAGCGGCCCTCCAGGTCGTGCCCGCCGGCCGGCTTCAGCGGATACGTCTGGGCCTCGGCGATCGCGTCCCCGGAGTCGACCCGCCCGGCCACCACCTGCACCTCCACGTCCTCCGGGTCGAGGCCTCCCAGGGTGATGCGGACCCGGAGCGCCAGGGTGGACCCCAGCTCGGCGGAACCGCCGACCACCGTGTCGGCGGAGGCCTCGACATGGTCGACCGCCACCTGTGGCCACGCCGCGCGGATCCTGGTCTTCCAGGAGGCGAGCTCGCGGGCGGTCGCGGGCTCCAGTGCCCTGCGGGAGAGCGCCGCGGGGGCGTAGAGCCTCTCGACGTACTCGCGCACCATGCGGCCCGCGAGGACCTTGGGCCCGAGGGTGACCAGGGTGCGGCGGACCATCTCGATCCACCGCTCGGGCAGGTCCTCGGCGTTGCGGTCGTAGAAGCGGGGCGCGACCCGGTCCTCGATCAGCGCGTAGAGGGCGTTGGCCTCAAGTTCGTCGCGCCGCTCCTCGTCCGTGGCGGAGCCGTCGGCGGTGGGGATCGCCCAGCCGAAGTCGGACTCGAACCACTCGTCCCACCAGCCGTCGCGCACGGAGAGGTTGAGGCAGCCGTTGAGCGCCGCCTTCATCCCACTGGTGCCGCAGGCCTCCAGCGGACGCAGCGGGTTGTTGAGCCAGACGTCGCAGCCCGGGTAGAGCTTCCGGGCCATCCCCATGCCGTAGTCCGGCAGGAAGACGATGCGGTGGCGCACCCGTGGGTCGTCCGAGAACCGCACCAGCTCCTGGACCAGCCGTTTGCCGCCGTCGTCGGCGGGGTGTGCCTTTCCGGCGACGACGATCTGGATGGGGTGCGTCGGGTGGAGCAGCAGCTCACGCAGCCGCTCGCGGTCGTGCAGCATGAGCGTCAGGCGCTTGTAGGAGGGCACCCGGCGTGCGAAGCCGATGGTCAGGACGTCGGGGTCGAGCACCCCGTCGATCCAGCCCAGTTCGGCGGTGCCGGCCCCGCGCCTGCGCCAGGAGGCGTAGAGCCGCTTGCGCACCTCGGTGACGAGCTGTTCGCGCAGGCCCCGGCGCAGCTCCCAGATCTCCCGGTCGGGGACGTCGGTCACCGCGTCCCAGCGCCGTGGGGTGCCCGCCGTCCCGTCGTCGGTACCGGTCTCCCGGCCCACCTCGGCTCCGGCCAGGGCGTTCCCGGCGCGCTCCGAGCCGAAGGCGCGGGCGCCGAGCCGGAGCACCTCGGGAGCGACCCAGGTCGGGGCGTGCACCCCGTTGGTCACCGAGGTGATCGGCACCTCGGAGGGATCGAACCCGGGCCACAGCCCGGAGAACATCTCCCGGCTGACGGCTCCGTGCAGCGTGGAGACCCCGTTGGCCCGCTGGGCGAGCCGCAGCCCCATCACCGCCATGTTGAAGAGGTCGGGCTCGCCTCCGGGGTAGGTCTCCATGCCGAGGCGCAGGATCCGGTCCACCGCGACCCCGGGCAGCTCGCCGTCGTCGCCGAAGTGGCGCGCCACGAGCTGGCGTTCGAACCGGTCTATCCCGGCGGGTACCGGGGTGTGCGTGGTGAAGACGGTGCCGGCCCGGACGACCTCGAGGGCGGTGTCGAAGTCCAGGCCCTTCTCGGCGAGCTCCCGGATGCGTTCCAGGCCGAGGAAGCCGGCGTGTCCCTCGTTCGTGTGGAACACCTCGGGGGCCGCGTGTCCGGTCAGCCGGCAGTAGGTGCGCACGGCGCGCACACCGCCGATGCCGAGCAGCATCTCCTGGAGCAGCCGGTGGTCGCTGCCGCCACCGTAGAGCCGGTCGGTGACGTCGCGCTCCCCCGGCGCGTTCTCCTCGACGTCGGAGTCGAGGAGCAGCAGGGGGACGCGCCCGACCTGAGCCTGCCAGACGCAGGCGTACAGCGAGCGACCGCCGGGCAGGGCGAGCACGACCCTGCTGGGGGTGCCGTCGGGCTCCCGCAGGAGGGTGAGCGGCAGTTCGTTGGGGTCCAGGACGGGGTAGTGCTCCTGCTGCCAGCCGTCCCTGGACAGGCTCTGGCGGAAGTAGCCGTGCCGGTAGAGCAGGCCGACACCGATGAGCGGCACGCCCAGATCGCTGGCGGCCTTGAGGTGGTCACCGGCCAGGATGCCCAGCCCGCCCGAGTACTGGGGCAGGGCGGCGGTGACCCCGAATTCCGGTGAGAAGTAGGCGATGGACGCGGGGAGCTCCACGCCCTGCGCGAGCTGGTCCTGATACCACCTCGGGCCGCCGAGGTACTCCCGGAGGTCCTCGGACGCCTCGGTGAGCCGGCGCAGGAAGTGCTGGTCCCCGGCCAGCTCGGCCAGGCGTGTCGCGGAGACGGTCCCGAGCAGGCGCACGGGGTCGGCGTCGGCGGGCCGCCAGCCCTCCGGGTCGGCCGCCTGGAAGAGCTGTCGGGTCTCGGTGTGCCAGGACCAGCGCAGATTGCGGGCGAGGTCGCTGAGCGGTCGAAGGGGTTCGGGGAGGACGGGACGCACGGTGAATCGACGAATGGCCTTCACGTATCCCACCTTTACAGGGGACGTACCGATCCGAGGGGACGCACGACGGTGGGCGCCCTCTCCGTCACCCTCGACGGTAGTGGGGTGCCGCCGTACGCGACCACGGCGCGCGACCGGCTCAGTGGGTCGGCGCGGCGCGGCCCGGCCCGCCCCCGGTTCCGGTACCGCGCCCTGCACGCCTCCCCCCGCCGGCTCCTGGGACTCCCCCGTCCACCACGCCCCGCCCGTACCACCGGCCCCTGCCGCCCCTTAGGCCAGATGCGCCAGTTACGTACCCCTCTGTCACGGGCGATATGGCTGATTTCCCCTCTCACGCGGACTTGTGGCACCCCGCACCACAGGGAAGGCTGCGGAGGTGCCCGCGTGACGGCCGGGGGACCGGCGCGCGGCCCACAGCGCGTGCACCGGTTGCACCCAGGAGTTAACACGCCGTCGGGTTGGCCGCCCGAAAGCGGTGGGAAGGCTTCCCCGGTAACACCCCGCGCTGCACACCCCAGGTGCCCCCGGTCCGAGCACGAACCGCCCGCGCACCTGCCATTCGAGTGCCATTCGAGTGAATGCGGACAGGAGCGGCCATGCCCACAGCCCGCCAGCGGACGACCGAGCAGCTACAAAGGACGCAACCCCACCATCGCGGCGCGCGCGGTCAGCCCTTCACGCCCACGTCGCACGCCGTGCATGCCGAGCTCCGACCCCCAGGTGATTTCATGATCGGTCGCATTCCCGTCCTGGACGTCCGTCCGCTCGTCGACTGCGGCCGACGGCCCGCCAAAGCCGTCGCGGGCGAGACCTTCGAGGTCAGCGCCACCGTGTTCCGCGAGGGCCACGACGCCGTGGCCGCGAACGTCGTCCTGTGCGACCCCAGCGGACGGCCCGGCCCCTGGACGCCGATGCGCGAGCTCGCGCCGGGCACCGACCGGTGGGGCGCCGACGTCACCCCGGAGTCCGAGGGGAACTGGACCTACACCGTCGAGGCGTGGAGTGATCCGGTCACCACCTGGCGCGCGCACGCCCGCATCAAGATCCCGGCGGGCATCGACACCGAACTGGTCTTCGAGGAGGGCGCCGAGCTGTACGCCCGCGCCGCCGAGGGCGTCCCCAAGAAGGACGGGCGGGAGGCGGTCCTCGCCGCGGTGGACGCGCTGCGCGACACGAACCGCCCGCCGGCCTCCCGGCTCTCGGCGGCGCTGACCGCCGAGGTCGACGAGGCTCTCGGCCGCCACCCCCTGCGCGAGCTGGTCACCGCCTCCCGGCCGCTGCCGCTGACCGTCGAACGCCGGCGCGCCCTGTACGGCTCCTGGTACGAGCTGTTCCCGCGCTCGGAGGGCGCCCGGCCGGAGCCGGCGCAGCCACCGAAGCCGGCCAGGAAGCGGCGCGCGACCAAGACCGCCGCAACGGCGGCGGCCACGCGGAGGAAGGCCCCGGCGGTCACCGCGGAGCTGCCCGTGCCGGCGTCCGGTCCCAGGATGATCAGCGGGACCTTCCGGACCGCCGCCGAGCGGCTTCCCGCCGTCGCCGCCATGGGGTTCGACGTCGTCTATCTCCCACCGATCCACCCCATCGGCACCACCCACCGCAAGGGCCCCAACAACAGTCTCTCCCCCGGCGCCGACGACCCCGGCGTGCCCTGGGCGATCGGTTCGGCCGAGGGCGGCCACGACGCCGTCCACCCCGACCTCGGCACCATCGAGGACTTCGACCACTTCGTCACGACGGCCCGCACCCTGCGGATGGAGATCGCGCTGGACTTCGCCCTCCAGTGCTCCCCGGACCACCCGTGGGTGACGGAGCACCCGGAGTGGTTCCGCCACCGCCCGGACGGGACCATCGCCTACGCCGAGAACCCGCCCAAGAAGTACCAGGACATCTACCCGATCGCCTTCGACGAGGACCTGTCCGGGATCGTCACGGAGACCGTGCGCGTCCTGCGGTTCTGGATGGAGCACGGCGTACGGATCTTCCGCGTCGACAATCCGCACACCAAGCCGGTGGTCTTCTGGGAGAAGGTGATCGCCGACATCAACCGCACGGACCCCGACGTGATCTTCCTGGCGGAGGCCTTCACCCGCCCCGCGATGATGCGGACGCTGGCCCAGGTCGGCTTCCAGCAGTCGTACACGTACTTCACCTGGCGTAACACGAAGCAGGAACTCACCGAGTACGTCACCGAGCTCTCGGGCGAGAGTTCCTGGTACATGCGGCCCAACTTCTTCGTGAACACGCCCGACATTCTTCCCGGTTACCTCCAGGAGGGCGGCCGTCCCGCCTTCGGGACCCGGGCCGTGCTGGCCGCGACGCTGTCCCCCTCCTGGGGCGTGTACGCGGGCTTCGAGCTGTACGAGAACACCCCGGTGCGTCCCGGGAGCGAGGAGTACCAGGACTCCGAGAAATACCAACTCAGGCCCAGGGACTGGGAATCGGCGGAACGTGAGGGCCGCTCGCTCGCCCCCCTGATCACCTCCCTCAACCGGATCCGACGTCGCCATCCGGCGCTCCAGCAACTGCGCGACGTCCACTTCCACTCGGTCGACAACGAGGCGCTGATCGCATACAGCAAGCGCTCCGGTTCGGACATCGTTCTGGTGGTCGTCAACCTCGACCCTCACCACACCCAGGAGGCCACGGTCTCGTTGGACATGCCGCGTCTCGGCCTCGACTGGCACGAGAGCGTGCCGGTGCGCGACGAGCTCACCGGCGACACCTATCACTGGGGCAGGTCCTTCTATGTGCGTCTGGAGCCGGGCGTGACACCCGCGCACATCGCGGTCCTGCGACCGTCCCCGCCGACCGGAGGGTCACCCACACCATGATCGTCAATGAGCCTGTCCACGACCTGTTCGAGGACACTCCCGCCAAGGACCGCGATCCCGACTGGTTCAAGCGCGCCGTCTTCTACGAGGTACTCGTCCGGTCCTTCCAGGACTCGAACGGGGACGGCGTCGGTGACCTCAAAGGCCTCACCGCCAAGCTGGACTACCTGCAGTGGCTGGGCGTCGACTGCCTGTGGCTTCCGCCGTTCTTCAAGTCGCCTCTGCGCGACGGTGGTTACGACGTCTCCGACTACACCGCCGTGCTCCCGGAGTTCGGCGATCTCGCCGACTTCGTGGAGTTCGTCGACGCCGCGCACCAGCGCGGCATGCGCGTGATCATCGACTTCGTCATGAACCACACCAGCGATCAGCACGACTGGTTCCAGCAGTCCCGGACGGACCCGGACGGTCCGTACGGCGACTACTACGTCTGGGCAGACGACGACAAGCAGTTCCCGGACGCGCGCATCATCTTCGTCGACACGGAGACGTCCAACTGGACCTTCGACCCGGTGCGCAAGCAGTACTACTGGCACCGGTTCTTCTCGCACCAGCCCGATCTCAACTACGAGAACCCGGCGGTGCAGGAGGAGATCATCTCGGCCCTGCGCTTCTGGCTCGACCTCGGCATCGACGGCTTCCGGGTCGACGCCGTGCCCTACCTCTACCAGCGCGAGGGGACCAACTGCGAGAACCTCCCCGAGACCCACGGCTTCCTCAAGCGGGTCCGCAAGGAGATCGACGCCAACTACCCGGACACCGTGCTCCTGGCGGAGGCCAACCAGTGGCCCGAGGACGTCGTCGACTACTTCGGCGACTTCACGGCCGGCGGCGACGAGTGCCACATGGCGTTCCACTTCCCGGTCATGCCCCGCATCTTCATGGCCGTACGCCGCGAGAGCCGCTACCCGGTCTCGGAGATCCTGGCGAAGACCCCGGCGATCCCCTCGGGCTGCCAGTGGGGCATCTTCTTGCGCAACCACGACGAGCTCACGCTCGAGATGGTCACGGACGAGGAACGCGACTACATGTACGCGGAGTACGCCAAGGATCCGCGGATGCGCGCCAACATCGGCATCCGCCGGCGTCTGGCACCGCTCCTGGACAACGACCGCAACCAGATCGAGCTGTTCACGGCCCTCCTGCTGTCCCTGCCCGGCTCGCCGATCCTCTACTACGGGGACGAGATCGGGATGGGCGACAACATCTGGCTGGGTGACCGCGACGCCGTGCGCACCCCCATGCAGTGGACGCCCGACCGCAACGCCGGTTTCTCGTCCAGCGATCCGGGGCGGCTCTACCTCCCCACGATCATGGACCCGGTCTACGGCTACCAGGTCACCAACGTCGAGGCGTCGATGGCCTCGCCGTCGTCACTGCTGCACTGGACGCGGCGGATGATCGAGATCCGTAAGCAGAATCCGGCGTTCGGCCTCGGCTCGTACAGCGAACTGCCGTCGTCGAACCCCGCGGTGATCGCGTTCACCCGTGAGTACAAGGACGATCTCGTCATGTGCGTCCACAACTTCTCGCGGTTCGCACAGCCCACGGAGCTCGATCTGCGCGCGTTCGACGGGCGGCATCCGGTGGAGCTGATCGGCGGGGTGCGCTTCCCCGCCGTCGGTCAGTGGCCCTATCTGTTGACACTCGCGGGCCACGGTTTCTACTGGTTCCGGATGCGGAAGGACGCGCCGGTCGGTCTGCCGCCGGTGACGGCCGGCTGACGGGGGCTCACCTTCCGACGCCACGCGCGGGGCGGTTTCCGCCGTCCCGCACGGGGCACTCTCCCCCGTATCGAGCTTTTCGGGCTCCTTCGGGCTCTTCGTGGCCCATTGATCGAGTCCGTACGGACTTTCCTCACCCGACACGTCCCGCACAGCCGGACAGCCATTGCCGCAATCCGGGACACTCTTCGCATCCTGTGGTGTGCCCGGGGAAAGGACGCGATGCCATGTCGGAGGCTGCATCCACTCGAGTCGCCCTGGCGAAGAGCACAACATCGAGAAAGACGAACAGAAGACATACGACGAGCACCACGGGCACCACGGCCCTGCTGCCGTCGCTCGTCCCACTGCTCCACGAGTGGGTGCCCCGACAGCGGTGGTTCGCGGGCAAGGGGCAGCCCGTCACCGGCTTCTCGCTCGTGGCCGCCACCGAGATACTGCCTCTGGACGCCGCGGGCACGGGCCCCGGGCTGCTGCATCTGCTGGTGCGTGTCCACCAGCCGGGCAGCCGCCCCGCGGACTCCCTGGGGGACTGCTACCAGCTCCTGCTCGGCGTCCGTACCACGCTGCCCCCGCTCCTGGCCGACGCTCGCATCGGCCAGGTCACGGAGGGCCCGCTGGCCGGCCGCACCCTGTACGAGGGACTGCACGACCCGCGCGTCGCCGACCTCCTGCTGGAACGATTCCGTAACCCCGGGTCCCTCGGCCCCCTCCGGTTCGACCGGGCGGAGCCCATCCCGCCGGACCTCACCCCGCGCTTCCTGGACACCGAGCAGTCCAACTCCTCGCTCGTCTACGGGGACGCCCTCATCCTGAAGATCTTCCGCCGCGTCTTCCCGGGGACCAACCCGGACCTCGAACTGCCACTCGCGCTCGGCCGCGAGGGCTGTGGCCGGGTGCCCGCACCGGTGGCCTGGTTCGAGGCGACGACGAGCCCGGAGCCGCTCACGCTCGGCGTGCTGCAGCCCTTCCTGCGCGGTGCGCAGGACGGCTGGCAGCTCGCGCTGGCCGCGCTGGCCGCCGGGCGGGACTTCGTGCCCGAGGCCCACGCCCTGGGCCGGGCCACCGCCGAGGTGCACACGGCACTCGCCGCGGCACTTCCGACGCCTCCCCTGGCCCACGACCGGGCCAGGCACGTGGTGGCCGGGATGGTGGAGCGACTCGAGGCCGCCGCCCGGGCCGTCCCGGCACTCGTCCCGTACGTGCCGGGGCTGCGCACCGCCTTCGACGCCGTCGCGGAGCTCGGGGGGCCGGGGCACGGCTGGGCGGCACAGCGGGTCCACGGGGACCTGCACCTCGGCCAGACCCTGCGGGGGGCCGACGGCTTCTGGTCGCTGATCGACTTCGAGGGCGAGCCGGCCAGACCGCTGCCGGAACGGCGCAGTCCGCAGCCGACCGTGCGCGACGTCGCGGGGATGCTCCGCTCCTTCGACTACGCGGCCAGGTCGCACCACCCGTGGAACCCCGAATGGGCGGCCCGCTGCCGCGCCGCGTACTGCGAGGGCTACGCCCGCGCGGCGGGCTCCGACCCACGCGCCGAGCCGGAACTGCTGCGCGCCCACGAGACCGACAAGGCGGTGTACGAGGTGCTGTACGAGGCCCGGCACCGTCCCGACTGGCTGCCGGTACCGATGGCCGCCATCCAGCGCCTGGCCGCACCGGCCTGACTCCCGCTCACCACCCCACCCTTCGAGTCTTCCGAGGAGGCAGTCTCTGTGACCGCCCGCAAGCCGTCCCGAAAGTCACCCGACCCCATCGAGGTCCCGCCCACGGCCAAGCCGGTGACCACCGAGGTCACGGCCGCGCCGGCCGAGCCCTCCGCCGCCCCGGCGGCGGAGCCGTCCGCCCCGCCCCCCGTCAAGCGCGCCCGTGCCAGGCGGACCGCCGCGGCCACCGGGACACCGCCTCGCCCACGGCGCGGCGGGGGCAGCAAGAACGTGCTGCCGGCCGCCGCCCTGGACGACGCGGACCGTGGCCGGCTGCTGGCCGGCGACCACCACGCCCCGCACGACGTCCTCGGCGCCCACCCGGCGCCGGGCGGAGTGCTCTTCCGTGTGCTGCGCCCCTTCGCGCGCTCGGTGACCGTGATGGCCGGGGGCAAGCCGGCCGGACTGCAGAGCGACGGCGACGGCTTCTTCTCGGGCGTCCTGCCGTTGCCCGGCGTCCCTGACGACTACCGCCTCCGGATCGCCTACGACGACAACACGATCGAGGTGGAGGACCCGTACCGTTTCCTTCCGGCCATCGGCGAGCTGGACCTGCACCTGATCGGCGAGGGCCGGCACGAGGAGCTCTGGAAGGCGCTCGGGGCGCAGCCGATGGAGCACCAGGGCGTGGCCGGCACCCGTTTCACGGTCTGGGCGCCGAACGCGCGCGGAGTCCGCGTCACGGGTGACTTCAACTACTGGGACGGCACCGCCTTCCCCATGCGTTCGCTGGGATCGACCGGCGTCTGGGAGCTGTTCCTCCCCGGCGTCGGCGAGGGAGCCGTCTACAAGTACGACATCTGCCGGCCCGACGGCTCGCACACCCAGCGCGCCGATCCGATGGCCCGGCACACCGAGGTGCCTCCCGCCACCGCGTCGGTGGTCACGGCCTCCCACCACGCATGGCAGGACGCGGACTGGATGGCGCACCGGGGCGACCGCCCGGTCCACGAATCCCCGTTCTCCGTCTACGAGATCCACCTCCCCTCCTGGCGCCCGGGGCTCACCTATCGCCAGCTGGCGTCACAACTCCCGTCCTACGTGCGGGAGCTCGGCTTCACGCACGTGGAGCTGATGCCGGTCTCGGAGCACCCGTTCGGTGGTTCGTGGGGTTACCAGGTCACCGGTTTCTTCGCACCGACGTCCCGCATGGGCACTCCCGACGACTTCCGCTTCCTGGTCGACTCGCTGCACGCGGCGGGGATCGGGGTCCTCATGGACTGGGTGCCGGCGCACTTCCCCCGCGACGACTGGGCGCTCGCGGAGTTCGACGGCCGCCCGCTGTACGAGCACTCGGACCCGAACCGGGCGGCGCACCCGGACTGGGGCACCCTCGAGTTCGACTACGGCCGCAAGGAGGTCCGTAACTTCCTCGTCTCCAACGCGACTTACTGGTGCGAGGAGTTCCACATCGACGGGCTCCGGGTCGACGCGGTGGCCTCCATGCTCTACCTCGACTACTCCCGCGAGGACGGCCAGTGGTCGCCGAACGAGTTCGGGGGCCGGGAGAACCTGGACGCGGTCGCCTTCCTCCAGGAGATGAACGCCACGGTCTACCGGCGCAACCCCGGGGTCGTCACCATGGCGGAGGAGTCCACCGCCTGGGACGGCGTCACCCGCGCCACGGACCACGGCGGCCTGGGCTTCGGCCTGAAGTGGAACATGGGCTGGATGCACGACTCCCTGGTCTACATGTCCAAGGAGCCCGTCCACCGCAAGTACCACCACAACGAGATGACGTTCTCGATGGTGTACGCGTACAGCGAGAACTACGTGCTGCCGATCTCGCACGACGAGGTGGTGCACGGCAAGCAGGCACTGGTCACCAAGATGCCCGGCGACTGGTGGCAGCGACGGGCCAACCACCGCGCCTACCTCGGTTACATGTGGGCCCACCCGGGCAAGCAACTCCTCTTCATGGGGCAGGAGTTCGCGCAAGGAGCCGAGTGGTCCGAGGGCCACGGCCCGGACTGGTGGCTGCTGGACGAGACGTACGAGGCGTCCGGCGACCACCGGGGTGTGCGCAGCCTGGTCACCGACCTCAACGCGGTGTACAACGCGCTGCCCGCGCTCTGGCAGCGTGACACCTCACCGGAGGGCTTCAGCTGGATCGACGGCGGCGCCGCCGAGGACAACGCGTTCGCGTTCGTGCGGTACGACGCGGACGGATCCCCGCTGATCGCCGTCTCCCACTTCTCCCCCGTGGTGCGGCAGGACTACCGCATCGGAGTTCCGGACGGGCCGGAGGCCTGGGTGGAGGTCATCAACACGGACGCCGCCCGCTACGGCGGCAGCGACGTGCGCAACGAGGAACCGCTGAAGCCGGAGGCCGTACCGGCGCACGGCAGGGACACCAGCATCACGCTGACGCTCCCGCCGCTGGCGACGGTCTGGCTGCGGCCGGCCTGACGCGGGCACCATCCGGCCACGGGGCCCGCGCCGCGAGCACGCGGCGCGGGCCGTCCCCGGAAGCGTCCGGGCCGCACGACCCGCCCCGCACGCCTGCTGCCTCAGACGGCCGCCGGAAGCACGTCCTCCAGCTCCTGGAGCAGCCGGCGCTTCGGGCGGGCGCCCACCATCGACTTCACCGGTTCGCCGTCCTTGAAGACCATCAGGGTCGGCATCGACAGGACGGCGTAGCGGCTCGCGACACCGGGGTTCCGGTCCACGTCGATCTGGACCACCTCGACGCGGCCCGCCTGTTCCCTGGCGACGGCGGCGAGCACGGGGGCGAGCTGACGGCAGGGGCCGCACCAGTCCGCGGTGAATTCGACCAGGACCGGCAGGCCGGCTCCCAGTACTTCGGCGTCGAACGTCGTGTCGGTGACCTCTGCGACACCTTCTGCGTGGATCATCCGCCGTCCTTCCGGTCGAGTTCGCATCGTGGTTCGGGGCCGCCCGGCAGCTCGGCGGACGCCTCCAGTTCGGCGCGGGCCAGCTGGGCACCCACCTCCGTACGGACCGACTGCAGCTGGCCGATGAGCGCGTCCAGCTCGCCGAGCTTGCGCCGGTAGACGGCAAGCGAGGCCGGGCAGGCGTCACCCGCCGGGTGGCCGGCGCGCAGGCAGTCGACGAAGGGGCGCGTCTCCTCCAGGTCGAACCCGAAGTCCTGAAGGGTCCGGATCTGCTCGACCAGCCGCAGGTCGCTCTCCTCGTACGTGCGGTAGCCGTTCTCCGCGCGGCCCGCGTGCAGCAGGCCCCGTGACTCGTAGTACCGCAGCGTCCGTGTCGTCGTGCCGGCGCGTTCGGCCAGTTCCCCGATTCGCATACCGCGACCGTAATCCTTGACGCCCGCGTCAAGGCAAGGAAGTCAAGGCGTCAGGGTGTCCGGAGGTAGCAGGTGTAGTCGCCCGTCACCGTGGTCTCCGAGACACCTTCGCTGGTACTGAGTTCCAGGCTGGAGGCTCCGACGAGGGCGGGATCCCGTGCGTACCGGCTGTCGCGCCGCCAGTCCTCCGGTGCGGCGGCCGACGCCTGCTCGCACTGCTTCCTGCCGTACACCTCGGCGCTTGCGTCCTCCCGCTTACCCGGGAAGGTCCGCTCGACCTCGACCTGGGCCAGCACCCGGAGGTCGTGCCGGTCCGCACAGTCGACGGGCCGGACGACCATGGTGGTGCCGAGCCCGGTACCACGGGTGGTGGCGCACCGGCCCTTCCCGAGCGTGGCCAGGGGGGCCAGTGTCGTGCGGGCGTCCACGACGGGCTCGCCGCTGCTGTCCGGGCCCTCGCCCTTGACCGGCTCGCCGAAGTCGCTGAGCTCGTACGCCGCGCGCAGCCGCTTCACGTCGACGAGTGCGTCCCGCTCGTGCAGACGGGCCAGGACGGGCCCGAGGTCGGCGGCGGCCGAGGCCAGCCGGCCCCCGGCGTCCAGGCGCACCGTCAGCCGGACCGGGTCCGTACCCCAGTCGCCCTGCAGGCTCTGGAGGTCACGGGGGAGTACCTCCGCCGCGACCTCGGGAAGCACACTCACCCGGTAGACCCGGCTGCCGTCCGCCCGGCGCTCGGGCTTCACCCGGGGGATCACCCGCGGCACGATGTCCGCGAGCGTCCCGCTGTAGGGCGCCACGTCCCCGGCGGCGTGCGCCGCGATCACACCGGTGGCCTCGCCGAGTTCGTTGACGGCCTCGGGGGTGTACTTGAGCCAGGCCGAGTCGCCGTGCCGGACGTAGACGTCGTCCCCCGCGGTGGCCACGGCCTGCTCGCCGTCCGTAGCCGGTCCTCCCAGGAGCTCGAGGGTCTTCTCCGGGAAGTGAGGCTGGGCCCTGAGGCCGAGCTTCGCCAGGGACGTCCCCTTCCCGTAGTCCTGGCTCCCCTCGGCCCGGTGCACGGCGTCCCCGCCCGCCGCCCCGTAGGTCAGCGTCGACAGGAAGCCGGCGGTGCCGGCGGCGCGGGTGGCGTCCGTCGCCGCCTGGAACTGCTCCGCGAGCGGCCGGCCGTAGACCGCCTCCCCCGCGTCGGGCCGGTCCCCGGCGGCGCATCCGGCGGTACCGATGAGAGCGGGCAGCAGCAGTACGACTGCGGCTCCCCGGTGTCGTGCGGTCTTCAGTGTCCCCACCCCTTGTACCTGGTCAGGATGCCTGTTGCGCCTGATCAGGACAGTGATACTGCTCGGGCGGGCCGCACAGCGCCAGCACGGGATGATCACGCTGTCCGCGCCTGCCGGACGGGGCACGATGATGCGGCCGGTACGGGATCCCCGTACCGGCCGCATCCGTCACCGCCCGTGCGTCAGGCCTTGACCAGCGAGGGCTGCTCCTCGTCGCCCTCCCGGGCGTCCGGGACGTGCGGCTCCGTGGGGCCCTCGTCCGTCATCGTCTTCTCGTCGAACGGCAGCGCCCCGGAGAGGACCCGGTCGACCCGCTCCCGGTCGATCTCCTTGGTCCAGGTGCCGACCAGCACCGTGGCGACCGCGTTGCCCGCGAAGTTCGTCAGGGCGCGTGCCTCGCTCATGAAGCGGTCGATGCCGACGATCAGCCCGACGCCGTCGACCAGTTCGGGGCGGTGGGACTGGAGGCCGCCCGCGAGGGTGGCCAGGCCGGCGCCGGTGACGCCTGCCGCGCCCTTCGAGGCGATCACCATGAAGACCAGCAGCGAGATCTGCTCCCCGACGGTCAGCGGGTCGCCCGTCGCGTTGGCGATGAAGAGCGAGGCCATCGTCAGGTAGATCGCGGTGCCGTCGAGGTTGAAGGAGTAGCCGGTCGGCACGGTGATGCCGACGACGGGCTTGCTGACGCCCATGTGCTCCATCTTCGCGATCAGCCGCGGCAGGGCCGACTCGGACGAGGAGGTGGAGAGGATCAGCAGGAACTCGCGGCCCAGGTACTTCAGCAGCGTGAAGATGTTCACCCCGGCCACCAGGCGCAGGATCGCGCCCAGGATCAGGAACACGAAGAGCGCGCAGGTGACGTAGAAGCCGATCATGATGATCGCGAGGGACTTCAGCGCGTCCACACCGGTCTCGCCGACCACTGCCGCCATCGCGCCGAACGCGCCGACCGGAGCCGCCCACATGATCATGGCGAGGATGCGGAAGACGAGACGCTGGATGTGTCCGATGCCGCGCAGGACGGGCTCGCCGGCCGAGCCCATGGCCTGGAGCGCGAAGCCGGCGAGCAGGGCGATGAGCAGGGTCTGCAGGACCTCGCCCTCGGTGAAGGCCGACACCATCGTGGTGGGGATGATTCCGATCAGGAAGTCCACGGTGGACTCACTGGCCCCCGAGGCCTGCTTCTCGCCGGCGGCGCGTGCCGCCTCGGTGAGGTGGAGGCTGGAGCCGGGCTCCAGGAGGTTGCCGACGACCAGGCCGATGGCGAGGGCGACGGTCGACATGACCAGGAAGTATCCGAGGGCCAGACCGCCGACGGCGCCGACCTTGGCGGCCTTCCGTACGGAACCGACCCCCAGCACGATGGTGCAGAAGATGATCGGGGAGATCATCATCTTGATGAGGTTGACGAAGCCTGTGCCGATCGGCTTGAGCTCCACGGCGAAGTCCGGAGCCACCAGGCCCACCGTGATGCCCAGCACCACGGCGGCGATCACGGCGATGTAGAGATAGTGGGTGCGGTCCCGTCGTGCGGCTTTCTCTGCCACGGGGGTCTCCTCGGGTATGCGTCGGCTCCCCGTCCCTGGGGGCCCCGGTGACTATTCACTTCCCTGTGACGGCCGTCACCCTTGCGTTCATATCGTTCACGGACGCTTTCGAGCCACCTTGGGCTGCCGGTGCCCTCCATGCAGACTGTGGGGTATGCGCCTGCCCCGAACCGTTCCCCGCAGCCTGGCCGGCCAGCTGTTCGCGATGCAGGCCCTGCTCGTGGCCGCGGTCGTGGCCGGGTGTGCCTTCTTCGCCTATGCCTCGGGCCGGTCGCAGGCGGAGGAGACGGCGGCGCGCCAGGTGCGGGCGGCGGCCCTCGCGATGGCCGGATCACCGTCCGTGCGGGAGGCGATCCGTACCCCGGACCCGTCCGCCGTACTCCAGCCGTACGCGGAGAAGGTCCGTGAGGAGACCGGCATCGCGTTCGTCACGATCATGGACCCGCAGGGGGTCCGCTGGACCCACCCCGACCCCTCCCAGATCGGCAGGAGCTTCATCGGCCACACCGAACGGGCTCTGCTGGGCGAGACGTTCGAGGAGACCTACACGGGCACGCTGGGCCCCTCGATACGGGTCGTCACGCCCGTCCGCGACGGGGACAGGATCGTCGGCCTGGTCAGCGCGGGCATCACCGTCGAGCGCGTGTCCACACAGGTACGGGAGCAACTCGGCGCCCTGGGGACGGCGGCGGGCGCCGCGCTGGCCCTCGGCGCGCTCGGCACGTACGTGATCAACGCCAGGCTGCGGCGGCACACGCACGGGATGAACGCCCGGGAGCTGAGCCGGATGCACACCTACCACGAGGCCACGCTGCACGCCGTGCGCGAGGGGCTGCTCATGCTGGACGGGCAGCGCAGGGTCGCCCTCATCAACGACGCGGGGCGGGAACTGCTGGGGCTGGCGCCGGGGTCGGTCGGGCGCCGGGTCGACGAGCTCGCGCTGCCGGGGCCGCTGACCGGGGCGCTGCTGGCGTCCGAGCCCCGGGTCGACGAGGTCCACCTGACGGCGGAGCGGGTGATCGTCGTCAACACCAGCCCGGTGGTCGGCGGTGAGCGGCGCGGAACGGTCGTGACGCTGCGGGACCACACGGAGCTGCAGGCGCTGTCGGGCGAGCTCGACTCGGAGCGCGGGTTCACCCAGGCGCTGCGCTCGCAGGCGCACGAGGCGGCGAACCGGCTGCACACCGTGGTGTCGCTGATCGAGCTGGGCCGGGTCGAGGAGGCGGTGGACTTCGCGACGGCCGAGCTGGAGCTGGCACAGGTCCTCACCGACCGGGTCGTGGGCGCGGTGGCCGAGCCGGTCCTCGCCGCTCTGCTGCTCGGCAAGGCGGCGCAGGCCAACGAGCGGGGCGTGGAGCTGGTGCTGGCCGAGGACAGCCTGATCGACGACGGGGCGCTGCCTCGTTCGCCGTCGCCCCGGGATCTGGTGACGATCCTCGGCAATCTGATCGACAACGCGGTGGACGCCGCGTCGGAGGCGGCCACGGGCGGCGCCGGCGCCCCCGTCCCCGCTCAGCGCACGACGACGCGGGCCCTGGTCACGGTGACCGCGCGGACCGAGTCCGGACAGCTTCTGCTCCGGGTGGCGGACACCGGGGCGGGAATCGGCCCGGACGACGCCGACGAGGTGTTCCGGCGCGGCTGGAGCACCCACGGCACGGGCCGCGGCCTGGGCCTGGCGCTCGTGCGGCAGGCGGTCCACCGCAACGGCGGGACGGTGGTGCTGGGCCGGGCACCGGACGGCGGCGCGGAGTTCACGGTGCGGCTGCCGCTCGCCGGCCGTACGGCGGCGGCGGAGGTGGTCGCTCCGTGATCCGGGTGCTGGTCGTCGAGGACGATCCGGTGGCCGCCGACGCCCATCAGCTGTACGTCGGCCGGGTGCCGGGCTTCGAGGTCGCCGCCGTCGCGCACACCCGGGCCGAGGCCGTACGGGCGCTGGACCGGACGGAGGTGGATCTGCTGCTGCTCGACCTCTACCTGCCCGACGGGCACGGTCTGCAGTTGCTGCGCTCACTGCGGGCGGCGGGCCACGGGGCGGACGTCATCGCGGTGACGTCGGCACGCGATCTGGCGGTGGTACGCGAAGGCGTGTCGCTCGGCGTCGTGCAGTACGTGCTGAAACCGTTCACCTATCCCACGCTCCGGGACCGGCTGGTCAGGTACGCGGAGTTCCGGGCGGCGGCCGGTGAGGCGAGCGGCCAGGACGAGGTGGACCGGGCGCTGGGCGCGCTGCGGGTCGCGGATCCGGCCGCGCTTCCGAAGGGCCTGAGCGGCCCGACGCTGGAAGCGGTGACCCGGGCCCTGCGGGAGGCGCCGGCCGGGGTGACCGCGGCGGCCGCCGGGGAGGAGCTGGGGATCTCGCGGATCACCGCCCGGCGCTATCTGGAGCATCTGGTGACCGCCGGCCGGGCCGAGCGGCGGCCGAGCTACGGTCAGGTCGGCCGTCCCGAGCTCCACTACCACTGGGTGGCTGAAACCCGTTGACGGCCGGGAGCGCCGCCGGGGCCTCGCTAGGAGGATCATACGAAGGGTGAACTGATAGGAACAGCCTGTAGCCAGGCCGTTCCCGGGCTTCTACGGTGGGGCCGTGCACCCCACCCCGCCCTTCAACGCCCCCGCCGCGCGCCGTCTCCGCGAGGCGCTGGGAATGGCTCCCGGACATGTTGCGTACGGGCTCGGCGCCCAGTACGGACTGCGTGTCACCGCCGAGACCGTGATGGCCTGGGAACGCGGCACCGCACTCCCGGGCGAACGCGAACTGATGGCGCTGGCCGGGGTGCTGTGGTGCGCCCCGGGTGAACTGCTGGCCGCCGCGAGCACCTTGCGCGAGCACCGCCTGGCCCGGGACCTCGCGGTGGACGACCTGGCACGGACCCTCGGGATGACCACCGCCGCGTACCGGCGGACCGAGGATTCGGGCCGCTGGCGCGGCAACGAGCGCCAGGCCGTGGCGCTCTGTGACGCGCTGGACATGTCGGCGGCGCAGTTCCTGACGGCGACCGGCCGGAACGAGGAGCTCGCGGAACTGCTGACCAGGGCGGTCACCACCCGCTGGCAGGCCTACGTGAGGCCGATGGACAGGCTCGTCCCGCTGGACCGGATCCTGCTCCAGGACGTGCTGGAACAGCTGCACGCCGACTACCAGGCGCTGATGGTGTCGACGCTGAGCTGGAACACCACGGGCCGGGACCGGGCCGGGACCGCGGGCGAGGCCGGGCGGGACTTCCTGGACCGGGTGGTCGAGGAGTTCTGGCGGACCGCGGGCATCTGAGCCCGCGGTCGCGGCCGGCCCCGTGATCCGCGGGCCACGACACCTCCGGCCGTACGTCACGCGGCGCGCCCGCCTCCGGCGCGGGAGCGCCGGGCAGGCCTAGAAGACGGACTCGGCCTCGTACATCCGGTCGCCGGGGACCGTCTTCAGGCGGGTCACGGCGTCGGCGAGCGGGGCCATCACGATCTCGGTCCCGCGCAGCGCCGTCATCCTCCCGAAGTCACCGCGGTGCACGGCCTCCACGGCGTTCCACCCGAAGCGGGTCGCGAGCACCCGGTCGTACGCGGTCGGGGTGCCGCCGCGCTGCACATGGCCGAGGATGACCGGCCGCGCCTCCTTGCCGAGCCGCCGCTCCAGCTCGGCGGCGAGACGGTTGCCGATGCCCTGGAAGCGCTCGTGGCCGAACTGGTCGATCTCCCCCTTGGCGTAGGTCATGGAGCCCTCGGCGGGGTGCGCCCCCTCGGCGACGCAGATGACGGCGAACTTCTTACCGCGCGCGAAGCGTTCCTCGACCATCTTGACGAGGTCGTCGACCTGGAAGGGCCGCTCGGGCAGGCAGATGCCGTGCGCACCGCCGGCCATGCCGGACTCCAGCGCGATCCAGCCCGCGTGGCGGCCCATGACCTCGACGACCATGACCCGCTGATGCGACTCGGCGGTGGTCTTGAGCCGGTCTATGGCCTCGGTCGCGACGCCCACGGCGGTGTCGAAGCCGAAGGTCCGGTCGGTGGCCGAGATGTCGTTGTCGATGGTCTTCGGGACGCCCACGACGGGCATTCCGGCCTCGGACAGCATGCGGGCAGCGGTGAGCGTGCCTTCGCCGCCGATCGGGATGAGGGCGTCGATGCCGTAACGGAGGGAGAGTTCCGCGCAGTTCTCGGCGGCCTCACGCAGACGGTCGCGTTCGAGGCGCGCCGAGCCGAGGATCGTGCCGCCACGGGCCAGGATGCCGCTGACCGCGTTCAGGTCGAGGGGCCGGAAGTGGCCGTCGAGCAGCCCCTTGAAGCCGTCCTCGAAGCCGATGACCTCATCGCCGTGCCCCACCACGGCGCGGTGCACGACCGAACGGATCACAGCGTTCAGGCCTGGGCAGTCGCCGCCTGCGGTGAGAATTCCGATGCGCATCCTGCTCTGTCTCCTGCTCGCTAGTGCCATGCATTCCGGGGACCCGTCGAGAAACCCCCGTACCGTGAGCCACGACGATTGTCCCACGCCGGGCCGGGCCCCCGCGCTTCCGGCTTCACCGGCGGGGACCGCCCGGGGCCCCGGAGGGGCCGCCGCGGGCACGGTGCCCGGCGGGCGGTCCGCCTGCCCCGGTAGGTATCGTCAAAGGGACAATGCAAGCCATACAGGACGGGAGACCACGCGTGGCGCGCAGTGTGTACGTGACCGGGATCGACCGGGGAGACGGCCGTCAGGTCGTCGATCTGGGAGTCATGGAGCTACTGACGCGTCAGGTGGACCGGGTCGGCGTCTTCCGGCCGCTCGTCCATGACGGACCCGACCGGCTGTTCGAGCTGCTGCGGGCCCGCTACCGGCTCTCGCAGAGCCCGGAGACGGTCTTCGGCCTGGACTACCAGGAGGCCTCCGCCGTCCAGGCCGAGAAGGGCACGGACGAACTGGTCTCGCTGCTCGTCGAGCGTTTCCACCGGGTGGCCCGCGACTACGAGGTGGTACTGGTCCTCGGCAGCGACTACGCCGCCACCCAGCTCCCGGACGAGCTGGCACTGAACGCGAGGCTCGCCAACGAGTTCGGCGCCTCCGTGATCGCCGTGGTCGGCGGCAAGGACCAGGACGCCGAGTCCGTGCGGGCCGAGACGCGCAACGCCTACCGGGCCTACGCGGGCCTCGGCTGCGACGTCCTGGCGATGATCGTGAACCGGGTGGCGTCCGAGGAGCGCTCGGACATCGCCGAGCGGCTGAGGGCGCAGCTCCCGGTCCCGTGCTCGGTGCTGCCGGACGATCCCGCGCTCTCCGCACCGACCGTCGCCCAGATCACCACCGCACTGGACGGAACGGTCCTGCTCGGCGACGACTCGGGCCTGGCCAGGGACGCGCTGGACTTCGTGTTCGGCGGCGCGATGCTGCCGAACCTCCTCAAGGCCCTGACCCCGGGCTGCATGGTCGTCACACCCGGCGACCGCGCGGACCTGGTCATCGGTTCGCTCGCCGCGCACAGCGCCGGCACACCGCCCATCGCGGGCGTCCTGCTGACGCTGAACGAGCGCCCCGGCGAGGAGATACTCCGGCTGGCGGCCCGCCTGGCGCCGGGCACCCCGGTCGTCGCGGTGTCGGGCGGCTCCTTCCCTACCGCAGGTGAACTCTTCGCCCTCGAAGGCAAGTTGAACGCGGCGACGCCCCGTAAGGCGGAGACCGCGCTGGGCCTCTTCGAGCGGCACGTGGACACCGGCGCCCTGCTGGAGCGGATCTCGGTGGCCCGCAGCGGCCGGGTCACCCCGATGATGTTCGAACACGAGCTGCTGGAGCAGGCCCGTTCGGACCGGCGCCGGGTCGTCCTGCCCGAGGGCACCGAGGAGCGCGTGCTGCGCGCGGCCGACGTCCTCCTGCGCCGCGACGTCTGCGACCTGACCCTCCTCGGCGACACCGACGTCATCCGCAAGAAGGCCGCCGACCTGGGTATCGACCTCGCGGAGACCCAGATCGTCGACCCGCAGACCTCCGAGCTGCGCCAGAGCTTCGCCGAGCGGTACGCCGCGCTGCGCGCGCACCGCGGGGTGACGGTCGAGCTGGCGTACGACGTCGTCTCGGACGTGAACTACTTCGGCACCCTGATGGTCCAGGAGGGCCTGGCCGACGGCATGGTCTCCGGCTCGGTGCACTCCACGGCCGCCACGATCCGGCCGGCGTTCGAGATCATCAAGACCAAGCCCGAGGCCTCGATCGTCTCCTCGGTGTTCTTCATGTGCCTGGCCGACAAGGTCCTGGTCTACGGCGACTGCGCGGTCAACCCGGATCCGGACGCCGAGCAGCTCGCCGACATCGCGGTGCAGTCGGCGGTCACCGCGGCCCGCTTCGGCGTGGACCCCCGGATCGCGATGCTCTCGTACTCGACGGGCACCTCGGGCACGGGCGCCGACGTCGACAAGGTGCGGGAGGCGACGGAGCGGGTACGCGCCTCCCGGCCGGACCTGCGGATCGAGGGCCCGATCCAGTACGACGCGGCGGTCGAGCCGTCCGTCGCCGCGACCAAGCTGCCGGCGTCGGAGGTGGCGGGCCGGGCGACCGTGCTGATCTTCCCGGACCTCAACACCGGCAACAACACCTACAAGGCGGTCCAGCGTTCGGCGGGCGCGGTCGCGGTCGGCCCGGTCCTGCAGGGGCTGAGGAAGCCGGTCAACGACCTGTCCCGTGGCGCGCTGGTCCAGGACATCGTCAACACGGTGGCCATCACGGCGATCCAGGCGCAGGGCGAGGAATGACCGCGATGACCACCGGCCCGACCAGTGAGGGTTCCCGCTCCATGAATGACGCCCACCGCGTACTCGTACTGAATTCCGGCTCCTCGTCGGTGAAGTACCAGCTGCTGGACATGCGCGACCGGACACGCCTGGCCACCGGCCTGGTCGAGCGGATCGGCGAGTCCTCCTCACGGCTGGTGCACACACCGCACGGGGGCGGCGAGCCCCGCGAGCGCACCGGCCGGATCGCGGATCACGAGGAGGCGCTGAAGGCCGCGGCAGGCGAGCTGGAGGCCGACGGGCTCGGGCTGGACTCCCCCGAGCTGGCGGCCATCGGCCACCGGGTGGTGCACGGCGGGCTGAAGTTCAGCGAGCCGACCGTGATCACCGACGAGGTGCTGAAGGAGATCGAGCGGCTGGTCCCGGTGGCCCCGCTGCACAATCCGGCGAACATCACCGGGATCCGCACCGCGCAGGCGCTGCGGCCCGACCTGCCCCAGGTCGCGGTCTTCGACACGGCGTTCCACACCACCATGCCGGAGTACGCGGCGCGCTACGCGATCGACGTCGAGACCGCCGACGCGCACCGCATCCGCCGCTACGGTTTCCACGGCACCTCGCACGCGTACGTCTCGCGCCGGACGGCCGAGCTGCTGGGCCGGCCGGTGACCGAGGTGAACGTGATCGTGCTGCACCTGGGGAACGGCGCCTCGGCCTCGGCGGTGGCGGGCGGCCGGTGCGTGGAGACGTCCATGGGACTGACCCCCTTGGAGGGGCTGGTCATGGGTACGCGTTCAGGGGACATCGACCCGGCCGTCACCTTCCACCTGAAGCGGGTGGCCGGCATGTCGACGGACGAGATCGACGTCCTGCTGAACAAGCGGAGCGGCCTGGTCGGCCTCTGCGGCGACAACGACATGCGGGAGATCCGGCGCCGGGTGGACGAGGGCGACGAGCACGCCACGCTCGCGTTCGACATCTACATCCACCGGCTGAAGAAGTACGTCGGCGCCTATTCGGCGGTCCTCGGCCGGGTGGACGCCGTGGCGTTCACGGCGGGGGTCGGGGAGAACTCGGCGCCGGTGCGGGAGGCTGCGCTCGCGGGACTGGAGGGATTCGGCCTGGCCGTGGACGCGGACCGCAACGCCGTGCGGTCCGGTGAACCGCGACTGATCTCGCCCGACGACGCACGGGTGGCGGTCGCCGTCGTGCCCACGGACGAGGAGCTGGAGATCGCCGGCCAGACCTTCGACCTGGTCCACAACTGAGCGGGCCCGCGCCCCTTTGTATCTTCCACCAGACGGAATATTCCGCAGTGAAACAAACCGATAGGATCCGCCTCATGCGCCGTTCCAAAATCGTCTGCACCCTCGGTCCCGCCGTCGACTCCCATGAGCAGCTCGTCGCTCTGATCGAGGCCGGCATGAGCGTGGCCCGTTTCAACTTCAGTCACGGCACCCACGAGGAGCACCAAGGCCGTTACGACCGCGTCCGCAAGGCCGCCGCCGAGACCGGCCGCGCGGTCGGCGTCCTCGCCGACCTCCAGGGCCCCAAGATCCGCCTCGGGAAGTTCGCCGAGGGCCCTGTGGAGCTGGTCCGTGGGGACGAGTTCGTCATCACGTCCGAGGACGTCCCCGGCGACAAGTCGATCTGCGGCACCACGTACAAAGGGCTGCCCGGCGACGTCACCAAGGGCGACCCGATCCTCATCAACGACGGCAACGTCGAGCTGAAGGTCGTCTCGGTGGACGGCCCCCGGGTCACCTCCATCGTCATCGAGGGCGGTGTCATCTCCGACCACAAGGGCATCAACCTGCCGGGTGCCGCGGTCAACGTCCCGGCACTGTCCGAGAAGGACGTCGAGGACCTGCGGTTCGCCCTGCGGATGGGCTGCGACCTGGTCGCGTTGTCCTTCGTGCGGGACGCCGAGGACGTCAAGGACGTGCACAAGGTGATGGACGAGGAGGGCCGCCGGGTCCCCGTCATCGCCAAGGTCGAGAAGCCGCAGGCCGTCGAGCACATGGAGGGCGTCGTCGCCGCCTTCGACGGTGTGATGGTCGCCCGCGGCGACCTCGCCGTCGAGTACCCGCTCGAGAAGGTCCCGATGGTGCAGAAGCGCCTCATCGAGCTGTGCCGCCGCAACGCCAAGCCGGTGATCGTGGCGACCCAGATGATGGAGTCGATGATCACCAACTCGCGGCCGACCCGAGCCGAGGCGTCCGACGTCGCCAACGCGATCCTGGACGGCGCGGACGCGGTCATGCTGTCGGCGGAGTCCTCCGTCGGCGCGTACCCGATCGAGACGGTCAAGACGATGTCGAAGATCGTCGTCGCCGCCGAGGAGGAGCTCCTGGCCAAGGGCCTCCAGCCGCTGGTGCCGGGCAAGAAGCCGCGCACCCAGGGCGGATCGGTCGCCCGCGCGGCGGCCGAGATCGCGGACTTCCTGGACGGCAAGGCGCTCGTGGCGTTCACCAAGTCGGGCGACACGGCCCGCCGTCTCTCCCGCTACCGCGCCGCGCAGCCGATCCTGGCCTTCACCACCGAGGAGGCCACCCGCAACCAGCTCGCGCTGAGCTGGGGCGTGGAGTCCTACGTCGTGCCGCACGTGGACAACACGGACGCCATGGTCGACCTGGTGGACGCGGAACTGCTGAAGCTGAACCGCTACAGCGACGGCGACACGATGGTCATCACGGCCGGCTCGCCCCCCGGTGTCCCCGGCACCACCAACATGGTCCGGGTCCACCACCTGAGCGGCGAGCGCGCCTGACGCTCCCCCGCCCGCACGGCTGTGGCCCGCGTTCCGGTACGTACCGGAACGCGGGCCACAGCCGTGTGCAGCCACCGGCGGAGCGGCCTGGGACGCCCCGTCGGGGCGCTCCCGGCCCAGCCCGCAGGCCGCTGCGAACCGCTGACGGCTCTCCCGCCCCTGTGAACCACAGGTGACAATCAGCCAGCTTGATCTGGTCCCGGTCACCACACCCTCACAGTTCCCCCACAAGGCGCCCCTTGCTTTCGACGGCCCCCGCGTGGGCTCGCCCCCTCACGCGGCTGTGCCGGAAGGGACCAGTTCACGCCAACCGGCGTGCTGGGACGTCCTTTTCCCCGCCCTGAAGAGTCGACTTCTATCTAAAGTGACGCTGCACCTGACCGGATTTCCTTCTTCTCCGCGCTCGTGCAACGTCATTCGAGCGACCGGGGGCGCAGTGACGCGGGGGAAATGCCGGGGGCAGCCATGTCGCCGTGCGGGACCATCCGCGATCACCACCTCTCACGCCGGACGCACACCGCCGCTCCTGGCGTCGTGCGCGGGCCGGACGGCCCTCCCCGAGCACCAGTGAGCCGGCCTTCGGCCGTCTCCCGGTCGTGTCCGCCCTTCACGCAGAGGATGCGCAGTTGCGTTCCATATCACCAGGGTCGCCGAGACCCACGCCCCGACGGTCCGGACGGTCCGCCCGCATCGTCCCGCCCCTGCTCGCCGTGGCTCTCCTGGCCACGCTGGGAGTACGCCCGGACCTGGCCGACCGGTTCGCCGGCCCGGCCATGGAACCGGTCGCTGGCTCCTACAACTGGGACGAGGACACCGCCGCCGAGCAGTTGCGGCAGGACCAGTGCCTGATGAGCGACGTGCTGCGGCTCGGCGGCTCGTCCATGGCCCAGACGGCGCAGGACGGTCTCGGCAGGACGCCCGAACAGCTCCATGTGCTGGCGAACCGGGACCACTGGGAGGACACCCCCCTCGCGACGGCCTACACCAAGGACCGGGAGGCCGCGAGCGCCGAACTGGACGCCGTCAACGCACTTCACGAGGGCTGGAAGGCTCCGGTCTCCGGCCTCGAGCCCCCGGCCGGCTTCACCCAGTCGACCTTCCACTGGCCGCCGGGCACCAGCAACGACGGCCAGAAGGACTTCCACGAACAGACCGGCCTGACCACGTGGATCGCCGATCGTTTCTGGAAGGACGAGAGCGACTTCTACGAGGACCCGACACCCCCGGCGGACGCCGCGACGCTCAAGGCCGTCAAGGACCTGGGCACCCCGCTGTACGGAGCGGATCCCGTCCCCGGCCTCCCCTCGGACGAGTGGAACCGTGCGCTCGCCGAGCGCGATGCCTTCGAGCACCTGACGGACTGGCCCCTGGAGCCCGCCGGCGCGGACAACGCCGGTCGCTTCCTCGCTTCCGGAGGATTCGCCCGTACGGCTCCCGACCCGGGCACCCCCGAGCACCGCATCGCGGTCGAGGACCTGAAGTCCCGGTTCGCCGCCTGCGCGTGGCGTGACCCGATCGACCCGAACGAGGTGCTGGGCGGTATCTCCACCACCGCGGCCACCGAGTGGCAGCAGGAGATCGCCTCCCAGTCCACGCAGCGCAACCAGCTCCTGAACGCCAACAAGGACGCCGTCAAGGCCCTCGCGGCCGGGTCCGAGGCGCTGGGGCAGATGCTGGGCCACTCGTGGGTCGCCGACCACCTCACCCGCTGGCAGGACTACTGGTCCTCCGGCGGCGTCGGCTGGATCGGCACCTCACCGACGGTGATCCAGGTCCCCGGGGCGTCGGGCAAGTGCCTGGAGGCCGCGGGCGGCGGGAAGACCAACGGCACCGCCGTCCAGATGTACACGTGCAACGACAGCGCGGCGCAGAAGTGGGAGGTCTCGGGTGACGACGCAGGCCTGCACCTGCGCAACGTGAACTCCCAGAAGTGCGTCGACGTGTCGTCCAACAACACGGCGAACGGTACGAAGATCCAGCTCTGGACGTGCAACAGCTCCCCGGCACAGACCTGGGAGTACAACGTCCGGGCCGCCACGGTCCTGAAGAGCGTCGGCACGGGCAAGTGCCTGAACCTGCCGTCGTTCACCAACGGCCAGGACGCGCTGACGTACACGTGCAACACCACCGCCGCGCAGAAGTTCACCGTCAAGGTGTCCGCGCACAACGGAACCCTTCCGCCGACGGCCCAGTTCGACAAGGCGAAGAAGGGCATCGCCGCGGCTCAGGTCGCCGCGAAGGCACAGCTCGCCGTCCTCAGGACGCAGGCCGCGGCGGCGACGAAGGCCGCCGCGACCAGCGCCGCCGCCGAGCAGGCCGCCTACGCGGTCGCGGACGCCAACGGCGCGCCGCGTGGCCGCGGTCTGCTGGTCGGCCAGCAGAAGGCACAGGTCACACAGGGTTCGGCCGCTGCTCTCACCGCCATGGTGAAGGCGGGCGAGACCGCTGAGGCAGCCACCAGGGCCGCCGCCGGTGACAGCGCGACGATCACCCAGCGGGCGCTCGCCCAGGCCGCGCAGTCGAAGGCCGAGTTCCGCAAGCAGGCCGCGTACGCCGCGGAGCTTCAGGCGAAGGCGGCGACGGACGCGGCCAAGGTCCACCGCGACAACGCCAAGAAGGACAAGGAGACCGCGGAGGCCAAGCTGGCCGAGGCCGTCAAGGCGGAGGGGGACGCCAAGGCGGCCGCCGCCGAGGCCCACGCCAGGCGGCTCTCGGCGGAAGCCGAGGAGCTGACGGCCAAGAAGGAGAAGGAGACCGCGGCGGCCAAGCAGGCCGAGGCGGCCCAGCACAAGCGCAACGCCGAGTCGCAGGCGTCGAAGGCGAAGTCCGCACAGGAGAAGGCCGAATCGGCCGAGGGCACCGCCGTCACGAAGCAGAAGGCGGCCGAAGCGGCCAGCGACAAGGCCCGGGGCCTGCGGGACGACGCGTGGGACGCCGAGCAGGAGGCGGACGCCGCACGTGCCAAGGCCTACGCGAAGGACGCGTTCGCCCAGGCCCACGAGTCCGACAGCAACGCCGGGGAGTCCCGGGCGGCGGCCGACGCCGCGGCCCGGCACGCCGACGACGCCGAGGCAGCGGCCACGGCCGCCCGCTCCCAGGCCGACGCCGCGACCCAGGCGGCTGCGGACGCCGACGCGGCGGCCACCCGTGCGGAGGCGGCCGCTGAGCGGGCCCGCTCCGACGCGGACGCCGCACAGGCCGCGAAACTGAAGGCCGACGCGGCGGTGAAGACGGCCACCAGCGCGGCGGCCGACGCGATCGCGGCCTCCCAGCACGCCGCCGCTGAGGCGAAGACCGCGGTCGAGATGGCCGACGAGGCCGAGGCCCAGGCCAAGACCGCCAAGTTGCACGCGGACGTGGCGCAGCAGGAAGCGCTCAAGGCTGTCGCGGCGTCGGTGAAGGCCGCAGGCTACGCGCACATCACCGCGCAGGCCGCCGTCGATGCCGGTAACGCCGCTGCCCAGGTCGCCGCACCCGCCAACGATGCGATCCAGCTCGGCTCGCCCTACGTCACCAAGGACTCGGCAGCAGGGCTGGTGGTCCTGACGGGACAGGCGTCGAAGACGATCGCCGAGCAGCAGAAGGCAGTCGCGGAGGCCCACGCCCAGAACGCCGCCGAGGAAGCCGCGAGCGCCAAGGTCATCGCCGATACGGCACAAGGCGACGCCAAGGCCGCCTATCAGCACGCGGCGAACGCCGCCGGATACGCGTCCCAGGCCCGCGGGTACGCCAAGGAGGCACTCGGCTACGCGGCCGCCGCCGCCACGGCCGCCTCGAAGGCCGCGGCCTCCCTTGCCCGGACGATCGAGTACGGGCGCCAGGCCACCGAGGACGCGAACGCAGCGGACAAGGCCGCCGGACGGGCCGAGGGCTACGCCGTCGAGGCCCGCGACTCCGCGGACCAGGCCGCCCTCGACGCCCAGGCCGCACGCGACGCCGCGTCCGCGGCGGAAGAGGCGGCGTCCGCGGCGCGCGCAGCCGCCGAGCGTGCCGATGCGGCGGCCACCGCCGCCGAGGAAGCCGCCAAGGACGCCCAGAAGTACGCGGAGTCCGCGCAGGAGGCCGCCGAGTCGGCCGAACGCAAGAAGGCCAACCAGCAGGTGTCCACGGGGGCCGGCACCGGTATCGGGGGGACGTTCTACGTCGTCGACGACATCAAGGTGACCGAGGCCGACCAGCAGAACCCCTGCGAGATCCAGATCGGGTTCGAGGGCTGCGAGGTGACGTTCACCGTCCACTTCGACGCCACGCTCGACTTCTACGTGTGCACCGACCCGGACGTCCCGGCCACCCGCTCGGGGTGCCCGCAGGAGGAGACGGTCTTCCTGGAGACCAGGACCTTCCCGAACCAGACGAAGGAGGTGACGAGCTACTTCAGCAAGCTGGACATCCTCCAGCAGACGATCGTCTACCAGGTACTCAAGGAGGTCCTGATCGGGGACTTCGTCGACTGCTGGCACGGCAGTGTCAGCGGGTGCGCGTGGGCCGCGTCCAACTTCGTCCCGGGCAAGGCGGTCGAGAAGGTCGTCGAGGGGATCCGTGCTCTGGACGCCGCCATGCAGACAGGCATCGGCGTCGCGGACGCGTTCAAGGCGCTCAAGGCGCTGGACATCGACCCCGCGACCCTCGCAGACGTCCAGCGGTCGGTGAACGCGTACGAGGATCTGCGCACCGCGTGCACAGTCAACAGCTTCCCGGGGGACACCCGGGTGCTGATGGCCGACGGCAGCAGCAGGGCGATCAGTGAGGTGGACCGGACCGACCGGGTGCTGGCCGCCGACCCCGTCAGCGGTGAGCTGCGTCCCGAGCCGGTGCTCAGCACCTACCGGCACGACACCGACCGTCTGGTGGACATCGCACTGGCCGGAGGCGGCCAGCTCTCCAGCACGGTGGGACACCGCTTCTTCGTCGTCGGCCAGGGCTGGACCGTCGTTGCGGACCTGGCCGTGGGCGACCGGCTGCGCACGGAGGACGGCGAGGTCCGGGCCGTGGCCACGCTCAGGGAACGGCCCGCCCCGGCGGACCGGACGGTTCACGACCTGACCGTCGACGACCTGCACACCTTCTTCGTGCTGGCGGGTGACTCACCCGTCCTGGTCCACAACTGCAGCGACCTCGTGGCCGACGCGCAGAAGTTCCCCGGGCAGGCACACATCCTCAGCAAGCACACGACGTCCGAGGCCACCGCCCTCACGCGGGCCCGAGCCGACGGCGAGAAGATCAGCGTCTTCGACGACCTGGCGACGACGCAGGCGGTCGTGGACAAGATCCTGGCGGAGAAGGCCGCCGAGATCGGCAAGTGGATGCGGGGCAGTCAGCAGCAGAAGACGCTGAGGGGCACGATGGGCGGCAAGGACAACTCGCTCGGTTTCGTGGCCCACCCCGACGGCACGACGGTCACCCGCACCGGCAACCAGTTCGTCATCGTGCTCAAGCGGGCGAAGGGGCACAAGCCCGGCGGATTCTACGTCTACACCGGATACCCGGTGTAAGGGAGGAGATGACCGATGGACCGGTCCACGGAATTCACGTTCGGTGTCCCCTGGGTCATGAGCTTCTTCCACCAGGACTGGATGCTGGACGCCTCCACGGAAGCGGAAGCCGTGGCCGGTCAGTTCGTGGAGGAGCTGGAGCCCGAAGCCGTGCTTCTGGTACGCCGTGACGCCCGCCTCCTCCACGACGTGCTCCCCGCCGACCACATCACCGCGCTGTGGGAAGGGGGCGTGGAGGGCGGGGAGCGTTTCTTCCACCGCGGCCGCGTCACGGACGGTGCGGCGTGGATGCGTCAGTTGATGGAGGTGTGCGACGCCTGGCTCGCCCGCCGTCCGGCCCCTGTGACGCTCTCCGGGGCGGACCGGTACGAGGGGACGGAGCTGGCCGGCCGGGTCCGGGCAGCCGTCGGGGAGTTCGACGGCGTGCTCGACCGGGAGGTGGTCCAGGCTCTCACCGAGTGCGTCGACCGCTGCACACCTGATCTCGCCTTCCGGCTGCTGCTGCGCGCCCTGCCCGTCAGGAGTGACGCGCTGTCCCCGCATTACCTGCGCCTGTCGAGGGAGCGGTACGCGCGACTGGCGGAGCTGGGACGGGCGTTCCGGTACGGGGCGTACGTCGTGGGCGACATCGAGTATCTCGTGGACGCGTAGCGCACGCGCGATGACCGGGACTCCGGTCCGACAAGGCTGCGGGCCGCCCCCTCTCGCGAGGGGGCGGCCCGCAGTCATTCGTGCGGCTCCCGGACGGGACTCAGGTCAGCCGTTGCCGCCGGTGAAGTAGTTCGACAGGCCGGGGACCGTGAGCGTGCCGCCGAACTGGCCGGCCTGGGTCACCGTCACGTCGGTGAAGAACGCGAAGGGGACGTTCAGCGGCGGAGGGGTCTCCGGGCTGAAGGTGATCGGGATGAGCCCGAAGAGGTTGCCCTCGAGCTTCTCCGTGTACATCGTCACTTCGCCGTCGCGGATGGTCGACGTGGAACCACCGCGCGCCTTGACGTGCCCGGTCGTTCCGGCCGGGCCCTTCGTCAGCTGGTGCAGGTCCTTGATGTCGATGGAGCTGGCGGTGAACTTCAGGACCTTCTTGACGTTGCCGCTGTACGTCTTCACCTCGACGATGCCGGCGTAGTCGAGCCCGTTGAGCGTGAGCTTCGAGGTCTCCAGCGTCCACGGGTCGTCCGGGAGCAGCGGGACGCCCTGCTCCAGTTCGGCCGCTGCGAGGGCCTCGGGGTCGGCGGTCGGGCAGGGGAAGCGCTCCTTGGCGCCGTCCGGGATGTCCTCGTCCTTGACGGGGTCGAGACCCTTGACGTCGTCGTCGAGCTCCTCGACGTCCTTGCCCGCCTTCTCGGCCGCCTCACGGATGGCGTCGGTGGTCTCGTCGACCGTGTCCTTCGCCGCGTCCGTCACCTTCTCCACCGGCTTGGTGGCGGTGGCACTGGGGGACGGCTCCGGACTCTCGGCAGTGGCCTCGGGCGACGGCTCGGCCGTCTCCTTGTCCGGTCCGTCGAAGAGGTCCTTGAGCGCGTCCCCGACACCCAGCGGGTCGAGGGGGTTCTTCGACTCGGTGGGCGAGGGGGTGGCCGACGGGGCGGCCTTGTCCCCGGTGGTCCCCGCGGACGTGGCCTCCTCGGAGGCGCTCGCGCTCGGGGAGGGCTTCGGCGCCGCGGACCCGTCGTTCGCGTCGTCCTTGCCGGCGTCGTCCTTGCCGGCGTCGTCCTTGCCGACGTCGTCCTTGCCGGTCTCGTCGGACGGCGTGGCGCTCGGGGTCGGCTCCGTCTCGGTCTCCTGCGACTCGGAGGGCTCGTCGGAGCGGGTCACGCAGGGGCCGGGCGCGAAGGGTATGTCCGAACTGTCGTCGGCCATGGCCAGCTTGGGGGTGAGCCCCATGCCCACGAAGACGGCCGTCGGCATCGCGGCGAGCGCGAAGGCCTTCTTGCCCGTGGGCATGTGCAGCTTGGTCAGGAGGGACTTCCTGGGCGCCGCGTGGCGGGGCCCTCTTCGCTCCGGAGGGTTCCCCGGTCCGAAGTCGTTGGTCTGCCCGTCGTCACCCCGCACGATGCCTCCCACCGTCGGCCTCCGCCGCAGCCTTGGACAGCAGCGGCCCCCGCGGGGCCTCAGCCGTGTCGTGGGGACCCTGCCCGAGCTCCGTCGCGTCCGGGGCGGCGGCCAGGGGCGCCGGTGCGGCATGGCCGTCGTACTCCGGGGCTTCCTTCGCCGTACCCGGAGCCCAGGCGATGGAGAGGGCTCCGCCGATGAGCGAGAGCAGGAACCCGATGATGAAGCCGCCTATGTTGGCGATGGGTATGGAGATGAGGGCGAGCAGGATCGCGGCGACACCGGCGAACACCCGGACAATGCTGTGGAACCACATGGTGAGGCCCAGGGTGACCAGCAGGACCCCGATGATCAATGACCCCGCGCCCGCCGTCGTGGACATCGCCAGCGTGACGTTGCCGAGGTGCATGTTGGCGTACGGGAAGTAGGCGATGGGAAGGCCACCCACCATGGTGAACAGACCCGCCCAGAACGGCCGGTTACCCCGCCAGGTGCGGAATCCCCGCCGGTAGACGGTGAGGTGGTGCTCGTTCTGCCCTGTGGACTCGGGGCTCATGGAAAACAGCTCCCTGGAACCGGTACTGCTGTGAGAAGAGAAAGGGTGGGTGGCCGGGACCCACGGTGTGCGCTCCGGCCACCCGGCGCGCTTAGTAGCACTCCTGGTCGGGATCCGTGGAAAGCCGCAGTTTCAGGCCGCTGAGGTTGAAGGTGCCGGCCGTCGTGGCCCACGCCTTCTGCTTGACGTTCTTCAGCTTGGCCTTCTCGGCGCGCTGGGCGAAGCCGTTGGGGTTGGCCTGGGTGTTCGGCTGAATACCGGGCTTGCCCTCCGACTTCGGCAGGGAACCCGCGGCCACACCGATGTCGATGTTCTTGAACTCGGCATCGGCGTCGAGCTCCGACACGTCGAGGTAGAGGCTCTTGGCGAAGACGGGCTTGCCACCTCCACCCGCCTCCAGCCTCAGCGTCACGTTACCGATGCCCGGAACCTTGGGCGTGACGACCGACTGGCACATGTTGGTGATGTAGGCCTTGCTGAAGCCTGACACCGCCACCGGGGCGTGCATGGGCTTACCGTCGAGCGTCTTGCCCGAGGCGACACTGCCGTACTGGACGAAGTCCCAGCCCTCGAGCTCGGTGGCCTTGACCTTGAACTCCTGCCCGGACACGCTGAACGACGCCGCGAGCGCACCCTGCGCCAGGCCGACGCCGACTGCTGCGGTCGCGACGACGCTCGGCACCATGACCAGAGCGAAACGCTTCCATCTGGTACCACCGCGAACCTGCGAACTCATATATTTCCTCCTTCTCGGACGTACATCTCCGGTACGGGCGTCATGCCCGCCCTGGGATGGGAGAAGTGCTACGTCCTCGGGAAGGAGAGCGCCCGGACCGGAGGCGCGTACCGCATCCGAATCACCGGCGATCACCCCCGAGCGACAACCACTGGCCGCGCGTCTGCGCGGCCGGTTCGGACAGGCCCCGCCCAGGGGCAGGAACCCCCCTGTCCGCGATCGGCGCCACTGCCGCCGACCACCCGGTGGGGACCCAACGGACCCGCCTGTGCCGACTGGCCGTCGGACCGGCGGGTATTGGACCGAGCGTGGCCGATCGTGGTGCATTCGCGCCCGTGGCACAAGGGGGGTCGTTACTGACTAGTAACGACCCGATAACCGGCACGCGACAGGGCGATACCGGACGGCCACACAGGGTGGCGTCACAGGGGCGCGCGAATGGCGGGATTACAGGCCCAAACCGGACAGACTCCGGAGGGCGATTTACTGCGAGTAACACTACGTTGTTTTATCAAGTTTTGGTAAAGCGGACGTGTTCGTTGTCGTTCGCCCGCGAAAACGGCCGTGGTGCCCCGAGGGCTCCACGGCCGTGTTGTCACATCAGAACAAGACGCGCGCCAGGGCGGTCCGCGCGGCGGTTACCCGGGGGTCGTCCGGCCCGATCACCTCGAAGAGCTCCAGGAGCCGGACCCGCACGGCGTCGCGGTCGTCACCGAAGTTGCGGCGGACCGTCTCGACGAGGCGCCCGAAGGCGTCCTCCACGTGACCGCCCACGAGGTCCAGGTCGGCGGCGGCCATCTGCGCCACCGGCTCGGCCGGATTCTCCGCGGCCTCCTTGCGGACCTGCTGCGGGTCCATCCCGGCGACCCGGCCCAGCAGCTCCGCCTGGGCCAGGCCCAGCTTCGCCTCGGTGTTGACCGGCTCGTCGGCCAGGACGCTCCGGTACGCCTGGACAGCGCCTGCGAAGTCGTTGGCGTCCAGCGCCCGTGCGGCTGCTTCGAGCTGCGCGTCGTACGGTCCCGCGGGCACCTCGACGGGGGCGCCCTCCCCTTCCGGGGCAGCGGCGTCCGGGTCGACGGTGATCCCGGTGAGGCCGAAACGCTCCTCGCCGACCTGGATCAGCTGGTCCAGCGTCTGGCGGATCTGGCTCTCGGGGGCCGCGCCCTGGAAGAGCGGGAGGGCCTGTCCGGCCACCACCGCGAAGACCGCCGGGATGCCCTGGATCCCGAACTGCTGCATCAGCATCTGATTGGCGTCGACGTCGACCTTGGCCAGCACGAAGCGGCCGTTGTACTCGGTGGCCAGACGCTCGAGGAGCGGGCCGAGCTGCTTGCACGGTTCGCACCACTCGGCCCAGAAGTCGATGACGACCGGGACTTCGGTGGAGCGCTGGAGGACCTCGGTCTCGAAGCCCGCCTCATCGACGTCGATCACCAGGGAAGCGGGTGCGACGGCACCGGTGCCCCCCTGCCGGGCGGACTCCGCACGGGCCTGCTCCGCCTTCGCCTTCGCGTCGCCGGCCGCCTTCACAGCGGCGAGGTCGACGACACCGCTCATGGACATGTTCCTAGGCTGCATACGTACATCCTCCCCCCTGTGCGCACCGTTCCGGAAAGCGATCCGCGAACCGCTTCCGTCCACAGCCACGCCGGTGTGCGCGACGAGCGGACGGAAACGGTTCCGAGGCCCTGAAAAACCCCGTGTTTGGTGCCGGATCCCCACCCGGCGCCTGTGGCTGTCGATCGGTCGTCGCGTCACGACGGACGGACCGTCGCTTCTTACGCTACGACCCGTAGCGTAACTGCCCAGCCCCCCTGCGACGCAAGAGCCCGCGGTGATCTGTCTCACGGGCTCCCGGCCCGGTCAGCACTACTTACCGGCCGGTATGGTCGCCGCATGCTGAGCCGCAGCCCCATGGAACCCACCCGGTCCGGACGTCCCCGCAGCGCCGAGGCCGACGCCGCGATCCTGGAGGCGACCCGTGAGTCGCTGGTCGACCTCGGCTGGTCGAAGCTGACGATGGGTGACGTGGCGACGCGGGCAGGGGTCGCCAAGACGACTCTCTACCGCCGCTGGGCCGGCAAGAACGAACTGGTGGTCGACGCGGTCGCCGTCCTCTTCGACGAGCTCGAGCTGCCCGACCTCGGCAGCCTCACGGCGGACGTGGAGGCGGTGGTCCTCCAGTTCGCCGCTCTGCTGGAACGCCCGGAGACCAAGACGGCCCTGATGGCGGTGGTCGCCGAGTCGACGCGTGACGAGGCGCTGCGCGACCGCATACGCGATTCCATAGTGGCCCGGCAGAAGCACCTCGTGCTGCAGGGGCGCGAGCGCGCGCAGCGGCGCGGCGAGCTGCCGGCGGAGCCGGACGCGGTGGTGGCCGCCCGCACCGCCGACCTGATCTTCGACGTGATCGCCGGGGCCGTGGTGCACCGGACGCTGGTGAGCGCCGAGCCCGTCGACACCGACTGGGCCCGGCGCTTCACGGTACTGCTGCTCTGCGGGCTGGGCGCGGCGGCGGCGGAGCGGCGCCCCGGGGGCTGAGCGCCCGGAGGGTCGGCGATCGGCCCCCGCCGGCCCCCGTCAGAAGCCCGGCGGCTCCGTGTAGACGCCCCACTCGTCGCGCAGCACCCCGCAGATCTCGCCGAGGGTCGCCTCCGCCCGTACCGCCTCCAGCATCGGACCGATCATGTTCGAGCCGTCGCGTGCGGCGGCCAGCATCGCGTCCAGCGCGGACCGGACCCTGGCCTCCTCGCGGCCCTCCTTGCGTGCGGCGAGCTCACGCACCTGCTCGCGCTCCACCTCGTGGCTGACCCGCAGGATCTCCAGGTCCCCGGTGACGGATCCGTGGTGGACGTTGACACCGACGACCCGCTTCTCGCCCTTCTCCAGCGACTGCTGGTACCGGAAGGCGGATTCGGCGGTCTCGCCGGTGAACCAGCCGTCCTCGATGCCGCGCAGGATGCCGGAGGTCATCGGACCGATGGGGTGCTTGCCGTCCGGGTGCGCCCGGGTGCCCCGCTCCCTGATCTGCTCGAAGATCTTCTCGGCGTCCGCCTCGATGCGGTCGGTGAGCTGCTCGACGTACCACGAACCGCCCAGCGGGTCGGCGACGTTGGCGACGCCGGTCTCCTCCATGAGCACCTGCTGGGTGCGCAGCGCGATCTCGGCGGCCTGCTCGGAGGGCAGGGCCAGCGTCTCGTCCAGGGCGTTGGTGTGCAGGGAGTTGGTGCCGCCGAGTACGGCGGACAGCGCCTCCACGGCGGTGCGTACGACGTTGTTGTAGGGCTGCTGCGCGGTGAGCGAGACCCCGGCGGTCTGGGTGTGGAAGCGGAGCCACTGGGCCTTGTCGGTCTTCGCCCCGTAGGTCTCCTTCATCCAGCGGGCCCAGATCCGTCGGGCGGCGCGGAACTTGGCGATCTCCTCGAAGAAGTCGAGGTGCGCGTCGAAGAAGAAGGACAGCCCGGGAGCGAAGGTGTCGACGTCGAGACCTCGCGAGAGACCGAGTTCCACGTATCCGAAACCGTCGGCGAGGGTGTACGCGAGTTCCTGCGCGGCCGTGGCCCCGGCCTCGCGGATGTGGTAGCCGGATACCGAGAGCGGCTTGTACGCGGGGATGTCGCGGGCGCAGTGCTCCATCAGGTCACCGATGAGGCGGAGGTGGGGCTCGGGCTGGAAGAGCCACTCCTTCTGCGCGATGTACTCCTTGAAGATGTCGGTCTGCAGCGTGCCGTTGAGCACCGCCGGGTCGACGCCCTGACGCTCGGCGGCGACCAGGTACATGCAGAAGACCGGGACTGCGGGCCCGCTGATCGTCATGGAGGTGGTGACGTCGCCGAGCGGGATGTCCTGGAACAGGACCTCCATGTCGGCGGCGGAGTCGATGGCGACGCCGCAGTGGCCGACCTCGCCGAGCGAGCGGGGCTCGTCGGAGTCGCGTCCCATCAGGGTCGGCATGTCGAAGGCGACGCTGAGTCCGCCGCCCCCGTTGGCCAGGATGGTCTTGTACCGCTCGTTGGTCTGCCGGGCGTTGCCGAAGCCGGCGAACTGGCGGATGGTCCAGGTGCGGCCCCGGTAGCCGGTGGGGTGCAGCCCCCGGGTGAAGGGGTACTCGCCCGGCCAGCCGATCCGCTCGAAACCCTCGTACGTGTCACCGGGGCGGGGCCCGTACACGGGCTCCACCGGGTCCCCGGAGAGCGTGGTGAAGTCCGCGTCACGCTTGCGGGCCTTGTCGTAACGGGCCTGCCAGCGACGGCGGCCTTCCTCGATCGCATGAGCGTCCATGGGACAAATTTACTAGGACGTCCTAGTAAATGTCGACGGCAAACCGCCCGGCGCTTCGCGCGGGGCGGTTCGGGTGGTGTGGATCAGGCCCCGACGGGCTGCGCGGTCCTGTCGGTGATCAGCGGCTCGACCTCGCGGGCGACCTTGCGCTCGACGAAGAAGGCGGCCGTCGGGATGGTGCCGGAGATCAGCACCCAGAGCAGCTTGCCCACCGGCCACTTCGCCTTGGAGCCGAGGTCGAAGGCGAAGATCAGATAGATGATGAAGAGGACACCGTGGAGCTGCGAGACCACGAGGGTCAGCCCCTCGCCGGTGTCGAATCCGTACTTGAAGACCATGCACACGCACAGGATCATCAACATGACGGCGGTGACGTAGGCCATCACCCGATAGCGGGTCAGCACGCTGGATTTCATGGCATCGAGCGTAACCGGACGGCCGGGGCGATCTTGCGGCGCCCCGGCCCGCGGAACGGGCCCCGGCCCCGGCCCCGGCGTCCGTCAGCGCTTGTCCTCGAAGTCGTGGGCCGCCACCCGCAGCGGCCGGAGCATGGCGAAGATCTCGGCGCACTCCTCGTCGTCGTACACACCGAGTCCGAAGTCCATGGCCATCAGGTCCTGGCTGGCGGCCTCGACGACCTCGCGGCCCTTGTCCGTGATGGAGGCAAGGGTTCCGCGTCCGTCGTTGGGGTTGGGGCGCTTGTCGACCAGCCCCGAGCGCACCAGCCGGTCGACGGTGTTCGTCACCGAGGTGGGGTGCACCATGAGACGCTCGCCGATCTTGGACATCGGCAGCTCACCCGCCTGGGAGAAGGTCAGCAGGACCAGCGCCTCGTAGCGGGCGAAGGTCAGCCCGTACGGTTTGACCACCGCGTCCACCTCGGCGAGCAGGATCTGCTGCGCGCGCATGATCGATGTGATCGCCCCCATGGAGGGCACCGGGCCCCAGCGCCGGTGCCAGAGTTCCTCGGCGCGGGCGATGGGATCGAAGGGGAGGCTGAGCGGCTTCGGCACGGCACGACCTTACCCACTGGTCACATGGCGGTCAGCCCTGTCTCGCCTTTCGGTACCGGACGCCCGTTCTACGCACCTCCACGACCACCAGGAGCGTGCAGACGGTACCGGCCGCTCCCGAGCAGGCGACCACCTGGTGCACGGGGAGGAATTCCGAGGCCACCCCCGCGAGGGCCATACCGAGCCCCTGGACCGTCATCAGCCCTGCGGTCAGCACCGTCATCGCCCTGCCCCGCAGGTGCTCGGGGACCGCGTCGACGAACCACTGGTCGAGCCCGATGACGTACGCCGCCCCGGCCCCGGCCGCCACCAGGAGGGCGACGGCCACGGCCATCCCCGGCCGGAAGGCGTACAGCACCAGGGGCAGCAGGCCCACCGCGGCGACCGGCAGCACGATCCGGCTGCGTGCGCGGGGCTTCAGTGCGGTCCCCACGTACAGCTCGGCCCCGATGTGACCCGCCGCCATCACGCACATCAGGACCCCCAGGGCGGCCGGGCCGGCGCCGATCGCGTCCGCGTACGGCGCGGCGAGGGCCTCCGGGGCCACGACGAAGAAAGCCGGGACCCAGAAGAGCAGGAGCAGCCCGCGGATCCGGCGGTCACCCAGGACGGCGCGGGCCCCGGCGAGCGAGTCCCCGATCAGTGCGCCCCCGGCACCCCCTCCCGCGCGGGCCGGCCGGTCCTTGGTGCCCAGGCGCAGCAGCACGGCGGAGCAGAGGAACGTGGCGACGGTGACCGTGATCGCCCCACGCGGGGACAGGACGGTGAGCAGCGCCCCGCCCGCGCCGAAGCCGGCGAACAGGGCGCTCTGGGAGACCAGGCGCAGGAGCGAGCGGCCGAGGACGTAGAGGTCGCCCTCACCGAGGATGTCGGTGAGGGCCGCCGTCCGTGTCCCGGTGAAGACGGGCGCCACCGCGGCCACCAGGCAGCGCAGCACCAGCAGCCCCGCGACGGGGGTGCCGGGGAGCGCCATCACGGCGACGCAGCCGGCGCAGACCAGGTCGCAGGTGACGAGGACCCTGCGGGCCGGGTACCGGTCGGCGACGCCGGCGAAGAGCGTGCCGCCGACGGCGTACGGGAGGAAGCCGAGCGCGAGGGTGAGCGCGGACAGCAGGGGCGAGCGGGTGAGCTCGTAGACGAGCACGGTCAGGGCCAGCTCGCTGACGACCACACCGAGGAGCGAGAGCACGTGCGCGGCGAACACCGGCCGGAACTCCCGCACGGCGAACACCGCCCGGTAGCCCCCGCCCGGGTCCGCCCCCGGCTCGGGGCCCGGGCCGGACGCGGAGGAACGCTCCGGGGGCGGTGCCGGGGACAACGCCTCGGCGGCGGTCGTGTCGCGGGGTGTACCCGCCGGGGTGGTGGTGTCTCTCGGCATGGACGCAGCGTGGAGGAACGGCCCCGCCGCGCCGTAGACTTTCGGCTCACGCCGAAACTTGGATGGCCGATGCCGTTCCGCCTGTACTTCGACGAGAGCGATCTGCTCCGCTGCCGCTTCGCCCTCTCGCCGCTCTGGGAGACGCAGGAGGCCGTGCGGACGCTCCACCGGCCCGGCCGTCACGGCTACCACCTGCCCTGGCTGCGGCGCGTCCGGGAGAGCGCCGCCGGGCTGGACCTGGCGCCGCTGTGGCTGCTGATGCCGGACGGCGGCCACAACCCCGACTTCATCTGTCCGCCCCCACGGGGCCCGCTCGCCACCTTCACCGAGGAGCTCGCGGCCGTCCGGGCGACGGACCCGGCCACCGCCCGTGACGACATGGCCCTCGCGCTCGCCGACCAGCCGGGCGGGCCGGGCTCTCCCGCCGGGCGGCGGCTGCTGGCCGACCCGGCGCGGACGGTCCAGGAGCTGGCGGACCTGCTGGAGCGGGCCTGGCAGGTGATGGTCGAGCCGCACTGGCCCCGGCTGCGGGCCCTGCTGGAAGCGGACATCGCCTACCACTCGCGCCGCCTCGCCGAGGCGGGCTTCGAGCGGCTCCTCGGCGAGCTCAGCCCCCGGCTGCGCTGGGCGGACTCGACCCTGACGGTGGCCGGCACCCGGGGGGACCACAGCCGGGTCCTGGGCGGACAGGGGCTGGTCCTGATGCCCAGCGTGTTCGTGTGGCCGGATGTGGTGGGCGGCTACGAACCACCCTGGCAGCCGGCCGTGATCTATCCCGCGCGCGGGATCGGCGGCCTGTGGACCGAGCCGGCCGGCCGCACGCCCGACGCGCTCGCCCGGCTGCTGGGAAGGGCCCGTGCCGACGTGCTGTGCGCCCTCGTCGAACCGGCGGGGACGAGCGCGCTGGCGCACCGGCTGTCGCTCGCCCCCTCGTCCGTGTCCGCCCACCTGTCGGCGCTGCGCGCGGCGGGGCTGCTGACCTCCCGGCGGTACGGTCATCAGGTGCTGTACGAGCGCACCCCGCTGGGTATCGCGCTGGCGTCGCAGGAGCCCTGAGCGCGGGACCGGAACGGTCCGCCCCCGCCGTGGATCAGGTGCCTCCCGCCGGGCCGCTCGCGGTGGCGGCTGTGGCGAGCGCCGGCTCCCCGTCCTGGACGGGACGCACGGTGCGGGAGCGGCTCCCGGCCGCGCGGCGCGGACGGCCACGCAGCAGCGTGGAGGACCACAGCAGGCCGGGCGGGAGGGCCGCGGCCGCCAGGGCGCACACCGTCTGGACGCGTGTCTGGGCCTGCGTGAGGGCCAGCAGGCAGCTCAGTACGCAGAACAGGCAGGTGACGGCTGCCACGGGGCGGCGGAGGAGGGTCAGCGTGTAGCTGAGGAGACGCCCGGGCGGCACCCGGAACAAGGCTTTGCCGTACTGCGTCAGCAGGGCCCCGTACGCCCCGCGGGCCCGGCGGCGCCGCCGGGTGAGGGCGTGCGCCGGGGCGCTGAGGCCGTCGCCGGCGGCCGGGGCGTCCGGGGTGTGGACCGAGCGCCAGAACCGCCCGGTCCGCGGGTTGCGCAGACGGTGGATCCCGAAGCCGGTGGCCATGTCCCCCGCGGCCGAGTCCTGGAAGCCGCCGGCCCGCCGCAGGGCCGCGACACGCATGACGCGGCCGGTGCCGGCGAGGACGGGCGCTCCGTAGCGGTTGCCCGCGCGCTGGACCAGCGCGCGGAAGGGTGAGTGCGGGGGCCCGGCGATCCCGGTGACGGCGGGGGCGTCACCGTAGTGGAGGGGCGGTGCGACGACGAAGGCGATGTCCGGGTCGCGGAAGTAGCCCGTCATCCGCTCCAGGAAGCCCGGCAGCGGGACGAGGCCGGTGTCCAGGGAGGCGAGGAAGTCGTAGTCGTCCCCGTGCTTGGCGAGCCAGGCGTTGTAGTTGCCGTGCCTCGTCCCGGTCCGGTGCGGGCCTGCCTCACGGTTCCACTCGGGCACCCCGAGGCGGGTGAAGTGGTGCACGCCCAGCTCCGCGCAGAGCATCCTGGCCTCCGGGTCGTCGCTCTCGTCGAGCAGCCAGACGTCCAGGGGCCCCGGGTGCCGCAGTCGTACGGCGCCCTCCAGGGTGGCCCGCACCGTGGAGAGGTGCTCCCTGCCCGGTACGTACGTCACGAGGAAGGCGAGCCCGGTGCCGCGCTCGGGCGCCACCGGGACGGGATCCCGGACGACCCACGCGGCGTACGCGACGGCGATCACGTTGACCAGCAGGAACAGTTCCGCCATCGCGAGGGACACGAGTGTCACGGAGTCCGCGAGCGCCACCCATCTCTGGGCGTTCCCGCGGCCCGTCCAGTGCGTGTGCCACAGCGCGTGGAGCAGCAGCAGTCCGGCGAGCGCGGGGGCGAGCGCCGTCAGCAGGACCGCTCCCGTCCGGTACTTCCCGGCGCGCGGGAGGACGCGGTACCGCACCCGGTACCCCGTCGGGGGCGGCTCGGCGAGCACCCCCGCGAGACGGCCCCGGTTGTCGTGGTCGTAGCCCTCCGACGGCATCACGCCTCCCTGGTCGGCCATGCGTACCCCTGTAGAACGCGTATCCCTACAGAAGGGGAGATATGACGACGTGTCGAGCCGGAAGGCCCGAGTGAGGGATTCCTTCGCCCGAACGGGAGGAGCCCCCGTGGGCCGGGGGCTCCTCGTCTGCCCGGGGGCCGGGCGTGGGGGCCGAGTCAGCCCGCCAGGTGCCGCTCGACGGTCTCGACCTTGGAGGTCAGGCCGTCGGTGACGCCCGGCCGGATGTCGGCCTTCAGCACCAGGGAGACGCGGCCCGCCCGCGCCTCGACGGCGGCGACGGCACGTCTGACGACGTCCATGACCTCGCCCCACTCGCCTTCGACGGAGGTGAACATCGCGTCCGTGCGGTTGGGCAGCCCGGACTCACGGACCACCCGGACGGCGTCGGCGACGTACTCGCCGACGTCCTCGCCCACGCCCAGCGGACTGACGGAGAAGGCGACGATCACGCGCTGACCGTCCCCTCGGCGCGGGCGCGGGCGGCGATGACGCCGTCCGCCTCGTACTTCTTGAGCAGCTTCTCGCCGTAGAGGCCGCCGAAGGGCACGACCGCGAGGAGGAAGAACAGTGCGACGCGCTTGAGCGGCCACTTGGCCTTGACCCAGACGTCCAGCAGGAACACCACGTAGACCGTGAAGAGAAGGCCGTGGAGCGCGCCGAGGGGCGGCATCAGGAAGTCGATGTCCGAGACCCGCATGAGCAGCGAGCCGAAGATGAGCAGCGCCGGGAAGGACAGCGCCTCGGGAAGCGAGATGAGGCGCAGCCGGTGCAGGGCGGAAGCGGTCTTGATGTCCACGAGGGCACCTTCGGTGGGAGGGGCGTGTCGGCTTGTGAACGCAGGCACAAGCAGAGCCATTGTGGCATCGTTGCCGGCTCTCCGGGGCAGGGGGTCCGCGTCCGGCCGCCGCTGCGCGAATCAGCGCATATCAGGGTCATGTCGGGGTCCGGATCAGCCACCGGGCTCTGTCCGGCGGGGTCCCGTGCGGCTAACGTCGCACCGTGGCGATGTTCCGACTCCAAGGCAGCAAGACGCTCGCCGTCGACCTGACAGGCGATGCCGTCAAGGCGAAGAACGGCTCGATGGTCGCGTACGACGGCCGGATGGGTTTCAAGAAGATGTCGGGCGGCGGTGAGGGCCTCCGGGGGATGGTGACCCGCCGGCTGACCGGCGAGCAGATGGAGATGATGGAGGTGAGAGGGCAGGGCACCTGCTACTTCGCCGACCGCGCGAGCGAGATCAACCTCGTGTCGCTGCGCGACGACACGCTGTACGTCGAGGCGAGCAACCTGCTGGCCTCGGACGCCGGACTGCGCACCGGCACCTCGTTCACGGGCCTCCGCGGCGGCGCGAGCGGCAACGGCCTGTTCACCACGACCGTCGAGGGCACCGGCCAGGCCGCGATCACGTCGGACGGCTCCGCCGTGGTGCTGCGGGTGACGCCCCGGTACCCGCTGAGCGTGGACCCCGGCGCCTACATCGCCCACCAGGGCAGACTCCAGCAGCACTTCCAGTCCGGGGTGAACTTCCGCACGTTCATGGGCGAGGGTTCCGGCGAGTCCTTCCAGATCCGCTTCGAGGGCGACGGCCTCGTCTACGTGCAGCCCAGCGAGCGGAACACCGTCGGGGGCGATGCCTGATGCCTTTCCGTGAGATCAACTCGAAGATGGTCGAGGCCGTGGTGGCCCCCGGCCGGACGATCTACAGCCAGCGCGGCGCGATGCTCGCGTACCGGGGGGACGTCTCGTTCACCCCGGACATCCAGGGCGGGCAGGGCGGCCTGGGGTCGATGATCGGCCGGCGGGTGGCGAACGAGGCGACCCCCCTGATGACGGTCGAGGGCAGCGGCACGGTGATGTTCGGCCACGGCGGTCATCACATCCAGGTGATCGACCTGGCGGGTGACACCCTCTGCGTGGAGGCCGACCGGCTGCTCGCCTTCGACGGGACGCTCCGGCAGGGCACCCTGTTCATGGGCTCGCAGGGCGGGGTGATGGGCATGGTGCGCGGCCAGGTGACGGGCCAGGGCCTGTTCACGACGACGCTCAAGGGCCACGGCGCGGTCGCCGTGATGGCGCACGGCGGTGTGATCGAACTGCCGATCACGCCGGGCCGGCCGGTCCATGTGGACCCGCAGGCCTATGTCGCCCACCACGGGGACGTGACCAACAAGCTGTCCACCGCCCTCGGCTGGCGCGACATGGTGGGGCGCGGCTCCGGTGAGGCGTTCCAGCTGGAGCTCAGCGGCAGCGGAGCGGTGTACGTCCAGGCGTCGGAGGAGAAGCTGTGAGCATGCCGGATCGGGGCCCCGCCACGGGCGCCGGGCCCGAGGGGGCCTTCGACCCGACGACGCTGCCGTCGGACGACAACGTCAACGCCTACACCTTCTGCGTGGAGCTCAAGGGGAGCCAGTGGTTCCTGCAGAAGGGCAAGATGATCGCCTACTACGGGCAGATCGACTTCAACGGCATCGGGCACGGGCGGTTCGAGCGGCTCGTCCGTACGAGCTTCCACTCCCCACTGCACGCGAGCGACTGGGTGGTGGCCGAGGGCAGCGGCAAGATGCTCCTCGCCGACCGGGCCTTCGACGTCAACTCCTTCGACCTGGAGGACGGCAATCTGACGATCCGGTCCGGCAACCTGCTCGCCTACCAGCCGACGCTGGCGCTGAAGCAGTCGATCGTGCCGGGCTTCCTGACCCTGATCGGGACGGGGAAGTTCGTCGCCGCGTCCAACGGCCCGGTGGTCTTCATGGAGCCGCCGCTGCGCGTGGACCCGCAGGCGCTGGTGGGATGGGCGGACTGCCCCTCACCGTGCCACCACTACGACCACGGCTACATGAGGGGCGTGATGGGCGGCCTGCGTGCGCTGACCGGGATCGGCGGCACCTCCGGCGAGGAGCACCAGTTCGAGTTCGTCGGGGCGGGCACGGTCCTGCTCCAGTCGACCGAACTGCTCATGCCCGAGCAGGCGACGGGCGCCGTCCCGCACGAGCCGGGCGTGCCCGGAGGCGGACCGGGGGCCGGCGGTCAACACGGCTCCACGCCCCGCATGCCCGGACAGCTGGGGGACCTCCAGCGTCGCTTCGGGCTGTGAACGGTAGTCTGCGGAGTGTGACGTCCGGCAGGCGCGTGCGCGGGGTCACACTCCCAGACTTCGTCCGGCTTTCAACATCTTAGGTAGAATCGATACATGGAGACCGAGACGGCCACCCGCTGGCTGACCGATGCTGAGCAGTGCGCCTGGCGCACGCACCTGGACGTCAGCAGGCTGCTGACACACCAGCTGGAGAAGGACCTCCAGCCGTTCGGCCTGACCATGAACGACTACGAGATCCTGGTCAACCTCTCGGAGTCCGACGACCAGCGCATGCGGATGAGCGATCTCGCCTCCGCCACCCTGCAGTCCAAGAGCAGGCTCTCGCACCAGATCACCCGCATGGAGAACGCCGGCCTGGTCAGGCGCGAGCACTGCGAGTCGGACCGGCGCGGACTGTTCGCGGTCCTCACGGACGCGGGCGGCGAGACCATGCGGAAGGTCGCACCGCACCATGTCGAGTCGGTGCGCAGGCACTTCATGGACCTGCTCTCACCGGAGGAGCTCGCAGGACTGCACTCGGCGCTGACCCCGATCGCGGAACATCTGCGCGGCCGGCGCGGCAAGCCGTAGCACGGGCCGCTCTCAGCCCCGGCCCGCCGCCGGCTCCCGGCCGGGCAGCCGCAGGGTGAAGAGCGCGCCGCCGCCCGGAGCCGTACCCACCGTGAGTGTGCCTCCGTGCCTGGAGGCCACGTCACGGGCGATGGCGAGACCCAGCCCCGCCCCGCCGTCGTCGCGGCTGCGGGCGTCGTCCAGGCGCACGAAGCGCTCGAAGATCCGGTCGTGTTCGGCCTCGGGCACGCCGGACCCGTCATCGGTCACCTCCACGAGCACGTCGCCGCCGTCCGCCCGCACGCACACGCCGACGGAGCGCGCGGCGTGCCGCTCGGCGTTGTCCAGGAGGTTGCCGACCACCCGGGCCAGCTGGCCGCGTGAACCGGTCACCTCGAGTGGCCCGGCCGCCGCGACGGACACCTCCGGCGGGATCCGGTCCGCCGCTCGCTGGGAGACCTCCTCACGGACGAGCGCGCCGAGGTCGACCGGTGTGAGCCCCGGCCGCTCCCCGGCGTCCAGCCGGGCGAGCAGCAGCAGGTCGGCGGCCAGCGCCTGGAGCCGTACCGTGTCGGCGACCGCGCCGGGCACGTCCAGCAGCTCCGGGTGGGCCGCACCCACCTCCAGCTGGGTGCGGAGCGAGGCGATCGGGCTGCGCAGTTCGTGCGAGGCGTCGGCGACGAAACGCCGCTGCCGGTCGACCGAGGCCTCCAGGACGGTCAGGGTCTCGTTGGTCGTGCGGGCCAGCCGCGCGATCTCGTCCCGCGAGCCCGGCTCGGGGACGCGGCGGCCGAGGTCCTCGGACGCGGTGATGGCGGCCAGTTCACGCCGGATGCCCTCGACCGGGCGCAGGGCCCGCCGTGTGACCAGCCAGGTCACCCCCGCGACGACGAGCAGCATGAGGGGCAGCCCGGTCAGCATGGAGGTGCGCACGGTGTTCACGGCCTCCTGCTCGGCGGCGAGCGGGGCGCCCGCGTGGACGGTCAGGGTGATGTCCTGCTCGGTGGTCGCCTCGACCGAGGCGAAGCGGTAGTCCGCCGTCTCGCCGTCGACGGTCGCGGTGCCGTTCGCGAAGTCCGGCGCGTCGGTGGAGACCTCGCCGCGTGCGGGGTCGTGCCCGCCGTCGTCATCGTCGTCGTCTCCGTCGCCCGGGCCGGGAGCCGGGGCCGGGGACACGGGTACGACCCCTGACGTGCCGGTCCCGGAGATGGCCTCCAGGTCCTTGGAGACGGCCACCACGCGCCCCGCCTCGTCGGTCACCTGCACGGGGTGGGTGTCCTCGTCGCCGGGCTCCAGCTCCGCGTACGCCGTTCCCAGCGCCAGCTCCCCGGCCACCTCCCGGGCGGCCACTTCGGCCTCCAGGCCCGCTCTGTCCGTCAGATTGCCCCGCAGGACCGCCAGGACCGCCAGTCCGGCGACCGTCAGGGCGACGGCGACGACGAGGGTGGCGCCCAGGGCGGCCCTGGCCCGTACGGACCTCATGGCGCCTCCAGCCGGTAGCCGGCGCCCCGCACCGTACGGATCGAGTCGGCGCCGAGTTTGCGGCGCAGGGTGCTGACGTAGACCTCGACGATGTTCGGGTCGCCGTCGTAGGCGAAGTCCCAGACGTGTTCCAGGATGTCCGCCTTGCTGACCACCTCGCCGGCCCGCTGCACCAGCTGCTCCAGGACGGCGAACTCCTTGGCGGTGAGCGCGACTTCTTCGTCGCCACGGTGCACCCGGCGGGCGGCGGTGTCCATCCGCAGCGTTCCGGCGGTCAGCACCGGCGAGGCGGAACCGCCACGGCGGCGCAGGAGCGCCCGGACGCGGGCGACGAGCACGACGTAGGAGAACGGCTTGGTCAGGTAGTCGTCGGCGCCCGTGTCGAGGCCCTCCGCCTCGTCGTACTCCCCGTCCTTGGCGGTCAGCATCAGGATCGGCATCTCGTGCCCCGCCGCGCGCAGGGCGGCGCAGATCCGGTAGCCGTTCATGCCGGGCAGCATGATGTCCAGGACCACGAGGTCGTGGACGCCCTGGCCGGCCAGGTGCAGGCCCTCCTGACCGTCGTGCACGACGTCCACGGCGAAGCCCTCGGCGGTGAGTCCTCTCGCGAGGGACGTGGCGAGACGCTTCTCGTCCTCGACGATCAACAGGCGCATGGGGACAGCTTCGCAAACCGGAGCTGAAGAAGCCTTCAGGTGGCTTCAGGCTGCGTTCAGCATCGCCGGGCCAGTGTGGTTCCCGTCGCTCAGCACGATCCGGCACATCCCATCGGGAGGAACCCACCATGAAGCGCAACATCGCCGTCGCCACCCTCACCGCGGCCGTACTGGCCGGCGGCGGGCTCGCCGCGACCGCGGCCTTCGCGGACTCCGACGGCAACGGGGAGGACGGCCGGACGACCGCGGCCGAGCGGTCCCCCGGAGCCACCGGGGAGCAGCGGACCGCGCGGCTCACCGTGGACGAGGCCGTCGGCGCCGCGCTGAAGTCCGTCCCCGGCACGGTCACCGGTGCCGAGCTCGACGACGACGACCGCGACCGCACCGTCTGGGAGCTCGACGTGTACGGCTCCGACAAGGTCTGGCACGACGTGACCGTGGACGCGCGGAACGGCAAGGTCCTGTCCGACCGCGAGGACGACGACAACGACGACCGCGACCGGCACGCGCCCCGCTCGGCGGCCGTGTCCCTGGACGCGGCGGTGAAGGCGGCCCTCGGGGCGCAGCCCGGCACGGTGACGTCGGTGGACCTCGACGACGACGGTGACGACGGGGCCGAGGGCGAGCGCGGTGCGCTGCGGTGGGACGTCGACGTCGTGGGCAAGGACGGCAAGGACGGCAAGGACGGCAAGGACGGCAAGCAGCACGAACTGCACGTCGACGCGAAGAGCGGCAAGGTCACCGCGGACCACGACGACAACGACGACACCAACGACAGCGACAACAACGACGACGACTGACCCGCCGGGCCCCGGGCGGTCCTGTCCGGTGCTCCTCAGGGGGCGATACCGGACAGGACCGTGCCGTCGTCGGGCGAGGCGAGGAACAGCGCGTCGCCGACGGCGATCAGGGAGGGCGGGGCACCGCCGATGGGCAGCGCGAACGTCTTGCCGGTGGCGGGAGGGTTCGCGCCGCGCTCGTCCAGTTCGTGGGCGCTGACCGTGACGTCCGCGTGGACGAAGGCCCTGGAGCCCACGACCGACACGTTCCCCGCCGCCTCGTCCAGCAGGGTGTCGACGTGGTGCCAGAGCTCCTCGCCGTCACGGAGCCGGAACGCCCTGACCTCACCGGGCGCCGAGACCACCACCGTGCCGTCCGCCGTGACGGCGGGCTTCATCGCGCCCTCCATCCCCCGGGCCAGGGTGCGCCGGGCGGCGGGAGCGGAGAGACCGGTCACAGTGAGGCCGTCCCGGGCGACGCAGATCAGCTCGCCGGCCTTGAGCACGGGATGGCCGCACTCCGTGTCCTCCTTGCCGACGCCCGGCAGCCGCTTGCCGGAGCTCGCGTCGAAGACCCGGATGTCGCTCCCCACGGCGACCACCCGGCCGTCGCCCGCCAGCAGGGTGAACTGGAACTCGTCGTAGTCGGCGCCCCACTTCTCGGGCTTCCCCTCGCCGGTGATCTGCTGGGCGACCAGTCGGCCGGCCGAGCCTCCCGCGACCCTGGAGACGTAGTAGATCACTCCGTCCGCGTACACCGCGCCCGTCCCCAGGCGGCCGTCCGGCAGGGGGCGCTTCCACACCTCCTTGCCGTCGGCCAGGCGCAGCCCGACGAGGTCGTCCCGCACGAAGGCGTAGACCGTGCCGTCCACCACCGCGGCGATCGACCGGCCGTCCGTGCCGGTCCGGGAGCCGGACTTCTCCGGGACGTTCCAGCGTTCTTCGCCCGTCGCCGCGTCGAGGGCGGTGACGCCCCGCCCGCCGGAGCAGACCAGGGTCCCCGCCGACAGCACGCAGCCGTACTCGCCCACGTCCTTGCCGGTCGTCCAGGGTTTCCATCCCGCCGGGCGCGCGGAGAGGTCCGCGCCGAGGGCCCCGAAGTCGTCGGTGCGGCCGGCGTCCGCCGCGGGCACCACCGTGGGCCCCTCCGAGGCCGCGGAGGCGGACGGGGAAGCCGCTCCCCCGGGCCGGCCGGCGGCCGGGGTGTCACCGTCGAGCAGCCCGGGCAGCAGTACGGCGCCGAGCGCCGCGACGGCCACCACGAGCGCGGCCACGGCCACCAGGGGACCACGCCTCCGGGCGGGTACGGGAGCTTCCGGCGGCACGGGGCGGGCGGCCGGTGGTGGCGGGACCGCCGGCACCGACCCGGCACACCTCAGCGCCGCTTCCGCGTGCGCCGCGCACCGCTCGCGCACCGCCGGGTGCCACGGGAAGGGCTCCGGGACCCCGCCCGGCGCGAGCAGCCCAGCGAGCTCGGCCGGAACCGGCCGGTCCTCGGGACGGGTGGCGAGGCAGCGCTCGATCACGGGCCGCAACCCGGGTGGTACGCCGTCGAGCGAGGGCTCACCGTGCGCGATCCGGAAGATGACCGCCGCCATGTCGGGGTCGTCGAAGGGGCCGCGTCCGCACGCCGCGAACGCCAGCACCGCCCCGAGGCAGAACACGTCCGAGGCCGGGACCAGAGCGGTCGAGCCGTTGACGTGTTCGGGCGAGATGTAGCCGGGACTGCCGACCACCACCCCGGTCCGGGTGAGCTGGGTGGCCTCGAAGGCCTGGGCGATCCCGAAGTCGATCACCTTGGGGCCGTCGGCGCCCAGCAGGACGTTGCCCGGCTTCAGGTCGCGGTGCAGCACCCGGACCGCGTGCATGTCGGCGAGGGCCAGGGCGAGGCGCGCACCGAGGACGCGGACCACGGCTTCGGGCAGCGGTCCGCCGCGGGAGACCGCCTCGGCGAGCGAGGGTCCCGGCACGTATTCGGTGGCGAGCCAGGGCGCCGCACCCGTCGCGTCCCCGGCCACCAGGGCCGCGGTGTGACGGCTGCGCACGGCACCGGCCGCCGCGATCTCCCGGCGGAAGCGGATCCGGAAGCCGTCGTCCAGGTCGAGCCCGGGCAGCACGGTCTTGAGGGCGACCAGCCCGGCGGACGGGCCGGCGCCGGCGGGCGGCGCGGCGTCCGCGCGTGCCAGGTACACCTCGCCCATGCCGCCCGCGCCGAGCCGTCCCAGGAGCCGGTAGGGGCCGACGCGGGTGCGGCCGCCGGGGAGAAGTGGCTCGATCATGAGCTCCGTCCGGGCAGCGCGAGGGAGACGGCGAAGCCGTGGCGGTAGACGATGTGGACGACCCCGCCGGCCGGGAAGACCTCCGGCGGCCTGTTCTCCTTGCCCAGCGCGATCCCGAAGTCGGGGTCGTACGGCTCCTCCACAGCGGGGACGGGCACGTCCGCGATCGGGGTGCGGCGCAGCGGCCCCGGCGTGTCCCCGTCACCCAGCTCGACGCTGGTGAGTGCGCCGGTGTCCGCCCAGAGGAGGGTGCCGTCGGCCACGACCGGGGCCGAGACCGGGTTCTTCTTCCGCGCCTCGGCGTCCTTGCCCAGGCCGTAGCGCTTCAGCACCGTCCCGTCGCCCCTGCGCACGAGCACGATCTCGGGTTCTCGCGCCTCGCCCGCGCCCGGCCCGTCCGCGGCCCCGCCCTCGGCGTTCCCCGTCCTGTACACGGTCAGGCGGTCCGTCTCCGCGACCACGGCCGCGTCCTCGCCGACTCCGGGCGGCGGGTCCTCCTCACCGGTTCCGTCCCCGGATCGCACGCAGTGGACAGCGAGGTCGGCCGGGGTCTCCCGGGGGCATCCGGCGGTCCGTTCCTTGCCGTCCTCGGCGCGGAAGGCCCGCAGGCCGTTCTCGTCGCTCGCGTAGAGCACCCCGTCGCGGGCGCCCAGTGGCCAGAAATCGCCCCTCTCGGCCTTCGACAGGCCGTCGCCGGCGAGCGGTCTGCGCCACTTCTCCGTGCCGTCCCGGACGTCGAAGGCGGCGAGCCCGGACCCTTCGGGCAGGTCGCCGCCGGCGGCGAAGACCAGCCCGTCCGCGGCCTGCGGTGAACTCTGCGGCATGTGGGCACCGCCGGCGCGGACCTCCCATCGGGTCCCTCCGGTTCCGGCGTCGACGGCCAGGAGCCGGTTGCCGGTGGCGAAGTAGACCGAGTCCTCGTGGACCAGGGGGAGGGTGGAACCGCCCGGCATGAAGAACTGACCGCTGGGGCTGATCCGGGCATCCCCGTCCCCCGGCTCCTCGACCGAGGCGAAGTCCCAGCGCTTCCCGCCGTCGGCCGAGGAGAGCGCCTCGTAGCCCCCGTCGGCCGTGCGGCAGACCACCACGTCCTGGCCGGCCGCGCAGCCGAGCGGGGTGCCGGCGAAGGTGGCGTGCCACGGCTTCCAGCCGGTGGGCCCGGCCTGCGCGGGGGTGGTCCCTCGCGGGCCGCCCCCGTCCTCGCCGCCGTCCCACAGGGCCGGCAGGGCCCCCGTGACGGCCGCCGCGACGACGACGGCGGCCACGGCGGCGCCCAGGAGGCGGCGACGGCGGGAGGGACGGCCCGGGGCGGCCTCGGGCGGCAGCCCGGGGCCCTGCGTGGGCAGCTGGTCCACCGGTGTCGCACCGGGTCCCGGGGTGGGTCGCTGACCGGCCGGCGTCGCGGCGCCCGCGGCCCCCTGGGTCGGCGTGCGGAGGGGCAGGAGCGGCCCGCCCAGTGCCCGCAGGGAGGCGAGTTCCCGCTCGTACCCGGCGATGTGGGCCGTGACCGGGGCGGGCCAGCGCACCGAGCCCTCGGGTGCGAGGCGGGCGGCGAGAACGGCGGGCGTGGGGCGGGCGGAGGGGTCGGCCACCAGGCAGTCCTGGAGGACCGCCCTCAGGGCGCCGGGCACCCCGTCGAGGTCGGTCTCGACGTACTTCACCCGGTACAGCACGGCGGCGACGGGACCGTCACCGAACGGGTCGCGGCCGGTGGCGGCGAAACACAGGAGGGACGCGAGGCAGAAGACGTCGGAGGCGGGCACGACGCGTCCGCTGCCCGCCACGTGCTCGGGTGACATGAAGGCGGGGCTGCCGACCATGCGGCTGGTGGTGGTGAGCTGGGCGGCGCCCGCGCCACGGGCGATCCCGAAGTCGATCAGGCGCGGCCCGCCGGCGGCGAGGAGGACGTTGCCGGGCTTCACGTCCCGGTGCACGACACCCGCCGCGTGGACGGTCTCCAGGGCCCGGGCGAGCTCCGCGCCGAGCATCCGGACCTCCTCCTCGCCCAGCGCGCCCGACCGGCGGACGGCGGCGGAGAGAGTCGGCCCCGCGACGTAACCCGTGGCCAGCCACGGCACGTCCGCCTCGGCGTCGCCGTCCAGGACGGGGGCGAGGGCGGGTCCGGTCACCGAGCGGGCGACGGCGATCTCACGGCGGAACCGCTGCCGGAAACCGGGATCCTGGGCGACGTCCCGGCGGACCGTCTTCACGGCGACGGGACTGCCGTCCGGCTCGGGGCCGGGACCGTCCCGCAGGCCCAGGAAGACCTCACCCATGCCGCCCGCACCGAGACGGGCAAGGACGGCGTACGGCCCTATGCGTCTCGGCGAGTCCTCCCGCAACGGCTCCAGCATGCGTCCCCCCGGGGTTCCACGACCCGGGACGCGCACCGCGCGCGCCCCGCCGTGGCGCATGTTCTCACGGCCCGTCAGGTGGGAATCGCGGCCCCTCACCGAGCGGGCGGCGACGGTTCCCGGGCGGCCCGCACGCCGCCCGGGAGCTCGTCAGTCCTCGCCGGTGAGTCCCGCGACCAGCTCGTCGGCGGCCGTGTAGGGGTCCAGGGCTCCGGCCACGATCCGCTCCGCCAGCGCGTCCAGCCGGCGGTCGCCGTGCAGATCGGCGATCCGCTCCCGGAGCCCGGTGACGGCGATCGTCTCGACCTCGCGGGCCGCGCGCGCCGTGCGCCGCTCGGCCAGGACCCCGTGCTCCTCCATCCACGCCCGGTGCTTCTCGAGGGCCTCGACCACCTCGTCCAGGCCCTCACCCCGGGCGGCGACCGTCTTCACGATCGGCGGCCGCCAGTCGCCGGGCCCCCGGGACTCACCCAGGCCCAGCATGTGGTTCAGCTCGCGGGCGGTGGCGTCCGCACCGTCCCGGTCGGCCTTGTTGACGACGTACACATCGCCGATCTCCAGGATTCCGGCCTTCGCCGCCTGGATGCCGTCGCCCATGCCGGGGGCGAGGAGGACGACGGAGGTGTCGGCCTGGGAGGCGATCTCCACCTCCGACTGGCCCACCCCCACCGTCTCCACGAGGATCACGTCGCAGCCCGCCGCGTCCAGCACCCGGATCGCCTGCGGTGCCGACCACGCGAGGCCGCCCAGATGACCGCGGGTGGCCATCGAGCGGATGTAGACCCCGGGGTCCGAGGCGTGGTCCGACATCCGGACCCGGTCCCCGAGCAGCGCGCCCCCGGAGAACGGGGACGACGGGTCGACCGCCAGGACCCCGACGCGCTTGCCGGCCTTGCGGTAGGCGGAGACCAGCGCCGAGGTCGAGGTCGACTTGCCGACACCCGGCGATCCGGTCAGGCCGACGACGTACGCGTGCCCCGCGAGCGGAGCCAGGGCGGCCATCACCTCGCGCAACTGCGGCGACGCTCCCTCCACCAGGGAGATGAGCCGGGCCACCGCACGCGGCCTGCCCTCACGCGCCTGCTCGACCAGGGTGGGGACGTCCACCTTCACGCTCGGCCTCCTCGCTCGCTCGTACGGTCCGCTACTTGCCCGGTACGCGGATGATCAGCGCGTCGCCCTGGCCACCGCCGCCGCACAGCGCCGCAGCCCCGGTGCCGCCGCCGCGCCGCTTCAGCTCCAGCGCCAGGTGCAGCACCACACGGGCGCCCGACATGCCGATCGGGTGGCCGAGCGCGATCGCGCCGCCGTTCACGTTGACCTTGTCGGAGGTGACGCCGAGGTCCTTCATCGACTGGACCGCGACGGCCGCGAAGGCCTCGTTGATCTCGATCAGGTCCAGGTCCTCGACGCCGATGCCCTCCTTCTTCAGGGCGTGCCTGATGGCGTTCGACGGCTGCGACTGGAGCGAGTTGTCCGGACCCGCCACGTTGCCGTGGGCGCCGATCTCGGCGATCCAGTCCAGGCCCAGCTCCTCAGCCCTGGCCTTGCTCATGACGACGACCGCGGCGGCGCCGTCGGAGATCTGCGAGGAGGTACCCGCGGTGATCGTGCCGTCCTTGGTGAAGGCGGGGCGCAGCCTGCCGAGGGACTCGGCGGTCGTCTCGGGACGGATGCCCTCGTCCTTGGAGAAGAGGACCGGGTCGCCCTTGCGCTGCGGGATCTCGACGGGGGTGATCTCGGCCTCGAAGATGCCGTTCTTCTGGGCGGCGGCGGCGCGCTGGTGGGACAGGGCCCCGATCTCGTCCTGTTCCGCGCGGGCCAGGCCCAGGCGGGTGTTGTGCTTCTCGGTGGACTCGCCCATCGGGATGTTCTCGTAGGCGTCCGTCAGGCCGTCGTAGGCCATCGAGTCGAGCATCTCGACGGCACCGTACTTGTAGCCCTCGCGGGACTTCGGGAGCAGGTGCGGGGCGTTGGTCATGGACTCCTGGCCGCCGGCCACCACGACGTCGAACTCGCCGGCGCGGATCAGCTGGTCCGCCAGGGCGATCGCGTCGAGTCCCGACAGGCACACCTTGTTGACGGTGAGCGCGGGGACGTTCAGCGGGATTCCGGCCTTGACGGCCGCCTGGCGTGCCGGGATCTGCCCTGCCCCGGCCTGGAGCACCTGGCCCATGATCACATACTGGACCTGGTCCCCGCCGATCCCGGCCCGGTCCAGCGCCGCCTTGATGGCCACGCCTCCGAGGTCGGCTCCGGAGAAGCTTTTCAGCGAGCCGAGCAGACGGCCCATGGGCGTCCGCGCACCCGCGACGATCACTGAGGTGGTTCCGGTCGTTCCTGACATGAGGCGCAGCCCCTTGGGATCGGTTGTGAACGAGGGTTTACCTGAATGTACTGAGCGGTACGGCGCCCGTCATCCGGCAGTGGGTGTGATCGCGCGCACGTTGCGTAACCATCCCCGGGGCGCTGCACTGGTTCCATGCTGACGCGAATCGACCACATCGGAATCGCCTGTTTCGACCTCGACAAGACGGTGGAGTTCTACCGTGCGACCTACGGCTTCGAAGTGCACCACTCCGAGATCAACGAGGAGCAGGGTGTCAGGGAGGCGATGCTGAAGATCAACGACACCTCGGACGGCGGGGCTTCCTACCTCCAGCTCCTCGAACCGACCCGTGAGGACTCGGCGGTCGGCAAGTGGCTGGCGAAGAACGGTGAGGGCGTGCACCACATCGCCTTCGGGACCGCGGACGTCGACGGGGACGCCGCGGACATCCGGGGGAAGGGCGTCCGGGTGCTGTACGACGAGCCCAGGACCGGGTCGATGGGCTCCAGGATCACCTTCCTCCACCCCAAGGACTGCCACGGTGTACTGACCGAACTGGTCACCTCGGCGCCGGAGCACTGACCCGGCCCTCACCCGGGCCGGTAGAGTGGGCGGTTCCGGGCCGGGGCCGGGTCGGGGCCGTGCCGCGTCCCCGCCGTTCATCTGTCACCATTCCCCAGGGAACCGCTCGCCGGCGAGCGGTACTCGTATGGAGAATTGCGACAGGGTCGGGGCCTCCCCTGCTCAGTGGGCATCCCCTGCTCGAACGAAGTCGAGAGCTGGGGAAATTGAGAGCTCGGGGAAGGATGGGACCGCGCAGTGCGGGGCTACGAGAGCCAGCAGAGCCACCGAGCTGACGACGACCATCTCTCGCGGTTCGAAGCCGAGATGGACCGGCTGAGGACCGACCGGGAGAAGGCCGTCCAGCACGCCGAGGACCTCGGTTACCAGGTCGAGGTCTTGCGCGCCAAGCTGCACGAGGCGCGGCGCAATCTGGCGACCCGTCCCGCACACGACAGCGCGGACATCGGCTACCAGGCCGAACAGATGCTCCGCAACGCCCAGATCCAGGCCGACCAGCTGCGCACGGACGCCGAGCGCGAACTGCGTGAGGCCAGGGCGCAGACACAGCGGATCCTGCAGGAGCACGCCGAGCACCAGGCCCGGCTCCAGGCGGAGTTGCACGCCGAAGCCGTGCAGCGGCGTCAGCGGCTCGACCAGGAACTGGCCGAACGCCGGCAGACCGTCGAGTCCCACGTCAACGAGAACGTCGCCTGGGCCGAGCAGCTGCGGGCCAGGACCGAGTCGCAGGCCCGCCGCCTCCTGGACGAGTCGCGCGCGGAGGCCGAGCAGTCACTGGCCGCCGCCCGCTCCGAGGCGGCCCGGCTCGCCGACGAGACCCGCCGGCGCCTCAACTCCGAGGCGGAGGCGGCCCGCGCCGAGGCGGAGGCCACGCTGCTGCGGGCCCGCAGGGACGCCGAGCGGCTCCTGGGCGCCGCCTCCACGCAGGCGCAGGAGGCCACGAGTCACGCCGAGCAGCTGCGGACGACGGCCACCGCCGAGACCGAGCAGACGCGGCAGCAGACCGCGGAGCTGAACCGGACCGCCGAGCAGCGCATGCAGGAGGCCGAGACCCGGCTGCGCGAGGCCAGGCTGGAGGCCGAGAAGGTCCTCGCCGAGGCGAAGGAGGCCGCAGTCAAGCGGCTGGCCGGCGCCGAGTCGCAGAACGAGCAGCGCACCCGTACGGCCAGGTCCGAGATCGCCCGGCTGGTCGGCGAGGCCACGAAGCAGGCCGAGACGCTCAAGGAAGAGGCCGAGCGCGCGCTCGTCGACGCCCGGGCGGAGGCCGAGCGGGTGGTGGCCGAGGCCGCCGAGAAGGCCCGCACCCTGGCCGCCGAGGAGTCCGCGGCCCAGCTCGCGAAGGCCGCCCGCAGTGCCGAGGAGGTCCTGACCAAGGCCTCCGACGACGCCAGGTCCACCACCAGGGCGGCGGGCGAGGAGGCCGACCGGATCCGCCGCGAGGCGGAGGCCGAGGCCGACCGGCTGCGTGGTGAGGCCGCCGAGCAGGCCGACCAGCTCAAGGGCGCGGCCAAGGACGACACCAAGGAGTACCGGGCCAAGACCGTCGAGCTGCAGGAGGAGGCCCGCCGGCTCCGCGGCGAGGCCGAGCAGCTGCGCTCCGAGGCTGTGGCCGAGGGCGAGCGGATCCGCGGCGAGGCGCGCCGCGAGGCCGTCCAGCAGCTCGAGGAGGGCGCCCGCACCGCCGAGGAGCTGCTCACCAAGGCCAAGGCCGACGCCGAGGAGCTGCGGACCTCCGCGAGCGCCGAGAGCGAGCGTGTCAGGACCGAGGCGGCCGAGCGCGCGGCCACTTTGCGCAAGCAGGCCGAGGAGGCGCTGGAGCGCAGCCGCGTCGAGGCGGAGAAGCTTCGTGCCGACGCCGAGGAGCAGGCCACCGCCCTGACCGCCGCCGCGGAGGCGGCGGCCGAGGCGCTGCGCGAGGAGACCGAGCGCGGGGTCGAGGCCCGCAGGTCGGAGGCCGCCGAGGAGCTGGCCCGGCTGCACACCGAGGCCGAGTCCCGGGTCGCCTCCGCGGAGGAGGCGCTCGGCGAGGCGCGCGCGGAGGCGGAGCGGATCCGCCGCGAGACGAGCGAGGAGTCCGAGCGGCTGCGTGCGGAGGCCGCCGAGCGGATCCGTGTGCTCCAGGAGCAGGCGACGACGGAGGCCGACCGCCTCCGCACCGAGGCCGCCGCCGACGCCGCGCAGTCGCGCGCCGAGGGCGAGTCCGTCGCCGTGCGGCTGCGCAGCGAGGCCGCCGCCGAGGCCGAGCGGCTGAAGAGCGAGGCGCAGGAGAGCGCCGACCGGGTGCGCGCCGAGGCCGCGGCCGCCGCCGAGCGGGTCGGCACGGAGGCCGCCGAGGCTCTGGCCGCCGCCCAGGAGGAGGCGCACCGGCGCCGCCGTGCCGCCGAGGAGGTACTCGGCTCCGCGCGCGCCGAGGCGGAGCAGGAGCGTGAGCGCGCGCGCGAGCAGAGCGAGGAGCTCCTGGCCTCCGCGCGCAAGCGGGTCGACGAGGCCCAGGCCGAGGCCCGGCGGCTGGTCGAGGAGGCGGAGAGCCGGGCCACCGAGCTGGTGTCCGCGGCCGAGCAGACCGCCCAGCAGGTGCGGGACTCCGTCGCCGGGCTGCAGGAGCAGGCCGAGGAGGAGATCGCCGGGCTGCGCTCCGCCGCCGAGCACGCGGCGGAGCGGACGAGGACCGAGGCCCAGGAGGAGGCGGACCGGGTCAGGTCCGACGCCTACGCCGAGCGCGAGCGGGCCACCGAGGACGCCAACCGCGTCCGCCGGGTCGCGCACGAGGAGTCGGAGGCCGCGAAGGCCCTGGCCGAGCGGACCGTCGCCGAGGCCGTCGCCGAGTCGGAGAAGCTGCGCTCCGACACCTCGGAGTACAGCCAGCGGGTCCGCACGGAGGTGTCCGACGCCCTCGCGTCGGCGGAGCAGGACGCCTCGCGCGCCCGCGCCGAGGCCAGGGAGGACGCCAACCGGATCCGTTCCGAGGCGGCGGCGCAGGCCGACCGGCTCATGGCGGAGGCGGCGAGCGAGAGCGAGCGGGTCCGCACCGAGGCCACCGAGCAGTCGGAACGCTTCCTCCAGGAGGCGACGGACGAGGCGGAGCGGCTGCGGGCGGAGGCGGCGCGGACCCTCGGTTCGGCCCAGGAACACGCGGCCCGCACCCGCGAGGAGTCGGAGCGGATGCGTGCCGACGCCGAATCCGCGGCGGAGCAGGTGCGCGCGGAGGCCCGTCAGGAGGCGGACCGGCTGCTGGACGAGGCGCGCGAGGCCGCGGCGAAGCGCCGTGCCGACGCCGCCGAACAGGCCGACCAGCTCGTCGGCAAGGCCCAGGAGGAGGCGCTGCGCGCCGCCACCGAGGCCGAGGAGCAGGCCGACAGGATGGTCGGGGCCGCCCGTAACGAGGCCGTCCGGATCACCTCGGAGGCGACGGTCGAGGGCAACACCCTGGTGGAGCGGGCCCGTACGGACGCGGACGAACTGCTCGTCGGCGCACGCCGGGACGCCACCGCCACCCGGGAACGGGCGGAGGAGCTCAGGGCCCGGATCGAGAGCGAGATCGAGGAACTGCACGAGCGGGCCCGGCGCGAGACCTCCGAGCAGATGAAGACCGCGGGTGAGCGCGTCGACAAGCTGATGAAGGCGGCGACGGAGCAGCGGGCGGAGGCGGAGGCCAAGGCCAAGGAGCTGCTGGCGGACGCCAGTTCGGAGGCGAGCAAGGTCCGTATCGCCGCCGTGAAGCGTGCCGAGTCGCTGCTCAAGGAGGCCGAGACCAAGAAGGCCGAGCTGACCCGGGCGGCCGAGAAACTGCGCGCGGACGCCGAGGCGGAGGCGAAGCAGATGGTCGACGAGGGCCGTCGCGAGCTGGACCTGCTGGTCCGCAGGCGTGAGGACATCAATACGGAGATCTCCCGTGTCCAGGACGTCCTGGAGGCGTTGGAGTCCTTCGAGGCTCCGGGCGGAACGGGCAAGTCGTCGGGGGGTGGCGCGGGGGGCGTCAAGGCCGGCGCGGCGGCGGGGAACCGGTCCGGGGGCAAGTCGTCGGACGGGTAGCCGCTCACCTGTTCGCCATGAACATTCAACCCTTCGGGTCGCAAGCACTCCGGGGGGCAGCCACTCAAAAGGGGTGTCATTCTCCATACCAAAGCGGCATCTTCACGTTGACACGCCGCCCAGGCCCCTAGGATTCCCTCTAACACCTCACCGGTCTCATTCGACAGGAACCCCATGAGCGACCCTTCCTCCCCCTTCGGCTTCGAGCTCGTGCGACGTGGATACGACCGCGGTCAGGTGGACGACCGCATTACCAAACTCGTCGCCGACCGTGACAGTGCCCTCGCCCGTATCACTGCTCTGGAAAAGCGCATCGAGGAGCTCCACCTCGAGACGCAGAACGCCCAGGCCCAGGTCAACGACGCCGAGCCGTCGTACGCCGGGCTCGGCGCACGCGTCGAGAAGATCCTCCGTCTCGCCGAGGAGGAGGCGAAGGACCTGCGTGAGGAGGCCCGCCGCGCGGCCGAGCAGCACCGCGAGCTGGCCGAGTCGGCCGCCCAGCAGGTGCGCAACGACGCGGAGACGTTCGCAGCGGAGCGCAAGGCGAAGGCCGAGGACGAAGGCGTCCGCATCGTCGAGAAGGCCAAGGGCGAGGCGAGCACGCTGCGCACCGACGCCCAGAAGGACGCCCAGCAGAAGCGCGAGGAGGCGGACGCCCTCTTCGAGGAGACCCGCGCCAAGGCCGCCCAGGCCGCCGCGGACTTCGAGACGAACCTCGCCAAGCGCCGCGACCAGTCGGAGCGCGACCTCGCCTCCCGTCAGGCGAAGGCCGAGAAGCGTCTCGCCGAGATCGAGCACCGCGCCGAGCAGCTCCGCCTGGAGGCCGAGAAGCTCCGCACGGACGCCGAGCGCCGGGCCCGTCAGACGGTGGAGACGGCACAGCGTCAGGCCGAGGACATCGTGGCCGACGCGAACGCCAAGGCCGACCGGATCCGCAGCGAGTCGGAGCGCGAGCTGGCGGCGCTCACCAACCGCCGCGACTCGATCAACGCCCAGCTCACCAACGTCCGCGAGATGCTGGCGACGCTGACGGGCGCCGCGGTCGCCGCCGCGGGCTCCCCCGAGGACGATTCCGCCACGCGCGGGGTCCCCGCGCAGCAGACCCGCTGACGCGACGGCGCGTACACCGGCCGTATCTTTCGCGCGCCCGGTTCCGCCTTTGTGGTGGCGCCGGGCGCGCGGCCGTTCTAGCGTGAGCGCATGATCGAGCTCGACGGCCTCACGAAACGCTTCGGCAACAAGGTTGCCGTCGACCATCTGTCATGCCGGGTCAGACCGGGCATGGTGACGGGCTTCCTCGGCCCGAACGGCGCGGGCAAGTCCACGACCATGCGGATGATGCTCGACCTCGACAACCCGACCAGCGGCACCGTGCGGATCGACGGCCGCCACTACCGCGAACTCCAGGAGCCGCTGAAGCACATCGGGGCGCTCCTGGACGCCAAGTCGATGCACGGCGGGCGCAGCGCGTACAACAACCTCCTGTGTCTCGCCCAGAGCAACCGCATCCCGGCGAGCCGGGTCTCGCACGTGCTGGACACGGTGGGCCTGAGCGCGGTGGCCAAGAAGAAGTCCAAGGGCTTCTCCCTCGGCATGGGCCAGCGGCTGGGAATCGCCGCCGCCCTGCTCGGTGATCCCGAGATCCTGATGTTCGACGAACCCGTCAACGGTCTGGACCCGGAGGGGATCCACTGGATCCGCAATCTGATGAAGGCCCTGGCGGCGGAGGGCCGGACGATCTTCGTCTCCTCGCACCTGATGAGTGAGATGGCTCTGACCGCGGACCACCTGATCGTGATCGGACAGGGCAAGCTGCTCGCCGACACCTCGATGGCCGACTTCATCCGCGAGAACTCACGCAGCTTCGTGCGTATGCGCTCCCCGGAGCAGGAGCGCCTGCGCGACGTCCTGCACGCGGAGGGCGTCGTCGCGGTCGAGTCGGGCAACGGCACGCTGGAGATCGACGGCGAGGCCCCGGAGCGGCTCGGTGAGCTCGCCGGCCGGAACGGGATCGTGCTGCACGAGCTCAGCGCCCAACGGGCCTCCCTGGAGGAGGCCTTCATGCAGATGACCGCGGGCTCCGTGGAATACCACGCCCACTCCGAGCGCGACGACGCGCAGCCACCACCGCAGGCGGGCCCGCACTGGGGCGACCGGTGGAACGAGCAGCAGGCCGGCGGCGGCACGTCCGACGTCCGTACGAAAGAGGTGTGACGGCGATGGCATCGGTTCCCGCGGTCCTCAATTCCGAGTGGACGAAGATCCGCACCGTCTCGTCGACCACATGGACGCTGATCTGCGCGTTCGTCGTCACCGTCGCCATGGGCGCGGCCCTGAGCGCCCTGCTGAACAGCCAGTTCGACGATCTCTCCACCGCCGAGCAGGCCACCTTCGACCCGACGTTCGTCAGCTTCTCGGGGATGGTCCTGGGACAACTGGCGATGGTCGTCTTCGGCGTCCTGGTGGTGGGTACGGAGTACAGCTCGGGCATGATCCGCACCTCGCTCGCGGCGGTGCCGCAACGTGGGTCGTTCCTCTTCAGCAAGATCGCCGTGGCGGGCGTCCTGGCCCTGGTGGTCGGTCTCGCCACCAGTTTCGTGACCTTCTTCCTGAGTCAGGCCATGCTCGGCGACCGGGGGACGGACATCGGCGCGGAGAACGTGCTGCGCGCGGTCTTCGGCGGCGGCGTCTACATGGGCCTGATCGCCGTCTTCTCGATGGGCGTGGCCACGATGCTGCGCAGCTCCATGCTGTCGCTGGGCATCCTGATGCCGTTCTTCTTCCTCGTGTCGCAGATCCTCTCCGCGGTCCCGGGTGCCAAGAGCGTGGCCCGCTACTTCCCCGACCAGGCCGGCTCCAAGATCATGCAGGTGGTTCCGGACGCCATGAACAGTGATCCGGCACCGTACGGGCCGTGGGCCGGGCTCGGGATCATGGCGCTGTGGGTGGTGGCGGCACTGGCCGGCGGCTACCTCGTGCTGAAGAAGCGGGACGCCTGAGCGGCCCTCTGGACGCCGGCGCTCCGCGCGACGGCTTGGCCGGAACCACCGGCGGCTGGTTATCCTCCTAACTCTTACGGGGGGCGTGCGGCCGGTGGCCTGGGCCCCGACGACAGATAAGTCGATGGGGCTGGAGAATGATCGAGGCAGTCGGCCTGACCAAGCGCTACGGCGCGAAGACGGCCGTGCACAACCTTTCCTTCCAGGTGCGGCCCGGGGCCGTCACGGGGTTCCTCGGTCCCAACGGGTCGGGCAAGTCCACCACCATGCGCATGATGCTCGGCCTGGACCGGCCGACGTCCGGACACGTGACGATCGGCGGCCACGCCTTCCGCAGCCTTCCCAACGCCCCGCGCCAGGTGGGTGCGCTGCTCGACGCCAAGGCCGTGCACGGCGGGCGCAGCGCCCGGAACCACCTGCTGTGCCTGGCCCAGCTGGCGGGTATCCCGGCGGCCCGGGTGGACGAGGTCCTCGGTGTCGTCGGGCTCCAGGAGGTCGCGAAGAAGCGGTCCAAGGGCTTCTCCCTCGGTATGGGCCAGCGGCTCGGGATCGCGGCGGCGCTGCTCGGCGACCCGCAGGTCCTGCTCTTCGACGAGCCGGTCAACGGGCTCGACCCCGAGGGCATCCTCTGGGTCCGCAACCTGATGAAACAGCTGGCCTCCGAAGGCCGCACGGTGTTCGTCTCCAGTCATCTGATGAGCGAGATGGCACTCACCGCCGACCATCTGATCGTGATCGGCCGCGGGCAGCTCCTCTCCGACATGAGCGTCACCGACTTCATCTCGGCCAACTCCGCGGACTTCGCCCGGGTACGCGTCCCGGCGGACCGGCCGGAGTACCGGGAGAAGCTGACCGCCGCGCTCACGGAGGCGGGCGGGCAGGTCATGCCCGAGCCGGACGGCGCCCTGCGGATCACCGGGCTCGGACTCCCCCGGATCAGCGATCTGGCGCACGCGGCGGACGTACGGCTGTGGGAGCTCTCGCCGCACCGGGCATCGCTGGAGGAGGCGTACATGCGGATGACGCAGGGCGCCGTGGACTACCGCTCGACGGCGGACGCCAAGCAGGGACTCCAGCCGCCGCCCGGGTACGGCCCGCCCGGCTCCGAGGGCTACGGGCAGCCCGGATACGCGCCCCGGCCGCCCCAGGAGATCCCGCAGCAGGGCTGGTACGCCCCGCCGCCCCCGGGACAGAACCCGTACGCCGACGCACCCGTTCCCGCGCCCACCGCCGACCGGGCCGGGCACAAGACCAGCGAGGACTCCCGATGACGATGCCCCCGCCGCAGGCGCACCAGGCACCCCAGCAGCCCCAGCAGGGCTGGGGCGGCCCCGCAGGCCTGTACGCCTCACCGATCCCCGTACGCACTCCGGGCCTCGGTGACGCCATCGCCTCGGAGTGGACGAAGATCCGGTCGGTGCGCTCCACGATGTGGACGCTCGGCGTGATGATCGTGCTGCTGATCGGCATCGGGCTGCTCACCGCGATCGCCGTGAACGTGTCGGACGCCCCCATGGACGACACCCCGGTGCTCAGCCTCGGCTTCTTCGGCGTACTGCTCGGCTCGATCTGCGTGATCACGCTCGGGGTGCTGACGATCGCGTCCGAGTACGGCACCGGGATGATCCGTACGACGCTGACCGCGTGCCCGAGCCGTGCGCGGATGCTGATCGCGAAGTCGGTCGTCTTCTTCCTGCTCGCCTTCACGATCACCACGGTGACCACCGGGGTCGTCGGCGTCCTGCAGACGGCCATGCTCGACGGTGCAACTCCCGGCACGGGCTTCTGGGTGCGCTCCACCGTCGGGGTCGGCTCCTACGTCGCCATGCTCGGGCTGCTCTCGCTCGCGCTCGGTGCGATCATCAGGCACTCCGCCGGAGCCATCACGATCATGATCGCGGTGGTACTGCTCCCGCTCGTGCTGGCGATGTTCATGTTCTCGCCGACGCTGGCCGGTGTGCAGCAGGCCCTGTTCGAGTACTCGATCCCCAACCAGCTCGGGGCGATGTACGACACGTCGGTGACCACGTCGGGCCCCACGGGCTGGGAGCCGCTGTGGGTCATCACCGGTGTGACCGCCGTGGCCATGGCCGGGGCGTTCGCGTCCCTGGACCGCCGGGACGTCTGAGCCGGTGCCCCGGGGCCTTCCCGGCCCGACGCGTCAGTGACGCGGAGCGTTCCTGGACCGCTGCACCCGTGTGGTGCGGCGGTCCCTCGCGTTCCAGCAGGCCTTGTGCCAGTGCCTGCGGTCGTCGATCCCGCCGAACTCCGGCCAGGCGACGAGATGGGGGACCCCGGAGGGGATCTCCTGGTCGCAGCCGGGGCAGCGGTAGCGCTTGCCCGCGGCGCTCGCGCCGCTCACCGGGCGCACCGACCACTCCTCGCCCTGCCAGCTCTCCGTGGCGCCTCCCCCGCCGTACCGCTCCGCCTGCTCTCGGGCGTTGCCGATGGGACTCTCGCCGCCTCGGGGGCGGTTGCGGCGCGGGGACACGGGACACCTCACGGGGCGGCGGTACGGGCGGATCGTCCCGTCCAGCCTAGAGGCATCGGCCGACGGCCTGTTGCGCGTGGGGCTTCTGAGCTGCGGCGGAGCGAGTGGGTTACCGGAAAATCGCAACAACTTCCTCGTGGACCGTGCCTTTGGCACGTGTCGGACGTTGTTGCCAGTGGAGGGGGAGACCGCGTCGGCCGTAAGGAGGCACAAGGCGATGCGCGTAGGAACGTTCGTACTGGCAGCCCAGTTCCCGGGTCAGGGACAGGGTGAGGCCCTGCACCGCGCCGTCCGATCCGCGGAGGTCGCGGAGGAGTCGGGGCTCGAGTCCGTCTGGCTGGCGGAACATCACTTCGTGCCGTACGGGGTGTGCCCGTCCGCCACGACACTGGCCGCCCTGCTGCTCGGCCGCACCCGCAGGATCCGCGTGGGCACGGCGGTGAGCGTGCTGCCGAACCAGCACCCTGTCGCGCTCGGCGAGCAGGCGGCGCTGCTTCACCTGACGAGCGGCGGGCGCTTCTCCCTCGGGGTGGGGCGTGGTGGTCCGTGGGTCGACCTGGAGGTGTTCCAGGGAGGCCTCGACGCGTACGAGAAGGGCTTCCCCGAGGCGCTGGATCTGCTGCTCGACTGGCTGGACAAGCCCCGCGTGGCGGGCCGTGGGGAGCGCTTCGGCTTCCGGGAGGTGGCCGTCGTGCCCCGGGCCGACGAGCTCCTCGGGGACGGTCCGCCGGGGCCTGAAGTGATCGTCGCGTGCACGTCGCCGAAAAGCGTGGAACTCGCCGCTGCGAAGGGTTTGCCGATGCTCCTCGGGATGCATTGCGGCGACGAGGAGAAGGCCGGCATGGTCGCTCTGTGGCGATCGGCGGCCCTGGAGGCGGGCCAGCCGGTGGAGGTCGTGGAGCGAGTAGCACATGTGTCCGCGGGGGTGGCCCAGATCGCCGACCGTCCCGCGGACGCCGTGGAGACGCTCGTGAAGGCGATGCCCGGCTGGCTGCGCCAGGGGCTGGACGCCCATGTGACGGTCGACGGCCGCCACCGGGTGATGCGTGATCCCGTCGCGTACACGGAGTTCCTCTGCGGTCTGCATCCGGTGGGCCCGCCCCGTCTGGCCGCTGACCGGCTGGCCGCCACGGCGGAACGCACGGGCATCACCCGCTTCGCCCTCCTGGTCGAGGGGTCCGGTGATCTCGCGGCGACGGAGACGAACGTGCAGCGGCTGGGCACGGAAGTGCTGCCGTTGCTGGAGTGACCCGTTCGCGCTGGTGGTCCTGGTGGTGCGGTGGTGCGGGAGCTGCCGCCCCGGAGCCAGTTGCACCTCCCGCGGCCCGAAGCGGCAGCAGAAGCGTTCAGCAGTCCCGTAGTTCGGGCGACTGGTTGAGCAACTGGCCTCTCACCGAGGTGAATCGGGCCAGCCGCTCGTCGACCGAGGTGTCCAGCGGGAACACCGCCACGCGGTGGCAGTTCTGGAATGCCAGACGCACTCCGAAGTGCCGCTGCAGCGCGCCGCGTATCGCATCACTCGCGAGCGCACGCAGCAGCTGACCACGTGCCTGCTCGTCCGGCGGGGGCGTCTGGTTGTCGGCGAACTCTCCGCCGTCCACCTTCAGCTGGGCCACCAGGGAGCTGATCATCTCCCATGCGTAGGGCAGGGAGGTCCGGACGCAGTCGACGAAGTCGGCTTCGTCGACCTCGCCTCGCTCGGCCTGTTCCAACAGCGCCGGTGAGACGTCGAGCGACATGGGTTCTCCTCTCGCGACCCCGACAGGTGGCCGGGGCCTTACGGGCAGGGCAGGGTGGCGACGCTGCGTACACAGACGGCGACCTCCTGCTTCCACGGTAAGGGCGCAGTCCGGGCCGCACCAGGAGATTGGGAACACAACCGGCCAATAACGAACGGTCTCAAAGAGGGGCAAGCCAGATCGCGCCCGTCAAGGGGTGTGCGCGGAGGCGTCCGGGAATCGCGTGGACCCCGGGTCGTCGAGTAGCGTTGCCGACCATGCGTCTCGTCATCGCCCGTTGCTCCGTCGACTACGCGGGCCGGCTCACCGCCCACCTGCCCTCCGCCCCCCGTCTGATCCTGGTGAAGGCGGACGGCAGCGTCTCGATCCACGCCGACGACCGGGCGTACAAACCGCTCAACTGGATGTCCCCGCCGTGCACCCTGAAGGAGGGCGCCGGTGAGAGCGAGGGCGTCTGGACCGTGGTGAACAAAGCGGGCGAGAAATTGATCATCACGATGGAGGAGATCCTTCACGACTCGTCCCATGAGCTGGGCGTCGACCCGGGGCTCATCAAGGACGGTGTGGAGGCGCACCTCCAGGAGCTCCTCGCCGACCGCATCGAGACGATCGGCGAGGGCTACACCCTGATCCGCCGTGAGTACCCGACCGCGATCGGCCCCGTCGACATCCTGTGCCGTGACGCGGACGGCGCGACGGTGGCCGTGGAGCTGAAGCGGCGGGGGGACATCGACGGCGTGGAGCAGCTGACCCGCTATCTGGAGCTGCTCAACCGTGACCCGCATCTGGCGCCCGTGCGGGGTGTGTTCGCGGCGCAGGAGATCAAGCCGCAGGCCCGGGTGCTGGCGACCGACCGCGGGATCGGGTGCCTGGTACTCGACTACGACGCGATGCGCGGTATCGAGGACGACAAGCTGCGGCTGTTCTGACCCCGGGCGGCTGTCGCCTCCCTGACGCCGTGCGGGCCCGGTCTCCGGGCCCGCACGGCGTTCTGCGCTGTCAGGCCGTCGTCGGCGAGCTGCTTCCGGCTTCCGTGGCCGACGCGCTGACGGTCTGCGCCGGGCCGCTGGCGGAGTCGGAGGTCTCCGGCTCCGTCACCGTTTCGGTGGGGGTCGGCTCCGTGGGGGTGGGCTCGGTGGGGGTGGGCTCCGTGGGAGTCGTGGGAGGCGTGCTCGACGGAGTGGTCGGCGGCTTCGGCGGCTTCTTCGTCGGCGACGGGCTGCCCTGCGTCGGCGAGTCGCTGGGGCTGCCGCTCGACGGGCTGCCCGTTCCCGGGCTCGTCGCGGTTCCCGAGGCGCCCGGGGACGGGGTGCTGCTCGCGGACGGGCCGGCGGTGCCGGACGGGCCGCGGGACTCGGAGCCGCCGCCGGTCGTGCCCCCGCCGGTGGACGGCTCGTCGGACGGCTCGTCCGCGGGGAGGCCGTTCCCGCCGTCGTCCTCGTCCGCCGACTGTTCGGTCGTGACGTTCTGCCCCTCCGGGTCCTCGCTGCCCGACGTGGCGCCCAGCGTCACCACCGTGCCGAGTACGGCCGCCAGCAGTGCGCCGGCGCCCACCGCGACGAGGTTGCGCCGGGCTCCCCGCAGCACCCCCAGGGGCCCGGTGGGAGCACCGGCCGGCTGCGGGGTGCGACGGGCGGCCAGGGTCGCGGGCGTCTCGGTGTGCCGGGGGAAGAGGGGGGTCGCGGCCGGGGTATCGCCGGGGAGTGAGGCCGGCCCCTCGTGACGCGGGCTCGGCGCCTCCTCACCCGCCGGGGTTGTGTGCAGCGGTTCGCCCGAGCGGTCCGCCACGAGTGCGAGCGCCCTGCGCCCGGCCACCGCACCGGCCTTGTCGGCGAGCGCCCCGCGCATGCCGATGGATGCCTCCAGCTCGGCCCTGGCCCGGTCCAGATGGCCGGTGCACAGCGCCAGCACACCCAACTCATGGTGGAAGTAAGCCTCTTCGGCCACCTCGCCGGCGAGCCGTGCGGCCTCCTGGCCGGTCCTGAGGGCCTTCTCCCACGCACCCCACTGCATGCCCGCCGCGAAGGCGGGGGCGGCGCTGCGGGCCAGCAGGACGGCCACGCTGGCCTGTCCCGGTGTGTCGCCGGGGACGAGGCGGGCCATCGAGGCGAGCAGGGCGTCCGCCTCGGCGACCGCGCGTTCCGGGGTGACCGAGGGGTGCCCCGCCCACCAGGCGTAGTGCTGGGCGGCGCTGCGGGCGTGTGCTTCCGCGTTCTCGCCGTATCCGCTCGCCTCCAGCTGGGCCAGGACCCCGGCGGCCAGCCGGTAGCGGGGGCCCGCCGGGGAGAGCAGACCGACGAGTGCCAGCTCACCCAGTGCGGCATCGGCGTGGGTGTCCCCCACGAGGGCCGGCAGATGTGCCTGGTGCGGCACCTCGCCACCGAGCGCGACGGCGAAGCGCAGGGTCTCGCGGGCGGCCTCGCTCAGCCGGGAGGCGAGCAGCGCGGCGGGTGCCGCACCCTCCCCGAGGCTGGGCAGCGGCAGATCGGCCGGCTCGGCGTGGCCGAAGGGCGCGTCTGCCGGGTCTCCGTCGTACTCGTCGTACGTGTCCTGGCCGGCCCGCAGGTCGTCCCGCTGGCGCAGCAGGGCGCCGGCCTGGACGAACCGGAGGGGCAGCCCCTCCGACTCGAACCAGAGGTCTCCCGCCCAGTTCGCCTCCTCCTCGGTGAGGGGGCGCTCGACGACGTGTTCCATGAGCTCGATCGAAGCGCCGCGGCCGAGACCGGCGAGGACCACCTCGTCGAGGTTCGCCTCGGCCGCGGGCGCGGCCGCGTCGGGGGCGGCGGCGAGGAGGAACGCGCACTCCGGGGTGGCGTCGAGCAGTTCCTGGAGGGCCGCGCCGCCGAGGTCCAGGTCGTCGACGACGACGACGGCACCGATGCCGTGGAGGAGGGCGAGGAGCCCTTCGCGGTCGGGGCGGTGCAGCGGAGCGCGGTAGACGGCCTCGAACAGCCCGTACAGCAGGTCGGTGGCGGTCCGCTTGTGACCGGAGAGCCGTACGACGCCGTCTGGGGCCAGATCCGCGCAGTCGGCGGCGACGGCGTCCAGGAGGGCCGTGCGGCCGGACCCGGCGGGCCCGGTGAGGCTCACGGAACGCCCCCGGGCGAGCAGCCGTACCAGCCGCTCACGCTCCTCCTGGCGTTCCAGGAGGGGCATCTGCGGCGCGGGCGGTCCGGGGGGCACGGGCGGCGCCGCCGCGCGCTCACGCTCCACGCGCTGGGCGGCTGTGTGGCGCACGGGCGCGTCGGGCTGTCCGCCCGGCCTGCACGGCTCGATCTCGCTGCCGTCGACCGGGTTGACGGTGAGGAGGAAGTCGCCCGATATCAACTGCACCGTGCGGGACTGCTGTGGTGTCTGGTGCCCGAAGTCGGGCGTCAGCGGGTCGCGGGACTGTCGTCGCCGCCCGCCTTCGTCACCGGAACGGTCGTTGCCGTGGCCGTACTCTTCCGGCCCCCGATTGGTCGGGTCCATCGTCAAAGTCCCCTCAGACGCGCAGCGCGCGGTTGCCCCCTCCGGCCTCGCACGCCCGGTGTCGCTCCGGTCCGGTGTCCGCCAGCGGGTCCTCGTCGATCGGCAGACGGCCGAACCCTAAACCTTCGCACAGTATCCATGAACCGCTGGGGGGCCGCGCCGCCCCTGACATCACGTTCTTGTGAGGATTGTGCGTGTATCGCCGCCGCTCTCAGACACGCGGCAGGGAGTCAGCGGCGATCCCGCCCTCGATGGCGAGGATGCGGTGCAGCCTCGTCGCCACCAGCAGGCGCTGCATCTGCGGCGGCACGCCGCGCAGCACCAGTCGCCGGCCGGCCCGGCCGGCTCTGCGGTGGGCCCCCATGATGACGCCGAGGCCGGTGGCGTCCCAGGAGTCCAGCTCGGTCAGGTTCAGCACGAGGTCGCCGGCTCCGTCGTCGACGGCCGAATGCAGGACCGTACGGGCGTCCGCCGCGCTTCGGACATCGAGGCGGCCCCCGACGGCCAGCTCGGCGTGGTCGCCCCTGATGTGCATATACGCTCCCCGGAAGTGCTCCGCGCGGTCGGTCGGTCTGGATCTCTTTCTGCCTCTGTCACCACTGACTGCCGCAGTGACAGGGAAGTTGCCGTCTGTGAGCGAACCGATACCGAATTCACCCCGAGGGGTGAAGCAGGTCCGGCGGTACCACACGATCCGCGCACCGGACGGCGCCGGATCCCCGGCCCCCGGGTCCGATTGACGGCACATCGGACGGCCCGGGGGCCCGGTCGTAATCAGTAGGTGTAGAAGCCCTGCCCGCTCTTGCGCCCGATGTCACCTGCGTCGACCATCCGGCGCATCAGCTCGGGAGCGGCGAACTTCTCGTCCTGGGATTCGGTGTAGATGTTGCCCGTGGCGTGCAGGAGGATGTCCACGCCCGTCATGTCGGCCGTGGCGAGCGGGCCCATCGCGTGGCCGAAGCCCAGCTTGCAGGCGGTGTCGATGTCCTCGGCGGAGGCGACACCCGACTCGTACAGCTTGGCCGCCTCGACGACCAGCGCCGAGATCAGCCGGGTGGTGACGAAGCCGGCGACGTCGCGGTTGACGACGATGCAGGTCTTGCCCACGGACTCGGCGAACTCCCGTGCGGTGGCGAGGGTTTCGTCGCTGGTCTTGTAGCCGCGCACCAGCTCGCAGAGCTGCATCATCGGGACCGGCGAGAAGAAGTGCACCCCGACGACACGCTCCGGGCGCTCCGTCACCGCCGCGATCTTGGTGATCGGGATGGCGGAGGTGTTGGAGGCGAGGACGGCGTCCTCCCGTACGACCTTGTCGAGCGTACGGAAGATGTCGTGCTTGACCTCGAGCTTCTCGAAGACGGCCTCGACGACGACGTCCGCGTCGGCCACGGCGTCGAGGTCGGTGGTCGTGGTGATCCGGGCGAGGGCGGCCTCGGCGTCGGACGCCTCCAGCTTGCCCTTGGCGACGAACTTGCCGTAGCTGGCCTCGATGCCGCCGCGCCCGCGGGCCAGCGCCTCGTCGGTGACATCACGCAGCACGACGTCCCAGCCCGCCTGGGCGGAGACCTGCGCGATACCGGAACCCATGAGTCCGGCGCCGATGACGGCGAGCTTCCTGGCCACGTTTGGCACCCCAATGCTTCTAGTCGTTCGCATGCTCTCCGGCGGAGATTAGTACCCGTGAGGGGTCAGGGGGCCGTGAAGAGATGCGCGTCACGTCTCACATGACGGACATCACACCGGCCTGTGTCACGTGGCGGCGCGTCGCGCGTAGTTGAGCACTTTTCCGCCGAGCAGCTCCTCCATGTCGTCGAGCAGGGCGAGAGCGTCGCGCGAGACCTCGTGCGTCCCGCGCCCGGCGACCATCTCGCCGCCGATGTACGCCATGAGTGTGCTGTGCAACCAGGAGAGCTGACCGGCCACCAGCCCCGGAGCGCGGTCGCCGGGAGCCGCCCCGGCCTCCTCCCGCAGCGTCGCCTCCAGTTGCTCCTGGGCCTCCTGGCCGATGTGCCAGAGGCGGGCCTTGAGGCTGTCGGCCCCCTCGATGACCCGCATGAAGTGCGCGTAACCGTCCATGAGGCCGACCGTCGGCGAGACGCCCTCCACCTGGATCCGCAGCTCACGCAGGACGGCTTCGACAGCCGACTCCCCCACGTCCCGGCCGCGGACGTAACGCGAGAGCCGGTCGACGATGCCGCTGCTGCGGTCGAGGAAGAGGTCCTCCTTGGCCGGGAAGTAGTTGTACACGGTGTTCACCGAGACGTCGGCGGCCTCCGCGATCTCGGCGATCGTGACCGCGTCGAAGCCCCGCTCGACGAAGAGTCCGGTGGCCACGTCCGAGAGGTGCTGTCTCGTCCGGCGCTTCTTCCGCTCCCTCAGTCCCTCAGCCATGGCTCCATCCTACGGATCCGGTGGTGCTCCTGAATTTTTGGAGCCATTGCATTTTTGGAGTCACTCTGTTTTCGTAGGAGCTATGCCAGTCATCAGCACTGCCGGGCTCGCCCGGACCTTCACGACCAAGGCGGGGCCGGTGCACGCCGTGCGCTCGGTGGATCTCACCGTCATGCCGGGAGAGATCGTCGGTCTCCTCGGACCCAACGGCGCGGGGAAGACCACCACCCTGCGGATGCTCACCACGCTGCTCGCCCCCACCGGTGGCGCGGCCACCGTCGCCGGCCACGACCTGGCCGCGGACCCGGCCGGGGTCCGGGCGAACTGCGGTTACGTCGCCCAGTCCGGAGGGGTGGACCCGCACGTCACCGTGCGGGAGGAGCTGGTCACCCAGGGGCGGCTGTACCGGCTGGGCAAGGCCGAGGCGGTCGCGCGCGCGGCGGAGCTGGCCGGGCACCTCGGCCTCGGTGATCTGCTCGACCGCAGAACGGCCGCCCTCTCCGGTGGCCAGCGGCGGCGCCTCGACATCGCGATGGGCCTCACCCACCGCCCGGCCGTGCTCTTCCTCGACGAACCGACCACCGGGCTCGACCCGGGCAGCCGGGAGGACCTGTGGGACCTCGTACGGGGACTGAGGGCCGACTTCGGCACGACGATCGTGCTCACCACCCACTACCTCGACGAGGCCGACGCCCTCGCGGACCGGCTGGTCGTCGTCGACGGCGGCCTGGTCGTCGCCGAGGGGGCGCCGGCCGCGCTCAAGGCCGAGCACGCCGGCTCGCCCGACGCCTCGCTGCACGACACCTTCCTCGCGATCACCGGCCGCGCCCCGGCTGCCGCCGGGACCGCCCCCGTCGCCGTATAGGACCTCCGATGCTTCTCCATGACACGTCGCTCATCTTCGGCCGGTACCTCCGGCAGACCCTGCGCTCCCGGTTCCAGATCTTCTTCGGGATCCTGATGCCGCTGCTCTACCTGCTCTTCTTCGGCCCGCTCCTCACGGGCCTCCCGCTCGGCTCGGAGGGCGACTCCTGGCAGGTCCTGGTGCCCGGACTGCTGCTCCAGCTGGGGCTGTTCGGCGCCTCGTTCGCCGGCTTCTCGGTCATCATCGAGAAGTCGACGGGAGTGGTGGAACGCATGCGGGTGACCCCCGTCAGCCGTCTCGCCCTCCTGCTGGGGAGGGTGCTGCGGGATGCCCTGCTGTTCATGTTCCAGGCCGTGCTGCTGGTGCTCGCCGCCCTGGTCATGGGCCTGCGCGCGCCGCTTCCCGGGGTGCTCATCGGCTTCGCGTTCGTGGGCCTGCTCACGGTCTCACTGGCCTCGCTGTCCTACGCCCTGGCCATGAAGGTGCGCACACCGCAGGAGTTCGGGCCGGTGATCAACGCGCTCACCATGCCGGCCATGCTGCTCTCCGGCCTGATGCTCCCGATGACGCTCGGCCCCACCTGGCTGGACGTTTTGTCGCACTTCACACCATTCCGCTACCTCGTGGACGCGGTGCGGGACGCGTACGTCGGCTCGTACGCCACGGCGCACATGCTGTACGGGGTGCTGGTGGCCGTGGCGTTCGCCCTTCTGGCCGTGACGGCCGGCACACGGGTCTTCCGCAGGGCAGGGGCGTAACTACGCTGGCCCCATGGTCAATCTGACGCGCATCTACACCCGTACCGGCGACAAGGGCACCACCGCCCTCGGCGACATGAGCCGGACCGCCAAGACCGATCTGCGGATCTCGGCCTACGCCGACGCCAACGAGGCCAACGCCGTCATCGGCACGGCCATCGCTCTCGGGAACCTCCCCGAGGACGTCGTGAAGGTCCTCGTCCGGGTCCAGAACGACCTGTTCGACGTGGGCGCGGACCTGTCCACGCCGGTGGTCCAGGACCCGCAGTACCCGCCGCTGCGCGTCGAGCAGTCCTACGTCGACAAGCTGGAGGCGGACTGCGACACCTTCCTGGAGGAACTGGAGAAACTGAGGAGCTTCATCCTTCCGGGCGGTACCCCGGGGGCCGCGCTGCTGCACCAGGCGTGCACGGTCGTCCGGCGGGCGGAGCGTTCCACCTGGGCGGCGCTGGAGGTCCACGGGGACGCGATGAACGCGCTGACCGCGACCTACCTGAACCGCCTGTCCGACCTCCTGTTCATCCTCGCCAGGACGGCGAACAAGGAGGTCGGCGACGTGCTGTGGGTGCCGGGCGGCGAGCGCTGATCAGCGGCCCGCCCCCACCCGGCCCCTGGGCTCCTGCTTGGGGAACACCGTGTAGCCGCCGGCGATGAACAGGTTGATCCCGATCACCCAGAGCATCTTCTGCTGCCACTCCCGCAGCGAGCCGGTGTCACCGTCCCCGCCGACGTACCAGATCGCTGCCTGGAGCAGGGCCATGGCGGTCACCGCGGCGACGGTCCAGCGGGCGGCTGTGCGCCACTCGTGGGCGGCGCGCGCCATCCCGTACTTCGGGGGCCGTACGGGTGGCGGTCCGCCCGCGAAGCGGTGGGCGACCCTGGCGTCGACCCACTTGATGGTGGAGTGGCCGAGTCCGACGGTGAAGCCGATGTAGACGGCGGCGATGCCGTGCCGCAGGCCCGGCTCGGCGCCGTTCTTCAGGTCCATGGCCGTCACCACCAGCAGGACGACCTCCAGCAGGGGCTCGCACAGCAGCACCGCCGCCCCGAGCCGGGGTTTCCTCGCGACGTAGCGCAGCGCGAGTCCGGCGGCCAGCAGGACCCAGAACCCGACCTCGCAGAGCACGATCAGTGTGACGATCACGGCAGTTCTCCTTCCGGTCCCTCCAGGCTCCCCCGCGTGGGGCGCCGGAGCGTCGTCGGGAGTGACGAAACCTGACTGCATCCTTCGATGTAGCCGCGCCTCGACCCGTGTACGGACGTGCCCGGGCGCGCCGCCGTGTTGGATGGGCGTGTGTCCTTCCTTGCGCGCCCGCACCGCGACGACGTACTCCTCGCGGTCATCGGGCTGTCCGGCGGCGTGCTGCTGTGGCTGGTCGGGATCCACATCCAGAACGGCCGGCTGTTCGACACCCCCTGGGTGTCCCTGCTGCCGCTCGCGGTCATGTCGGCCCTGGAACTGCTCCGCCGCAGCGCCCCCCTGACCGCGCTGGCGGCCGGCACGCTCGCGCTGGTGGCCGACCAGTTCACCGTGGGCAGCCTGGCGACCCTGCTCATGTTCACCGACCTGGTGTACGCCGCGGTGCTGTACGGCTCACCCGCCGCCTCACGTCGCATCCCGGTGATCACCCTGCTCGTCACGGTCGCCACCACGATCGGTTTCGTCGCCTGGCTCCCGTCGGCGGACGCCCTGCTCATCGGCATCGTCACCGGCATGGTCTCCTTCGGCCCCGCCCTCACCGGTGTCAGTGTGCGCAACCACCGGGAGGCCGCGGACGCGGCCCGGCTGCGTGCCGACCAGACCGCGCTGCTGGCCGAGATGGACCGGGTCCAGGCGGTGACCGCCGAGCGCTCCCGGATGGCCCGCGAACTGCACGACATGGTCGCCAACCACCTGTCGGCCATCGCCATCCACTCCACCGCCGCGCTCTCCATCGACGATCCGGGCACCTCCCGCGACGCCCTCGGAGTGATCCGGCGGAACAGTGTGGACGGGCTGGCGGAGATGCGGCGGCTCATCGGACTGCTGCGGGAGAGCGGTGCGGCGTGGCCGCCGAGCGCGGCACCGACCCTCGCCTCCCTGGACGCCCTCGTGGCGCAGGCGGGCGCGAACTCCGCGTCCAGCGGGCTCACCGTCACCCTTCTGGACGGCCGTGACGAGTCCGGGCCGCTGCCCGCACCGGTGGAGCTGGCGGCGTACCGCATCGTCCAGGAATCGCTGACGAACGCGTTGAAGCACGCGGCACCCGGCCCGGTGACGGTCCGGCTGGAGCGGTCGGGCACCCTGCTCACGGTGGAGGTGAGCAGCGTGTCCGGCGACCGCCCCGGACCTCGCGCGCCCGGATCGGGCGCCGGTCTCGTGGGCATGCGGGAACGGGTCGCGCTGCTGGGCGGGACGATCGTGGCGGGGCCGGAGCCGAGGGGCGACGGCACGAAGATCTGGCTGGTGCGGGCCGAACTGCCCGTCGAAGAAGGGACTCACCGAACATGACCATCCGGGTACTGGTCGCGGAGGACCAGTCGGCCGTGCGCGCGGGACTGGTCCTGATCCTGAGCAGTGCGCCGGACATCGAGGTCGTGGGTGAGGCGGCCGACGGCGAGGCCGCCGTGCGCCTGGCCCGTGAGCTCCGCCCGGACCTGGTGCTGATGGACGTGCAGATGCCGCGGCTCGACGGGGTGTCCGCGACGCGGCAGGTCGTGTCGGAACGGCTGGCGGACGTGCTGGTGCTGACCACCTTCGACCTGGACGAGTACGTCTTCGGGGCGCTGCGCGCGGGCGCGTCGGGCTTCCTGCTGAAGAACACCGAGGCCGAGGACCTGCTCGAAGCCGTACGGACGGTGGCACGCGGCGAGGGCACGATCGCCCCGGCCGTGACGCGGAGGCTGATCGAGGAGTTCGCCGGGACCTCCTCCGCGCGCAGGGCGGGCGGGCCCGTGCCCGAGGCGCTCGACACCCTGACGCGCCGGGAGCGGGAGGTGCTGGGCTGTCTCGGTGAAGGGCTGTCGAACGCGGAGATCGCGGGGCGGCTCTCCATGGCGGAGGCGACGGTGAAGACGCACGTCAGCAGGCTGCTCGGCAAGCTCGACCTGCGCAGCAGGGTCCAGGCAGCCGTGCTCGCACAGGAGTTGGGCCTCTGAACTCCGGCCAGGATCTTTGGTCCAGACCTCTTGACGATTGGTCCAGACCTTCCTAATCTCACCGGACACGCTGCGGTGAGTACGCCATGACAAAGCGGGCTCAGGGCGACGCAGGGTTCGAAGGTTACGGACCATCCCCGTTTGCCGGACCTCACCCGAGGAGCACCGTTGAGCACTGACAACCCCGTACGCCGGTCCCGACTCAGATGGAGACGAGGAACCGGCACAGCAGCCAGGTCCAAGACGGTCGCGGGCCTCACCGCGCTGCTGCTCCCCCTGGCCGCGATGGTGGGCCTGGCCTCCCCCGCCGAGGCAGCCACCTCCGCCACCGCCACCTATCTCAAGAAGTCCGACTGGGGCAGCGGCTTCGAGGGCCAGTGGACGGTCAAGAACACCGGCACGACCGCCCTCTCCTCATGGACGATCGAGTGGGACTTCCCCTCCGGCACCGCGGTCGGCTCCGCCTGGGACGCCACCGTCACGAGCTCCGGAACGCACTGGACCGCCAAGAACCTCGGCTGGAACGGCACGGTCGCCCCGGGCGCCAGCATCAGCTTCGGCTTCAACGGCACCGGCACCGGCTCCCCCACCGGCTGCAAGCTGAACGGCGCCTCCTGTGACGGCGGCAGCGTCCCCGGCGACAACCCCCCGTCCAAGCCCGGCACACCGGCCGTGAGCAACGTGACGGACACCTCGGCGAAGCTCAGCTGGAGCGCCGCCACCGACGACAAGGGCGTCAAGAACTACGACGTCCTGCGCGACGGCGCCAAGGTCGCGACGGTCACCACGACGACGTACACCGACACCGGCCTCACCAAGGGCACCGACTACTCGTACACGGTGCAGGCCCGCGACACCGCCGACCAGACCGGTCCGGTCAGCTCCTCGGTCGCCGTGCGCACCACCGGGACCACCGACCCGGGCAACCCCGGCACCGGTGACAAGATCAACCTGGGCTACTTCACCGAGTGGGGCGTCTACGGGCGCAACTACCACGTGAAGAACCTCGTGACCTCCGGCTCCGCCGCGAAGATCACACACATCAACTACGCGTTCGGCAACGTCCAGAACGGCAAGTGCACCATCGGTGACTCCTACGCCGACTACGACAAGGCCTACACCGCCGACCAGTCGGTGGACGGCGTCGCCGACACCTGGGACCAGCCGCTGCGCGGCAACTTCAACCAGCTGCGCAAGCTGAAGGCCAAGTACCCCCACATCAAGGTCCTCTGGTCGTTCGGCGGCTGGACCTGGTCCGGCGGCTTCCCGCAGGCAGCCCAGAACCCGGCCGCCTTCGCCCAGTCCTGCTACGACCTGGTCGAGGACCCCCGCTGGGCCGATGTCTTCGACGGCATCGACATCGACTGGGAGTACCCGAACGCCTGCGGTCTCACCTGTGACACCAGCGGTCCGGCGGCACTGAAGAACGTCGCCTCCGCCCTGCGGACGAAGTTCGGCACCGGCAACCTGGTCACCGCCGCGATCACCGCGGACGGATCGACGGGCGGCAAGATCGACGCGGCCGACTACGCCGGCGCCGCCAAGTCCATGGACTGGTACAACGTCATGACGTACGACTTCTTCGGCGCCTTCGCCCCGAAGGGTCCGACGGCCCCGCACTCGCCGCTGACCTCGTACACCGGCATCCCGCAGGAGGGCTTCAACTCCGCCGCCGCCATCGCCAAGCTGAAGGCCCAGGGCGTCCCCGCCTCGAAGCTGCTCCTCGGCATCGGCTTCTACGGCCGCGGCTGGACCGGTGTCACCCAGTCCGCCCCCGGTGGCACGGCGACCGGCGCGGCCCCGGGTACGTACGAGCCCGGCAACGAGGACTACAAGGTCCTCAAGAACACCTGCCCCGCCACCGGCACGATCGCCGGCACCGCCTACGCCCACTGCGGCACCAACTGGTGGAGCTACGACACCCCGGCGACGATCACGTCCAAGATGGCCTGGGCGAACAGCCAGGGTCTGGGCGGGGCGTTCTTCTGGGAGTTCAGCGGTGACACCGCGAACGGTGAACTGGTGAGCGCGATGGACAGCGGCCTCAACTAGCCCCCCCACGGGTCAGCCGCACCCCCGAAAAGCGCCGGGGAGACAGGTCCGCCCCCTGTCTCCCCGGCTTTCGTGTGTCTGCGGGCCCTCAGGCCACGTTCACCCTCTGGCCGGGCGGTGCCGCCTCCAGCCAGGCGAGGAAACCGGTCAGGGCGTCCTCGCTCATCGCCAGCTCAAGGCGGGTCCCCCAGTGGAGACAGCCGAGCACGACGGAATCGGGCGGGAGCGCGAGCTCCTCCTCGCCCTCGGGCAGCCGGCGCGCGACCACCTCGATGGCGGAGCGCTCCAGGCCGCGGCGCGGGCGGGGCGAGTACGAGAAGACGCGGAACCAGTCGACGCGGTCACCGCTGTAGCGCGCGACGCCGTAGGCCCAGCCCTTGCCGGACGGGTCCGGTTCCGTGGACACGTCCCATCGCAGGCTGCAGTCGAAGGTGCCGCCCGAGCGCTGGATCAGCCGCCGACGGAGACCGAAGACGAACAGACCCACCGCGACCAGTACGACGACCAGGCCGCCCACCCACAACGCGAGGACCATCTCCACCGACCTCCTCGCATCGTCGAGTAACGGATACCGCACCGAGCCGAACCGGACTGCACCTGCATCGCCTCAGCCGCGACACGGTCTGGATCTCTCCAGCTCGGGCCGCGGCTGAGTCAAGAACTACTCGTGGGGACGCTCAGTGCGCCGCCACCGCACGCAGTCGCACGTCCGCGCGGCGCTCGGCGCCCGCGTCCGTCTCCGACTTCGCACGCTCCAGCGCACGCTCGGCGCGCTGGACGTCGATCTCGTCAGCAAGCTCAGCGATCTCCGCCAGCAGCGAGAGCTTGTTGTCCGCGAACGAGATGAAACCGCCGTGCACAGCGGCGACGACAGTGCCGCCGTCGCTCGTACGGATCGTCACGGGGCCCGATTCCAGCACACCCAGAAGCGGCTGGTGACCGGGCATGACGCCGATGTCGCCGGACGTGGTACGCGCGACAACGAGGGTGGCCTCGCCGGACCAGACACTGCGGTCCGCGGCGACCAGCTCGACATGCAGCTCAGCAGCCAAGGGTGGCTCCTCGGGTCACCACCCGGCGGTCGTGCCGGGTGTTGGGTCAATTCTACGGGGCGTGGTGAGGGGGGCGGGACACACCCACCCCCCTCGGTGAGCCGGAGGCTCAGGAGACGCCGAGCTCCTTGGCGTTGGCCTTGAGGTCCTCGATGCCACCGCACATGAAGAACGCCTGCTCGGGGAAGTGGTCGTACTCACCGTCGCAGATCGCGTTGAACGCGGCGATCGACTCGTCGAGCGGGACGTCCGAACCGTCCAGGCCGGTGAACTGCTTGGCGGCGTGGGTGTTCTGCGACAGGAAGCGCTCGACGCGACGGGCACGGTGGACGACGAGCTTGTCCTCCTCGCCCAGCTCGTCGATACCGAGGATCGCGATGATGTCCTGGAGGTCCTTGTACTTCTGCAGGATCCCCTTGACGCGGCTGGCCGTGTCGTAGTGGTCCTGCGCGATGTAGCGCGGGTCCAGGATGCGGGACGTGGAGTCCAGCGGGTCCACGGCCGGGTAGATGCCCTTCTCGGAGATCGGACGGGAGAGAACCGTCGTCGCGTCGAGGTGGGCGAACGTGGTGGCCGGGGCCGGGTCGGTCAGGTCGTCCGCGGGGACGTAGATCGCCTGCATCGAGGTGATCGAGTGACCACGCGTCGAGGTGATGCGCTCCTGGAGCACACCCATCTCGTCGGCCAGGGTCGGCTGGTAACCCACCGCGGACGGCATGCGGCCGAGCAGCGTGGAGACCTCGGAACCGGCCTGCGTGAAGCGGAAGATGTTGTCGATGAAGAGCAGCACGTCCTGCTTCTGCACATCGCGGAAGTACTCCGCCATGGTCAGGGCGGACAGCGCGACCCGCAGACGGGTGCCCGGCGGCTCGTCCATCTGGCCGAAGACCAGCGCGGTCTTCTCCAGGACGCCCGAGTCGGTCATCTCGTCGATGAGGTCGTTGCCCTCACGGGTGCGCTCGCCGACTCCGGCGAACACCGACACACCGTCGTGCAGCTTCGCCACACGCATGATCATTTCCTGGATGAGGACCGTCTTGCCGACGCCCGCACCACCGAACAGACCGATCTTGCCGCCCTTGACGTACGGGGTCAGCAGGTCGACGACCTTCAGGCCGGTCTCGAACATCTCGGTCTTGGACTCGAGCTGGTCGAAGGCCGGGGCCTTGCGGTGGATCGGCCAGCGCTCGGTGATCTGCGCCTCGGCCTCCGGCTCGTTCAGGATCTGACCGAGGGTGTTGAACACCTTGCCCTTGGTGATGTCACCGACGGGGACGGTGATGCCCTCGCCCGTGTTGGTCACCGGGGCCTGACGGACCACGCCGTCGGTGGGCTGCATCGAGATCGCGCGGACCATGCCGTCACCCAGGTGCTGGGCGACTTCCAGGGTCAGCGTCTTACGAGCGCCGGCCTCGGCCGGGTCGTCGACCTCGATGTGCAGGGCGTTGTAGATCTCCGGCATCGCGTCGACGGGGAACTCCACGTCGACGACCGGGCCGATGACCCGGGCGACGCGGCCCGTGGCAGCGGCCGTCTCAACTGTCGTCGTCATTACTTGTCACTCCCCGCGGACGCGTCGGCCAGCGCACCTGCACCGCCGACGATCTCGCTGATTTCCTGGGTGATTTCGGCCTGGCGGGCCGCGTTGGCAAGCCGGGAGAGGCTCTTGATCAGATCCCCGGCGTTGTCGGTCGCCGACTTCATCGCACGACGGCGGGCGGCGTGCTCGGAAGCGGCGGCCTGCAGCAGTGCGTTGTAGATACGGCTCTCGACGTAGCGCGGCAGCAGGGCGTCGAGGACGTCCTCCGCCGACGGCTCGAAGTCGAACAGCGGCAGGATCTCGCCCTTACCGGTGTTCTCCTCCGCGACCTGGTCGAGCGACAGCGGCAGCATCCGGCCGTCGACCGCGTTCTGCGTCATCATCGACACGAATTCCGTGAAGACGATGTGCAGCTCGTCGACGCCGCCCTCGGCCGTGTCCTTCTGGATGGACTCGATGAGGGGCTCGGCGATCTTCTTGGCGTCCGAGTACTCGGGGCTGTCGGTGAAGCCGGTCCACGATTCCGAGACCTTGCGCTCACGGAAGCCGTAGTACGCGACACCCTTGCGGCCGACGATGTAGGTGTCGACCTCCTTGCCCTCGGCCGCCAGCCGCTCCCGGAGCCGCTCCGCCGCCTTGATGGCGTTGGAGGAGTAGCCGCCGGCCAGACCGCGGTCGCTCGTGAGGAGCAGGACCGCGGCCCGGGCCGGGGACTCGGCCTCGGTGGTGAGCGGGTGGTTGGTGTTCGAGCCGGTCGCGACCGCGGTCACCGCGCGGGTGAGCTCGGTCGCGTACGGCATCGACGCCGCCACCTTGCGCTGCGCCTTGACGATGCGCGAGGCGGCGATCATCTCCATCGCCTTGGTGATCTTCTTGGTCGCGGTGACGGCTTGGATGCGGCGCTTGTAAACGCGAAGCTGAGCGCCCATCGATCAGCCCTCGCCCAGGAGCTTGCCGTCCGAGGTCTCGAACTGCTGCTTGAAGGCGGCGATCGCGTCGGCGATCGACTGCAGCGTGTCGTCGGACATCTTGCCGCCCTCGGCGATGCTGGTCAGGAGGTCCTTGCGCTCGCGGCGCAGGAACTCGAGCAGCTCGCTCTCGAAGCGGCGGATGTCCTCGACCGGGACGTCGTCCATCTTGCCCGTGGTGCCGGCCCAGACGGAGACGACCTGCTCCTCCATCGGGAACGGGGCGTACTGCGGCTGCTTCAGCAGCTCGACCATGCGCTTACCGCGCTCCAGCGACGCCTTGGAGGCCGCGTCCAGGTCGGAACCGAAGGCGGCGAACGCCTCCAGCTCACGGAACTGGGCGAGGTCCACGCGCAGACGGCCGGAGACCTGCTTCATGGCCTTGTGCTGGGCGGAGCCACCGACTCGGGAGACCGAGATACCGACGTTGAGCGCCGGACGCTGACCCGCGTTGAACAGGTCGGACTCCAGGAAGCACTGGCCGTCGGTGATGGAGATGACGTTGGTCGGGATGAACGCCGACACGTCGTTCGCCTTGGTCTCGACGATCGGGAGGCCCGTCATCGAACCGGCTCCCATGTCGTCGGAGAGCTTGGCGCAGCGCTCCAGCAGACGCGAGTGCAGGTAGAAGACGTCGCCCGGGTAGGCCTCACGGCCCGGCGGACGGCGCAGCAGGAGCGACACAGCACGGTAGGCGTCGGCCTGCTTCGAGAGGTCGTCGAAGATGATGAGGACGTGCTTGCCGTCGTACATCCAGTGCTGGCCGATGGCCGAGCCGGTGTACGGCGCCAGGTACTTGAAGCCGGCCGGGTCGGACGCCGGCGCGGCGACGATGGTCGTGTACTCCAGGGCGCCGGCCTCTTCGAGGGCACCGCGCACGGAGGCGATGGTGGAGCCCTTCTGACCGATGGCGACGTAGATGCAGCGCACCTGCTTGTTCACGTCGCCCGAGCGCCAGTTGTCGCGCTGGTTGATGATCGTGTCGACGGCCAGAGCGGTCTTACCCGTCTGACGGTCACCGATGATCAGCTGACGCTGGCCGCGGCCGATCGGCACCATGGCGTCGACGGCCTTGTAGCCGGTCTGCATCGGCTCGTGCACCGACTTGCGGACCATGACGCCAGGCGCCTGCAGCTCGAGGGCGCGACGGCCTTCGGTCGCGATCTCGCCGAGGCCGTCGATCGGGTTGCCGAGCGGGTCGACGACGCGGCCGAGGTATCCCTCGCCGACGCCGACGGAGAGCACCTCACCGGTGCGCTGCACCGGCTGGCCCTCCTCGATACCGCTGAACTCGCCGAGGACGATCGCACCGATCTCGCGCTCCTCGAGGTTGAGGGCGAGACCGAGGGTGCCGTCCTCGAACTTCAGCAGCTCGTTCGCCATGGCGGAGGGCAGGCCCTCCACCTTCGCGATGCCGTCGCCGGCAACGCTGACCGTCCCGACCTCCTCGCGCGAGGCCGCGTCCGGCTGGTACGACTGGACAAAGTTATCCAGTGCGTCCCGGATCTCCTCCGGCCGGATCGTAAGCTCCGCCATCTGGGGTTCCCTGCTCTCCTTGTTGGGCCCGAAGTTTCTCAAAGGGGTCTGGGGGCGACCCCCAGGAATCTTCTGCAATTTCTGCACGGCCCAACCGGGCCGCTGTTCTTGCTCGTTCAGTTGGTGCGTGGGCGCTGCGCGCTGTCAGCCGGCCATCCTGCGGGTGACCTCTTCGAGGCGCTCCGCGATCGTGCCGTTGATGACCTCGTCACCGACGCGCACCGAGATCCCGCCGAGGACCTCGGGGTCCACGTCCAGGTTCAGGTGCATCTGCCGGCCGTAGATCTTCGCCAGGGCGGCGCCGAGGCGCTGCTTCTGGCGATCGGACAGCGGCACCGCCGAGGTGACGACGGCGACCATGCGGTCCCGGCGCTCCGCGGCGAGCCTGGACAGGGAGTCGAGTCCCGCCTCCAGGCTACGTCCTCGGGGCTGCGTCACGAGGCGCGTGATCACGCGCTCGGTGACGGGCTGGGCCTTGCCTCCGAGCAGGCTGCGGAGCAGCGCGCTCTTGGCGGAGACCGTCGCCTTCCGGTCGGTCAGGGCCGAGCGCAGCGCGACGTCGGAGCCGACGATCCGGCCGAACCGGAAGAGCTCGTCCTCGACGTCGTCGAGCGCACCGGCACGCTGGGCCGCGGTGAGGTCTGCGGTGTTCGCCAGCTCCTCGACCGAGTCCACCAGGTCACGCGACTGCGACCAGCGGGAACGGACCATGCCGGAGACCAGGTCCACGGCTTCGCCGCCCACCTGGCCGCGCAGCAGTCGCCCGGCCAGCTCGGCCTTGGCCTCGCCGCCCTGCGACGGGTCGGTGAGGACCCGGCGCAGCGATACCTCGCGGTGGAGCAGCGCGGTGACGGCTGCCAGCTCCTCGGCGAGCTTCGCCGCGTCGACCGACGTGGAGTCGGTCAGTGCGTCGAGACGCTCGCGTGCGGCGGCCAGCGCCTCGCGGCTCGCTCCATTCATCGGACGGCCTCGGCCTTCGCCTCGAGCTCGTCGAGGAAACGGTCGACGGTGCCGCTCTGCCGGGCGTGGTCCTCGAGGGACTCGCCGACGAGCTTGCCGGCCAGGGCGGTGGCGAGGGTGCCCACGTCCTGGCGCAGCGCGGACGCCGCGGCCTTGCGGTCGGCCTCGATCTGGGCGTGGCCGGCCGCGATGATCTCCTCGCGCTGCCGCTGACCTTCCGCCCTCATCTCCTGGATGATGACGGCACCCTGCTCCTGTGCCTCCTGGCGCAGGCGGGCGGCCTCGTGGCGGGCCTCGGCGAGCTGAGCCTTGTACTGCTCAAGAACGCTCTGGGCCTCGGTCTGGGCCGCGTCGGCCTTCTCGATTCCGCCTTCGATGGCCTCGCGGCGCTCTTCCAGAACCTTGTTGATGTTCGGGAGGAGCTTCTTGGCGAGGAAGCCGAAGACGATGGCGAAGGCGATCAGGCCGATGACGATCTCGGGAATCGCCGGGAGCAGCGGGTTCTGGATCTCCTCGGACGCCAGCTGTAGGGCGTTCACATCAATGCCTTTCGTCGCATCGGGCAGTCGGAATGCCGCGACTTAGTCGACCGGGTAGACGAAGGGCATGACGAGACCGATCAGGGCGAGCGCCTCACAGAGCACGAAGCCGAGGATCTGGTTCGAGCGGATCAGGCCGGCGGCCTCGGGCTGACGGGCCAGCGCCTGGGTGCCGTTACCGAAGATGATGCCGACGCCGACGCCGGGGCCGATCGCGGCGAGGCCGTAGCCGATGGAACCGAGGTTGCCCGTGATGTTGACGGCGGCGAGGGTCTCAAGAGCGGACATGCCGTTTCTTCCTTCTCTTTCAGAACCGGTGGGGGTTGGCCACCGGACGACTATCGGGGGTGGGGCTGGGTGCTCAGTGGTGCTCGGCGAGAGCGCCCTGGAGGTAGTTGCAGGCCAGAAGGACGAACACGTAGGCCTGCAGCGCCTGGATGAACAGTTCGAAGGCGGTCATCAGGATGACCATCACGAAGGAGACACCGGCGTAGGCGATGCCGATGCCGTTCAGCAGGTACCAGCTGGCGATCGTGAAGATCAGCAGCAGCACGTGACCGGCGAACATGTTGGCGAAGAGTCGCACGGCGTGGGTGAAGGGCCGGATCAGCAGGTTCGACATGATCTCGATGACCATGACGAACGGGAGAGCCGGGCCGATCGACGGGTCGTAGCCGGAGATGTTCTTCCAGCCGCCGACGAAGCCGTGCCGCTTGAAGGTCACGCTCACCCAGAGCACGTACACGATCGCGGCCAGCGCCACCGGGAACCCGATGACCGAGACCACCGGGAACTGGGCGAAGGGGATGATCGCCCAGAGGTTCATGATCCAGATGAAGAAGAACAGCGAGACCATGAGGGGCACGTACTTCTTGCCCTCGCGCTTGCCGAGCGTCTCGTACACCACACCGGTGCGGATGAAGTCGTAGCCCGCCTCGGCGACCATCTGGAGCTTTCCGGGCACCAGCTTCGGCTTGTTGAAAGCCGCCCAGAAGAAGCCGACGACGACAACGGTGCTCAGGACCGCCAGCAGCATCGGCTTGTTGATCTCGATGCCGCCGAGGGTGAACATCGGCTCGAAAACAAAGGAGTGCAGGCCAGGAGCCGGGAAGCCGCATCCGTCGAAGATGTGGCAGTCGGTCTCGAAGGCGAGCACCGTCGTCGGGTCAGCACTCACCGCGGGCTCCTTCAGCGTGGCGCATAGGTACGGCAACCTCGTTGTGTCGGCGCGGCAAGCAGCCGCTGGTCGGCACTGGACTGGTGTTACGGATGGGGGGCGGCTCAGGCCTTACGCCTCGCGATGGAGCAGGCGCCGATTTTGATGCCCGCGCCCGCAGTGCCGCAGTTGGCACCGGACGATAGCAGGGTCTCGAACGCGCGCTTATCCCGGCCCTACCCCTCACGTCGAGGACCCCATGTTCTCGGGCGTCTTGCCCGCGGACGAGTCCGGCTCGACGTAGAGCATCTTGGTCTTCATGTGCACACGGATCTGCGCCGCGACCCAGGCGAGGGTGGCGACCATCACCGCGGCCGCGAAGGCCCTGGGATTGAACAGCGTCGTGTCCTTGAAGGCGGCGACGAAGACGAAGAGCAGCAGCAGCTCGGTCGTGTACAGCAGGAGCCCCATGGACTGGAACAGGTGCGGCAGGGACTTGGCCGTGCGCTGCAGAACGCCGAGTCCGATCCCCATGAAGAGGATCACCACCAGCGTCCCGGCCGCCGCTCCGATCGCTCCCTTGCCGCCGGCGAGCGCGGCGCTGACGGCGACGGTGACGACACCGGCGGCGGCAGTGGGCACGGCGGTGTGGAGGAGAGTCCGGGCGTCGTTGGACGGCATGGCGGTTACTCCGCATTGCAGGGGGTGGTCAGTGGTCGTCAGGGACGAGCGTAGGCCCGGGCCGAGTCGATGTTTCGGGCCGAAGGACCGTGCTACTCAGGACCTTCGGCTTCCTCACCGGGCTTCGTGAACGGTATCACAAACTATTTGATGAGGTCTTTACCCAGAAAGTGTGCCAGCTGTCACACATGAGAGTTAACCCGCGCGTGTGTGCAGAACATCACGACGCATTGTCTGGTAAAGGGGCTATTGCGCCCCGGGGTCAACGCGGCGAGTCCGCGCGGTCCCGATTCGTGAAGCGCGAACGGGGGCCGATCGCGGTCGCGCCGTTGACGCCGGAGACACCCACGGCGACCGGGGCCCGGTCCGGGTCCGGAGAGGCCATCTGCGAGCCGTCCGGCCCGTGTTGGCCGTCCGGAGCGTCCTCGGCCCCCTCCTCGTGGTCCGTACGCCGGCGGCGCCGGTAGCGCGGCGGCACGAAGGACTCCGCCCAGCGCGGGGCCCTGGGCGTGAACCGCGGCATCAGCAGCAGGACCAGGCCCACGGCGCTGAGCCCCACGATCACCAGCACGATCCACAGCGACGCGGAGTGCACGGAGTAGCCGACGGCGCCGAAAGCGATCAGCGCGGACCAGAAGTACATGATCAGCACGGACCGGCTGTGCGAGTGCCCGATCTCCAGCAGCCGGTGGTGCAGGTGCCCTCGGTCGGCCGCGAACGGCGACTGGCCGTTCCAGGTGCGGCGGACGATGGCGAGCACCAGGTCGGCGGCCGGGATGGCGATGATCGTCAGCGGCAGCAGCAGCGGGATGAAGACCGGCAGCATCGCGTGGGTGGCCTGGCGCTCACTGCCCTCGAAGAGCTTCATCGCGTCCGGGTCGACCTGGCCCGTCACGGAGATCGCGCCGGCGGCCAGCACCAGGCCGATCAGCATCGATCCCGAGTCGCCCATGAAGATCCGGGCGGGGTGCATGTTATGCGGCAGGAAGCCGAGGCACATGCCCATCAGGATCGCGGCGAAGAGCGTCGCGGGTGCGGCCGCCTCGATGCCGTAGCCGTACCAGAGCCGGTAGGTGTAGAGGAAGAACGCCGCTGACGCGATGCAGACCATCCCGGCCGCCAGCCCGTCCAGGCCGTCGACGAAGTTGACCGCGTTGATGGTGATCACGACCAGCGCGACCGTGAGCAGCGTGCCCTGCCACTGGGTGAGGGCGACGGTGCCCACGCCGGGGATGGGCAGCCACAGGATGGTCAGACCCTGGATGACCATGACGGCGGCGGCGATCATCTGTCCGCCGAGCTTGATCAGCGCGTCGATCTCGAACTTGTCGTCCAGGACGCCGATCAGCCAGATCAGGGCGGCGCCGGAGAGCAGGGCCCTGGGTTCGTTGGACAGTTCGAAGACGCCGTTCAGGTTGAACAGGTGGTCCGCGACGATCAGCCCCGCGCACAGCCCGCCGAACATGGCGATGCCACCGAGCCGAGGTGTCGGTTCCCGGTGCACGTCGCGCGCGCGGATCGCGGGCATCGCCCCGATCGCGATGGCGAACTTACGCACCGGTCCGGTCAGCAGATAGGTAACTGCGGCCGTGACACAGAGCGTCAGCAGGTAATCACGCACGGGCTGCCCCACAGAATTCGCCGGCCATCTCAGCCCCACACCCTAGTCTCATGAGCAAGGACACCGAGCCACGGGTGATCGGTTGCACCGCTCGCCTATCCCGGATACGGCGGATTGCCCTCCGCCAGTGCGCGTACCCCGGCCCGCAGCGCTCCCGCGTCGCCCTCCTCCCGCACGGCCGCGCCGAACAGCGCCGCGATCCTCGCCATGTCGTCCTCGTCCATGCCCTGGGTGGTGACGGCCGCGGTGCCCAGCCTCATCCCCCGCGCGTCCCCGTACGGCAGGGCGCAGGTGTCCACGACCATCCCGGCCGCCATGAGCCGCTCGCGCGCGGTGCGGCCGTCGACGCCCAGCGGGCCGGGGTCCACCACGACGATGTGGGTGTCCGTCCCGCCCGTGGTGACCTCGAAGCCCTCGTCCTCCAGGGCTGCGGCGAGGGCGCGGGCGTGGGCGACGACCCGGTGGGCGTAGACCGCGTAGGCGGGGGTGGCGGCCTCCCCGAACGCGACGGCCTTCGCCGCGACGGTGTGCATCTGCGCGCCGCCCTGGGTGAAGGGGAAGACCGCGCGGTCGATCCGCTCCGAGAGCTCGACGCCGCAGAGGATCATCCCGCCGCGCGGTCCGCGCAGCACCTTGTGTGTCGTCGCGCACACCACGTCCGCGTACGGCACCGGACTGGGCGCCGCTCCCCCGGCGATCAGGCCCATCGGGTGGGCGGCGTCCACGATCAGGTACGCGCCCACCTCGTCGGCGATGTGCCGGAACTGCTCGTAGTCGGGGTGCCGCGGGTACGAGATGGACCCGCAGACGATCGCCTTGGGACGCCGTGCCCGGGCCAGGGCGCGCACCTGTGTGTAGTCGATGAGCCCGCTGTCGGGGTCGACGCCGTAGCCGGCGAACTCGAACCAGCGTCCGGAGAAGTTGCCCGGAGCACCGTGGGTGAGGTGCCCGCCGGACGGGAGCCCCATGGCCAGCACCGTGTCGCCGGGGCGCAGCAGTGCGGCGTACGCGGCGAGGACGGCCGACGAGCCGGAGTGCGGCTGGACGTTGGCGTGCTCGGCGCCGAACAGCGACATGGCCCGCCGGACGGCGACGCGCTCCGCGGCGTCGGCCTGTTCGCAGCCGCCGTGGTGGCGGGCCCCGGGGTAGCCCTCGGCGTACTTGTTGGCGAGGGGGGAGCCGAGCGTGGCGAGGACCGCGGGCGAGGTGAAGTTCTCGGCGGCGATGAGCTGGAGGGTGCTCGACTGCCGCCCGGCCTCGGCCAGCAGGATGCCGGCGATCTCCGGGTCCTGACGGACCAGGGCGCCGAAGTCCTGCGGCATGGCGGTGTCCGACGGGGGCGCGGCCGCGCGTGCGGCTGGAGTGGTGACCGGCATCTGACGGCTCCGGGCCTGGAGGAGGGGGGTGCGGTACGCGACAGCTCCAATGTAGGCCCGCCCCGGGCCGCCTGCCCGCTGCCGGGCGCCCCTCTACGCCGGTCGGCGCACTCCGGCGATCAGCGGCTCAGTGCGGGGCGCGTACTCCGGTCAGCGCCGTCATGACGGGATCGAGCGCCTGGCTGATCTCGTCCCCGACCGAACGGAAGAACGTGATCGGCGCGCCGTACGGGTCGTAGACCTCGTCCGCCTCCGCGGTGGGGGCCAGCAGCCAGCCGCGGAGGGCCGCCGCCGCGCGCACCAGCGCGCGGGCGCGCTCCACGACGCCCTCCTCGCGGGCGTCGGGCAGCGTCGCGGGGTCTATGGCCCGCACCAGCCGGGTGAACTCCTTGAGCGTGAAGGTCCGCAGGCCCGCCGAGTGCCCCATCGAGATCACCTGCGCGCGGTGGTCGCGGGTGGCGGTCAGCACCAGGTCGGCACGGATCACGTGCTCGTCCAGCAGCTCGCGGCCGACGAAGCCGGTGGCGTCGGCACCGAAGTCGGCGAGGACGACCTCCGCGTTGGCCTCCATGGGTGCGCCCTCGTGCCCCCAGGTGCCCGCGCTCTCCACGATGAGGCCGCCGCTGAGCGGATCTCCCAGGCGGTGCACGAGGGCATGGCGGGTCAGCCGCTCGGTGATGGGCGAGCGGCAGACGTTGCCGGTGCTGACGTGGAGGATGCGGAAAGTGTCGTGCCGCCCCGCTATGCCACGCCCCTCGGGGGCGGTCAATTGGCCACCTCGAGGTCGGGTACCACCTTGCGGAGTTCCTCGACCGAGAGCGCGCCTGCCCGCAGCAGCAGCGGGATCCTGCCGGTGACATCGACGATCGAGGACGGGACGATCCCGGGCGTCGGGCCGCCGTCGAGATAGACGGAGACGCTGTCGCCGAGCATCTCCTGGGCCGCGTCGCAGTCCTCGGGCGAGGGGTGTCCGGTGAGGTTGGCGCTGGAGACGGCCATCGGGCCGACCTCCGTGAGGAGCTCGATGGCGACCGGGTGCAGGGGCATCCGGACGGCGACGGTGCCACGGGTGTCCCCGAGGTCCCACTGCAGCGACGGCTGGTGCCTGGCGACGAGCGTGAGGGCGCCCGGCCAGAACGCGTCGACGAGTTCCCAGGCCTGCTCGGAGAAGTCGGTGACCAGGCCGTGCAGGGTGTTGGGGGAACCGATCAGGACAGGGGTCGGCATGTTGCGGCCGCGGCCCTTGGCGTCGAGGAGGTCGGCGACGCCCTCCGAGCTGAAGGCGTCCGCGCCGATCCCGTACACGGTGTCCGTGGGCAGCACGACCAGTTCGCCGCGGCGGACGGCGGACGCGGCTTCACGCAGGCCGGTCGTACGGTCGGTCGCGTCGTTGCAGTCGTATCGCCGTGCCATCAGCCGGCCTCCTCGGACATGTACGGGTAGGGAGGGTGGGGATCGTGCGGTGCCGGTGTCCCGGTGGTCACGGCATGGCCTTGCGGGCCGTCGCGAACCGGGGCCGCTTGTTCAGGTCGGGGTGGTCGGCCGCGTCGGCCCAGCCCCGCTCCTCGGTGAAGATCCACGGCACCTGGCCGCCCTGGGTGTCGGCGTGCTCGATGACGACGAGCCCCCCGGGCCTGAGCAGACGGTGCGCGGTGCGCTCGATGCCGCGGATGGTGTCCAGGCCGTCCTCGCCGGAGAACAGCGCCATCTGCGGATCGTGGTCACGCGCCTCGGGCGCCACGTACTCCCACTCCGTGAGCGGGATGTAGGGAGGGTTGGAGATGACCAGGTCGACCTGTCCGTCGAGCTCCGGGAGGGCGCTCAGCGCGTCCCCGCGGTGGACGGTGACCCTGGACCCCTCGGCGTTCTTCCGGGTCCACCTCAGGGCGTCCTCGGACAGCTCGACGGCGTGCACGCGGGAGCGCGGCACCTCCTGCGCCATGGCGAGAGCGATCGCGCCCGATCCGGTGCAGAGGTCGACGATCAGCGGTTCGACGACGTCCATCGCGCGGACCGCGTCTATCGCCCAGCCGACGACCGACTCGGTCTCCGGGCGCGGCACGAAGACACCGGGGCCCACCTGGAGCTCCAGGTAGCGGAAGAAGGCGCGGCCGGTGATGTGCTGGAGCGGCTCGCGGGCCTCCCGGCGGGCGATCGTCTCCCAGTAGCGGGCGTCGAAGTCGGCGTCCGGTACGTGGTGCAGTTCGCCCCGCTTGACGCCGTGCACGAACGCGGCGAGTTCCTCGGCGTCGAATCGCGGTGAGGGGACACCGGCGTCGGCCAGCCGCTGGGTGGCCTGGGCCACCTCGGCGAGCAGCAGGTTCATCGCGGTTCTCCGTACGGGTTCACGAGCGGGGCGGGGCGGTGGGCTTACGCGGCGGCGAGCTTGGCGGCGGAGTCGGCGTCGACGCACGCCTGGATGACGGCGTCGAGGTCACCGTCGAGCACCTGGTCCAAGTTGTACGCCTTGAAGCCGACGCGGTGGTCCGAGATCCGGTTTTCCGGGAAGTTGTACGTCCGGATCTTCTCGGAGCGGTCCACGGTGCGCACCTGGCTGCGGCGCACGTCGGAGGCTTCCTGCTCGGCAGCTTCCTGGGCGGCGGCCAGCAGCCGCGACCGCAGGATGCGCATGGCCTGCTCCTTGTTCTGGAGCTGGCTCTTCTCGTTCTGGCAGGAGGCGACGACGCCGGTCGGCAGGTGCGTGATGCGCACGGCGGAGTCCGTGGTGTTGACGGACTGGCCACCGGGGCCCGAGGAGCGGTAGACGTCGATGCGCAGGTCGTTGGCGTGGATCTCGACGTCGACCTCCTCCGCCTCGGGCGTGACCAGCACACCGGCGGCCGAGGTGTGGATGCGGCCCTGCGACTCGGTGGAGGGCACGCGTTGCACGCGGTGCACACCGCCCTCGTACTTCATCCGCGCCCAGACGCCCTGGCCGGGCTCGGTGGCTCCGTTGCCGCCCTTGGTCTTCACGGCGACCTGGACGTCCTTGTAGCCGCCGAGCTCGGACTCGGTGGAGTCGATGATCTCCGTCTTCCAGCCGATGCGTTCGGCGTAGCGCAGGTACATGCGGAGCAGGTCGCCGGCGAACAGGGCGGACTCGTCGCCGCCCGCGCCCGCCTTGATCTCCAGGAGCACGTCCTTGTCGTCGCTGGGGTCGCGCGGGACCAGGAGGAGGCGGAGCCTCTCGGTGATCTCTTCGCGCTGCTTCTCCAGGACCTTGACCTCGGCGACGAAGTCCGGGTCGTCGGCGGCGAATTCGCGGGCCGTCTCGATGTCGTCGCCGGTCTGCTTCCAGGCCCGGTAGGTGGAGACGATCGGGGTCAGCTCGGCGTAGCGCTTGTTGAGCTTGCGCGCGTTCGCCTGGTCGGCGTGGACCGACGGGTCGGCGAGCTTCTTCTCGAGATCGGCCTGCTCGCCGATCAGTTCCTCGACCGCCTCGAACATCTTCGGGCTCCTGGTTTCTGCGTCATACGTCTGCGGGCCTGCTGGACGGTGTGCTGCCGACGCGCCGCACACGGGCGCGACCGGCCGCACAGCCGGAAAAAACGCCGGTCCCGGCGCCCCGCTGAGGGCGTCGGGAACCGGCGCAGTGGCTCGCTACTTGCTGGCGGAGCCGGCAGCCTTGCCGAAGCGGGCCTCGAAGCGGGCCACGCGGCCGCCGGTGTCGAGGATCTTCTGCTTGCCCGTGTAGAACGGGTGGCACTCGGAGCAGACGTCGGCGCGGATGGCGCCGCCCTCAAGGGTGCTCCGGGTGGTGAACGACGCACCGCAGGTGCAGCTGACCTGCGTCTCGACGTACTCGGGGTGGATGTCGCGCTTCAAGGTGTCTCCTAGATTCGGGAGGGTTCCGGGTCGTTCGCGCGGATTGCGCGTCCGTGAACCGGGACCGACGTACCAGTCTGCCAGGACCGGCCGTATCTCCCAAAACGAGGACTCCGCCGTGGGTATTCCCCCACCCGTACGGGGACGTTCCGCGACCGGGAGGTGACAGGGGGTGGGATCACCGCACGACGTCCCCGGCCCCGCCCTTGTCGCCGGCCGACTCCGCCGTGGCGGACGCCGGTACGGGCCTGTCCCGCTTGAGCGCGGCCCACACCTGCTGTCCGGCCTTCTCCTGGGGCAGCACGCGGTTCGGGTCCTCGGGGTCGTACTCCACGGGCAGCGTGACCATGTCGACGTTCTTCGAGCCGAGGCCCTTGAGCCCGTTCGCGAAGCCGGTGAGCTTCTTGACGGATGCCAGCCGGGAGTCGGTGGTGACGGCCTTGGTGGCCGTGTCGGCGAGGCCGAAGAGCGTCTTCGGGTCGGAGAAGACCCCGACGCTCTTCGCCTGGTCCATCAGCGCCTTGACGAACGCCTGCTGGAGCTGGATCCGGCCCAGGTCGCTGCCGTCGCCGACGGCGTGGCGGGTGCGGACGAGACCGAGCGACTGCTCGCCGGTCAGGGTGTGGGTGCCGGGCCTCAGCGCGAGGTGGCTGTCGGGGTCGTCGATCGCCTGCGAGGTGGTGATCCTCACGCCGCCGAGCTCGTCGATGAGCTCGGTGAAGCCGGTGAAGTCGACCTCGACGTAGTGGTCCATGCGGATGCCCGACATCGACTCCACCGTCTTCACGGCGCAGGCGGGACCGCCGACCTCGTAGGCGGAGTTGAACATCGCCTCGTGCGCGGCGCCGACCTGCTCGCCGGTCGTGTCGCTCGTGCAGGCGGGGCGGTCGACGAGGGTGTCCCTCGGGACCGAGACCACGCTCGCCGACGTGTGGCCCTCGTTGACGTGGACGATCATCGCGGTGTCCGCGCGCGCGGAGCCCTCGTCGGCGCCGTACTCGGAGTTGGCGCCGGAGCGGGAGTCGGATCCCAGCACCAGGATGTCCTGCGACCCGTTGTCCACGTCGTCCGGGCGCCCGGCTCCCAGCGCGGCGTCGATGTCGACGCCCTTCAGATTGCCGTCGAGCGTGAAGTAGGCGTATCCGAGCCCGGATCCCCCGACGACCACCAGGGCGGCGGCGCCCCAGAGGGCGGCCCGCTTCACCCGGCGGGCACGGGACGGCTTTCTCCGGCGGGTGCCGGTGCCGCGTATGCGGCCCGCACTCCTGCTCTGCTCGCTCATGCGGCTCCCTCCGTCGGCGGTGCTCCCTGGTCCCCTGCCAGGGATTCGGTACTGGCTGGCCGGCGCTGCGCCGGAGCCGAAGCAGGGAAAAGACTGGCACAGCGGCCGACGGGGCCGACGGAGGCGGCGGGAGCCGGGACCGACTCGCGCGCGCCCGTCCCTGCTCTGCCGATCGGGGCTCCCACCTGCACGTTCGCCGTTCTCCCCGGAGTCCGTGGACGCGGGTGCGCGGGACCGGCCGCTGTGGGCAAGGTCTCGCTCCGCCCCGTCCGCACACGCACAGCGGACCGGCTCCGGACCCCTTGGCGGGGTCCGGAGCCGGTCCGGTCGAGCGGGTGCGCGTCAGCCGAGCAGGCTGTACGACCCCCAGCCCACACCGAGCTTGATCCTCGCCGCGGTGGCGAAGGGCACCGTCTCGGAGCCCGTGCTCTTGTACGCCCACAGCGCGCCCGCGGTGTCGCGGACGATGAAGTCGGCGCGGCCGTCGCCCGTCACGTCACCGGTGGTGGCGTACGCGGTGAAGTTCCAGCCGCTGCCCACCTTGACCCGGCCGGAGAACGGCGCGGAGGCCGACCCGGTGCCCTTGTACATCCAGAGCACCGCGCTCCCGTCACGGGCGATCAGGTCCGGCTTGCCGTCCCCGCTGTAGTCACCCTTGCCGTACACCTGGTACGTGCTCCAGCCGACGCCGATCTGCGCCTTGGCCGCGAACGTGCCGTTGCCCCGGCCCGTCCACATCCACAGCTTCCCCGCCGAGTCGTTCGCCGTCAGGTCCACCAGGCCGTCACCCGTCACGTCACCGGTGAGGGTGATGTTGCGCAGGCTGCCCCACCCGGGCCCGATCCTGTGGTCCATGTACGTCTCGGCGGCGCTGTCGTAGCCCCACCAGTACAGCTCGCCGGCCGCGTTGCGGTAGACGTAGTCCTGGTAGTCGTCGCGGTTGACGTCGGCCTGGCGGACCAGGTCGATGCCCGACCAGTCGCCCACCGACTCGCGGTCGCCGAGCGAGGTGCCCCGCGAGTAGTAGTTGAAGCCCTCGCCCGTCGACGCGCGGGCGAAGAGGTCCGCCTTGTCGTCGAAGTTGAGGTTGGCGTCGTCGATGCGCGGGTTCACCGCACCCGCGAACGCGGCAATCTTGGCGTACACCCCGTACGCGCCCGACTCCACGCAGTCGGTGACACCCCAGGAGACGACACCGGCGATACGGCCGTTGACCACGAGGGGCCCGCCCGAGTCGCCGTTGCAGGGCGAGACCGTACCGGCGTCCTGCCCGCTGGCCGGCTGTCCGGCGCAGACCATCTGGCCCGGGACGAACTCGTCGCCGAAGTATCCCGAGCAGGACGAGTCGGCTCCTACCGGAACCGACGCCTTGAGCAGGACCGGCGAGATGTCGTCGCTGGTGGAGCTGGTGCGCCCCCAGCCGTAGACGGTCGCCGGCGTGCCGGTCTTGTAACGCGCCGTGTCACCGGACGCGGCGGGCTGCAGCGTCGCGTACGGGAGCGCCGAGCCGAGTGTCAGGACGGCGACGTCGTGGTCGAAGCCCGCGGCGTCGTAGTCGGGGTGGACCCACTGCCGCCAGACACCCGTCGCCGTGCCCCCGTGGAGGTCACCGGCCTCCGGGAGCTGGGTGGTGCCGCCGAGGACGGCTCCGTTCGTCTCCCAGTCGAGCCCGTCCACGCAGTGCGCGGCGGTCAGGACCTTCGCGGGGGCCACGAGCGTGCCGCCGCAGAAGTAACCCTCGTCGTCGTTCTCGTCGGCGGTGCCCTGGTCGTCGTAGTAGTGCAGCTGCACCATCCACGGGGCTTCCCCGAGCGTGGCCGCGGTGCCGCCGATGATCTTCGGGTCGACGGAGGGCCTGGCCGCGTCCGGTGCGGGCTCGGTGCCCGCTCCGGCGTCCGTGCCGGTGTCCGGCCGCTCGCCGGGTGCCGCGGCGTCACCGCTCAGCAGCTCGGCGGTGGAGCGCTGGACGGTGTCGAGGAGCTCGGCCTGCGAGGCCGTGGAACGCTGCTGAACGCTCTGCTTACCCGTCGGCTGAGGCGTGTCGGCCTGAGCGGGTACGACGGAGAGGGCCGCGGCCCCCAGAGCGAACGCGGCAACTGCCGCGGAGAAAGGGATGGAGCCCTTCCGTCTGCCGGATGTCACGCAAGAAATCCCTTCGATCGACACGGCGCAACACGAGTACGGCGCCGGGTAGTTGTAGTCGAAGGGAGAGAAACTCCCACTGGAATCGCAACACAGTGGGCGTATAGAAAATACGTTCCCCCCCACATACAGCCTGCTGATAGTACAACGCGAAACTGCCCTCGTCACGGGTGTGACGAGGGCAGTTCGTGTGACTCCTGATGCGACGTCAGTCGTTGCCGTTACCGTTGCCCGGCGTCGTCTTCTGGATCTGGAGCAGGAACTCCGCGTTGGACTGCGTCTTCTTCATGCGGTCCAGCAGCAGCTCGATGGCCTGCTGCTGGTCGAGGGCGTGGAGCACCCGGCGCAGCTTCCAGACGACGGCCAGTTCATCGGTGCCGAGGAGGATCTCTTCCTTGCGGGTGCTGGACGCGTCCACGTCCACCGCCGGGAAGATGCGCTTGTCCGAGAGCTTCCGGTCGAGCTTGAGCTCCATGTTGCCGGTGCCCTTGAACTCCTCGAAGATCACCTCGTCCATGCGCGAGCCGGTCTCCACGAGCGCGGTGGCCAGGATGGTCAGCGAGCCGCCGTCCTCGATGTTGCGCGCGGCACCGAAGAAGCGCTTCGGCGGGTAGAGCGCGGTCGAGTCGACACCACCGGACAGGATGCGGCCGGAAGCCGGCGCCGCCAGGTTGTAGGCGCGGCCCAGACGGGTGATCGAGTCCAGCAGGACCACCACGTCGTGGCCCAGCTCCACGAGGCGCTTCGCACGCTCGATGGCGAGCTCGGCGACCGTGGTGTGGTCCTCGGCGGGACGGTCGAAGGTCGAGGAGATGACCTCGCCCTTCACCGACCGCTGCATGTCGGTGACCTCTTCCGGACGCTCGTCGACCAGGACGACCATCAGGTGGCACTCGGGGCTGTTGACCGTGATCGCGTTGGCGATGGCCTGGAGGATCATGGTCTTACCGGTCTTCGGCGGGGCTACGATCAGGCCTCGCTGGCCCTTGCCGATCGGTGCGACCAGGTCGATGATCCGGGTGGTCAGGATGTTGGAGTCGGTCTCCAGACGGAGCCTGTCCTGCGGGTACAGCGGGGTCAGCTTCTGGAACTCGGGACGGCCGCGGCCGCTCTCCGGCGCCATGCCGTTGACCGAGTCGAGACGGACCAGCGCGTTGAACTTCTCGCGGCGCTCGCCGTCCTTGGGCTGGCGCACCGCACCCGTGACGTGGTCGCCCTTGCGCAGGCCGTTCTTGCGGACCTGGGCGAGCGAGACGTACACGTCGTTCGGGCCCGGCAGGTAGCCGGAGGTCCGGATGAACGCGTAGTTGTCGAGGATGTCGAGGATGCCCGCGACGGGGATCAGGACGTCGTCGTCGGCCACCTGGACGTCGGTCGCGAACTCGTCGCGTCCACGACGGCCACGGCGGTCGCGGTAGCGTCCACGACGGCCGCGCCGGCCGCCCTCGTCGTCGTAGCCGTCGTCCTGCTGGCCGCCGCCCTGCTGGCCCTGGCCCTGGCCCTGGCTCTGGCCCTGACCCCCGCCCTGCTGGCCCTGACGGCGTCCGCCGCCCTGCTGGCCCTGGTCGTCGCCCTTGCCGCGGCGGTCGCGCTGGCGGTCCCGGCGGTCGCCGCGATCGCCCCGGTCACGGTCCTGGCGGTCACCGCGGCGACCGTCCTGGCGGTCACCGCGACGGCCCTCGGCGGTGTCCGTGGCGGCCTCCGCCTTCGCGTCGGTCTTCGCCTCACCGCGCTCCTCGGCGCGGTCCTGGCGGCTTTCGGCCTTCGGCTCCGTCTTCGGCTCGGCGTCCGCCTTGGACTCGGTCTTCGGCTCGGCCTTGGTGTCGGGGCTGCCCGCCTGGGCGGTCGCCCGGCGACGACGGCGCTCGCCCGTGGGCTGGTCGTCGCTGGCGGGCTGTCCCGGGATGTCGATCTGCTGCTGGGCGGCGGCCTTGTCGGCGGCCGGCGCGGCAGCGGTCTCGTCACCGGTGCGCGTCTTGGAGGTGGCACGCCGCTTGGGCTTGCTTCCGGTGTCCGTACCGGCGGATGCGGCGGCCTTGGGGGCGGACGCGGAGGATGCTCCGGCCTGCGCCTCCTTGATGACCTCGATCAGCTGGCTCTTGCGCATCCGCGCAGTTCCCCTGATGCCGAGGCCGGACGCGACCTGCTGCAGCTCGGCCAGGACCATGCCCTCGAGGCCGGTGCCGGAGCGGCGGCGCCGTGCGGTGGTGCCAGTGGCAGCACCTTCGGCGGGCACGGAGCTGTCGACGCTCTTGTCGGCAGTCACGCCCATCAGATCGGTGGTGTCGCTCACGAAGGGTCCTTCCCTGGAGCGGACGTCGGCCTTCTGGCTCGGCGACCGGTTGTGCTGTCCGACTGCGGTCTTTTGATCGTGTCGATCGCGGACCTTGCCGGGGCGGTGGTCCGCCGGGTACGGCGGAGAGATGAATGTGCGGGGTTCCGGCGCGAGATCCCCCTGCTCGGCCCACTCCTGGACGAGCAAGAGGGTGTCGTGCCGGTTCCGGAGCGTGCTCGAAAGCTCAGGCAGGCTGCTCAGGCAGTCGGGGAGGCTCCCGGAAGAGTGGTGGTCCCGGAGGGGGACACGAAGCAACGCGCCACGAAGACGTCGATTGCTGACTTGAGGTTAACACTACCGGCTCCAACAAACATTCCCCCTCTCATGCACCGGCAATCACGTGGGACTACGCGGCCAGCGGCAGGACGGTCGCACCCGTGGCGTCCAGAGCGAGCCGGTTCGCGGCCCAGCCCTCACCCGCCAGCCGGGCGACCTTGTCGGCCGCCCCCTCCTCCGTCAGCGCGAGCACGGTGGGGCCGGCACCGGAGATGACGGCGGGGACGCCGTCGGCGCGCAGCCTGTGCACCAGTTCCACGCTCTGCGGCATCGCGGGCCCCCGGTACTCCTGGTGGATCCGGTCCTCCGTGGCGGCGAGGAGCAGCTCGGGGCGCCGCGCCAGGGCCTCGACGAGCAGGGCCGCACGGCCGGCGTTGGCCGCGGCGTCCACATGGGGGACGGTGCGCGGCAGCAGGCCGCGGGCGGTCTCGGTGAGCACCGGGGTGGCCGGGACGAAGACAACCGGGACCACGGAGGCCGCGGGATCCATCCGGATCGCCCTGGCGGAGCCGCCGTCCATCCACGCGAGGGTGAATCCGCCGAGGAGGCACGCGGCGACGTTGTCGGGGTGCCCCTCGATCTCGGTCGCCAGCTCCAGCAGCGCGGCGTCGTCGAGGCGGGCCTCGCCGCCCGTCGTCACGGCGCGGGCGGTGACGATCCCGGCGCAGATGGCGGCGGACGAGGAACCGAGGCCACGGCCGTGCGGGATGCGGTTGGCGCAGACGATCTCCAGGCCGCGGGGCTGTCCGCCGAGCAGGTCGAAGGCCGTGCGCAGGGAGCGGACGAGCAGGTGGTTCTCGTCACGGGGCAACGTCTCGGCGCCCTCACCCGCGATGTCGATGTGCAGGCCGGAATCGGCCACCCTGACGACGACGTCGTCGTAGAGCCCCAGCGAGAGACCGAGGGCGTCGAAGCCCGGGCCCAGGTTGGCACTGGTTGCGGGGACGCGCACCCGGACGGCGGCGGCTCGGAACGCGGGACCGGCCATCGGTTGGACGACTCTTCCTGTACGGCGGCGGGGATGGTGTGCAGAGTACTTCGACCTGCGCGGGGTGCCGTTGTGCGGGGGGACGAAGGGCCCGGCAGTCACGACGGCTGCTGCACCGCGGCGGATGCGGCGGGCGGGTCGGGTACAGCTTATCGAAGGAAGGTTCTGTGGCGACATAGGGCGCACGGGAGGCGCACGATGCGTGTCGCACACCTCCCATGCGCTCTCCGCCCGGGAAGGGCGGCTGAGCTGCGGCCGGGGCCGCTACGCGAGGCCCAGCTTCTCGGCCGCGGCCACCGCGTCGACCGGCACGGTGACCGGCTGCGGGGCGCCCGCGACGGCCCAGTCGGGATCCTTCAGCCCGTTGCCGGTGACGGTGCAGACGATCTTCTGGCCGGGGTCGACCTTGCCCTCGTCGGCAGCCTTGAGCAGACCGGCCACGGAGGCAGCCGACGCGGGCTCGACGAAGACGCCCTCCTGGGAGGCCAGCAGGCGGTAGGCGGACAGGATCTGACGGTCCGTCACATCGTCGATGAACCCGCCCGACTCGTCCCGCGCGTCCAGGGCGAACTGCCAGGACGCCGGGTTCCCGATGCGGATCGCGGTGGCGATGGTCGCGGGGTCCTTGACGATCTCGCCGCGCACGATGGGCGCGGAACCGGACGCCTGGAAGCCCCACATGCGCGGGGCGTGCGAGGAGACGCCGTCCGCCGCGTACTCCCTGTAGCCCCTCCAGTAAGCCGTGATGTTGCCCGCGTTGCCGACCGGCAGTACGTGGATGTCGGGGGCGTCACCGAGCGCGTCGACGATCTCGAACGCGGCGGTCTTCTGCCCCTCGATACGGACGGGGTTGACCGAATTGACCAGCGCCACCGGGTAGTTGTCCGAGAGGCTGCGGGCCAGGGTCAGGCAGTCGTCGAAGTTCCCGTCGACCTGGAGGATCTTCGCGCCGTGGACGAGCGCCTGCCCCATCTTGCCGAGCGCGATCTTGCCCTGCGGCACGAGGACGGCGCAGACCATCCCCGCGCGTACGGCGTACGCGGCGGCCGAGGCGGAGGTGTTGCCGGTGGAGGCGCAGATGACGGCCTGCGCGCCCTCCTCCTTCGCCCGGGTGATCGCCATGGTCATGCCGCGGTCCTTGAACGAACCGGTGGGGTTGGCGCCCTCGACCTTGAGGTGCACCTCGCAGCCCGTGCGCTCGGAGAGGACCTGCGCCGGGACGAGCGGCGTACCGCCCTCACGGAGTGTGACGACCGGCGTCGTGCTCGTGACCGGAAGCCGGTCCCGGTACTCCTCGATGATGCCGCGCCACTGGTGGGTGCCCTTGCTGGTCATGGGTCCTTACTCCCCTTCAACACGCATGATGCTGGCGACACCGCGTACGGTGTCCAGCTTGCGCAGCGCTTCGACGGTCCCCGAGAGGGCGGCGTCGGGCGCGCGGTGGGTGACGACGACGAGGGATGCCTCGCCGTCTCCGCCCGCCCGTCGCCCGCCGCCACCCTGCTCGACGGCAGCTCCGTCGCCGCTGCCCGATGGTCGGCTCTGCTGTCGGACCGTATCGATGGATACGCCCTGTTCGGCGAAGACCGTCGCGACCTGGGCGAGTACGCCAGGCTTGTCGGCCACGTCGAGACTGATGTGGTAGCGCGTGACGACGTCGCCCATGGGGCTGACCGGCAGACGCGTGTACGCGGACTCGCCGGGTCCGGTGGTCGCTCCGACGATGTTGCGGCACACGGCGACCAGGTCGCCGAGCACCGCGGACGCGGTCGGGGCACCGCCGGCGCCGGGCCCGTAGAACATCAGCTGTCCCGCCGCCTCCGCCTCGACGAAGACCGCGTTGTACGCCTCACGGACGGAGGCCAGCGGGTGGCTGAGCGGAATCATCGCGGGATGCACGCGGGCGGTGACGGACCTGCCGTCGGCGGCACGCTCGCAGATGGCGAGGAGCTTGACGGTGCAGCCCATGCGCCGGGCGGAGGCGATGTCGGCGGCGGTGACCTCGGTGATGCCCTCGCGGTGCACCTCGCCGATCCTCACCCGGGTGTGGAAGGCGATGCCGGCGAGGATGGCGGCCTTCGCGGCGGCGTCGAAGCCCTCCACGTCGGCGGTCGGGTCGGCCTCGGCGTACCCGAGGGCCGTGGCCTCGTCGAGCGCCTCGGAGTAGCCGGCGCCGCTCGTGTCCATCCGGTCGAGGATGAAGTTGGTCGTGCCGTTGACGATGCCGAGCACCCGGTTGACCTTGTCCCCGGCGAGGGACTCGCGCAGCGGCCGTACCAGCGGGATGGCGCCGGCCACGGCGGCCTCGTAGTAGAGGTCCCGGCCGTGTTTCTCGGCGGTGGCGTGGAGCGCGGAGCCGTCCTCGGCGAGCAGCGCCTTGTTCGCCGAGACGACGCCCGCTCCGTGCTCGAAGGCGGTCGTGATGAGCGTGCGGGCGGGCTCGATGCCGCCGATGACCTCGATGACGACGTCGATGTCGCCCCGTTCGACCAGGGCGGTCGCGTCGGTGGTGATCAGTGCGGGATCGATGCCCTCCCGCACCTTGGAGGGCCGGCGGACGGCGACACCGGCGAGCTCGACCGGGGCGCCGATGCGCGCGGCGAGGTCGTCGGCGTGCGTCGTCATGATGCGCGCCACCTCTGAGCCGACCACTCCACAGCCCAGCAGCGCCACCTTCAGCGGACGCGTACGCATCATCCGACCTCGTTTCTCATACTTCAGATGTGTTGACCAGTCTCACTCACCGGACGGGGGTTTCTGCCACCCGTCCGGATTTTGAGATGTGAATTTCATCAGCCGACATCGAGACGCAGAAGATCTTCCTCCGTCTCGCGCCGGACGATGACCCGCGCCTGTCCGTCGCGCACGGCGACGACGGGCGGGCGCAGGGCGTGGTTGTAGTTGCTCGCCATGGAGCGGCAGTACGCGCCGGTGGCGGGTACGGCGATCAGGTCGCCCGGGGCCAGGTCGGCGGGCAGGAACGCGTCCTTGACCACGATGTCACCGCTCTCGCAGTGCTTGCCGACCACGCGTACGAGCATCGGCTCCGCCTCGGAGGTGCGCGAGACGAGCGCGACGCTGTACTCGGCGTCGTACAGCGCGGTGCGGATGTTGTCCGACATGCCGCCGTCGACGCTCACGTACGTCCGCAGGCCTTCGAGGGGCTTGATCGTGCCCACCTCGTACAGCGTGAAGGCGGTGGGTCCGACGATCGCACGGCCCGGCTCGACCGAGATGCGCGGGGTCCGCAGGCCGGCCGACTCGCACTCCCGCGTCACGATGTCGGACAGCGCCTTGGCGATCTCGTGCGGCTCGCGGGGGTCGTCCTCGGAGGTGTACGCGATCCCGAGGCCGCCGCCGAGGTCGATCTCGGGGAGCTCGACACCGTGCTCGTCGCGGATCTCGGCGAGCAGCTGCACGACGCGCCGCGCGGAGACCTCGAAGCCGGCCATGTCGAAGATCTGCGACCCGATGTGGGAGTGGATCCCGACGAGCTCGAGACCGTCCAGGGTGAGGGCCCTGCGGACCGCCTCGGCCGCCTGGCCGTCCGCCAGGGCGATGCCGAACTTCTGGTCCTCGTGCGCGGTGGCGATGAACTCGTGGGTGTGGGCCTCGACACCGACCGTGACGCGGATCTGCACGCGCTGGCGTGTGCCGAGCCGCTGGGCGATGTGCGAGACCCGGGCGATCTCCTGGAAGGAGTCGAGGACGATCCGCCCGACACCCGTCTCGACGGCCCGCTCGATCTCGGCGACGGTCTTGTTGTTGCCGTGGAAGGCGATGCGCTCGGCGGGCATCCCGGCGTCCAGCGCGGTGGCCAGCTCGCCGCCGGAGCACACGTCCAGGTTCAGCCCTTCCTCCTGGAGCCAGCGCACCACGGCGCGCGACAGGAAGGCCTTCCCGGCGTAGAACACGTCGGCGTCCGCCCCGAAGGCGTCCGCCCAGGCACGGCAGCGCGCCCGGAAGTCGGACTCGTCCAGGAAGTACGCCGGCGTGCCGAACTCCTCGGCCAGGCGGGCGACTTCGATCCCGCCGACGGTCAGCGCACCGTCCGCGTCACGGGTGACGGTGCGGGACCAGACCTTCGGATCCAGCTCGTTGAGGTCGGTGGCCGGGGCGGTGTAGTGGCCCTCGGGGTAGACGTCTGCGTGACGGGGCCCGGCGGGGTGTGCGGATCGGCTCATCGTTCTGCTCTGCTCTCTTACGGTCTCAGAGGTGTTCGGGCGCGCTGATGCCGAGCAGGGACAGGCCGCCTGCGAGCACCGTCCCGGCGGCTTCGGCAAGGGCCAGCCGGGAACGGTGGGCGGCCGAGGGTTTCTCGTCGCCGACGGGGAGCGGCGGGCAGGCGTCGTGGAGGTCGAAGAAAGCGTGCGCCACCGTTTCGAGGTGCCGGGCGAGCCGGTCCGGTGCCTGGTGGCGGGCGGCGGAGGCGAGGACGCCGGGGTGATCGGCGAGTGCGGTGTGCAGCGCGGGCGCGTCGACGTCCTGCTCGTACGCGCCGGTGAAGCCGAGCCGCCCCGCCTCGCGGGTGAGGGCGCGGGTGCGGGCGTGGGCGTAGCGGACCAGGAACAGCGGGTTGGCCTCGCTCTGCACGAGGAGGTCGGCCCCGAGGTGGGCGCGGTCATGGCCGGCGGGCCTCAGCAGGCCCCAGCGGGTGGCGTCGGCACCCAGCCGCTCCAGCAGCTCGTCCGCCGTGGCCCCCGCGGGAACGGGCCGGGTCCACGCCGGCGGGACGGGAGGCCGGCCGTTCGCGTCGACGGTGACGCCGAGGCGCGCCCAGTCGGGGTCGGGCGCCTCGTCGCACGTGACACGCCCCAGGGCGCCCTGCGCGCGCAGCATCCTCATGACAGCGCCCGCCACGACCGCCGCCCGGACCTCGCGCCGGTGGTGGAGCTGATGGACCTGCCCGGCGCACCCGGTCCCCCACCCGTACCGGAGTCCCTGCTCCAGCACCTGGCGTACGCGTGCGGAACGCGCGGCGCCGTCGGAGTCCGCGTCGAGCGTGAAGTTCAGGAAGCCGGGGCCGGTGATCTCGACCCGCCCGATCCCGGGCGCGCCGGCGACCCGGTCCCGCAGCAGCGCGGCGACCTCCCGCGCCGGGAGCGCGGCGGGTCCGGCCAGCTGGAGGGCGACGGCGCAGGCGTAGTCGCCGCTGCCGCCGGGGCGTGTCCGCTCCACCCTCACGCGCGCGGGCACCGGCGCGCGCAGGGCGTCCTCGTCGACCGCGCGGCGCACAGCGTGCAGCACGGTCCGGGAGAGATCTGCGGGGGTCACGGGTCAAGCGTATGGGAGGAAGGGGGGCGCTTCGCCAACCGGTTTCGCCATGCGGGCAGTGACCCGGGCGACGGCACCCTCGGTCATGCGGTCAGCCTGCCGTGCTCCCGGCCGTCCCCGCACCACGCCGGCCCTGGAACGGCGCGGAATCCCCCCGGTGTGCAAGCCGTCGCACCATGCGTACCAGCTCACTCGGCTCGAAGGGCTTCGCCAGGAACGCGTCGACCCCGGCGGCCGCCCCGGAGCCCGCCTCGGGAGGTGTGCAGGCACTGATGACGGCGACCGGCAGATGCCCGGTCCGCGGGTCGGCGCGCAGCCGGGCCGCGGTCTGTATTCCGTCGAGCCTCGGCATCATCACGTCGAGAGTGATCACATCCGGGCAGACCTCGTGCACCAGGTCAAGACACTCGACGCCATCGGCCGCGGTCACGACCTCGAAGCCCTCCAGCTCGAGATTGACCCTGATCAGCTGCCGGATGACCTTGTTGTCGTCGACAACAAGCACGCGGCCGTACGCCCCTGACACCCTTCGAGGGTAGGTCGAGCGGAGTAGCTGCGTCCGGGTTTTGCCCACTTCCGCCCCCGGAGGGGTGGCGGCCGCCTCGCTCGCGCGGGTGCCACCGGCGCGCACATACCTGTTCCCGGACACCCCGTCGGAGCTGGTAGGGTTTCACTCGTCGCCGCCGAGAGCAGCGACATCGCCCCCGTAGCTCAGGGGATAGAGCATCGGCCTCCGGAGCCGGGTGCGCAGGTTCGAATCCTGCCGGGGGCACTTTCCGGAAAGACCTTCTGATCAGTGGAGACGCTGAACAGAGGGTCTTTTTCATGTTCCCTCCTGCGAGCAAGACCCGTAGATCCCTGGATTCCTGAGGAACGGGTCACGACTGCCGACGGTGACCGGTAGGTGAGCGTCGCCCACCGGCACCGGCCGTCCCCGGACTGCTTGCCGTAGCCGGTACCGGCCTCGCGGCAGGGGCGTGGGACTGCGGGGGCGGGCGAGGCGGAGCCAGTCTGCTGATGAACGGCACAGCTCGAATCCCGGAGCCCGACGCCCGCCCCCCGGAACCCGAAGCTCAAGCGTCGGTCCGGGGCCCCTCCCCTGGCACCCGGACGAGTGAGGGAGGGCACCGCGACGCTCGAACCCCGGGATTCGAGACCCGAGCGCCGGAACGGCGACCGCACCACCACGACGGCATGGCGGTGAAACCGACGAGTCCCGGCCACCCGTGCGCAGGGAACGAGCCGCGGCCTATCGACGCTTCAGGACGCGCCAGTCACGGCCCGGCTGCGGGATCTTCGCCTCGTCCGCGGTCGAAGGGTCCCCGTCCTGGATGACCTCACCGGGGATGACCTGACCCCCGACCGGCTTGGCGAGTTCCAGTCCGGCGAGATGCGTCTTGAGCCTTCTGGACATCGGGCGGAAGGTCGCGAAGGTGAGCCCGCCCGACACGGCGGCGCCGACGAGGGGAATGGCCTTCGAGACGGACTTGGCGAAGGTCTGCTTCGTCATCTCGACACCGAGATACCCGGCGACCTTCTTGACGACGGGGTAGACGACACCCTGGGTCAGTGCCTTCTGGGGCAGCTTCTTGGCGACCTGCTGGGCCATCGCCTCCGCCACCTTACCGACGGCAGCGTTCGCGGACTGCGTCCCGAACATCACTCCGAAGAAGAGCGTGAGCACTCCCTTGGTGGCGTCATCGAGGTCGTCGTTGTCGACGGAGAACAGATCGGGCCAGCTGTAGAGGTAGGCGAGCTTCTGTGCGACACGCAGCATGTGGCCGACGTACTGGGCCAGGTCGGCCGGCACCGTGGCCGGCATGGCGATGAATCCAGGTATGCCGGCGGCCGCGGAGAGCGCGCTCACCTTGGCGGTCTCATAGCGAATGGACTCGTTGGCCACCCTGTCCAGAACAGCGAGAGGGATACCCGCCGCCGCGGGGGTCTCCTCTGTCGCTCTGCGCACCTCGTCTTCCGAGCAATGACGGGCCAGCGCTGTCCGGAGGTACGCCTCCCTGTCGACTCGCACACCCGGCAGCCTTGCCGCGCCCGACAGAAGAGCCGAGAAGCGCGACTCCGGGTTCTCGCTCACATGTCCCGTGACCATGCCAGGAACGTACAGCAGACGGGTGGCCCCGAACCCTGGAATCGGTAAGTGGCGGACGTGACGGAGCCCGGGAGTCGTATCCAGCTCCCGGGCCCCTGGGGTTGCCACCCAATTGCGCTTGCCAGCGCCGTTTAAGAGTGCGGATCAGTCGTCATACCGTCGCGTTCTGCCTTTGAACTACCGCGCCGCGTGAGAGGCGCAGGCCGGATTCGAACCAGCATTCAACGGTGTTCGTCCGTACTCGGTCGGTCTGGCAATCGGCGGCGATACTGAAGCTGGAGCGAGAGTCTGAGATTGATCGCGGCTGCCTCTGCCATGTTGGGCCACCCCGGCGTGTGGTGCCGGGGGGAGGACTCGAACCTCCACCGTTACCGCGTCTTCAGGCTGAACGTCAGTTTCAGCTTGCGCTCGTCACACGGGGCGGACCTCAATTCCGCCTCGTGCAGGGTGCGCACCCCCACGACATGGCGCGGGGGCGTTCTGGGGGTGCCGCCTCACCCGTCCGGCACTAGCCGAACAGGTAGCCGAACACCGCGTCCCCGACCCGCTGGTCGGTGACCTCGGCGCTGTTGGCTTCCTCGCGGGCGAACTTCACCGCGTGCTGCAGCTTCTCGACCCGCTCCAGCAGCTCGTTCACCCTCCGCGCCGGCAGCGCTCCGGAGAACTTCACGGTCGTCCAGTAACCGATGGGCACGTCCTCGTAGTACACGTCGACCTGCGCCGGGTGCTTGTCGGTCGCCTCGGCCTTGACGTGGTTGCGCGGGACCTTCTTCGTCCGGATCGTGCGGACCGGGTCCGTCTTCCACCAGTCCGTCGAGGGGTCGAGCGACCAGGACTCGGAAGCGTCGAGGACCGGGAGCTTCTTCACGAAGGTGTGCAGGTCGGTGAGCTGCTTCTCCAGGAAGAGCAGGTAACTGACCGGGACTTCGCGGACGACCGTGCGCCCGTCGACGGTCACGTCCGCCCGGGCGGAGCAGTTCGCCCAGTCCTTCGTGGCGGTCACGTCGAACAGCCGGGTCAGCGACGCGGCCATCTCACGCAGCGTCTCCTCGGCCTTGACCTGCACCCGCGTGGACTCGGGGGGAAGCTGTTCGCCCTCTTCGTCCTTCGGCTGGTACGTGCGCGAGATGCCGGCCAGCAGTACCGGTTTCTGCACCTTGTGGTGCGCCGCGGTGATGTCCTGGAGCGACTTGCCCTTGACACCCTTCTCCACGGCGATGATCTGGTTGAGCTTGGTCACTTCGCCCCCTTCGAGTGACAGGAACGTACCGCACGGGACACCGATCACCCATACGGGTTTTTCGCGGGGCCGGCTACGGCGCCGGGTAGGTCACCCGGCCGTGCCCGTCGACCCGTGGCTCCGCGCCCCAGGCGCCCGGTTCGTGCACCCGTGGCTCGCCGGCACCCATGATGTGGCGGACCGTCCATCCGCGTGCGGCGAGGGTGTTCGCGATCAGCAGGCGGTGGCATCGCCAGGGCATCGGCTCACCGCACATGATGGCGGCGCGGGAGCGCTCCGCGAGGGCGGTCAGGCGGGTGATGCCCTCCTCGTACGCCGGGAGCAGCGTGTAGTCGGCGTAGTTCCTGAAGCTCGGGTTGTGCCAGCCCGCGTTGACTGCGGGGTCCACGTCCTGCTTGCGCCGCCTGCCGCCGAGCTGGTCCAGGTACACGTAGCCGATCCCCGCCCGCTCCAGCCACCCGCGCATCGTCTCCGCCGAGAACTGCGGGCTCCGGCGTGAGCCGGGCTGGGCCCGGACGTCGGCCAGCACGTCGATGCGCTGGGCCTCCAGGAAGCCGGTGAACGTCTCCTGCGGGCAGGTCCAGTGCCCGATCGTCCAGATCTCACCCACCCGGACATCCTGCACCGGCGGCGACCGGTGGCCCGGAGCGACATGCGGCGGGCGTCAGCCCACGTCGCGGGCCAGCCGGAGTCCGAGGTCGTCGATCGCGAACGTGGGGTGGCTGCGGCGGCGTACCGTGGCGCCGCAACCCCGCTCCGACTCGGCCCAGCCGCCGCCGCGGAACGTGCGGTAGGCGCCGTAGACCTCCTCGTCGTAGAGGTCCCAGCACCACTCCCAGACGTTGCCCAGCATGTCGTACAGTCCCCAGGCGTTCGGGGACCTGCCGCCGACGTCGTGGGCGCGGCCGCCGGAGTTGCCGTCGTACCAGGCGATGCGGTCGAGTTCGCCGTAGCGGTAGCCGGTGGTGCCCGCCTTGCAGGCGTACTGCCACTCCGCCTCGGTGGGCAGGCGGTAGCCGTCGGCGGCCGGGTCACGGACCACCTCGCCGGTCCGTGCGTCATGCGAGTAGGCCGGTGCCAGTCCGACGCGGGCGGAGAAGCGGTTGCACAGGTCGACGGCGTCGAGCCAGCTGACGTTCGTCACGGGCAGGGCATGGGACACGGCGGGATCGGGAGTCGCGCCCGTGAGGGCCCAGTACTGCCCGAGGGTGACGGGGAGCCTGGCGAGCAGGAACGGCTCCACGGCCTCCTGCCACTGTGCTTGACGGCGGTCGTCGCGGAGGTCGACGGTGCCGCCGGGAATCGGGATCATGCCGGCGGCCGTCTCGTCGTCGAGCGTGCTCACTCGGTGGGCCTCCCCTGTACCGGTGGGCCGAAGTGCCCCCGCGCCCAGCCTACTTCGGTGCGAGCGTGGCCGCCGGTGAACCGGACCGTGCGAGGGAGCGGGGATGCGGCACCACCTCAGCCCAGCCGCCGGACGGGTGCTCCGTCGAGGTACGCGCGGATGTCCTCCACCGCGTCGCCGTAGTACGCCGCGTAGTTGGCCTGTGACACGTAGCCCAGGTGCGGTGTGGCCAGGAGGCGCGGCGCGCTGCGCATCGCGTGGTCCGCCGGCAGCGGCTCGACGTCGAACACGTCGACACCGGCGCCCGCGATGGCTCCCCGGCGCAGGACGTCGAGCAACGCGTCCTGGTCGACGATCGCCGCCCGGGAGGTGTTGACCAGGTAACTGGTGGGGCGCATGAGTCCGAGTTCCCTTGCGCCCAGCAGCCCACGGGTGCGCTCGCTCAGCACCAGGTGCACCGAGACGAAGTCGCTGGTCTCCAGGAGCTCGTCCTTGGACACGGCGAGGGCCGCACCCGCCTCCTCGGCACGCTCCGGGGTCAGGTTCTCGCTCCAGGCCAGCACGTCCATGCCGAAGGCGCGACCGACCGCGGCGACCCTGGCGCCGATCTTCCCCAGCCCGAGGACGCCCAGCCTCCGCCCGTGCAGATCGGCTCCGACGGTGGACTGCCAGGGGCCGCCGTTCCGCAGGGCGTTGGCCTCGGTCACGATTCCGCGGGCCAGGCCGAGCAGCAGCGCCCAGGTGAGTTCCACGGGCGGGGTGGCCGAGCTGCGGGTGCCGCAGACGGTGACTCCGTGCCGTTCGGCGGCGGCGTGGTCGATGGACGTGTTGCGCATGCCGGAGGCGACGATCAGGCGGAGCCGGGGCAGCCGCCCGATCAGGCCGGCGGGAAACGGCACACGCTCCCGCAGAGTCACGACGATGTCGAACTCGGCCAGTCGTGCGGCGAGTTCGTCCTCGGTGGCGCAGTGCCCGGCGAAGCTGACCACGTCGACGTCGTCGGCGACGGGCGACCAGTCGGCGGCGGTGGCCGCGACGGACTGGTAGTCGTCGAGCACGGCGCAGCGGAGTCTCATGGTCTCTCCCGTTCGGTGGCACGGCAATGGCGCTGCAACGCACTTCGGCAGCGCCATGCAACCTACCGGCCGCGCCCCTGGCTCACGCGTCCAGCCAGGCCGCCCCGTTCCGCGCGACGTCGTAGACCCGCTCCACCTGGGTGGCGGTGAGCACTCCCGTCGTCGGCGCGAGGGCGGACACCTGGCGCTCCCGGTAGACGCGGACACCCGCCGGGGCGGTCACCACCTCCAGCTCGGTGACGCCGGTGAACACCAGCACGGTCTGCACGGGCACGTCGAAGGCGCAGTACGCCTCCAGGGCCGCCCGGGCGCACCGGGCGGCGCGCCCCCCGCCGAGGTCGTAGGGCTGCGGGGCGCCGTCGCCGATCCGCAGCGTGCCGTCCTCGATGCGTACCGCTGCCCCGGGCCGGTGATCGGTGCTCACGGTGAACACCCCGCCGGGGCCGATGAGCAGGTGACCGATCTCCGTGCCGTCGGGCAGGGGCACGGAGTGCAGGACCCTCCAGCCGTGCCGGGTCAGCCGCTTGAGCTCGGCCCCGACCCGCCGCTCCCCCGCGAGGGCGCCGCGGCGCGGGTCGACGTCCTTGTGCCGCCGCAGCGCCCCGGTGGCCGCCCGTACGAGCGCCCCGGCCCCGGTCTCGCCCAGTTGCTCCCGGAGTCCGGCCCCCGGGCGCCGTGACGCCAGGTCGTCGGCGGGTGTCAGCGCGGGCAGGACGGCCGGCCTCCGGCGCCCTCGCGCCCCGGGCTCCTCCGTCCGCGCCCCGGCCGGCTCCTCCTCGGGCACGGCCCGCCGGGAAGCGGCCCGCTCCGCACCGGCCTGCGCGGGACCGGCCGCCGGGCCGGGCGCCGTCACGGAGTCCGGCGCGGCGGCCGGCTGCTCCACGGTTGGGGCTGCCACCGGCTCGGACGGCTCGACCACGGGGGCCGGCACGGCGGCGGGCGCCATCGCGGGTGCCTGCTCCGGAGCGGACCCCGTCGCCTTCGGGGCACTCCGCTTCCGCATCCCCCTCATCGGCGGGATGCGGGGGACCGGCGGCGGGACGCGCGGTGCGGGCGGCCCGTTCGGAGCGTCCTCGCCGACGAGGGCCGGCAGGTCCGGGACCTGGCGGGCGAGCGCGTCGGTCACGGCGTCGCGGTAGCGCGGGTGCAGGACCGTGATCGTGCCGCTGCCCCGGTCCGCCCATCCGATCGCCGTCCCGTCCGGCAGATTCACGTAGAGCCGGTCGTGTCCGAAGAGCTGCCATGACGTGACCTTGAGATCCTGCATCGTGCCCCCTCTGTTCACCCCTCCGGCCATCCCCGTCCCCCCAGCCTGTACGGCGGTCCGGCCCCCGCACAGGGCGCAGAGCGGGCGCGCGGGATCGGGACCGCGGCGTTCCGGAGCAGTGCGGGCCCTCTGTGCCCCGCGCTGCTCCGGCGCCCCGGTCAGACCAGGGGGAGGCCCGGCGCCGGGTAGGCGTCCATCATGGTCCTCACTTCGTCCCTGACCTTGGAAACGGTCGTTTTGTCACCTGTACGAGCGGCGTCGACCACGAGGTCGATCCACTGCGCGACCGCCCCCATCTGGGAGGCGGGGATGCCCCGGGACGTCAGAGCGGGGGTGCCGACGCGGATGCCGGACGGATCGAAGACGAGCGTCTCCACCTGGTCGATGACCTGCTGGCCCTCGTAGTACCGCTTGCCGGGGTACCCCTCGGAGTACTTGTTCTGCAGGACGGTGCCGGGCGCCTCCAGCACGGCGGCGGAGACGTAGTTCTCGCTGGGGATCAGGCGCAGGGCGTCCGCCTGGAGCCGCTCCTCGGCGTTCACCAAGGCGGCGAACTCCGGATCGGCCGCTGCGAGGGCGGGACGGCGGATATCGGACGGCTGTACGGCCACGGGGTCCTCCCGGGTCGGTCGCACGTGGGCGACATGGACCCGGATGGCCCAGGCGGACGGCCCTCCGGCGATGACGCCCCGGAGCGTGCCCGAGGTGTGCCGCTCCCTCGTGGTCGGTTCCGCGGAAGCGCCCTGCCGGGCACGCGCCAGTCGCGGCACTCGGCACCCTACTGCGGGGAGGCACGTCGCGACAGCGTGCCGGAGGCCCCCGAAGCCCTCCTCCGGTGGCGCCCGGAAGCGCAGCCGTCCGGAGCACCGGCCCGGGTCCGGCGCGTCTCCCTGGGCGAAGGCCTCAGGGCGCCTCCTCCAGCCGGAGCGCGGGGTCCGTCACGAGGACGACCTGGGTGACCCGGAACCCGTCCCGGGTCCGCGCCTCCACCCGGTGCAGCCCGGGCGTGGCGACGGTCACCCGGACACCGACACCTCCATCCATCCACCCGGGCGGCAGTTCACGGGCGGTGCTCGGATCCCCTACTTCCTGGATGCGGCAGGTGAGGCCGGCCAACGAATCGACCCCGCTCAGGGACAGGGTCCACGTGCTGCCCGCCTCCGCCATGTCCGGGGCTGTGAGGCCGCAACCGAACTGCCCCTGCGGCGGACCCAGATGCGTGTCCTCGGAGAGGATCTCCTCGACCGCGTCGAGCGCCGTGTCCTCGACGGCGAGCGAGCCGTGCTGCACGGGCAGGGTCGTCGCGGCGGTGGTGATCTCCGCTGATTCCTTGTAGACGGTGCCGTCCCCCTGCACGGTGAAGTACCGCAACCTGTCGTACCGGTCCCGGATGAAGGTGCCGTCACTGTTCTGCCGGACGCCGTCGGGGAAGGCTTCGACCCGGCCGTCCCGGATGGTGAGGCTCTGCGAGGTGGGCTGGTTGATCCCGACCACGGACCGGTGGTCGGGCAGTTCCACCCGGCGCTGGTCCGCGTAAAAGTCAAGCGCCTGAGCGGCCAGTTCGGCGCTGCCTCCGATGTCGGCCACGTCCCCGGGCGTCAGGTGACGGACGTCGTCGTCCTCGCGGACGCTCCTGTACCGGGGCAGCAGGTCGTGCAGGCCTGGCATCGTGGCGCACAGCGAACGCAGCTTGCGCCGGGGTAGCGGCACGGGTGCCCCGCGCCCCGTGTTGAGGATGACTGCGGCCTCGACCGCGCCGCTGAAGGGCGTACCGAGAGTGATGACTCCCCGGGTATCGGCCGTCAGGTCGCTGTCGTGGCCGCCGTCCAGTGCGGCCCGGGTCACCAGTCCGCCCATGGAGTGGGCGACGAAGACCAGACGGCCGGGGCGCTCGTCCACACGGTGCCGGCGCGCGCGGTCGTGCGCCTCGTGGTCCCGCCAGGCGCTCAGGTGCCGGCGGGCCGCTTCGGCGAGGAACCGTGCGTTGGTTGCCACGGGCAGCCGCCAGTCGTAGGCGAAGGGCAGGATCGCCGCCTCGTGCGCCACGCACTTCCTGACGCGCTCGATCAAGGCGGTGTAGGGCTCGTGACCGCGGAGATAGGGCGTCCACGCCGTCGCGGCGAGCAGTCCGGTCGCCCTGATCCGGCCGGTCCTCCCTTCGAGCTCGTCCTCGGTCATGTGCAGATCCTGGAGCCCTCTGGGATGGGTCCACGCCTTGAGGTACCAGGAAGCCCCGCCCAGACCCCATAGGTGACGCCCCGTCACCGAGTCGATGAGCGTGCTGCCCATGATGCCCGGTACGACCACCACGGCGTCCTGAGTGACCCGCTCGGGAAGCGGCCGCTCGTACGCGGACTGCGGAATCGAGGTTCGGTGCTGCGGACGGTCCATGGTTGTGCAGAATAGGGACGATGCGGGGGGAGCGGGTGGAGATCGAGTTAACCGGCCGGCCTCGACAGTCGGCAGCCGCGCGGGGACAGGGATCGGCCCCGGCCGGCCTCCTGACCATGCTGGCCGTCAGGGACGGTACGCAGGCGTTCGACGCCGCGATCGACGAGCAGCTGCGGGCCGTGCGCGCCTGGTGGCAGGCCGGTCAGCCCCCCGGGGCGCGCTTCGACGTCGTGGAGACGCGCGAGCCGCAGCGGCGACACGACGTCGAACTCTTCCTCGAGGGCGCCGAGTTGCGCGACACGGAGCCGGACGTGCCGTTGGTCCTCTTCGTCACGGGGCACGGCCTGGCCGGTGCGGGATCACGGCACTATCTGCTCCTGCCGGAGACGGACCGCGGGCGTCTGCTGGCGACGGCCCTGCCCACGTGCGACATCGTCGTCGCCGCCCTGGACTCCTGCGCCCAGGACGTCCTGGTCATCGTCAACCTGTGCGAGGCGGCCGGCATCGGCAGCGAACTGCTTGCCTCCATGCGCGACCTGGCACCGGGCCGCGAGCAGAGGAACCGGCTCAACGTACTCGCCACCACCGGTGACCGTACGGCGGTGCTGGGCCTGGAGTTCGCCACGATCCTCCGGGAGGCCCACGCATGGTCGCGGAGGGCGGGCGGGATCACCCGCCCCCATCTGTCCATGGCCGAGTTCATGGAGGCGCTGAGGGCGGCCACCGACACCGTCAACATGAGGGACCACCGGAGGATCGAAGGCCCCCGTCCTCTCCTGACGGCGTGCCTCGACTCCCCGACCCCCGCGATCCCCAATCCCGCCTACCAGGTTCTGGCGTCGCCGCTGGAGGGCAGCGGGGAAGCGGGATGCCCAGGGCCCGGGGAGCCGGAACCCGGCCACTGGCTGGAGAAGGCCAGCGGCCGCCCCAGTCCGGAGGACACCGGCTGGTACTTCTCGGGCAGAGAGGACCTGAACCGGGAGGTCGCCGGGTTCCTCCAGGGGCCACCCGGCGTCCTGATCGTCACCGGCACCGCAGCGAGCGGAAAGTCGGCGGTGCTCGGCCGGGCGGTGACCCTGAGCGCGCCAGGCTTCCGGTTCTCGGAGAGCTACAGCGCGGCAGTACGTGATTCTCCGGCAGCGGCCGTGCCTCCCCCTGGTGCGATCACCGCAGCGGTCAGCGCACGGAACCGCAGCTCGTTCGACCTCCTGGAAGCCCTCTGCGCCGCCCTCGGGGCGCGGGAGCGACGCCTGGAGCAGGGCGACGTCCGCCAGGGGCAGGCGAATCTGCGCGCGCTCGTCATGGACTCCGCCGCCGTGGTCACCATCGTGGTGGACTCCGTCGACGAGGCACTGAGCCCGGCCCGTTGCGTGAGCGACGTTCTGGCCCCGTTGGCCGCCCTGATCGCACCGGAGCCGCCCCCGGCCCTCGTACCGGAACAGACCGGCCCGACGGTGCGGGGATCCGGTCGGCGCGGGGTGCGGCTCTTGCTCGGGGTGCGCAGTTCGAGTCCCGGCCCCCTCGCCCCTGCAGGGCTCCGGGGGACGAGTCTCACGTCGGCGCTGCATGCCGCCTTCCCCGCCGCCCGGGAGCTCCGGACCGACGGCGAGGGCACGGCTAACGACATTGAGCGGTACACGCGCGCTCTGCTGGCGAACGCGGAGGGCTGGAGCGAGCCGGAGCGTGCCGAGGCGGCGGGTCTCGTGGCCCGGCAGGTCCAGCCCTCGTTCTTGGACGCCCAGCGTGCCGCGGAGCAACTCCGCGTGGGTGGGCCGTCCTTGCTGCGCGACCGGCAATGGCTGGCCCAGCTGGCCGGTGGCACGGCCGGCCTCCTGCTGGCCGACCTACGCGCGGCCGCGGCCGACCTGCCCCCCTCGGAGGCGCTCGCGCTCCTGCGTGCGACGGCGTTCGCGCGGGGCCGGGGCCTGGCCTGGGGGGAGGTCTGGCCAGCCGCTGCCGGAGCGATTCTCGGCCACCCGCTGACCGGGGCCGACGGCAAGATCGACAGGCTTCTGCACAGCTCGCTGTCGGGATACCTGAGCCATGACGCCGAGGACGAGCGCATCGTGTACCGCCCCGCTCACGCGCGCCTGGCCGACGTCCTGCGACGGATGCCGCCGTGGACCTACGGGACCGACGGTGGCGACGACGGGGTGCGAGGCGAGCCGCACGCCGAGGCGCAGACGTCCGGCGCGGCGGACGAGCGGGCCATCCACGCCGCGATCAGCACCGCCCTGGCACGCACCTCGGAGCGGACACAGGGGGATCCGCCTCCCCCGTACATCCGGCGCCACCTCGCGGAGCACGCCCGGCTGGGCGGAGTCCTGGACGACGCACACGTGCCGGTGTGCGTACTGCCCTGGGAGACGAGTGGAAGCATTCGCGGGCTGCTCAGCTCCTCCACGGGCGGCGGACCACGCGGCTGGCTGGAGGCGTACGCCGTCATCGAGCCGTACGCGACGCGGGCGGACGCGACGTCACGGCTCGCCGGCCTGCACCTGGCGCACACCGCGCTGAACCACCCCGGCGTTCCCCGCTCCCGGCTGCCCGGAAGTTCGGCGCCACCGGGATCCTGCCTGGAGGTCGTATGGTCCCGGTGGACGCCGCCCGGCAACGTCCTCGCCGCTGTCGGGCACCGCGTGCAGGCCCTCGCACCCGTCGTCGACGCGGACGGCGAGACGCTCTTGGCCGCCGGGGACGACCGCGGTGGGATCGAGTTCATCGATCCCACCACCGGGGGTCGCGTCGGTGACCGGCTGCTCGCACATGACGGCGCGGTGCGCTCCCTGACGAGCGTCCGGCACCCCTCCGGCAGCATCCTCGTCTCGGGGAGCGGGGACGGGACCGTACGGATCCGAGAGATGCTCACCGGCACCCTCGTCAGACAGGTCGGCGCCCCGGGGACCGACTGGGCCGATGACGTGACGGGGTACTTGGACGGCGACGGGCTTCCCGTGGTGGTGTCCGGTAAAGGGGACGGCACCTTCACCCGCTGGAGCGAGGCGGACGGTGTCCGTACCCTCGCATCGGCCGGCCGGTCGAACAGAGCCTGCGTCACCACCGTCCGCCGCGAGGACGGCAGTCTGCTCCTGGTGACCGCCGGCGAGTCACTGACCGCGCGGGCGCCCTCCACGGGCGAGGTCCTCCACAGGTGGCCCCTACCCGAGTCTGCCGGCGAGGCGCTGCGGGTCCTCGCAGTCACCCGGCGCCCGGGTCAGGTCGCGACCGGGCACGCCGACGGCACCGTCATGGTGTGGGACGTCACCACGGGCGGGCGGACGGTCCTCGGCGGCACCGGCTGGCCCGTGACCGCTCTGTGCGCGCTGGGAGTCGGCGAGCGACATGTACTCGCGGTGGCCAACGGAGGCGTGATCGACCTGTGGGAGACCGGCGGCACCCGGCCGGCCGGCCGCCTGGCGGGGCACTCGGGCCCGGTCACGGCGCTGGCCGTCCTCCAGGTGTCGGGGGAGGACGTCCTGTCCTCGGCAGCCGAGGACAGGACGGTGCGGTTGTGGGACCAGGCTGCGCTGTCCCGTTCCCTGAACGGCGGCGGAACCGGCGCCCAGCCCCCCGCGGTCGCCGCTCTCAGCGCCGGCGGGGGAGGCACTCCCCTGCTCGCCGTGGCCACCGCGGAGTCGGTCACCGTGTGGGACCCGGACACGGGGGAGACAGAAGGCGGATTCACGACCGGGGGCGGAAGGGAACTGCCCGCCCTCACCTGGGCGGGACGCCCTTCGGCCCGGACCCTGCTCTGGGCGGCGCCCGACCACAGCGTCCGCCTGTGGGACGCGGTCGCGCGCAGGAGCCCTGCCGTGAGACTCAAGGGGCACACACAGCGAGTCACCTGTCTCGCGTCCTGCACCACCGCCGAGGGCCGTGAGGTCGTGCTCAGCGGTGGACGCGACCACCGGGTCGCCCTGTGGGATCTCGACGGACCGGCGCTGAGACGCATGTGGAATGCTCACGGGCTGCCCGTCCTGGCGGTGGCGGCGGCTTCCGGACCGAACAACGACTGGTTCGCCTCCGGCAGTTCGGACGGCACCGTGCGTCTCTGGAGCGTCGACGACAATGCTCCGACAGCCGTGATCGCCTGTGACCAGGGAATGGTCGAGTCCCTGGCGGTCAACGCGCACCCGCAGGCAGGTTTGCCGCCCTATGTGGTGAGCGGGGGAAGCGACGGATCGGTCAGGCTCTGGGACCTGCTGACGGCACAGCCGCTCTCTCCCCCTCTGCTGGGTCACACCGCTTCCGTAGACGCCTTGGCCACATGGTCCACCGAGGGCGCGGGTCCGTTCGTCGCCGGCGCGTCACAGGACGGGACGCTGCGGATCTGGGACGCGGCAACCGGCCGTGCCCTCCTGCGGCTCGCCATGACCGTGCCCGTTCGCACGATCGCGGCACACCCTTCCGAAGTGGAATCGGGGCACGTCACCCTCGCTGTGGCCGGACACGCCGGGGCTGTCGTCATGGACCTGGATGTCAGGGAGCTCAGACCTTGACCTGGTACCCGGGTGTGCGCCCCCCGGAAGCTTGTGTGCGCCCCTGTTCCTTCCCTCGCGTAGGCGACGGAGGAGCGAAGCGGGCATAAAAATGATCGTCCCGCGTATGAGCCTGTCGCTTTACGCGGAGCCGGCCCGACCGGCAGTTCCGCTCCTGGGACGATCCGTCGCCCGAGCCGGCCAGCAGCATGAAGTCCCGACGCCCCCGCGCGCCGTCCACCCGAGTGAGGAGCCGTTCATGACCGCACGAGGAGACCAGCCCGATGTCAGGCTGATCCCCGCACCCGAGCGGGGCGTATGGCGGCTCGGAAAGGTCCGTGAACCGCTCAGGTACGAGCAGATCAGCCGCGACGACGCGGACAGCTCCGCCGGGAACCAATGGAGCCTGGTGGGGTACGGGACTCTCTACTGCGCCTCCGAACAGGACGGCTGCCTGGCCGAAGCCCTCGCGCCGTTCCGCGTGCATCCCGACTGGCGCGACCTAGCGGCCGCAGACTGGGAGGACGCACCCGACCTGGTTCCCCCCGACTGGCCGACTCGACACACGCTGGAGCGCTTAGCACTGTCCAAGGACGCCAGGTTCTTGGACGTCGACGACGAGCGCACTCTGACGACCTTGTCCGACGAACTCAGGGACACGCTGACGCTCAACGGGGTGGACAAACTGGCCCGCAACCACATCGAGGGCTTCAACCGGAAAATCACCCGCGCCATCTCCGCATGGGCCATCAGCCAACGGGAACCCGAACAGGGCGGCCGCCTCATCCACGGGATCGCCTACCGGTCCCGGCTCGGCATGCACCAGTGCTGGGCGGTCTACAACGACGTGGCGTTCACCCGGATCGAGTCGAACCTGATCTTCCCGGAGGACCCGGCGCTGCGCAGAGTGGTGCGGGAGTACGACCTGCGCCTGCGATGACGTCCCGTTCCGATGGGCTCAGGTCGGAAAACCACCGGAAACCCACAGAGAAAGCACTAGGGAAGCGCCGGATGGCAAGTCACGCCCTAGCCCCAAAGAGGTGAACATCTCTGCGCGCCCATCTTGCCCGGACCATTCACCACAGGGCGGAATCAGCAGGTCATCGCTCCAACACACCGCGCCGGGGGTCAACTTGACACCGCTTTACGTGTCTGAAACAACAGTCAAACCGGTGGAGTTGAACAGACTTGATGGGTAGTCTAAATGCATCTTCTTCAGATGGGGGTTCGATCATGAGTGAGCAGAGGACCGGCTTAGGCGCGTCCCCAAGGCCGCCTTTCTGTGCGTTGCGGCCGCACCGAAGCGCAGGCCGTCGCATCGTCACGGCCGCGTGCCAGCCTCCATGCACCGGATCTCCGACGACCGGCAGGCATCGAGACTGAAGAGCTGGCGCACACCAGCTCATCCCACCCGTCGCGGTCACGCTTCCCCGCGGGTGCGTACCAAGAAGCGTTCCCCGTACCTGGCTCAGGTTCCCGCGTCCCCACCGGCATTCGGCACGCGGCGCCTGACGGTGCCTTCACACCGCCCATGCCCATCACCCGTCGTCCGGCACGCGACCGCCCTCCAAGGCGTGCAGCCATGACAACGAGGGAGACCCCTATGACCACCACCATGACGCAGACCGTCACGCATACGCCCAGGAGCACCGACCTCGCCGAGATCGCGCACGGCACGACCACGCGTATGCGCATCGCGGAGATCGCGCGTTTCCTGCAGGAGAATCTCGGGCCGCGCATCACCGCGCGCATCACCCGGGTCAGTGATCCTCGGCAAGTGAGCAAGTGGGCCGCCGGCGACACGCGGCCCCGCGATGAGGCCGAAGAGCGGCTCCGCGCGGCCCTCCAGACCTTTCACGTCATCCAGAGCGCCGAGGACAACCACACCGCTCGCGCCTGGATGATCGGCATGAACCCACAGCTCGAGGACGAGACGCCCGCCCAGTGCATCGCGGACGGCCGCTTCAAGGACGTCATGGTCGCCGCCCGGGCGTACGTCGACGGCTGCTGATCCCGCCGCAGGCCGCGGCACACTGTCCGCGGCCTGCGGCGGTCGAAGCGCCCGCGCCGCTCCCCAGCACACCCCGACGGATCACCCTCAGCCGCACCATCTCGCACCATTAGCACGCGGACATCCCAAGGGCGCGTGAACGCGCACGTACACGGGCAGAGTCCCGGGACCTGACGAGGTTCGGAGGCGGGGGGCCGTGATGGAATCACGCGATCAGTCGGAGACACCGGAGCCCAGACCAGGCACCGGGTGGGAGACCGTGCCGGAGCACTCCTGGGGTGCCGCTCAGCCGCCGCCCGCCCCGGCCCGGCCTCCGGCAGCGGGACCGCCGCCACCGGGGGCGATACCGCGGGCAGTCGCCGCCGGGCTGCTGAGCCTCTCCGGCCTGGGTCTCGGCCACGTCCTGGTGCGCCGCCGGGGCCGCGCCGCGGTGAGCTGGGCGGCCACCGCCCTTCTCCTGCTCGTCGCGCTGCCCGCCGATCCGGACGGGGTGCCCGCCGCCCTGGTGGCCGCCTATCTCCTGCTACTCGTCCTCGCGGGAGCCGACGCGGCCCGCATCGCCCTGCGCTCGGATGCCGGCCGGTGGCCCCGGCCGGTCCTGGCGGCGGTGCTCGGACTGCTCCTGCTGGCCGTCCCGGTGGGCGGCACGGTCGCCTACGGCTCCGCGCGGGACGAAGCCGTGGAGCAGGAGCTGCTCGGCCGGCTGGAGGAGGCCGACGACCTGGTGGCGAAGGCGGCGAAGAGCTCGTTCCTCCTGTCCGGGCCCGACTACCGGTACGCCCTGACCCTCTACCGGGAACTGGCGGTGGACCACCCCGGATCGCGTGCAGCGACCCTCGTGCCGGAGCGCCTGGAGGCCTTCTACGCCGCCGTCGCCACGCCGTACCGCGCGGAGAAGCACTGCGAGGCGGTCGAGCCCCTGACCTATCTGCGGACGGTACCCGGCACGGTGGACCGGAAGCTGCTCGGCGACCTCGCCGGCTGGCCCGACACCCCGCTGGCGGAGGCCCTGTACGACTGCGGTGTCTCCCGGCTAGGCGGCACGACGACGGACTCCGGCGGCAAGGAGCTGGGCACGCTCCTGCGTACGTTCCCCGAGTCCGCGCAGGCCGGGCAGGTGGGTCCGGCCGTCAGCGGGGAGATCCGGCGGCAGGCGGCGGGGCTGAAGGGCGCGGAGCCCTGCACGGTGGCCGATCAGCTGCGCCGGACGAGCACACTGGTCGCGGAACTGCCCGTGACCTCGCTGCCCTCGCTGGGGCGGCAGGCCCGTGACGCCGTGCGGGACGGCGTCTTCGCCTGCGGTGTGGACGAGTTCAAGGACAAGCGGTTCACCGAAGCCCGGCAGACCCTGACGGACTTCGCGGACACCTACAAGGAGGACGGGCGCGAGAAGCACGCCCGGGACATCGCCACAGCGGCGGAGATAGCCGAGGACCGTCCCTCCGCCGGCAAGCGGCTGCCCGGGAGCGGCAGGCCCGGTGGCGCCCGGATGGAACTCGTCATCAGCAACGGCGCCCCCAACGACGTCGAGGTGCTGTACACGGGGCCGGTCACCGGCACGGTGAAGCTGAAGCCCTGCGACGGCTGCGAGCGGTTCAGCAGCGAGGCCGCCGGTTCGGCCGGGGCCTGCCGGGCGAGCGGCACGTCGTTTCCGAAGGCGCGGCTGCGCCTCCCGGCGGGCGAGTACCACTTCCTGTACAAGCACGGCACAGGGGCGACGGCGGCCGTGGACAGCTACTCCTCCGGCTCCCGCGTCCAGTCCGGTTACACCTACACGAGTTGCACGTACGTCGTGGAGAGAGACAGGTACGGACTGGACCTGCCCACCGTGCCCGACCTGTCCGACCTGCTGAAACCGGCCTCCGCGCGCTGAGGGGCGAGCCTCGGCCTACGCGGGCGGTCCCGCGTCAGGCCGAGGTGCGCCTCCGGCCGCCCGGGGCCGTCTTCCTCCCCGTGGTCTTCTCCCCCGTGGTCTTCTTCCCCGTGGTCTTCCTGGCGGCCGTCTTCCCGTCGGGCTTCTCCTTCGCCGCCCCGTTCTTCGCGGGGGCCTTCTTCGCGGGGGCCTTCTTCGCGGGGGCCTTCGCAGCCGCCGCCTTCTTCGCGGGAGCCTTCTTCGGAGCGGTCTCCCGCGCGGCCTGCTTGCCCGCGCCCGTGCGCGCCGTCCTCTTCGGGGCGCCGCTCCGGCCTCCACCGGACCTGGGCCTGCGGCCTCCGATCTGATGGACGTCGGCGTCCTCGCCGTCGCCCTCGTCCCCCTTGTCCCCCTTCGACTCCTTCGCCGCCCGCACGCTGCTCTCCAGCGCCGCCATCAGGTCGATCACCTTGCCCTCGGGCTTCCCGGGTTCCTCCTCCGCGACGGGTTCACCGGCCGCCTTGGCCGCGACGAGCTCCTCCACGGCTTCGCGGTAGTCGTCGTGGAGGGTGTCCATGTCCGCGTCGCCCAGCGTGTTCATCAGCGCGTCCGCCAGGTCGAGCTCCGCGTCACGGACCTTGACGCCGGATTCCGGGGCGACGCCTTCCGGGGCGCGGATCTCGTCCGGCCACAGCAGGCCGTGCATCGCGATCACCTCGTCGACCACCCTCAGCATCCCGAGCCGCTCCCGCCCCCGCAGGGCGTACTTGGCGACGGCCACCTTGCCGCTGCGCCTCAGCGCCTCACGCAGCAGGGCGTACGGCTTGGCGGCCGGTACGCCGTTGGCCGAGAGGTAGTACGCGGAGTCCAGCTGGAGGGGGTCGATCGCCGAGGCCGGCACGAACCCCTCGATCTCGATCGTCTTGGCGGTGGGGAGCGGGAGTGAGGCGAGGTCCTCGTCGGTCACGGGAATGACCGTGCCGTCGGCGTCCTCGTACGCCTTGACGGTGTCGGACGCGGGCACCTCCTCCTCGTCCAGCTCGCAGACCTTGCGGTAGCGGATCCGGCCACCGTCGGATAGGTGGATCTGCCGGAAGGAGATCGCGTGGTTCTCCGTGGCGTTCATGAGCTTGACCGGGATGCTGACCAGACCGAACGAGATGGAGCCGTTCCAGATGGACCTCACCGTGCACCCCTTACGCCCGACACATCCTCATCAGCACGATTTCATGTGATTCTTATCGTATGACGCCGATCACAGAGGTGGAGGGGCGGCGCCTGGTCCTCAGCAATCTCGACAAGGTGCTGTACCCGGCCACCGGCACGACCAAGGGCGAGGTGCTGCACTACTACGCGGCCACGGCCGCGGAGGTGATGCTGCCGCACCTGCGCGACCGGCCGCTGTCCTTCCTGCGGTACCCGGACGGTCCGGAGGGGCTGCGCTTCTTCACCAAGAATCCGCCCCCCGGTACGCCCGACTGGGTGCGCACGGCCCCGGTCCCCCGCAGCGACGACCCTGACGCGCGGCAGGTGCTCGCCCAGGACCTGCCGTCCCTGATGTGGGCGGCGAACCTGGTGGTGGAGTTCCACACGCACCAGTGGCGGCAGGACTCCCCCGCCGTGGCCGACCGGATGGTGTTCGACCTGGACCCCGGGCCGCCCGCGAGCGTCGTCGAGTGCTGCGCGGTCGCCCTGTGGCTGAGGGAGCGGCTGGCGGAGGACGGGCTGCCCTCGTACGGGAAGACCTCGGGCTCCAAGGGGCTGCATCTGCTCGTCCCCCTGGAACCCACTCCTTCCGAGGAGGTGACGGCCTACGCGAAGAAGCTGGCGGTGGAGGCCCAGGGGGCGCTGCCCGATCTCGCCGTGCACCGGATGACGCGCGCGCTGCGACCGGGGAAGGTGTTCGTCGACTTCAGCCAGAACGCCGCGGCGAAGACCACCGCGGCTCCGTACACGCTGCGGGCGAAAGGCAGTCCGGCCGTCTCCGCGCCCGTCACCTGGGACGAGATCGAGGCCTGCGGAGCTCCGGGCGACCTCGGCTTCCTCGCCGGCGACATGGCCGCGCGGCTGGAGCGGCACGGGGACCTGCTCGGCCCGCTGACCGATCCCGCGCAGGCCAGACCCCTGCCCGGTGGCTGAGACGAGCGGGGCGACCGGGGCGCGCACAGCACCTTCACAGCGTCCCGCGCCGGTGCGGTGAGGAAAGGCCGCAAGTGGAGGGTGGAGCATCACGGCCGTGGTGCACACTCTGCGCAGACGCTGCTTCGCGGGCACGGTTCTCCGCCCCGTCCGTGACGCAGGGGGCAGACACGGGGAGGGTGTGGCGTGTTCACGGGGATCGACGAGGTCGACTGGGCCTCGATGGAGCATGCCTACGGACCGGCCGACGACGTGCCGGGGCTCCTGTACGGACTCGCCTCCGCCGATCCGGCGGAGCGGGAGAGCGCGCTCGACGGGATGTACGGCGCCGTGCACCACCAGGGTGACGTGTACGCGTGCACGCTCGCGTGCATCCCGTTCCTCTTCGAGCTGGCCGTGGATCCGGGCATACGGGACCGGGGCGGCATCGTGGAGCTGCTGACCAGCATCGGCGGCATCGATCTGGACGAGGACGACGAGGACGAGCTGGACGAGGACGAGATCGAGGGCGTGGCGAACTACGCGATGGCGGCGTCCGCCGTGTCCGCCGGTTCCGCGGTGTTCTTCGAGCTGGTCGCCGACGAGGACCCGGGAGTGCGGCTCGCCGCGCCGCTGGCCCTCGCCACGCTCCACGGCCGGCCGGGCAGGGTGCTCGCGCTGCTGCGGGAGCGGCTGCCGGTGGAGGCGGACGAAGAGGTGCGGCTCGCACTCGTGGAGGCCGCCGGCCGGATCGCCCTGCGCCACCGGTCGCTGGCGGGGCGGACGGCCGACTGGCTGAGCGGGCTGGCCGCGGGGGCCTGGCCGCCGGGGCTGCGGCTCGCCGCCCTCGCCCAGCTCGCCAGGTGCGCCCCGGACGCGCTGCCCGCCGACGTCGTGCGAGTGGTGTCGGGGCTGCTGCGGGAGCTGCGCTCCCGGCCGGGCCAGGAGGACGCGCTCACCGCGAACGGGCCGGGCGGCGACGGGCCCGCCGCTGACCTGGCCACGGCGCCGGTGCGGGCGGGGCAGCTGCGGGAGCTGTCCGCCGAGGAGTCCGCCGGGCGCAGGACCCCGTGGGCGGCCGACCTGCTGCGGACCCTGCACAGCGGCCTGGACGACCGCGTGGCGGACCGCACGGCGCTGCTGATGGATCAGTTGTGCAGCCCGGACCCCTGGCAGCGCGTCGACGCCGTACGGATGAGCGGCGGGCTGATCAGGGCCTGGCGCGGTTCGTACGAGGGACTGGTGCGGCTGGTCGGCGAGCAGCTGACTGATCCGGAGCCACGGCTCGCCGACGCCGCCTCCCATGTGCTGGAGGAACTGTTCGGCCTGGCCGCTCCGGCGGCCGGGGCCCTGGCGGCGCGGGTGGCGGCGGACCCGGGGGCGTGGGTGAGGAAGTGGGCGAGCGGGCCACCGGGCCTGGGCTCGGCGGTGAAGGCCCTGGCCCGGCTGGGCGACGCCCGGGTCCTGCCGGCGCTGGCGACGGCCCTGGAACGGCCGGTGGTCCCGCACGACGTGGGTTTCGCGATCCGGTGCCTCGGCCAGGCCGCCGCCCCGCTCGCCGGGGCGCTGCGCCGCAGGCTCGGTGAGGTCCGTCTGGACGAGGGCGCCTACGACCGGGCGAGTCCGCTGCTCGCCGGGCTGACGGCGCTGCGCGCGGGTGAGGCCGCCCCGGAGGTGCTGCGGGTGCTGCGGGGGGCGCCCGAGTACCGGGGCGAGTGGCTGCGTACGGCGGCCGTGCGGGCCCTGGGATCGTTCGGCCCTGCCGCGGACTGCGCCGTCCCGGAGCTGCGGCGGCTGCTCCGGACGCCCGGGACGGCGGCGGCGACGGAGGCCGCGCAGGCGTTGTGGGCGGTGACGGGTGACGCGGGCACGGTGCTTCCGGTGCTGGCCGAGGGCCTGCGGGCGGAACAGGTCCACGACTGCCGGGCGGCGGCGAGCGCGCTGGGCGGGCTGGGACGGCGGGCCGAGGCGGTGGCGCCGAGGCTGCGGGCCCTGCTGGCACACGAGGAGCCGTGGCTCCGGGTCGACGCCGCGACCGCCCTCTGGGAGGTCACCGGACGGACCGGTGAGGCCGTGCCGGTGCTCCTCTCCGCGTGGGAGAGGAACCGTCACGTCAGAGTCGGGGTCGCGGATTGTCTGGCGCGGATGGGTCTCGCTACGGCAGGGTCGGACGCGGCACGTGTGCTGCGTGCCGAGCTCCTTTCCGTACGCCGCCACAACGCGTTGGACGGCGGCTACGGCAGTCACGACACTTATGAGGACGAGAAGCTGCTGGCGCTCTGCCGGCGGGCACTTCTGGAAGAGACGGGGAAAGGAACCACATCATGATCATTTTCGGTACGCGAGGCTACCTGTACCAACTGGCGGTCCTGACGATGGTGTGCGGCTGGTGCGGCAATCCGGCGGCGCACACGCTGCGCAAGCGGGTCACCAAGTTCACGCTCTTCTTCGTTCCGCTGTTCCCGTTCTCCACGAAGTACGCGACGCAGTGCACCTTCTGCGGTGGCGAGCGGCAGATACCGAAGGAGCAGGCCGACCAGCTGCTGGCGCAGGCCCAGGGCGGACAGGACGGCAGTCCCCACGGCGCCGCCCAGCAGCAGCCGGGTTACGCCCCTCCGGGCGGGCAGAACCCCTACCAGCGCTGAGCCGCTCCGGGGAGCACCCGCCGGGGAATGTCACGAAGCTGACGTAAGGGAAATAACACCCGCCTCTTGCTACGTTGCGGGACATGACCGCAACGACGGCGGACGCGCGCCCGCCCGAGCTACGCCTGCCCAAGCGGCGCGGGGTCGAGCTCTCGCTCCTGATCGGGGCCGTGCTCATCTCCGTCTACGGCTACGCCGCCGTCGGCCTCGCCCGGAACGACGCCGTACCCCCCGACGTCGCCGGGTACGGCGCCGGTCTCGGTCTCCTCGCCCTGCTCGCGCACCTGGCTGTGCGCTTCTGCGCCCCGTTCGCCGATCCGCTGCTGCTCCCCATCGCCGTACTGCTCAACGGTTTGGGCCTGGTACTGATCTACCGGCTCGACCTGGAGACCCCGGGCGACCGGGCGGCGACGACGCAGCTGATCTGGTCCACGCTCGGGGTGGCCTTCTTCATCGCGGTCGTCGTCATGCTGCGCGATCACCGGGTGCTCCAGCGTTACGCGTACCTGTCGGTCGCCGCGGCGCTGGTGCTGATGATCGTGCCGATCTTCTTCCCCGCGGTGAACGGGGCCAAGATCTGGATCCGGGTCGGCGGGCTCTCCTTCCAGCCGGGCGAGTTCGCCAAGATCCTGCTCGCGGTCTTCTTCGCCGCCTACCTCGCCGCGAACCGCAACGCGCTCGCGTACACGGGCCGCAGGATCTGGAGGTTCCAGTTCCCCACCGGGAGGGTGCTGGGTCCCATCGTGGCGATCTGGCTGCTCAGCGTCGGTGTCCTCGTCCTCGAACGGGATCTCGGCACGTCGCTGCTCTTCTTCGGCCTCTTCGTGATCCTGCTGTACGTCGCCACCGGCAGGACCGGCTGGATCGCGGTCGGGCTGCTCCTCGCCGGCGCGGGCGCCTTCGTCGTCGGCTCGTTCGAACCCCATGTGCACAGCAGGGTCGAGGACTGGCTGGACCCGTACGCCACGATCAGGGCGGGCCAGGGGCCCGGCCAGCTCGCCCAGTCCCTCTTCGCGTTCGCGGCGGGCGGCATGCTCGGCACCGGGCTCGGGCTCGGTCACTCCGTCCTGATCGGCTTCGCCGCCAAGTCCGACTTCATCCTGGCCACCGCGGGCGAGGAGCTCGGCCTGGCCGGGCTCACCGCGGTCTTCCTGCTGTACGCCCTGCTGGTGGCACGCGGCTTCCGCGCGGGGCTGGCCCTGCGCGACCCGTTCGGGCGGCTGCTGTCGATCGGCCTCGCCTCGATCCTGGCACTCCAGGTCTTCGTGATCGCGGGCGGTGTGATGGGGCTCATCCCCCTGACCGGGATGGCGATGCCCTTCCTGGCCCAGGGCGGTTCGTCCGTGGTCACCAACTGGATCATCGTGGCGCTCCTCATCCGGGTCAGCGACGTGGCGCGCACCCCCGCGCCCGTCCCCGACACCGTGACCGCGCCGGCCGGGGAGGAGCAGTGACCCGCTACATCCGGCGCGCCGCCGGGTTCTGCCTGCTCCTGCTCCTCGCCCTGCTCGCGAACGCCGCCCGGGTCCAGCTCTTCGAGGCCGACGGGCTCAGCACCAACCCCGCCAACCGCCGCACCACCATCGACCGTTACGGCCAGCCACGCGGCGACATCCTGGTCGGGGACGAACCCGTCACGGGTTCGAAGGACACCGGCCAGCAGCTCGCCTACGAGCGCACCTACCGTCACGGCCCGCTCTACGCGCCGGTGACCGGCTACGCCTCGCAGACGTACGGCACCACGATGCTGGAGAACGCCGAGGACGCGATCCTCTCCGGCACCGACCCGCTCCTGGCCCCGCTGCCGCTGTGGGGTGACATCACGCGCGGCCGGCAGCCCGGCGGTGACGTCGTCACCACTCTTCGGGCCCCGGTGCAGCGCGCCGCCTACGAGGGCCTGGACGGCCGGAGGGGCGCGGTCGCCGCCCTCGACCCGGGAACGGGAAGGATCCTGGCGCTGGTCTCCTCACCGTCGTACGACCCCGGGCTCCTCTCCGGGACGGGCTCAGCGGTCACCGACGCGTGGGAGCGGCTGAACCGCGCGCGGAGCCGTCCGATGCTCAACCGGGCCATCCGGCAGACGTACCCGCCCGGTTCCGCCTTCAAGATCGTGACCGCGGCGGCGGCGCTGGACGCCGGCGTGGTCACCGATCCGGACGCGGCGACGGACACCCCGTCCCCGTACGTCCTGCCGGGCACCTCCACCACACTCCCCGACGAGGCCCGCGGCTGCGAGAAGGCGTCCCTGGCGGAGGCGATCCGGGTCTCCTGCAACACGGTGATGGCCCACCTCGGCGTCGAGGTGGGCCTGGAGGGGATGCTGGACGCCGTGGGCAGGTTCGGCTTCAACGACAACGACCTCAAGATTCCCTCCCGGGTGGCCCGCAGCAACTTCGACGCGGACATGAGTGACGACCAGCTGGCTCAGTCCTCGATCGGCCAGTTCGACACGACGGCGACCCCCCTGCAGATGGCGATGGTGGCCTCGGCGGTGGCGAACGACGGGGAGCTGAGGCACCCCCACCTGGTCGACCGGGTGACCACCGACGACGGCGCCCCGGTCCGGGAGCAGGACGCGGACTCGTACCGCGAGGTGATGGAGCCGGCCACGGCACGGCAGCTCCGGCGCATGATGACCGACGTCGTGGAGAGCGGCACGGGCGGGAACGCCGCGATCGACGGGGTGACGGTCGGCGGCAAGACGGGTACCGCCCAGCACGGTGTCGACAACTCCGGCACTCCGTACGCCTGGTTCATCGCCTGGGCGCAGGCACCGGACACCGGCCGGCCCGCGGTCGCCGTCGCGGTGGTCGTGGAGGACGCGTCGGCCGACCGGGCGGACGTCAGCGGGGGCGGCGACGCGGCCCCGATCGCCCGGGCGGTGATGGAGGCGGCCCTGGGGCGCTGACGCCGGCCGGGGCGACGGGCAGGGGGACGGCGGGCGGGGGGGCGAAGGGCAGCGGGCGGGGAGACTGGTGCGATGACAGCTGCTCTCGAAGCGACTCTCGCCAGGATCGGCCGGCTCGACCGGGAGCTGTGCGCGTTCACGGAGGTCTGGCCCGATGAGGCGCGGGCGCGCGCCGGTGCGGCGTCGCGTCTGCCGCTCGCCGGGCTGCCGTTCGCCGTGAAGGGCCGGACGGGCATCCGCTCGTACACCGCCCGCCGCCTGATCGCCGCGGGTGGCGTGCCGGTCGGAGCGACCGCCGTCCCGGGGCCCGGGACACCGTGGCAGACCTGGGGCCAGGGGGCGCACGGCCGTACGGTCAACCCCTGGCGTCCCGACCGGACTCCGGGCGGCTCGTCGGCGGGCTCGGCCGTGGCGGTCGCTGCGGGCATGGTGGATCTGGCGACGGGCAGCGACGGGGCGGGGTCCGTGCGGATCCCGGCGGCATGGTGCGGAGTGTTCGGTCTGAGGACGACGGCCGGCCTGCTCCCCTCCCCCGACCGCACGGGCCTCGCGTCCCCCGGCGTGCTGGCGCGTTCGGCGGCGCTGGCCGAGACCTGTCTGGGCCACGTACTCGACGGGTACGTGCCGCGGCCCGCACGGCTTCCCGTCCCCGCCGTCTACAGCCCTGACCTGGGGTACGCCTCGGTCGACCCGGAGATCGCGGACGTGACGCGGCGGGCGGTCGGGCGGCTGGTGGAGACGGGCACGGTGCGCCTCGTCCCCGCCTCCTGCGAGCTGCTCGACCCGGCGGACGCGTGGTCCGCCGTGCGTGCGGGAAGCCCGTCACCGGCCACGGAGCGTCTGCGTACCGCCAACGACGGCGTGCTCGACGCCCTCTTCGCCCGCGCGCCCCTGCTGCTCACCCCGGTGACACCCGGCCCGCCGCACGGGCACGAGGGCCCGGGCGACACCTACTCCACCGCCCTCACGTGGGCGTTCAACCTCAGCGGACACCCGGCGGCGAGCCTGCCGGCCGGCTTCACACCCGACGGCTGCCCGGCCGGCCTCCAGCTGGTGACGCGCCGGGGGGCGGACGCGGAGCTGCTCGGCATGGCGTGCGCGATGGAACGCGCCCTGCCGCCGGGCCGGCCGGGCTGACCGCCGGCCCACCTCGCAACGCCCGGGGCGGGCACGGCACTCACGCGTCGGCGCGGCCCTCGGCTATCGCCTCCTCCACCTCCGCGACCCTCTCCCGCTCCTCCACCGCGAATCGGTCCCTGTCCAGCTGCTCGGCGATCTCCTCGTCCTGGGCCATCAGCAGATCCAGGTTCGAGTCGCCCAGTTCGAACACGCCCATGTCGACGTAGGCCTTCTGGAGCCGCTCGCCCCAGAGGCCGATGTCCTTGACACAGGGGACGATGCGGCTGAACAGCAGTGTGCGGAAGAGCTGCAGGTACTCCGAATGCTCGGAGAGGTCCTTGGCCTCCTGTTTCCCTATGCCGAAGTTCTCCAGGACCTCGACGCCGCTGAGCCGGTCGCGCATCAGGTAGCAGCCCTCGATGACGAACTCCTCGCGCTCGCGCAGTTCGGCGTCGCTCAGCTGCTTGTAGTAGTCACGCAGCGCCATCCGTCCGAAGGCGACGTGCCGGGCCTCGTCCTGCATGACGTAGGCGAGGATCTGTTTGGGCAGTGGCTTCGTCGTCGTGTCCCGGATCATGCCGAACGCGGCCAGTGCCAGGCCTTCGATCAGGACCTGCATACCGAGGTAGGGCATGTCCCAGCGGGAGTCGCGCAGGGTGTCGCCCAGCAGCCCCTGGAGGCTGTCGTTGACCGGGTACAGCATCCCGATCTTCTCGTGCAGGAAGCGGCCGTAGATCTCCGCGTGCCGCGCCTCGTCCATGGTCTGGGTCGCGGAGTAGAACTTCGCGTCCAGGTCGGGGACGGACTCCACGATCCGGGCCGCGCAGACCATGGCGCCCTGCTCACCGTGCAGGAACTGGCTGAACTGCCACGAGGTGTAGTGCTTGCGCAGTTCGCCGCGGTCCCGCTCGGTCATCTTCGCCCAGTGCGGGGTGCCGTGAAGCGTGAGGGCCTCGTCAGGGGTGCCCAGCGGGTCGGCGGGGTCGACCTCCAGGCTCCAGTCGATGCGTTTGTTGCCGTCCCACTGCTTGTCCTTGCCCTTCTGGTAGAGGGCGAGGAGGCGTTCGCGGCCGTCGTCGTAGTCCCAGCTGAACCGGGCCGCGCCGCTGGCGGGTACCTGCCATGTCGGCGCGGGGGGTGCGGTGATGTAGAGGTCGTGTGTCGACACGGACAGCTCCTTCGCCCGGCGAGGATGGTGCATTCCGTGGTGCTGACGTCAGTTGGCAGGTTCACACGTTGGTAGACGTGCGGTCAACAAGTCGCGCACAGGGGATTGACTGCCTTGCTGACAGGCAGTCTCATAATCCGTGAGCGCAAACCGACCGCCGGTAACCCCTCTGCGAGGTGCCTTCAGCCATGACGACAGTGACCGACGAGAACATCCAGGCGCTGCGCGACGCGCTCGGCCCGCTCAAGGACCGCGAACAGGTCGCGGCGCGCCTGCTCGAAGCCTCGGCCAAGCACTCCTTCGACCCGGACACCGAGCTGGACTGGGATTCCGCCGTCGAGGACGGCAAGTGGTTCTGGCCGCCGGAGCTGGTCTCCCTCTACGACACACCGATGTGGCGGAGGATGTCCGAGGAGCAGCGCATGGACCTGGCGCGCCACGAGGCGGCGTCCCTGGCCTCGCTCGGCATCTGGTTCGAGATCATCCTGATGCAGCTGCTCGTCCGGCACATCTACGACAAGTCCGTGACGAGCAAGCACGTGCGCTACGCCCTCACCGAGATAGCGGACGAGTGCCGGCACTCCATGATGTTCGCCCGCATGATCGAGTGGGGCGGAGCGCCCAGTTACCCGGTCCCCCGGCGGTACCACAACCTGGCGCGGGTGCTGAAGACCATCTCCACCACCCCCGGCTCGTTCGCCGCGACCCTGCTCGGCGAGGAGATCCTGGACTGGATGCAGCGGCTCACCTTTCCCGACGAGCGCGTGCAGACGCTGGTGCGCGGAGTGACCCGCATCCACGTCGTGGAGGAGGCCCGGCACGTGCGCTACGCACGCGAGGAACTGCGCCGGCAGATGGTGACCGCGCCCCCGTGGGAACGCCGGCTGACCCGGCTCAACTGCGGGGAGGCGGCGCGGGTCTTCTCCGTCTGCTTCGTCAACCCGCAGGTGTACGAGAACGTCGGCCTGGACCGCCACGAAGCCGTCGCGCAGGTGAGGGCGAGCGGCCACCGGGCGGAGGTCATGCAGACGGGAGCGAAGCGCCTCACGGACTTCTTCGACGACATCGGCGTGCTCAACGGAGTGGGACGCAGGCTGTGGAAGAGCTCGGGCCTGCTGGCCTGAGGCCGGCCCCCCTGCCGGGGGCAGCGCTTAGGCTTCACCGTATGACCTCCGCCCCCGCAGCACCGCCGGCCCGCGCATACCGACGGCTCGGTGTCGAGGAACGCCGCGCCCAGCTCCTGGGCGCGGCGCTCACGCTCTTCGCCCACCGGGCGCCGGACGACGTGTCGATCGACGAGGTGGCGGCCGAGGCCGGTGTCTCCCGTCCGCTGGTCTACCGCTACTTCCCCGGCGGCAGGCAGCAGTTGTACGAGGCCGCCCTCGGGTCCGCCGCCGAGCAGTTGACGCTCTGCTTCGCGGAACCCGCCGTCGGCCCGCCCACCGAGCGGGTCGGCCGGGTCCTGGACCGCTACCTCGGCTTCGTCGACCAGCACGACGCCGGCTTCAGCGCGTTGCTGCGCGGCGGCAGTGTGGCCGAGACCTCGCGTACGTCCACGATCGTGGACGGTGTGCGCCGGTCGGCGGCCGAGCAGATCCTGCACCACCTGGGACGGGGCGACGGCCCGGGACAGAAGCCCGCCGGGCCACGCCTGCGGATGATGGTGCGCACCTGGATCGCGGCCGTCGAAGCGGCGTCCCTGATCTGGCTCGACGAGGGGAAGCAGCCGCCGGCGCCCGAGCTGCGAGGCTGGCTGGTCGACCACCTGATCGGTCTGATGGCGGTGTCGGCGGCCACGGACGAGGAGACCGCGGCGCTGGTGGCGGACCTCCTGGGCCAGGAGACCGCCGACGGCCCGGTCGGACGGCTGGCGGCACTGGTGGTTCCGGCCGGCGAGGCGGCGACGCACCTGCTGGCCCCCGGAGTCACGGCTTCCGGAGAGGGGCCGCAGGACCGCTCCCCCGGCGGCTCACCGCACACCGGCGGTCGCTGACCGTCTCGAGCACGAGCGTTGCCGACACGGGCCAGGTGGCCGGCCGCGCGGGCCGGGGAGCCGCCTGCGGGCCCCTGGGTCAGACTGTCAACGTGAAAAGCGAGAACACCCACTTCACCGGCGGCCCCCTGGACGGCCGGGTGCTGCCCGTCCTGCTGGGGCCGACCGGCCACCCTCCCAAGTGGTACGAGGTCCCCGTGCCGGACGCCGGAGGCGGTCCCGTCACCGTGTACGCGTACAGGCGCGCTCCGGCGGGCCATTCGAAGCGGCTGGGGCTGCAACGCGGCTGGGTGTACGAGTACGCGCCCGGGGGCCGCGAGCGCTTCACCCCCAAGTGGCCCTGGGGCAGGCCCCGCAGCGGGTCCTGAGCGTCGTCCCCGACCACGCCCGTAAGATCGGCGGTCAGGTGCCGAGGGCACGGTCACAAGGGGGGTGCGCCATGGAGGCGCTGCGTCAGGACGATCAACGCCGCTTCGGCCCGTACACCGCGCTGGCGCGCTTCCGTGAGAGCGCGAGCGCCGTGCACTACGTCGCCCGTGGCGTGGACGGCGACGAGCTCGCCGTCGTGTCGGCGGCCCGGCCGTCGCTCGCCGACGTGCCCGCCTTCCGGCGTCGCTTCCGGGCCGAGGCCCGCACCGCCGAGCGGCTGGCCGGCGGCTGGGTGCAGCCGCCGCTCGCCGCACCGGAGGACGACGGCCTCTGGACGGCCACGGCCTACGTGCCCGCGGTGACGCTCGCCGAGGCGATCGGTCTGGCCGGTCCGCTGCCCGAGCGGGCCGTGCGGATACTGGGCGCCGGGCTGGCCGAGACGCTTTCCCGGGTGCACGCCACGGGGGCCGTGCTCCAGGGGCTGGCACCGGAGACGGTGCTGCTGGCCGAGGACGGCCCGCGGCTGACCGCGTTCGGGCCTCTGGGGGCGGCGGCCTCCGCCGAGGCCCGGGAGGGCGGGCAGTTGTCCGTCCGGCTCGGCTACCTCACGCCCGAGCAGGTCGAGGGCAGGGAGGTGGGCCCCGCGTCCGACCTGTTCGTCCTGGGCCTCCTGCTGGCGTACGCGGCGACCGGGACGACTCCGCTGGCCGACGGGCCCGTGGAGGAGGCGGCGGAGCGCATCGCGCACGGGTCCGCCGAACTCGGTGGCGTACCGGACGAGTTGCGGACTCTGATCGCGAGCTGCCTGGCGAAGGACCCGGACGACCGGCCCGGGGCGGGAGCGGTCGCCGCGGAGCTGGCGCTGGAAGGCGCGGCCGGCCTCGCCAGGGGCGGCTGGCTTCCCGCGCCGCTGTCGGCCGCCGTGACGGAACAGGCGGCGCGGGTACGGGAGCTGGTGGCACCGGCGGAGCCGGGCAGGGACGAGGCGGCCACCGACGAGGTGGCCACGGGCAGCGGCGCACCCGCCGACCGGGTGCCCGGGGACACCGGGGACACCGGGGACACCGGGGACACCGGGGACATCGGCGAGGACAGCCGGACCACGCGCTTCCTGAACACCGGGGCGCGCGCCCCGCGGTCCGACCGGGTGACGACCCAGCTGGCGGTGCCTCGTGAGGTGACGGGCGCCCCGCCGCACGCCCCGGCAGCCGCCCTGCCGCCCGCGCCCGCACCCGCACCCGCACCCGCACAGCCGTATCCGTACGCGTACCAGCCCCCCGCCGCCCCTCCCGGCGTGCCGGCCGTGCCCGCCACGCTGCCCGTTCCCGCTCCGGCCACGGCTCCCGGGGCCGCGTCCGGTGCCTCGACCACGTCTGTCGCCGGCCGGCGGACGCTGCTCACCGCCGTCGCCGCCGGTGCGGCCGGCCTGCTCCTGGGCGGGGGCGCGGTGGCCGCCCTCGGGACCGACGGGTCCGACCCGGCCACCGACGGCAAGCCGGCCCCGGCTCCCCGCCCCGCCGCACCCGGCCGGGCGCCCGCCCCCCTGTGGATGTACTCCCACCCGGCCGCCGCACCGGCCCCGCTCACCGCCGGCCTCTGGCAGGACGAGCTGGTGGTGCTCACGGACACCGCGGGGGCCACCGCGGTCGACCTCCGTACGGGGCGGAAGGTCTGGGAGCAGGCCGACGCCGCCGGTGCCCAGACGGTCCTGGCGGCCGGTGACGGCCATTGCCTCCTGGCGAGCCCGACCGAGTTCCTCTGGCTGTCGCCGAAGGACGGACGGGTCGAGCACCGGGTGCGTTTCGTGGACCAGTTCGACGGTGTGCCGAACATGAAGGTGGCTCCGGTCACGGGTCTCTCCGGGACGGTCCTCTGGTTCACCGGCTCCCACACCGTCACCGTGAAGGCGCCGGCGCCGAAGAAGGGCAGGAAACCCGGCAAGGACACCCAGGTCGTCAAGGCCTACTTCTTCGCGTACGACGTCGTGCGGCGCCGGGAGCTCTGGCGCGTCGCCGTCCCCCCGGGCCGGGCACCCGGTACCCCGGCCTACCTGCTGACAGCCGTCAGGAAGGCCGACCTCGTCGTGCGCCAGGACGCCGGCACGCTCACCCCCGCCGATGTCGCGGCCGGCAAGGGCAAGGCGGTGTTCCGCTGCTTCGACCGCACCACGGGCAGGCTGCTGTGGACCAGGCAGTTCGGCGCGGTGGCCCCGGCCGGCGCGGCGGCCGGGGACGAGGAGGGGCGGCTGTACGCCGCGGTGGGCGACGACCTCCAGGCCTTCGAGACGAGCACGGCGAAGCCGGCCTGGACGCTGAACGGCACCGCGTCCTCCGTCTTCGGCACGCCTCTCCCCGCCGGGCCGCTGCTCCACACGACGAACCGCAACCAGGAGGTCGGCGCTGTCGAGCGGGCGACGGGAAAACCGCTCTGGCGGCGGTCGACCGAGGTCCCCCTCGGTGGCGACGCCCCCGCGCTCACGCTGAGCGGTGGCGGGGGGACCCTGCTCGCCGCGGACGCCTCGCAGGTGACCGCGTTCGCCGCGCGGGACGGGCGCCGGCTCTGGAAGTTCCAGGACATCGGCGTCCAGGACCCGAAGGGCGCCACGGTGAGCGCGCCCTACCGGGTGCTGGCCGCCGGTAGGACAGCGGTCGTACGCCGGGAACGGGCCTTCTACGCGTTCCCGGTGGAGTGACGCCCCGGGCGGCGCAGGCCCTCACCGTCCGCCGTTCGGGGCACGCCCCGGGCGGCACGCCGGGCGGTCCTTGCGCGATCCGGGACCGAGTGACCGGAATGAATCACATCCGTTCATTTGTGGGGTAGTCCGATTAATCGGAGTCACCCCCTGGCACCGGAGGTGATGTCGTGTCGGGCAGAGTCGCACGCGCCCTCTGCACGGCGGCGCTGGCCACCGTCCTCGCCGGCTCCCCCGCCGTGGCCGACCCGTCCGGACCTGACCCCGCCCCGGCGGCCGGACAGGATTCCGGGCCGGCGGCCGGAGCTGCGCCGCAGAGCGTGGCCGGGCTGCTGAGGCAGTTGCAGACGCTCTACCGGAAGGCCGAGGAGGCCGGCGAGCTCCACAACGGCACCGAGGAGGAACTGAGGAAGCGGACCGCCGAGGCCAGGAGACTCCGCGCCGAACTCGCCAGGGCCCGGAAGGCCCTGGACACCGGACGCCGTGACGCGGGACGTCTCGCGCGTGACCAGTACCAGGGTCGCACCGACTTCTCCGTGTACCTGCGCCTGCTGCTGGCCGAGGACCCGGCCCGCGCCCTGGAACAGAGCCATGTCATCGAGCGCGCCCAGGCCGGCCGGTCGGCCGTGGTCGACCGGCTGAGCGGCGCGGAGAAGCGCGCCGAGGCACTGGCGGCCAGGTCCCGGGCGGCACAGGACCGGCAGCGGGCGCTGGCCGCGCAGCGGAGGAAGCAGCACGACGCCGTGCGGTCGCGGCTGAGGAGCATCGAGGCGATGCTGGCCTCGCTGTCGGCCGAGCAGCTCGCCGCCCTCTCGGCGCTCGAGGAGAAGAACATCGACGAGGCCCAGGACGCGCTGGCCGCCTCGGGAGCGCTCAGCTCGGTGCGTCCGCCCACCGAGGAGGGCGGAGAAGCCGTCCGCTTCGCCGTCGAGCAGATCGGCAAGCCCTACGTGTGGGGCGCGGAGGGTCCGGAGTCGTACGACTGCTCGGGGCTGACGTCACAGGCGTGGTCGGCTGCGGGCCGGACCATCCCGCGTACCTCCCAGGAGCAGTGGCGCCAGCTGCCGAAGGTGCCGCTCGGCTCGCTGCGCCCGGGCGACATGGTGGTCTACTTCCCGGAGGCCACGCACGTCGCGCTCTACATCGGCGACGGGCTCGTGGTGCACGCGCCCAGGCCCGGCACCACGGTGAAGGTCTCGCCGCTGGCCTCGAACCCGCTGCTGGGGGCCGTCCGCCCCGACCCGGGCGGTCAGCCGCTGAGCGCGTACGCGCCGCCGGAGCTGCCCGAGGACGCCACCTCGGGAGCGGATACCGGGTACGACGCCCCGGAGGCCTGAGAACCGGGCCGCCGCATCCGTCCCCGCCGGACGGAGCGTGGCGGCCCGGCCCCCGTGAGCGCGGGTCTCAGCCCTGCGCGCCCGAGATCTCGGCGAGGTACGCGTTCGTCTTCTCCGGCTCGAAGAAGAAGTTGTCGAAGTCGGCCGGGTCGTTGAACCCGTTGGCGAACCGGTCCGCCGCCGGCTGGAGCTGACCGGCCGCGCCGATCAGGTTCAGCACGTGCTCCGGCGGCGGCGCGAGCATCGCGTTCGTCCACTTCACGACGTGCCGCGTGTTCTCCCAGTGCCGCTCGAACGTGGCGTTCATCCACTCCTCGTCGAACGGCCGGTCGCCGTGCTCGAGGATCGAGTGCAGGTAGGAGTGGGCGCACTTGGACGCGGTGTTGGAACCCTGGCCGGTGATCGGGTCGTTGGCGACGACCACGTCCCCGACACCGAGGACCAGGCCGCCGCCGGGCAGACGGCCGACGGGCTTGCGCACGGTCGGGGCGTAACGGCCCGCCAGCGTCGCGTTGGCGTCCGTCAGTTCGACCTTGGTGGCGCGTGCGTATTCCCACGGGGTGTACGTCTCCATGAGCTCCAGCGTCCTGGTCAGGTGCTCCGAGGGGTCCTTGAGGCCCTGGAAGGCGTCGAGCGGACCGCCGGGGATGCCTTCCCAGAACAGGATGTCCGCGCGGCCCGACGTCGTCAGGGTCGGCATGATGAAGAGCTCACCGACGCCCGGGACCAGGTTGCACCGCACCGCGTCGAACTCCGGGTGCTCCGGACGCGGGCCCATACCGTGGACGTAGGCGACCGCCAGGGCGCGCTGCGGGGCGTCGTACGGCGAACGGGAGGCGTCACGGCCGAACATGGAGACGAGCTCGCCCTTGCCGGCCGAGACCATCACCAGGTCGTACGTGCGGGAGAAGTAGTCCAGGTCGGAGACCGCGGCACCGTGGATGACGAGCTGTCCGCCCCGCTGGGCGAAGGTCTCCATCCAGCCGGCCATCTTCACGCGCTGGTCGACGGACTGGGCGATACCGTCCAGCTTGCCCACCCAGTCGATGACACGCGAGGAGTCGGGCCCGGCGACCGAGACCCCGAGACCCTCGATCCTCGGGGCCTGCGACTCCCAGAAGTTGAGCTGGAGGTCACGCTCGTGCTGGAGAGCCGTGTGGAACATGCACTGCGTCGACATGACCCGGCCCGAGCGGATCTCGTCGGCGGTGCGGTTGGACATCAGGGTGACTTCGTACCCGTTGGACTGGAGTCCGAGGGCCAGCTGGAGACCGGACTGGCCGGCTCCGACTATGAGTATCTTCCGCATCGCGGTTCTCCGTTACGTGTACTGGGTGCGTCTGTCGTTACTCGGGGGCGGCGTCGAGTGCGTGGCCCACCAGGGCGAGCAGCGACTCGACGACGCTGATCCTCTTACGCGCATCCATGATCACAACAGGCACGTGCGGAGGTACGGTCAGGGCCTCCCTGACATCGCTCTCCTCGTAACCGGGCGTTCCCTCGAAGTGGTTGACGGCGACGATGTACGGCAGCCCGCAGCTCTCGAAGTAGTCGAGGGCAGCGAAGCAGTCGGCGAGGCGGCGCGTGTCCGCCAGGACGACCGCGCCGATCGCGCCGCGCACCAGGTCGTCCCACATGAACCAGAAGCGCTGCTGGCCGGGGGTCCCGAAGACGTACAGGACGAGGTCGTCGTCCAGGGTGAGGCGCCCGAAGTCCATCGCGACGGTCGTGGTGACCTTGTCGGGTGTGGCCGAGAGGTCGTCGGTCTCCTCGCTGGCCTGCGTCATCAGCGCTTCGGTCTGCAGCGGGGTTATCTCGGACACCGAGCCGACGAAGGTCGTCTTGCCCACGCCGAACCCGCCGGCCACCACGATCTTGGTGGCTGTCGGCGCGCGGGTGTGGTCGAGCTGCCAGGACTGTACGGGCTCCTCGGGCCGGTCCTGCGGCCCCCGCTGACGCGGAGTGAAGAGCGGAGCCTCAGAGACGGCGGAGTCCATTGAGCACCCTTTCGAGCAGTGCGCGGTCGGGCTGTCCGGTGCCGTGACCGGTTCCGTAGACGCGGATCTTTCCCTGGTCGGCCAAGTCGCTGAGCAGCACCCGGACCACCCCGAGCGGCATCTTCAGCAGGGCCGAGATCTCAGCGACCGTACGCATGCGGCGGCAGAGCTCGACGATGGCGTGGAGCTCCGGCACCACCCGCGAGGCGAGGTTGCCGTTCGTGAGCTCGCGGCGCTCCTCGGGAGCGTCCAGCGCGGCGACGAACGTCTCCACGAGCAGGACGTGGCCGAAGCGGGTACGTCCGCCGGTGAGGGAGTACGGGCGGACCCGTGCGGCCTTGCGGTCGGATCCCCGGACGGGGAGTTTTCGTACGGGTTCAGCAGCTGACGTCACTGGGTGCTCTCCATCGATTTGCGCAGCTCGCTGCGGAGTTCGGGGGTGAGTACATGTCCGGCACGGCCGACGAAGAGCGCCATGTGGTAGGCGACGACACTCATGTCGCAGTCAGGGGTGGCGTGCACACCGAGCAGGGAGCCGTCGCTGATCGACATGACGAAGACGCTGCCCTCGTCCATGGCGACCATCGTCTGCTTGACGCCACCGCCGTCCATCAGCTTGGCGGCGCCGATCGTGAGGGACCCGATGCCGGAGACGATGGTGGCGAGGTCGGCGCTGGAACCCCTGGGGCCCGTCCGCCGTCCTGTCGCCTTGGCTGTCGCGAGACCGGGGTCCGAGGAGAGCAGCATCAGCCCGTCGGACGAGACGACGGTGACCGAGTGGACCCCTGGCACCTCCTCCACGAGATTGCTCAGCAACCAGTGAAGGTTCCGGGCCTCGGTGCTCAGCCCGAATGTGCTGGGCGCAGTCAACTGCGTGCCTCCTCGACTGTGTCCCCCGTCTCATCGGTCCGACCGTCGGTACGGTCACGGTCGGTCTGTGTACCGCCCTCGCCGATCTCCGCCTCGACGTCGCGGCGGCCGTCCTTCGCGCCCTGGTGGAAGCCGCCCAGCCGGCGGCGCAGCGCTTCCTTGTCCAGGCTGCCCTTGCGCTCGGTGGCCGGGGCCGCCGGCGGAGCGGTGATCCTCGGGGTGCGCTTGGGCAGTCCCTTGTCCGTGAGGCGCTCGGGCGAGGGCGCCGGGTCGGGCACCTCCTCACCCAGTCCGGTCAGCGGCTGCCTGGGGCCCGGAAGCGCGTCGGCGGCCGGAGCGGGAGCCGGAGCCGGCGCCGTCGCGGGGCTCGTGTCGGCGGCATGCTCGTGGCGGTCGGGCCCGACGGTGTACGGGCCGGGTGCGTCCTGCTGCGGGGGCAGCCGGACCTGCATCGTGGTCTCCGCACCGGTCTCCGCCTCCTCGCCGCCCCGGTGCTCCTCCGGGACTCCGGGCCCGGGGGCGGGGGCGGCGGCGGGCTCCGGGACGGGCCCGGCGGGGTCGGGCGCCGCGGTGTCCGGCGCCGGGGGGCCGGACACCGTCGGCTGCGGGTTCTCCGCCTGGAGGGTGCGCTCGGCGGCAGCGATCAGCGGGTCGCCCACCGGAAGCGCCGAGCGGGGCGGCAGCGCGTTGGAGTTGGCCTCGGCGACCGAGCCCGGCAGGTTCAGCGCGGGCGCGTCCCCGGGACGCGGCAGGGAGGGCGGGGAGGCCGCCGGCGGCGCCTTGGGCAGCAGGGCCTGCGGAAGGACGACGACCGCGGTCACCCCGCTCCCCTTCTGCTCGCGCAGCTGCACCCGTACACCGTGGCGGGCCGCCAGCAGCGAGGTCACCTGAAGACCCAGTCCGGCTCCGTCCGCGGCCTGTTCGCCCGCTTCGAAGGACGCCGGGTCGGCCAGCCTGGCATTGAGTTCGCTCATACGGACCGCCGACATGCCGATGCCCTCGTCCTGCACGGAGAGCATCACCTCCCCGGTCTCCAGCAGCCAGCCGGAGAGCTCGACATGGGAGTCGGGCGGGGAGAAGGCGGTCGCGTTCTCCAGGAGTTCGGCGACGAGGTGGCTCAGGTCGTCGGCGGCGAAGCCCGCGACCTGGGCGTGCGGCGGGAGGGACTGGATGGTGACCCGCTCGTACCGCTCGATCTCGCTGACCGCGGCGCGCAGCACGTCGACGAGGGCGATCGGGCCCGCGTGCCCGTGGTTGTGGTCGGTGCCCGCGAGCACCAGCATGTTCTCGCTGTGGCGCCTCATCACGGTGGCCATGTGGTCCAGCTTGAAGAGGGTCGCGAGGCGCTCCGGGTCCTGCTCCCGCTCCTCCAGCCCCTCGATGACGCCGAGCTGACGCTCGACGAGGCCCAGCGTGCGCAGTGAGAGGTTGACGAAGGTGTGGTGGACCGTGTTCCGCAGCCGCTCGAGCTGTCCGGTGAGTTCCGCCACCCGGACCTGGAGTTCCGCGCGCTGGAGCGTGAGGGCCTCACGGCCCGCGATCAGCTCACCGCGCTCGGTCTGCATGCTCTCGAGCCTGCCGGTCACCTCGTGGTGCAGCCCGTGCAGCTTGCCGTGCAGGGCGTTGATGGACCGTACGACCTGGGCGAACTCGTCGTTGCGCCCCGTGTAGCGGACCGGTTCGGCGGTCTCGGGCTCGGCGGCGATGCGCCCGGCCCCGATCCGCAGGACCGCGAGCGGCTGGGTGAGGGTGCGCGCGACCGCGGTGGAGACCCCGATGGCGACGAGCAGGCAGCCGCCGAGCAGGGCGAGGCGGAGCTCCAGGGCGGTGACGTCGTCGTCGCGCAGCCCTTCGAGCCGCTTGACCTGCGCCGTGCCCAGGGCGGACTCGACTCCGCGCATGCGGTCGATCCGGGCGGACAGCGCCGCCCCGACCTTCTTCGCGTCGGCTTCCCGGTCGGTGTCCGACAGCTCGGGTCGGTCGGTGAACCGGGTGAGGTACTTCTCCGCGCTGGTGACCTCGGGGCCGGTCACCGTGGACGCGAGCCTGTCCCTCGCGGAGGGCCCGGCGGCCTGGTCGAACTCGGCGAGGGAGGCGAGTTCACGCACCCTCGACTGCTGGGCGGCGGCGCTCAGCTCGTCGCGGTTCCGGTCGTTCTCCCTGTCGCCCCCGTCCTGGTCCTGGACGGGCAGACCCGTGAACGGGTCGGTCTGCTGCCGGGGCTTCGTGCCGGGCACGGCGAGGGCGGCCAGGAGGAGCCCCCGGGTGGCGGAGGCCTGCTCCACGGCGCTGCCGAGGGCGAGCGGCGCGCGGGTGGCGTCGGCGGCACGCGGCGGGGTCTTCTCGGCCAGCTCGTCGGCGAGGTCGTGCAGTTTGGCGATGACCTCGGAGTAGGCCTGGTGGGCCTCCATCGCGGAGCCCTTGCCGGCGAGGGCGGTCCGCCGCAGCGAGGGGATCTCGGCGAGGTCCCTGCGCAGTGCGGCCGGGGCCGCCTCCCGGATCTCGTCCACCTGCTGGTCGACGCGGGCGGCGGGAGTCGTGGTGCCTTTGCCTTCCCCGCCGTCCTCTTCCGCACGGCCGCCCGCGATGTGGGTGGTGACCTCGTCCCGCTCGTCCGCCAGGGAGTGCGCGAGGGTGATCGCCTGCTGGTTCAGCTCGGCGAGCGTGACCAGCCGCTGGGACTCGTTGAGATCCGAGGACGCGCCGAGAGCCGCCGGGGCACCGGCAGCGATCACGGTGATCCCCACGACGGCGACGCCGGCGACGAGCCGGCTGCGTACCCGCACGGTCCGCTTGGACGCACCCGCCGCCTGGGGCATCGCCCCGGACTCCTCGCGCGTGCTGTCCTTGCTCCGAGGCCGCTTCTTCTGCACCGGTGCTCGCAATCTTGACTCGTCCGCCCATGAAGCAGAGGTGACGCACGGTCACGTGTACCGGGCTCCCCGCCCTGATGTGCGCCGTACGGCTTCCGACCATTCCAGCGCTTTTGAGAGGGGGCCGCGCATCAACCGCTCCGCCACACGAACGAGTGAACATCACTCCGGAGTTGGCGAACAAGTCTCCCCACGGGCGCCGCAGGGCATGCACGGGCCACCGGGTGGAACTTCGGGCCGGGCTTTGGCAGTATGCCCGCCCGCATATGCGCGGAGCACCTGATCGCACCGCCGAGTCCTGTCTGACCTGCTGCTACGGCCCAACCACGCGCTCGTGCAGGCGTCGTGAAGACATCGTGCAGACTGGCCGGATGCGCATCGAACTCGCCACCGGGCCCGGCAGCCCCGAACGCCCCAACGAGGACTGGGTGTCGGCCGCCGCCCCCGCAGCCGGCCAGGGCGGTGTCGTCGTCCTGCTCGACGGCGTGACGCCTCCCGGGGACGGCGGGGGCTGTGTGCACGCGGTTCCGTGGTTCACCGCGCGGCTCGGCGGCGCCCTGGCCGAACTGTCCGCTTCGCGGCGTGATCTGACGCTGTCCGACATCCTCGCGATGTCCATCCGGCGCACCGCCGACACGCACCGTTCCCTGTGTGACCTTTCTCACCCTCGCACGCCTCAGGCGACGGTCGTCCTGGCGCGTTGGGACGACGAGCGAATCGAGCACCTCGTGCTCTCCGACTCGGTCCTCCTCCTCGAGGCACCCGACGGCACGGTCCGGCCGCTGCTGGACGACCGGCTCGACCGGCTGCCTCCCGGCTCACTCGCGTCGGTGCTCGTCACGGACACGCGCTTCCGGAACAAGGAGGGCGGCTTCTTCACCGCCGCCGCGGATCCTTCGGTCTCGTCCCGTGCGGTGACGGGCGAGACCCCCCGGACGGAGGTCCGGGCGCTGGCGGCGCTGACCGACGGGGCGAGCCGCTGGACGGAGAAGTTCCGGGAAGGCGACTGGACGGACACCCTGGGTGTGCTGCGCAAGGAGGGGCCGCAGGGGCTGATCGACCGGGTCAGGGCGCTGGAACTGGCCGACACCGGGCGGGTGTACCTGCGCCGCGGCAAGACGCACGACGACGCGACCGCTGTACTCGTCGAACTGTGACGGCGGCCAGGGCCCGCGCGGGCGACCGGCTCCGGGGCCGCCTCGCCGCCCCGTAGGGCGCGCCCCCTCGGGCCCGCGCCTCCGGCCCGGCGGTCCGCCCGCGCGCAGGATCGCGCGAGCCCCGCCCTGGGCGGTCTCAGCCCTCCGCGCGTTCGTTCAAGTGGTGGAGCAGCCGCGCCAGTTCCGCGACCTCGGCCCTGTCCCAGCCCGCGAGTTTGCTGGCGTAGCGTCCGCGACGGGCGTCCCGCACACTGCGGAACCGCGCGAGGCCCTCGTCGGTGAGGTGGACGAGTGAGGCGCGGCCGTCCGCCGGGTCGGTCTCCCGTGCCACCAGGCCGAGGCCCTCCAGCGCGCGCAGCTGACGGCTCATGGTCGCCTTGCCCACGCCGAAGTACGCGGCGAGGTCCGTGGCGCGCTGGCGCCCGGCGGACTCCAGCCGCACGAGAAGCCCGTAGGCCGCCGCCTCCAGGTCCGGGTGGACCTCGCGCGCCATCTCACCCGAGTTGGCCCGAGCCCGGCGCAGGAAGACCGCCAACTCGCGTTCCAGGGCGAGGAACTCGTGGTCCACGCCATTGCCGGCCATCGCGCCGGGTTCACCGCCGCTTCCGCTCCCGTGCACGTCAGCACCCCTCATACGCATTCCCGCCGATGAAGTCGTCTTCCGACTCCGGCCATCTCCGCAGCTGGGCCAGTATTTCGCAGGCGTGGACCTCCGGCAGCGGCCGGACCCCCTACCAGGGCGCGGATTCGGGTGCGGGCTCTCCGCGTGCCGTGGGCGGCAGGCCCGCACCAGGAGCGCGTATCGCCGAGCGTCCGCGCCCGGGTCTGTGCCACCGCCTGCGCGAACCCGGTCGAACGACCCGTGCCACCGGGGCTCGGCACTGCCGTCGGCCCACTATCCACTCAGCGTATACACGCTATGTATAGTCGGTTCGTGCCGCGCCGCCGACGTGCGGCCGAGCCAGGGGGAAGTGACCTGCTGTGTCTGTTGTGCCCGGAAAGATGACGCCGTTCGGTTCGGGGTTGGCCGCCGTGCTGGTGACGGTCCTCACACTGACGCTCGGTGGATGCTCGATGCGGACCACGGCTCCCGGGTCCGCCCGCGCGGACGCCGCCTCGGACGCCAAGGGCGCGTTCGGCCCGGTGGACTGCCGCAAGGCGAAGTGCATCGCGCTGACGTTCGACGCGGGGCCGGGGGAGGACACCCCGCACCTCCTCGACGTCCTCAAGGAGAAGAAGGTGTCCGCGACGTTCTTCCTGCTCGGCAGGAACCACGTCCTGAAGCATCCGGAGACGGTGCGGCGCATCGGGGCGGAGGGGCACGAGGTCGCCAACCACACCTGGACCCACGAGATCCTGACGGGGAAGGACCCCGACGAGATACGGGACGAGCTGGAGAGGACCCAGCTCGCCATCGAGGACATCACGGGGAAGAGACCCCGGCTGATGCGCCCCCCGCAGGGCCGCACCGACGACACCGTCGCGGCCGTCTGCGAGGAACTCGGGCTCTCGCAGGTCCTGTGGAGCGCGACCGCGAAGGACTACTCCACGAACGACTCCGCCCTGATCAGGAAGCGGATACTCGACCAGGCCGGCAAGGACGGGATCATCCTGCTGCACGACATCTACGAGGGCACGGTCCCCGCGGTGCCGGGCATCATCGACACCTTGAAGGACAGGGGCTACACCTTCGTGACCGTCCCTCAGCTGATGGCGCCCGCCGAGCCTCGGCCCGGCACGGTCTACCGTCCCTGAGAACCCGCGCCGCACACGGAGCGGCCCGCCCTCCCGCAGGAGGACGGGCCGTCCGTACCGGCCGTCGGCGTGATGCCACGCCCGTCACGACATGGCGCCTACGCGGCAGCCGGGATCCTTTCCCGCGCCCCGGCCGAGGCCGGGGTGAGCGCGATCTCCAGCACCTGGCGGACATCGGTCACCGGGTGGACCTCCAGCGTGTCGAGGACCTCGGCCGGGACGTCGTCCAGGTCGGCCTCGTTGCGCTTGGGGATCACCACGGTGGTGATGCCGGCCCGGTGAGCGGCCAGCAGCTTCTGCTTCAGGCCTCCGATCGGGAGCACCCGTCCGGTCAGCGACACCTCACCGGTCATCGCCACGTCCGTCCGCACGAGCCGCCCCGAGAGCAGGGAGGCCAGCGCCGTGGTCATGGTGATACCGGCACTCGGGCCGTCCTTCGGGACCGCGCCCGCCGGGAAGTGGATGTGTGCGCCCCGGTCCTTGAGGTCCGCGACCGGAAGCTCCAGCTCCGCCCCGTGCGAGCGCAGGAAGCTCAGGGCGATCTGCGCGGACTCCTTCATCACGTCGCCCAGCTGACCGGTCAGTGTGAGGCCGGACGCCCCCGTCTCCGGATCGGCGAGCGACGCCTCCACGAACAGGACGTCGCCTCCCGCTCCGGTCACCGCGAGGCCGGTGGCCACGCCCGGTACCGCGGTGCGGCGCTCGGCCGGGTCCTGGGCGGACTCCGGCACGTGGTGCGGCCGGCCGATCAGGCCCCGCAGGTCCTGGTCGGACACCGTGAACGGCAGGTCGCGTTCGCCCAGTTCGTGCTGGGCCGCGACCTTGCGGAGCAACCGCGCGACGGCCCGCTCCAGGTTCCGCACCCCGGCCTCCCGGGTGTACTCGCCGGCCAGCTTGCGCAGCGCCGACTCGTCGAGGCCGACCTCCCCCTTCTCCAGTCCGGCGCGTTCCAGCTGGCGCGGGAGCAGGTGGTCGCGGGCGATGACGACCTTCTCGTCCTCGGTGTAGCCGTCCAGCGTGACCAGCTCCATGCGGTCGAGCAGGGCCTCCGGGATGGCTTCGAGCACGTTGGCCGTCGCCAGGAACACGACGTCGCTGAGGTCGAGCTCGACCTCCAGGTAGTGGTCGCGGAAGGTGTGGTTCTGCGCCGGGTCGAGCACTTCGAGCAGGGCCGCCGCCGGATCACCGCGGAAGTCCGAACCGACCTTGTCGATCTCGTCGAGCAGGACGACCGGGTTCATCGAACCGGCCTCCTTGATCGCCCGTACGATCCGGCCGGGGAGCGCGCCGACGTACGTGCGGCGGTGACCCCGGATCTCCGCCTCGTCCCGGACACCGCCGAGCGCGACCCGGACGAACTTGCGCCCCATGGCGTGCGCGACGGATTCCCCGAGTGACGTCTTCCCCACGCCGGGCGGGCCGACCAGCGCCAGCACGGCGCCGCCGCGCCGGCCGCCGACCACGCCGAGGCCCCGGTCGGCGCGCCTCTTGCGCACCGCGAGGTACTCGGTGATGCGCTCCTTCACGTCCTGCAGGCCCGCGTGTTCGGCGTCGAGGACCTCCTGCGCGCCGCGGATGTCGTACGCGTCCTCGGTCCGCTCCGTCCACGGGAGCTCCAGGACGGTGTCCAGCCAGGTCCGGATCCAGGACCCCTCGGGGCTCTGGTCGGAGGCGCGCTCCAGCTTCTCGACCTCCTTGAGGGCGGCTTCGCGGACGTGACCGGGGAGGTCGGCGGCCTCGACGCGCGCCCGGTAGTCGTCGGACTCGTCCTCCGGGTCACCGTTGAGCTCGGAGAGTTCCTTTCGTACGGCGTCGAGCTGGCGCCTCAGCAGGAACTCGCGCTGCTGCTTGTCCACGCCCTCCTGCACGTCCTTGGCGATCGCCTCGGCGACGTCCTGTTCGGCGAGGTGCTCGCCGAGCCACTGGACGGCCAGCTTCAGCCGGGCGACCGCGTCGGCGGTCTCCAGCAGCTGCACCTTCTGGGCGGTGGTGAGGAAGGGCGAGTAACCGGAGTTGTCGGCGAGTGCGGAGATGTCCTCGATCTGCTGGACCCGGTCCACCACCTGCCAGGCACCGCGCTTCTTGAGCCAGCTGGTGGCCAGGGCCTTGTACTCCTTGGCCAGCTCGGCTGCCGCGCCGGGGACGGGATCGGGCAGGGATACGTCGATCCGCGTGCCCTCCACCCACAGGGCGTTGCCGGGCCCGCTGGTCCCCGCGCCGATCCGGATCCGGTCCCGGGCGCGGATGAGGGCGCCGGGATCGCCGTCCGACAGCCGTCCGACCTGCTCCACGGTGCCCAGGACGCCGGTCCCTGTGTAGTTCCCGTCGATGCGCGGCACCAGCAGCACCTCGGGCTTGCCGCCACCGGTCCGCGCGACGGACTGGGCGGCCTCCACGGCGGCGCGCACCTCCGCGTCCGACAGGTCGAGCGGTACCACCATGCCGGGCAGCACGACCTCGTCGTCGAGCGGCAGCACAGGCAGGTCGACCGGCGTGAACGCCTGGGACGCCTTGGACTCAGCAGTCATGATCTCCCCTTCGGCAGGCAAGTTGAGTTATGTGGACTCAATGCTTGTGAGCCGCAGAATGTTCCCCGGCCCGTGTTCGCTCTGAGCGATCAAGGCGGGGCGGGCACCCGCCTGCGAGACTCCGCCCATGCGCGAGGACACCGGCACGGAGGACAGAGGGCTCGCGGCGGACGGGACCATCCGGCGCGAGGGTGCGGCCCGTGACGTACAGGCGGCTTTCGCGCCGGTCGTCGCGGCGGCCCGCGCGCGCGTCGCCGCGTCGTTCGGCCCCGGGCGGCTGCACAGCGCCTACCTCTACGGCAGCGTCCCGAGGGGCACGGCCATTCCCGGCCGGTCCGATCTGGATCTGCTGGTGGTCCTGCACGACCGGCCCACCGACGCGGACAGGGCGGCGGCCGAGGAGACCCGCACGGCCCTGGACGCCGCGTTCACCGTGATCGACGGAGTGGGCCTGCTCCTCTTCTCCTCAGCGACGTGCTCAGCGAGGCCGAGCTCCATGATTCCGGCTTCTTCGTCGCCTGCCTCTGCACCCCCTTGCTGGGTGAGGATCTCGCCACGCTCCTGCCGCGCTACCGCCCCACCTCGCTGCTCGCCCGCGAGACGAACGGAGACCTGGCGGCCGTGCTCCCCCGGTGGCGCGCGCAGGCCGCCGCGGCCGCCGGTGACGAGGCGCGGGTGCGGCTGAACCGGCGCGTGGCGCGCCGCCTGGTCCGGACGGCCTTCACGCTGGTGATGCCGCGCTGGGGCGGCTGGACGAGCGACCTGCACCGGTCCGCCGAACTCTTCGCACTCCACTACCCGGACCACCCGGAACGCGCCGCGCAGATCCGGGCGGCCGCGAGGACGGCACGGACGCCGTCCCCGGATCGGGCCGTGACCGCCGCGCTCATCGATGACCTGGGGCCCTGGCTGGCCGCCGAGTACGCGGCGGCCCACGGGACGAAGGAACCCCGCGCAGGAGGGTGAGAACGCGGGAAACCACTGGCAGCGGGCCGGGTGGCGAGGAAAAATGAGCGGCTCCTGGAGAGAGCCGCCCCGCCGCGGGAGAACGGAGACCGCACCCATGCCCGTCACGGACGCCCACCGCCCCGTCGTCCTCGACCGGCGCGAGGGCCCGTTCGGCGAGGTCGTCCTGCGCGAGCGCGGTGACGACCTCGAGATCATCGCCAACGGCTGCTTCCTGATGGACACCTCCGACGGGCGTTCCGAGCGGTTGCTGGTCGACGCCGCACTCGCCGCCCTGCCCGTCGGGCGCCCGGGGCCCTCGGTGCTGATCGGGGGGCTGGGCGTCGGCTTCTCGCTGGTACGGGCCGCCGCCGAGCCGCGATGGGGCCGCATCGTGGTCGTCGAGCGCGAGCAGGCCGTCATCGACTGGCACCTCGGCGGACCGCTCGCCCGGGTCTCCGGTACCGCGCTCACCGACGCGCGGACCGAGATCCTCCCCGCCGACCTCGTCGCCCACCTCCGAACGACTACCGAGTGTTACGACGCGCTGTGCCTCGACATCGACAACGGGCCCGAGTGGACCGTCACCGAGGACAACGGAAGCCTCTATTCGCCCGCCGGTCTGGCCACCTGCCGAGACCGGCTGACCCCCGGCGGCGTCCTCGCCGTCTGGTCCGCGCAGCCGTCCGCGGCCTTCGCGCGGGCGTTGCGGAATGCCGGATTCCGCGCAGTAAGAACCGAAGAAGTAGCGGTTGCCCGAGGTGTGCCGGACGTGGTCCATCTCGCACTCCGGGGCCACTGAACCCCCACCCCGTATGCACATCCCTGCCCCACCATGGAACAGGTGACACAAGTCCGCCGGTCCGTCTCCTTCCCGCGGGTAACACCTTCACGACGGACAACACCCTGCGTAGCCGAGAGGCGTCCTCTGCCTTTACGCTGCTGACCGGCACTAGGGATCACCGACGACATTCACAAGCGATAACCGTGCCTCCGGGGGAATGGCCTCCGCGAGAACGGGCAGGGGCGGGGCGATGGAACAGACACACACCACCCACAACGGCGTCGCGGCCACCCCCGGGGCTCAGCGCCGGGTGCTGGTGGTCGAGGACGACGCGACGATCGTCGACGCCATTTCCGCCCGGCTGCGGGCGGAGGGCTTCCTGGTGCAGACCGCACTGGACGGGCCCGCGGCCGTGGACGCGGCCGAGGCCTGGCAGCCCGACCTGATGGTGCTCGACATCATGCTCCCCGGCTTCGACGGCCTGGAGGTCTGCCGCCGGGTGCAGGCCCAGCGCCCCGTGCCGGTGCTGATGCTCACCGCACGCGACGACGAGACCGACATGCTGGTCGGGCTCGGGGTCGGTGCCGACGACTACATGACCAAGCCGTTCTCCATGCGGGAGCTGGCAGCACGGGTGCACGTCCTGCTGCGCCGGGTCGAGCGGGCCGCCCTGGCCGCGGTGACGCCGCGCAGCGGCATCCTGCGCCTCGGCGAGCTGGAGATCGACCACGCGCAGCGCCGCGTCCGGGTGCGCGCCGACGACGTCCACCTCACCCCGACCGAGTTCGACCTGCTGGTGTGCCTGGCCAACACCCCGCGCGCGGTGCTCTCCCGCGAGCAGCTGCTGGCCGAGGTCTGGGACTGGGCGGACGCCTCCGGCACCCGCACGGTCGACAGCCACATCAAGGCCCTGCGCCGGAAGATCGGCGCCGAGCGGATCCGTACGGTGCACGGTGTCGGCTACGCCCTGGAGACACCCGCGCCATGACGCGGCCCGGCTCCGGACTGCGGCCCTTCTCCATCAAGGCCAAGCTGGGCGCACTCGTGGTGATCTCCGTCTTCATCACGACGGGACTGCTGATCGTCGCCCTCAGGACGAGGACCGAGTTCCGGTTCATCACGGTCTTCTCGGTGATCGCCACGCTGCTGATCACCCAGTTCGTGGCGCACGGTCTGACCGCCCCGCTCGACGAGATGCGCGCCGTCGCGCGGTCCATCTCGCACGGCGACTACACGAGGCGGGTGAGCGGCGCCGGGCGCCGGGACGAGCTCGGCGACCTGGCTCAGACGATCAACCGCATGGCGGACGACCTGGAGGCCGAGGACCGGCACCGCAAGGAGCTGGTGGCCAACGTCTCCCACGAGCTGCGCACGCCGATCGCGGCGCTCAGAGCAGTCCTGGAGAACGTGGTCGACGGGGTGTCCGCCGCGGATCCCGAGACGATGCGTACGGCGCTGAAGCAGACCGAACGCCTGGGCCGGCTGGTGGAGACCCTGCTGGACCTCTCCCGGCTGGACAACGGCGTGGTGGCGATCAAGGCGCGCCGCTTCGAGGTCTGGCCGTACCTCTCGGGGGTGCTGAAGGAAGCGAACCTCGCCGCCTCGCAGCGCCGGCTCTCCTCCGGTTCGGGCAACCACTCCCGCACCGACGTCCATCTGCACCTCGACGTGTCGCCACCCGAGCTGACGGCGCACGCGGACGCGGAACGCCTGCACCAGGTGGTCGCCAACCTGATCGACAACGCCGTCAAGCACAGCCCGCCGCACGGCCGGGTCACGGTGCTGGCGCGGCGCGGGGAGTACCCCGAGTCGCTGGAGCTGGAAGTCATCGACGAGGGACCCGGCATCCCGGAGGCCGAGCGCCACCGGGTCTTCGAGCGCTTCAACCGCGGCCAGGCGCCGTCCCCGCACGGTCCGGGCAGCGACGGCGGCACGGGGCTCGGCCTCGCGATCGCCCGCTGGGCCGTGGATCTGCACGGCGGCCGCATCGGCGTGGCCGAATCCGCCCGCGGATGCCGAATCCAGGTCACCCTTCCGGGGATCGCGCCGACGCACGGTTGACCCTCTGTTCGAAGCGGAGGGCCCCGTTCTCCCTCACGCCCGGGAAAGAGATACGGTCGAAGGGGCTGCAGCACTGGCCTCGCGTACCCGAAGGGCAGTGGAACTCTGCTTGTTTCCCGCCATTTCATGCGCCGAAACCCGGCTTCCGATGTGATGTGCACGACGAAGACCGGCCCGGCCTGCACGTAACGGCTGGGGAGGCGTAGCCTTGATTTCCGCTGTCCATCACCTTGTGAAGCGGAAGAGGGCGGTTGCCGCCGTGTCGTCTCAGTCCCCCAGTAACTCGAGCATCTCGACCGATCAAGAAGCGGGCTCCGGGTCCAACCCGGCCGCCGCTTTCGGCCCCAATGAGTGGCTCGTCGACGAGATCTACCAGCAGTACCTCCAGGATCCCAATTCGGTCGACCGTGCCTGGTGGGACTTCTTCGCCGACTACAAGCCGGGCACGTCCGGCACGGCGGACAAGCCCGTCCCCGCACCCGCGGGAGCGGTGACCCCGGCTCCGGCCGCCGCCGCGAACAACACCGCTCCGGCGCAGGCTCCGGCCTCGCCCCCCGCGGCCCCGGCGAAGCCGGCTGCCGCCGCCCCGGCGGCACCGGCCGCACCCGCGAAGGCCGCCCCCGCCAAGGCCGCGCCCGCGAAGGCCGAGGCTCCGGCACCCGCGAAGGCCGAGGCTCCGGCCGAGGCCCCCGGTGGCCCCGAGTTCGTGACGCTGCGCGGCCCGTCGGCCGCCGTCGCGAAGAACATGAACGCCTCGCTGGAGCTGCCGACGGCCACGTCGGTCCGCGCCGTGCCGGTGAAGCTGCTCTTCGACAACCGCATCGTCATCAACAACCACCTCAAGCGCGCCCGCGGCGGGAAGATCTCCTTCACGCACCTCATCGGGTACGCGATGGTGCAGGCCCTCAAGGCCATGCCGTCGATGAACTACTCCTTCGCGGTGAAGGACGGCAAGCCGACCCTGGTCAAGCCGGAGCACGTCAACCTCGGCCTGGCCATCGACCTGGTGAAGCCGAACGGCGACCGCCAGCTCGTCGTCGCGGCCATCAAGAAGGCCGAGACGCTCAACTTCTTCGAGTTCTGGCAGGCCTACGAGGACATCGTCCGCCGTGCCCGCGTCGGCAAGCTCGGTATGGACGACTTCTCCGGTGTCACCGCCTCGCTGACCAACCCCGGCGGTATCGGCACCGTCCACTCGGTGCCCCGCCTGATGCCCGGACAGGGCCTCATCATGGGCGTCGGCGCGATGGACTACCCGGCCGAGTTCCAGGGCACCTCGCAGGACACCCTGAACAAGCTGGGCATCTCGAAGGTCATGACCCTGACCTCGACCTACGACCACCGGGTCATCCAGGGTGCCGCCTCCGGCGAGTTCCTGCGCGTCCTGTCCCAGCTGCTGCTCGGCGAGAACGACTTCTACGACGAGATCTTCAAGGCGCTGCGCATCCCCTACGAGCCGGTCCGCTGGCTCAAGGACATCGACGCCTCGCACGACGACGACGTCACCAAGGCCGCGCGGGTCTTCGAACTCATCCACTCCTACCGGGTCCGCGGCCACGTGATGGCCGACACCGACCCGCTGGAGTACCGCCAGCGCAAGCACCCCGACCTGGACATCACCGAGCACGGGCTCACCCTGTGGGACCTGGAGCGGGACTTCGCGGTCGGCGGCTTCGCCGGCAAGACGATGATGAAGCTCCGCGACATCCTCGGCGTCCTGCGTGAGTCGTACTGCCGCACCACCGGCATCGAGTTCATGCACATCCAGGAGCCGAAGGAGCGCAAGTGGCTCCAGGACCGGGTGGAGCGTCCGCGCCCGGCTCCGGAGCGCGAGGAGCAGCTGCGGATCCTGCGCCGCCTCAACGCCGCCGAGGCCTTCGAGACGTTCCTGCAGACCAAGTACGTCGGTCAGAAGCGCTTCTCGCTGGAGGGCGGCGAGTCCGTCATCCCGCTGCTCGACGCGGTCATCGACTCCGCCGCCGAGGCCCGTCTCGACGAGGTCGTCATCGGCATGGCCCACCGTGGCCGGCTGAACGTCCTGGCGAACATCGTCGGCAAGTCGTACGCCCAGATCTTCCGGGAGTTCGAGGGCAACCTCGACCCGCGGTCGATGCACGGCTCCGGTGACGTCAAGTACCACCTGGGCGCCGAGGGCACCTTCACCGGGCTGGACGGCGAGCAGATCAAGGTCTCGCTGGCCGCCAACCCCTCGCACCTGGAGGCGGTCGACCCGGTGCTGGAGGGCATCGCCCGCGCCAAGCAGGACATCATCAACAAGGGCGGCACGGACTTCACGGTCCTGCCCGTCGCGCTCCACGGCGACGCGGCCTTCGCCGGCCAGGGCGTCGTCGCCGAGACGCTCAACATGTCGCAGCTGCGCGGATACCGCACCGGCGGCACCGTGCACGTGGTGATCAACAACCAGGTCGGCTTCACCGCCGCCCCGGAGTCCTCGCGCTCCTCGATGTACGCCACCGACGTGGCGCGCATGATCGAGGCGCCGATCATCCACGTCAACGGCGACGACCCGGAGGCCGTGGTCCGCGTCGCGCGGCTCGCCTTCGAGTACCGGCAGACGTTCAACAAGGACGTCGTGATCGACCTCATCTGCTACCGCCGCCGCGGTCACAACGAGGGCGACAACCCGGAGTTCACCAACCCGCAGATGTACACCCTGATCGACAAGAAGCGCTCGGTGCGCAAGCTCTACACCGAGTCCCTCATCGGTCGTGGCGACATCACGCTGGAGGAGGCCGAGCAGGCCCTCCAGGACTTCCAGGGGCAACTGGAGAAGGTGTTCGCGGAGGTCCGCGAGGCCACCTCGGCACCGTCCCAGCCGCATGTCCCGGACGTGCAGGCCGAGTTCCCGGTCGCCGTGACCACCGCGGTCTCCTCCGAGGTCGTGAAGCTGGTCGCCGAGTCGCAGGTGAACATCCCCGACGGGATCACCGTCCACCCGCGCCTCCTGCCGCAGATGCAGCGCCGTGCCGCCTCCGTGGAGAACGGCACGATCGACTGGGGCATGGGCGAGACCCTGGCCATCGGCTCCCTGCTCATGGAGGGCACCCCGGTCCGGCTCGCCGGACAGGACACCCGCCGCGGCACGTTCGGACAGCGGCACGCCGTTCTCGTCGACCAGAAGACCGGCGAGGACTACACCCCGCTGCTCTACCTCTCCGAGGACCAGGCCCGTTACAACGTCTACGACTCGCTGCTCAGCGAGTACGCGGCGATGGGCTTCGAGTACGGCTACTCCCTGGCCCGCCCGGAGTCCCTGGTCATCTGGGAGGCCCAGTTCGGCGACTTCGTCAACGGCGCCCAGACCGTCGTGGACGAGTTCATCTCCTCGGCCGAGCAGAAGTGGGGCCAGACGTCCGGCGTCACCCTGCTCCTCCCGCACGGTTACGAGGGCCAGGGTCCTGACCACTCGTCCGCCCGTCCGGAGCGTTTCCTGCAGATGTGCGCGCAGGACAACATGACGGTCGCGATGCCGACCCTCCCGTCGAACTACTTCCACCTCCTGCGGTGGCAGGTGCACAACCCGCACCACAAGCCGCTGATCGTCTTCACCCCGAAGTCGATGCTCCGCCTCAAGGCGGCCGCGTCGAAGGTCGAGGAGTTCACCACCGGCGGCTTCCGCCCGGTGATCGGCGACGAGACGGTCAAGGCCGACGCGGTCCGCAAGGTCGTCTTCGTGTCCGGCAAGCTCTACTACGACCTGGACGCCGAGCGCGAGAAGCGTGGCGACACGGAGACGGCGATCATCCGTCTGGAGCGTCTGTACCCGCTGCCGGGTGCGGAGATCCAGGCGGAGATCGCCAAGTACCCGAACGCCGAGAAGTACCTCTGGGCCCAGGAGGAGCCGGCGAACCAGGGTGCGTGGCCGTTCATCGCGCTCAACCTGATCGACCACCTGGACCTGGCCGTCGGCGCCGACGTCCCGCACGGTGAGCGCCTGCGCCGCATCTCGCGTCCGCACGGCTCGTCCCCCGCGGTCGGCTCGGCCAAGCGTCACCAGGCCGAGCAGGCCCAGCTGGTCGCCGAGGTCTTCGAGGCCTGATCAGCGGCTGTACGTCACCGGGAGGGCCCGGCCCCACGAGCGTCTCGTGGGGCCGGGCCCTCCCGCTTTCCGCCGTCGTTATTCTGGTCGTATGTACTTCACGGACCGTGGCATCGAGGAACTGGAGAAGCGGCGCGGCGAGGAGGAGGTCACCTTCGAGTGGCTGGCCGAGCAGCTCCGTACGTTCGTCGACCTCAACCCCGACTTCGAGGTCCCCGTCGAGCGTCTCGCGACCTGGCTCGCCCGGCTCGACGACGAGGACGAAGACGAGTAGTCGGGGTGGTCACCGTCCGGCGCTCGCCCTCCCCGTGTCCCTGAAGCGGTTGTACGCGAGCCCCAGCAGTCCCTGCGCCAGGAGCAGCAGGCCGGCGGTGAACCATCCGCCGCTGCGCCGTCGTGCACCCCACAGGGCCAGTGGCAGGCCTGCGGTGACCTGCGCCGCGGCCACCGCCCGGGCCCTGGGCCCGAGCACCCAGGGGCCGAGTCGGCCGCTCTCGACGGCGTCCAGTTCGGCCCGTACGGCATCACGCAGGCCCGCCCATTCGATCTGTTCGGCCTCCGGATGGATCCCGGCGGCCGAGCGGAGCCTGTCGGCGGGCTCGCCGGGCGAGAGACCGGGCGGCAGGCGCACCCCGGCCCGGGTGAGCACGGCCAGCAGTCCGCGCAGCCGCGCGTCGGCGTCCGCGCCGGGATCGGCGCGGGTGAGGGCCTCCAGCGCCTGTACGTCCAGGACCGGATCGAGGCCCAGCCGGACGGCTGACGTCCGGATGGCCTCCTCCTCCGCCGCCGGAGTGCCGTCGGCCAGCCAGATGTAGCCGACCGGGCGGCGGAAGCCCGAAGCGAGGGTGTAACCGGACCGGTCGCCGTCCCACCACAGGGCGAGCACCGGCCAGGCGGAGCCCACCGCGAGGGCGGTGGCCCAGCCGCCGACGACGCGGTCGACGGGCTCGGGACCCCGGTCGCCCGACGCGCCGCCGTGGCCCCCGTGGCCGTCCTTACGCCAGGGCTTCCCCTCGGGGACGAGCACGCTCCAGCCGTCCCCCGCGGGCACCAGCAGCATGCGCTCCCGGAGCAGACGGGCCACGGGCCGTACGGTCTCGGGGCCTGCCCGGCAGAGGAGCAGAGCACCCACAGATGTCGCGGTCATGCCTCACACGCTAGGGCAAATCGCTCAGGAGTGAATGAATGGGACTGATCGCTCCACCCTTTCGCGTACACCCGCTCGTGGGCGCCCGCCCGCGAGCACCCTTTCGATTCCTCCTTGACTTCCCCCATCCGCGATATATCGTGTTCTCAAGAAGACGCGATATGTTGCGTCGCTCCACCCAGTGGGAGGTCAACTCCATGCCTGAGTCGACGTGGACCGTCACCGAGCCCGAGAAGCTCACCTTCGACGGCCCTGTGACAGCACTCAACGTGCGCATCGTCGACGGCGCGGTCAACGTCGTCGGCACCGACGAGCCGGCCGCCCGACTGGAGGTGTCCGCCCTGGAGGGTCCACCGCTGATCGTGACCCTGGAGGACGGCACCCTCACCGTCGCCTACGAGGATCTGCCCTGGCAGGGCCTTCTCACCTGGCTCGACCGCCGGAGTCCTCGCCGGAGCGCCGCGGTCTCCCTCGCCGTACCGGCCGGCGCGACGGTGGAAGTCGGCGTGATCGGCGCCGAGGCGGTCGTCTCCGGGATCCGTGGACGCACGGAGCTGCGGGGCATCTCCGGCGACAGCACCCTGGTGGGGCTGTCCGGCGTCGTCCGTGCCGAGACCGTGTCCGGCAGTCTGGAGGCCCAGACCGTCACCGGAGACCTCCGCTTCCAGTCCGTGTCGGGTGATCTGACGGTCGTCGAGGGCGCCGGCACCTCGGTCCGCGCGGAGTCCGTGACGGGCCACATGGTGCTGGACCTCGACACCTCGCCGAAGCCGACGGACATCAGGCTGGCCTCGGTGTCCGGCGAGATCGCCATCCGGCTGCCCCACCCGGCGGACGCGAAGGTCGAGGCGAACACCGCGAGCGGTACCGTCTCCAACGCCTTCGAGGACCTGCGTGTGGGCGGTCAGTGGGGCGCGAAGAAGATCACCGGCACGCTGGGCGCGGGCACGGGGAAGCTGAGGGCCACCACCGTCTCGGGTTCGATCGCCCTGTTGCGCCGCCCACCCGCCCAGGACACCACGCATGCCGCCGAGCCGACCGGAAAGGTGCTCTGACATGGCTCCCGTATTCGCCCACGGCCGTCTGCGCCTGTATCTCCTCAAGCTGCTGGATGAAGCTCCCCGCCATGGGTACGAGGTGATCCGGCTCCTGGAGGAACGCTTCCAGGGCCTGTACGCCCCCTCGGCGGGCACCGTGTATCCGCGGCTCGCCAAGCTGGAGGCCGAGGGCCTGGTCACCCATGCCACCGACGGCGGCCGCAAGGTCTACTCCCTCACCGAAGCAGGGCGGGCCGAGCTGGCGGACCGTGGTGGCGAGCTGGCCGACCTGGAGCTGGAGATCCGCGACTCCGTCTCCGAGCTGGCAGCCGAGATCCGCGAGGACGTGCGGGGCGCGGCAGGTCAGCTCCGCAGCGAGATGCGCGCGGCGGCATCCGAGTCCCGGCACACCTCCGGCGGCAGCCGGAACGGATGGGATCCGGGATTCGGGGACAAGGAGGCCTGGCGCACGGCGAAGGAGGAGCTGCGCAAGGCACAGCAACAGTGGAAGGAACAGGCCCGCAGGGCGAAGGACGAGTCCCGCAAGGCCCGCGAGGACGCGGAACAGGCCCGCCGCCAGGCGCAGGAGGCGCACGAGAAGGCGCGCGAGCAGATGCAGAACGCGGCGCGCCAGGTCCAGGAGCACTTCGCGAGGGGGGACTGGCCGGCAGGTGTGCGGGACGGGCTGGCCGAGATCACCGGCCAGCTCGGCAGCTTCGCGAGGACCGGCACCTGGCCCTCGTACAGCCGTCCGGAGCCCGCGGAGCCGGACATCGAGTGGGCCCCCGATGCCACCACCACGGGCGATCCGGCCCGCGACCTGGACCGGCTGCTGGACCGCTTCCGCGACGACATCCGTGACACGGCCCGCGACCACGGCGTCACCGAGGCGCAGCTCTCGCAGGCCCGCCGTCACCTCGCCACTGCTGCGATAGGCATCGACTCGGCCCTGCGCGGCACGGCGGACGACGCGAGGGGCGGCTCCGGCGGCTCCTGACGAAGGCCATGGCCCGGCCGGTCATCCCGGCCGGGCGGTGACCGGTCAGCTCGCCTGTGCCCGTCCCTGCCCTCCGTCGCCGTACAGCGCCCGTTCCACGGCCGTGTAGGTGGCGCCGTGCTCGGCGAGGACGTCGGCCACGACGCCGGGGCCCGCGGTCAGGGCGAGCAGCAGGTGTTCCTCGCCGATGAAGCGGTCCCGTCTGCCGAGGGCGACACGCAGGGACTTCTCGAGGATGCCCTTGGCACCGGCCGTGAAGGGACGCTGCGCGGACCACCACCGGCGGTTCGTGCGGTCGCCCGCGAGCACGCCTTCGCCATGGGCCCCCTCGACCCGGGCCACGATCTCGGTGACGTCGATGCCCAGACCGGCGAGTGCCTCGGTGTCGGCCTTGGTGAGCCCACCGCGGCGGCGGGCCTCACCGAGCGCCGCCTCCACCGATGCGCGGCGGTCGGTGAGCCCCAGGGCGGTGACGGCGAAGGAGGCCCGGCTGCCCTCCTGGTCCAGCAGGGACAGCAGCAGGTGCTCCTCGGTGACCGAGTCCGCTCCGGCCCGCTCGGCGTGGGTCACCGCGCCGGTCACGGTGGCCCGGGCCCCCTTGGTGAATCGCTCGAACATCAATGCCTCCCGTACTTCTTGTGCACGGCCTGCCTGCTGACACCCAGCTCGGCGGCGATCTCCTGCCACGACCATCCCTGGACGCGTGCGCTCCTCACCTGGACGGCTTCGAGCTGCTCGAGCAGCCGCCGCAGCGCGGCCACGGCACGCAGCCCGACGCGCGGGTCATGGTCACCGGCGCGTGCGGCGAGATCCGTTGCTTCGGTCATGGTGTCAACTTACGTTGACATCAGGGGCGCTGTCAATCGTGGTTGACACCGGCGCCGTCGGCAGCCACGCCGGCGACATCGGCACCGTTGGCACCGTTGGCACCGTTGGCACCGGCACCATTGGCATCGGCACCGTCGGCATCGTCATCGGTGGCGAGGCGAGCGTGGCGCTCCACGTCGTACCGGGCGCTCCCGTAGCGGAGCTTCTGACGCTCGATGCCTTCTGCGGCGAAGCCGGCCCGCAGCGCCACGGCGCAGGAGGCGGGATTGTTCGTCCTGTGTCCGAGCTCCAGGCGGTGGAGCCCCAGACCATCGAAGGCCCAGCGCGCCAGGGCCCGCACACCGGCGGCGGCGATGCCGGTGCCGCGTGCCGTTTCGGTGGTCCAGTAGGAGACCCAGCCGGTGTCGTGGACACGGTTCACCGCTGTCACGGCCACGGATCCGAGCGCCGCGCCTTCGCGGACGACGGCCCAGGTGTATCCCATGCCGGCAGCCCGTTCGTCCTGCCGGCCCGCTATCCACGCCAGCGCCTCAGCGGTGGTCGTGACCGGCCGGCCCGCCTGCCGCGCCATCTCCGGCGGCGCGAAGGCGCGGAGCACCGCCGGGGCGTCGTCGGGCCGCCAGGGCCGCAACAGCAGCCCTTCGGGGGTCAGCAGCTCCGTGGCGGCGGCTCCCCGCCGCGCGTGCACGGTCACGAGGCGGTGAGCACGATCTTCCCGAACAGGTCTCCCGCGGCGAGCCGCTCGAAGCCCTCGCGGGCCCGGTCCAGCGGGAGCGTCCCGTCGATGACGGGCCGTACGCCGGTGGCCGCGCAGAACGACAACAGGTCTTCCAGTTCGTCCTTGGAGCCCATCGTGGAACCGACGATCTTCAGCTCGAGGAAGAAGACCCGGGTCAGCTCGGCGTGCGAGGGCCGGTCACCGCTGGTGGCGCCCGAGATGACCAGGGTGCCGCCGGGGCGCAGCGACTTGACCGAGTGGGACCAGGTCGCCGCCCCGACGGTCTCGATGACGGCGTCGACCCGCCTGGGCAGCCGGGCGCCGGGCTCGTAGGCCTCGACGGCTCCCAGTTCGACGGCCCGCTTGCGCTTGGCCTCGTCGCGGCTGGTGGCGAACATCCGGAGCCCGGCGGCCTTCCCGAGCACGATCGCGGCAGTGGCCACGCCGCCGCCCGCTCCCTGGACGAGGACGGAGTCGCCGGGCCGCACGCCCGCGTTGGTGAACAGCATCCGGTAGGCCGTCAGCCAGGCGGTCGGCAGGCAGGCGGCCTGCTCGAAGGTGAGTTCCTTCGGCTTGGGCAGCACGTTCCAGCTCGGGACGGTGACCTGCTCGGCGAAGGTGCCCTGATAGCGCTCCGTGAGGATGGAACGCGGCTCGTCCGGGCCCACGCCGTGTCCGGTCTGGCCGATGACGGAGTGCAGGACGACTTCGTTGCCGTCCTGGTCGACCCCCGCGGCGTCACAGCCGAGGATCATGGGCAGCTTGTCCTCGGCCAGACCCACACCGCGCAGGGACCAGAGGTCGTGGTGGTTGAGCGATGCGGCCCGGACCTGGACGGTGGTCCACCCGGGTCGCGCCTCGGGCGCCGGGCGTTCGCCCAGCTCCAGTCCGTCGAGGGGCCGGTCACGGTCGATACGGGCTGCGTAGGCGGCGAACATGGCCACGACGATAGGCCGTGACGCGCCGTGACGTAACTGTTCGATGGTGTGACACGCACCCCACAGCCCATGCTCCCGGGAAGCGGCGGGCACGGCGCCCGGCGCGGGGCCTTCCCGGCACGGGGCCTTCCCGGCACGGGGCCTTTCCCCGCGGAAGGGGGCGGACGCGGTGCAGGGAACGCAAAAGGGGCGGCCGGGGCCCGGGTCCCGTTCGACCCCGGCACCGCCCGCCCCTGCCCGGCGTCAGCGTCGCGCGACGCCCTCCGCGCGGGCGGCCGCCGCCACCGCGGCGGTGACGGCGGGAGCGACCCGCTCGTCGAACGGCGACGGGATCACGTAGTCCGCGGCCAGTTCGTCACCGACGACGTCCGCCAGCGCGTTCGCGGCGGCGATCTTCATGCCTTCGGTGATCCGCGAGGCCCTCACCTGCAGCGCGCCCGCGAAGATGCCGGGGAAGGCGAGCACGTTGTTGATCTGGTTCGGGTAGTCCGACCGCCCGGTCGCCACCACGGCCGCGTACTTGTGCGCGACGTCGGGGTGCACCTCGGGGTTCGGGTTGGCCATGGCGAACACGAAGGCACCGGGCGCCATGGAGGCCACCGCCGGCTCGGGGACCGTACCGCCGGAGACCCCGATGAAGACGTCGGCGCCGGCCAGCGCCGTCTCCAGCGAGCCGGTGATGCCCGCCCGGTTCGTGAGTTCCGCCAGCTCGCGCTTCACGTCCGTGAGGTCCGTGCGGTCGCCGCTGACGATGCCCTTGCGGTCGGCCACGGCGACGTCGCCGATGCCCGCCTCCAGCAGGAACTTCGCGATGGCCACACCCGCGGCACCCGCGCCGGAGATGACGGCGCGGAGGTCACCGAGTGTCCGGCCGGAGAGCTTCGCCGCGTTGCGCAGCGCCGCGAGCGTCACCACGGCGGTGCCGTGCTGGTCGTCGTGGAAGACGGGGATGTCGAGGCGTTCCTGGAGCTTGCGCTCGATCTCGAAGCACCGGGGCGCCGAGATGTCCTCGAGGTTCACCCCGCCGAAGGACGGCGCGAGGCGCACGACGGTGTCGATGATCTCGTCCGTGTCGGTCGTGGCGAGCGCGATCGGCACCGCGTCGACACCGCCGAACTGCTTGAAGAGAATGGCCTTGCCCTCCATCACGGGGAGGGAGGCCTCAGGGCCGATGTCCCCGAGGCCGAGGACGGCGGTGCCGTCCGTCACGACGGCCACGACCTGCGACTTCCAGGTGTAGTCGTGGACGAGCTCGGGATTCTCGGCGATGGCGCTGCACACCTTTGCCACGCCGGGCGTGTACGCGAGGGACAGGTCGTCCTTGTCGCGGATCGGGACGGTGGCCTGCACGGCCATCTTCCCGCCGCGGTGGAGCGCGAAGGCCGGGTCGAAGGGCTCGTCCGCACTGCTGAGTCCCGCCGCATCGGCCGTGCCGTGCGTATTGCTGTCGCTGCGAGGATTGACGATCTCCGCTGCCATTGTGTTGACCCCTTAAGTCTTCATCAGTTGAGGGTGGCCACTCCTGGTTGAGGAGGGGTGGGCGGGCACCGCGTACGTTCCCGGCGCTGAGCGGTTGGACCACTCCGGCTGGGGAGGCACATACGCGCGGGCGCGCCGCACACGCGCCCTGGGCCCCGGATGAGGGGTGTAAAGGTCTTTCTTACCGGACGGACCGGGCCTCTTACGAGTCGGTATCGACTCGGTGACATGACTCATAGCCGAATATCTGGACAAGTCCACTAAGGGCTACAAAGGCCGTCCGTAGGTCGAGACGCACCGGAGATTCTCCGGGGCAGCACGCACTTTCCAACAGATGGTCCGGCCCTGCGGTACCGGCCCGTTGAGGTTCGGGGGTCGCCCGTTACCCGATTTTGACATGACGGGCCCCCTGTTTGGGTGAGTCCGAATGGCAAGATGCCCTAATCACACAAGGTGGCGACACTCGAAGGTGCGTGCGTGCCCACCTGACCAGCACTCCCTCACCGCCGGAGGATTCCGATCATGACCGCAAGCACCCTCTGTCGTACGACCGCGAAGTCCCGGATTGCCGCGGTCTGCGCAGTCGCGGTCGCCGGCACGCTGCTGCTGACCGCCTGTGGCGACCAGACCGAGAGCGGCTCGACGAAGCCCGGTGACGGCACGTCCGAGAACAGTGCCCCGCTCTTCGACAAGCTTCCGGAGAAGTACCAGAAGTCCGGTGTCATCAAGGTCGGCACGAATGCCGAGTACGCCCCGATGGAGTCCGTCGAGAACGGGAAGATCGTCGGCGTCGACCCGGATCTCGCCGAGGCCCTCGGCAAGCAGCTGGGCGTGAAGTTCGAATTCACCTCGGGCTCCTTCGACGGTCTGATCACCGCTCTCAACACGGGCCGCCACGACATCGCCATGTCGTCGATCACGGACAACAAGCAGCGCCAGGAGGGCCTGGACGACAGCGGCAAGAAGCTCGGCAAGGGTGTCGACTTCGTCGACTACTTCCTGGCCGGCACCGCCGTCTACACGAAGAAGGGCAACCCCGAGGGCATCAAGTCCATCGAGGACCTGTGCGGCAAGGTCGCGGCTGTCCAGCGCGGCACCACGTACGAGGAAGCCCTGAAGAAGCAGTCCAAGGCCTGCACGGACGCCGGTGAGAAGGCCGTCAAGATCGAGTCCTTCGAGAACGACACCGAGGCCCAGACCCGCGTGAAGTCGGGCGGCGCCGTCGCCGGTGTCAACGACTACCCAGTCGCGGTCGACCTGGCCCGCAAGGCCGGCGGCGGCAAGGACTTCGAGGTCGTCGGTGAGCAGGTCGACGCCGGCCCGTTCGGCATCGCCGTGAACAAGGACAACACCGAGCTGCGCGACGTGCTCAAGGAGGCCGTGGACGCGATCATCGCCGACGGCTCCTACAAGAAGGTGCTCGACAAGTGGGGTGCCGGTACCGGCGCGATCGACAAGGCCGCCATCAACGGCGGCAAGTGACCGGCGCACCACCGAAGGGCAGTCACCGTGACTGACAAGTTCGACAAGGTGCCCGGCGGCCCATCCGTCGCCGCCGCACCCGTCTCCAAGGCCACCACCGTCGCACCGGAGACCATCAAGGCCATTCCCGTCCGGCACTACGGCCGCTGGATCAGCGGCGTGGTCGTCCTCGCTCTGCTCGCCGCCCTGGCGTACGCCTTCTCGCAGGGCGACATCCAGTGGCAGGCGGTCCAGGACAAGCTGTTCGACGACACCGTCCTGGCCGGGGCCGGCCGCACGCTGATGATCAGCGTGCTCGCCATGGTCCTCGGCGTGGTCCTGGGTGTGGTGCTCGCCGTCATGCGGCTCTCCAGGAACCCGGTGACCAGCTGGGTGGCGTGGCTGTACATCTGGTTCTTCCGCGGCACCCCCGTCTACGTACAGCTGCTGCTCTGGTTCAACCTGGCCCTGATCTTCCCGGTCCTCAACATCCCGTTCGTCTACAAGGACGAGATGACCGACGTGATGACGCCGTTCATGTGCGCACTGCTGGGGCTCGCCCTCAACGAGGCCGCGTACATGGCGGAGATCGTCCGGGCCGGTATCCAGTCGGTGGACGAGGGCCAGACCGAGGCCTCGCACGCGCTCGGCATGACCCAGGCGAAGACCATGCGCCGCGTCGTCCTTCCGCAGGCCCTGCGCGTGATCATCCCGCCGACCGGCAACGAGTTCATCAACATGCTGAAGACCTCGTCGCTGGTGTACGCGGTCACCTACAACGAGCTGCTGCGCTCCACCTCGCAGATCGGCTCGACCAGTTACGCGGTGATGGAGATGCTCTTCGTCGCCTCCATCTGGTACATCGTGATGACCAGCGTGTTCAGCGTGGGCCAGTACTACCTGGAGCGCCGTTACGCCCGGGGCAGCCTGCGCAGCCTGCCGCTCACACCGTTCCAGCGGGCCAAGGTCGCCCTCACCTCCTTCAGCAACCGCCCCTCCGGAGGTGTTTCCGCATGACCGCCATGGTGAAGGCCGAGGGCGTACACAAGTCCTTCGGACCCGCGCACATCCTCAAGGGCATCGACCTGGAGGTCGCCCCGCGTGAGGTCTTCTGCCTGATCGGCCCGTCGGGCTCCGGCAAGTCGACGTTCCTGCGGTGCATCAACCACCTGGAGCAGATCAACGCCGGGCGTCTGTACGTCGACGGCGACCTGGTCGGCTACCGGCAGAAGGGCGACCGGCTCCACGAGCTCAAGGACAGCGAGGTCGCGCTGCAGCGCCGGGACATCGGCATGGTCTTCCAGCGTTTCAACCTGTTCCCTCACATGACGGCTCTCGAGAACGTCATGGAGGCGCCGATCCAGGTCAAGGGCGAGGCCAAGGCCGTCGCCCGGGCACGGGCGGAGCGCCTCCTGGACCGGGTCGGCCTGTCCGACAAGGCGAAGAACTACCCGTCCCAGCTCTCCGGCGGGCAGCAGCAGCGCGTGGCCATCGCACGTGCCCTGGCCATGGAGCCGAAGCTGATGCTCTTCGACGAGCCGACGTCGGCGCTCGACCCGGAGCTGGTCGGCGACGTCCTCGACGTCATGCGCGGCCTGGCCGAGGAGGGCATGACGATGATCGTCGTCACGCACGAGATGGGCTTCGCCCGCGAGGTGGGTGACGCTCTCGTCTTCATGGACGACGGCGTCGTGGTCGAGTCCGGCCACCCGCGCGACGTCCTGACGAACCCGCAGCACGACCGGACGAAGTCCTTCCTGTCGAAGGTGCTGTAGCGGCGGCCGGGAGTACCGCGGCAGCGTCGCGGAAACGAGGAGGGCGGTACGGATCCGGTCCGTACCGCCCTCCTCGTTTCCGCCGCCCGCTTCGTCAGCAGCCGCGGCGGGCCCGGTCCGCCCCTACTTCACCGCGAGCACCAGGCTGTCCGACGGCGAGGCCCAGACCGCGCGCGCCTCGCCGAAGCCGGCCTCGCGGAGGGTGTGCGCGTGCCAGTGGACGGACGGCATGTCGCCGTCCGCGTGCTCGCCGTAGATCGCGAAACGCTCGGCGGTGGGCGCCGCGAGCACGGGGTCCTTCGCGGCGAGGGCCCACCACTCGGCCCAGTTCAGGGCCCCCTCGGCCCGCGCCCGGTCCATGGCCGCGTGCCGGTGGGCCCGTTCGGCGGCGTTGATGCGCGGGGTGTCCCCGTCGATCATGTGGTCCGCGTTCATGAAGACCCCGCCGTCCCTGACCAGCCCGCCGATCTGCCCGTACAGGGCGGCGAGCGGCTCGCGGTGCAGCCAGTGCAGGGCCGTGGCGGTGAGGACGGCGTCGTACGACCGATGCGGGAGGCGTTCCGTCCAGGTGGCGTCCTTCAGGTCGGCGGTCACGAGGGTGACGCGACCGTCCCCCTCGAAGGTGCCGCGCGCGATGGCGAGCAGCGCGGGGTCGAGGTCGACCCCGGTACTCGTGGCGTTCGGGAACCGCTTGAGGAGCCGGTCGGTGATACTGCCCGTACCGCACGCCAGGTCCAGCACTCTCGGTTCGGGCCCCACGACGGCCTCGACCATGTCCAGCATCACCCGGAACCGCTCCTCGCGGTCCGGCATGTACCACTCCTGCTGCCTGTCCCAGCTCTCCTGCCAGGACTGCCAGTCGGTGCCCGTCGCCGTCACTCGAACCTCCACCTGTACCCGCGATCGTAATACCCATTGCATGCGACCACCCATTACACTGGTCGGCACATCGACCATAGACCCGCGCCGTAAGGACTACAAGTGGAATTGGCCTATTACTCGGACTACGCCGTGCGTCTGGTCAACACCGAGGAGCCGGCCCGCGGCAAGGACTCCCTCACCACGGTCGAGTCCATCCGTGACCTCTTCGGCGCCAACGCGCAGGCGGCCCGCCGCGCGACCGATGCGGACGTGACCCGCTTCCGGTCCGTCCGGGCCCGGCTGCGCGCGGTGTTCGAGGCGGCCGACAGCGGGGAGGAGACCCTCGCGGTCGACCTGCTCAACTCACTGCTGCTGGAGTTCCCGGTGAGCCCCCAGATCTCCGGCCACGACGCACGGGACGAGGACGGGAAACCGGACTGGCACATGCACCTCGCCGACCATCCGTCGAACGCGACGGCGGGCTTCGCCGCGATCGCGGCGATGGGCCTCGCCTTCCACCTCACCTCGCACGGTGTGGACCGTCTGGGCATGTGCGAGGCGGCGCCCTGCCGCAACGCCTACCTCGACACCTCGACCAACCGCTCGCGGCGCTACTGCTCGGACCGCTGCGCGACCCGGGCCAACGTCGCGGCCTACCGGGCCCGCAAGCGCCTGGAGACGGAACGCTCCGGCGAGACGCGGCGCACCGCGGCCACCGCCCAGCCCAGCAGCCCGAGCACCGAGCGCTGATCCTTTCGCAGCGGCCTGTACCGGGCCCGTACCCGGGCCAGCACGAGCTCTTCGGGCACCGTCCCGTAGTCCGTGCTGTCCCCGCCCGCGTACGCGTTGTCCCCCAGCACCCACCAGCCCCCACCGCGCCGCTCGACGGCCCGCTTGACGACCAGCAGGTCCTGCTGGAACGGGTGCCGCAGGATCACCACGTCCCCCGGACGCACGGGCGCTCCGCGCTGCACGAGCAGCCAGTCCCCGTGGTAGAGCGTGGGCACCATCGACGGCCCCGTCACCTCCACCACCTGGAACGGCCTGCGCGCCGCCCGCCCGCTCCACGGCTCCTGTGCCGGTTCCGGCATCTGTGGCACCTCCCGGTCCATCCTCCAGCACGCGGCGTGCGCACCGCTCCGCATTTCGGCCACGGTCCCGTCCTCATCCCGGACTTTTGGCCTAAGCCCTAGGGGGCAGCCGCAAAAAGCGGCTTCCTACGGAGTAATGTCCCACCTGAGAAGACGATCACGAGGAAGGACAGCTCCATGCTTTCCCGCCTGTTTGCCCCCAAGGTGAAGGTCAGCGCCCACTGCGACCTGCCCTGCGGTGTGTACGACCCGGCCCAGGCCCGCATCGAGGCGGAGTCCGTCAAGGCCGTCCAGGAGAAGTACCAGGCCAATGAGGACGCGGACTTCCGCACGCGCGCCGTTCTGATCAAGGAACAGCGTGCCGAGCTCGCGAAGCACCACGTCTCGGTGCTCTGGAGCGACTACTTCAAGCCCCCGCACTTCGAGAAGTACCCGGAGCTGCACCAGCTGGTCAACGACACCCTGAAGGCGCTCTCCGCGGCCAAGGCCTCGAACGACCCGGCCACGGGCCAGAAGGCCCTGGACCTGATCGCCCAGATCGACAAGATCTTCTGGGAGACCAAGAAGGCCTGATCCCGGGCCGGGCCGTCCGGCCCCGTGATGTAGCGGGTCGCTTCGGCCGTCCGTCCGCACCCGGCCCGTCGGCCGCCGTTCTCGGTGGTCGACGGGCCGGGTGCGGTCTTTCCCGACCGTCCGCCGGGTCAGGAACGCGGCAGGAGATGGCTGTAACTGTCGGGGTTCTCCTGGAGATAGGTGGCCAGGTCCTGGGCCGGGCGGCCCGTGAGGGCGGGGACGGCGCCGGAGACGGTGTCCAGCTCACCGGCCGCGATCGCCTCGTACGACGTGACCCATCCGGCCAGCTCCCAGTCCTCGGCACCGTAGTGGGCGCGGGAGGCGTAGGCCTCCTCCCTGGTCTCCGGCACGTACCTGATCTCGCGGCCGGTGCGCCGGCTCAGCTCCCCTGCCGCCTCGGCCAGGGTGAACGCCTCGGGGCCCGTGAGGTCGTACGTCGCACCGTCGTGGCCGGTTCCCTCGTCCAGCAGCACGGCTGACGCCGAGTCGGCGATGTCCTGGTGGGAGACCGCCGAGACCCGTCCCTCCCCGCCGGGACCGCGCAGGACGCCGTCGGCCCCCGTCATGGCGGGGATACCCGCGAGATACCAGCTGTCCCGGAGGAAGGTGTGGCGCACGCCGGTCATACGGATGTGCGCCTCGGTGTGCCAGTGGTCGCGCGCGAACGTGAACGTCGCGTCCGGTGCCGCGCCGAGGAACGACACGTACACGATGCGCTCCACACCCGCGGCGAGGGCCGCGTCCACCGCCGTGGTGTGTTCCAGCACCCGGTCCGGGCTCTCGTGCGCCGAGACGAGGAAGAGGGTGTGCGCGCCGTCGAGGGCACGGCGCATGGCCTCGCCGTCGCCGTACGCCGCGGGAGGCGCGGTGGCCGTGCCGGGCAGCCGGGGCAGCCGGGCGGGGTCGCGGCCGAGGAGACGTACGGGGACGCCGGTGCGGGCCAGCCGCGCGGCGACCCGCCCGCCGACCGCCCCGCTCGCGCCGGTCACCGCGACGAGGGCGCTGATCATCCCGCCTCACCCTCCCGCCGCGCCAGGGGCTCGGCCCAGGGACGCACATCCACGACCGCGCTCGCCGGCAGCGGTCCGTAGATGTGCGGGAACTCCTCGCCGCCCGGCTCCAGGGCCTCGTACCGGACGGGCGCCGCGAGCCGGCCGGGGTCGATGACGAGGACCACCAGGCCTTCGCTCTCGGCCCCGTACACGGCGCGTGCCACCGCGGGGAGCTGGTGGGGCAGCGAGCAGTGGATGAACCCCTCCTCCCGCAGGGTCCGGCCCCGGGTCGACATCTCGTACGTCCCCGCTGTGCGGGCGGCCTCCCACAGGGGCCGTTCCGTGAGGTGCAGCAGCTGTTCGGTCATCGGGCCACGCTAAGGGCTGCCGGGCGCCGCCAGGAGTTGCACCTCGGTCCGCGCGTCGAGACCGACGGCAGGGCGGTCGGGCCGCTGCGGGGCTGCGCCTCCCCGCTCGCACAGCCAGGCCCACGTGTCGGCGACGGTTTCCCCGACGGGCCTGCAACGCAGACCGGCGGCGTGCGCCTTGGCGGCGTCTCCCTGGTGCAAAGTGTCGTGGAGTTCTCCGGCCGGCAGCCAGAGCGGCAGGTCCGTCCACGGCTCGACGCCCGCCGCGAGGAGCACCTCGGGATCGGTCCAGCGCAGTCGGGCGCGGGAGCCGGTGACACGGACGCAGCTTTCCAGGAGTTCGCCCATGGTGGTGTGCCCCGGGTGGCTCACGGTGTTGTAGGCCCCCGACAGACCGTTGACCGCGGCGTCCAGGAGCCAGTCCGCGAGGTCCCGGGCGTCGATGTACTGGAGGCCGGCATCCGGCGGGCCCGGGGCGACGACCGGCCCGCCCCTGGCCGTCCGGCCCAGCCACCACGGCAGGCGGCCGACGTTCTCCCCGGGGCCGAGGATCAGTCCGGCCCGGGCCAGCAGCGCCCGTTCGCCGAATGCGTCGAGTGCCGCGAGCTCTCCACCGCGCTTGGCCAGGGCGTAGGAGACGTCGTGGCCGGCGTCGGGCGAGGCGCCCGTCACCAGGGGGCCGTCCTCCGCGAGCCCCGCCGGGGCGGGGTAGGCGTACACGGACCTGCTGGAGACGTAGCTGAAGTGGCCGGCGCTGCCGGACAGGAGCCGTGCGGCGTCCCGCACGGCCGAGGGGGCACCGCTCCACGTGTCGACCACCAGGTCCCAGGTGCCGCCGGCCAGTGCCCTGAGGCCCGCCTCGCCCGTGGTCCGGTCACCGGTAAGCGTCCGGACCCCGGCCGGTGGCGCGTGCAGGCCCCGGTGGAAGGCGGTGACCTCCCAGCCGCGTCCGAGCGCCGCGTCGGTGACCGCGCGTCCGACGAATTCCGTTCCGCCCAGCATCAAGAGCCTCATGCGGTGATCGTGCCCGTCGGGACGCGTGGAGGGAACGGGACCTCGCTCCTGGCAGAACTCCCGGCAGAACGGGGAACCGTGCTCACGGTGTGCGCGCGAGCGGACTGCGGTGGCGCAGCAGCCACCGGTGGTACTCCTCGGCCCGCCGTGCCGCGTCACGGTAGGCCGCCTCCAGTTCCTCGTACACGGCGTCCGTGTCCGCGCCGGGCCGCGAGACCAGCAGCAGCCGCACCGCCAGGGGGTCGCCGCGCAGGGGGCGGATCGCCATGTCCTCCCGGGGGCCGGAGGTCGGCTGGCAGGGGGCGACCGCCTCGCCGAGGACCACCAGGGACGCCGCCGTGAGGTAGTCGCCGTGCAGGACAGGCGGATCGAGGCCCGCCGCGCCGAGGACCCGGCGCACCCCGTCCCATTCACCGTCCACCGAGGGATCGACCATCCACCGGTCGTCCGCCAGGTCGTCGAGGTCGACCACCGGCCGTCCGGCCGCCGGGTGGTCCCGGGCCAGCGAGATGAACTGCGGTTCGCGCTCCAGCAGTACACGCTGTGCCAGGCCGTCAGGAACCGTCAGCGGGCAGCCCTCCACCTCGTGCACGAAGGCGACGTCGAGCCGGCCCGCCGCGACCGCTCCCAGCAGCGCACGGGCCGACACGTCCACCCGGAGCGAGATGTCGGTGCCGGGCAGTCTCACCCGGAGCCGGCGCAGCCAGCCGCCGATCACCCTGCTCGCGGTGGACCCGATCCGCAGGCCGGGCGCACCGGCCCGGGCCGCCTCCGCCTCCGCCAGCGCGGCACCGACCAGGGCCGACATGCCGTCCACCAGGGGGCGGGCCCGGCTGAGGACGGCACGCCCCAGGAGGGTCGGCCGGCAGCCCGTCCTCCCGCGGCGGAACAGCTCCGCGCCCATGCTCTTCTCGATTCGCTGGAGCTGGGTGGTCAAGGAGGGCTGACTCACGCCCAGCCGTCGTGCCGCCTGGTGCAGGCTTCCCGTGTCGGCGATGGCGCAGAGCGCCTTGAGGTGTCTCACCTCCAGCTCCATGACGGCGAGGGTATGACTGTTCGCGCTTCGAGCACCAGAGGCTTCAACCCCCTCTAAACGGGCCGATCCGGGGGGTGTCGGGGCGACCGGAACGTGCTGATTCTGTGTGGTTCCTGTCCGGGGCGATAGGGCGGCGCTATCGCCGGTTGACATCATCCGCCGTGGGCCCGGCTGCCCCGACACTCTCTCCGTACCCCCCACCCGTTCCCCGCCCGGCCTCCGGGCGGGGTTCATCGGACAGGCAGGAGACACCCCCCATGAGACACCCCAGGACAGCCGTCATGTCAGCCGTGGCCGGTCTCGGACTCGGCCTCGCCGCCGCGCTCGGCACCACCCCCGCGGTCGCCGCCGCCCCGTCCTCCGGATCCGCGGCCACCGTGGGCGCGGCGCAGGCCGGTTACGACGCGTACGCGGGGTCGAGCGAGAACGCCGCGTCGAACAAGGCCTTCTTCGACGCCGTCATGAAGTCGGTCGCCGAGAAGCGAGCCGCGAACCCGGGTGCGGCGGCGGTCACCGTGGTCTACAGCGCCGCCGGCGCCCCCAGCTTCCGGAGCCAGATAGCGAGCAGCACCAGCATCTGGAACAGCTCGGTCAGCAACGTGAAGCTGCAGGAGGGCTCGAACGCCGACTTCGACTACCGCGAGGGCAACGACTCCCGGGGCTCGTACGCGAGCACGGACGGGCACGGAAGCGGCTACATCTTCCTCGACTACGCCCAGAACCAGCAGTACGACTCCACCCGGGTCACCACCCATGAGACCGGGCACGTGCTGGGGCTTCCCGACCACTACACGGGGCCTTGCAGCGAGCTCATGTCGGGTGGCGGCCCCGGCCCGTCCTGCACGAACGCCTATCCCGACCCGGCCGAGCGCTCACGGGTGAACAGCCTGTGGCAGAACGGACTGGTGGCCGCCCTGGCCCGCACGGCGTCCTGACACCCGCAGCACAACGGGTAGCACCACAGCACAACGGGTACCACCAGCACCAATGGTGGCCACCGGTGCCGACGGTGGTCACCGGCACGATCGGTGACACCGTCGAGCACCCGGTGGGCGGGGCCGTTCCGTCGGAGCGGAGCGGCCCTCTGCGGCGCCCCCGGCCCTCCCCCGCCGCTCGGGCCGGTCGGGGCCGCCCCGGCCGGTCCGAGCGGGACACGGTGCGCCCGGCAGCCGGCTCAGCGCGTCGGACGCCGCCCTCAGGCCAGTTCGAGCGGGAAGGCACCCCGGTGCCCCGTGCCGGCCCCGTGCGCCGGACGCGGTTCGAACTCCCGGCAGCTCCATATCTCCTGGACGAAGCCGGTGCGCCGGTCCCAGAGGCCGGCGACGTCGTCCCCGTCGGCCACGTCGCGGTAGGCGTCCTTCGCACCGCGGAAGCAGGCGAGCCCGCCGGACAGACCGCGTACCGGGGCCGGGAAGTAGTCGGAGAAGGCGCAGGCTATGCAGGTCTGCAGGTGCATGTCCGGCGGCAGGGTCCGCTGGACCGTGGCCAGCGCGGCGGCGAAGTCGCCCTCGGCACGGTTCGACTCGTACACCGCGCCGTCCAGGTGAAGGGCGAGATACAGATCGGGATCCGCCCTTCGCAGGGACAGCAGGCAGCTGAGCGTGGCCTGGCGGACGGCCCCCGACACCGATACCGGCAACGGGAGGTCCCACTCCAGGACACAGTCGTCGAGCACCCCGTCCACCAGGTCGAACAGCCCCTCCGGGACCGGGGCGCCGGCCACGGGGCCCAGACCGTCGAAGCTCTCGCCCTCGAAGTCCGTACCCCGGACGCGGATACGGAGCTGCTGTCCGTCCGTGGTGAGAATGACGGCCTCGGAACCATGACGGTCCCGGTACCAGCCTGCCCACGACTCATCTGTCATGAGCAGGGACTGTAGCCCCTGCCCGCCGGCCCGCCCCGTGGCACCCTCCCCTTCGATGCGTGCGACGCCTCAACGGCGCTCATCAGCCGTGGGGTTCCCGCCACATGGGCCACATGGAGGGGCCGTGGGGCAGGTCGACGGTCTGCCCGGTGAAGACGAATCCGAGCCGCTCGTAGAGGCCGCGGCTGCGTGCGCTGCTCGCTTCCAGATAGGCGGGAAGGCCCTCCAGGTCACAACGGTCCAGGACCCCCCGCATCAGCGCCTCGCCGATGCCCTCCCCCTGGCGCTCCGGCGAGACCCCGATCATCAAGAGGTACTCATGCGCACGGTCGTGGGGGTGGACGGCCCCGGTCAGCCTCCCCACCAGCTCGGCCCGTTCGTTGTCGGGATCCGCGGTCGCCCTCATGAGCGCGGGGGTGTCGTCCTTCTCCGGCACACCCGCCGGCACGGAGAGCCAGAGGGCCGTCGCCGTGCCGTCCTCCAGAAGGTCGATCCGGCCTCCTTCCAGCGTGATGTCGGCGAAGACGCCGAGGAACGTCCCGTGCACCGCTCGCCGGTGCTCCTCGTCCGGGAAGACCCAGCCGCTCACCGGATCGTCGTGGAACGCCTCCTCCAGGATCCGTACGACCTGATCCCTGTCCCGCTGGTCCGCCTGCCGCACGCGTACGCCCATGAACGGCCCCGCCCCCTCATCCCGTCGTGACTCCGACCGACGCGGGGAATCCTAGGGTCGGGCGTGGGCCACGGTCACGGTCGGCCCGGATCAGTGGGTTCTGCGGGTGACGAATTCGGCCAGGGCCAGCAGGTCCCCGGTTCCGGCCGGCTCGGGCACCGCGCGGGACAGGTGGTGGACGGCCCGGGCCATCCGGTCCGCCGCTGCGGTCTGGGCCCAGTCCCTGCCGCCGGCCCGGTCCACCGCGTCGGCGGCGCCCCTCACCTCTGCCGGTGTGTTCATGGCGCCGTGGTACAGCGCGGCGAGCTCGGCGGCTGCCGGGGTGCCCGAGGTGAGAGCCGCCACCACCGGCAGGGACTTCTTGTGGGCCGTCAGGTCCGCCCCGACCGGTTTGCCGGTGCGGGCCGTGTCCCCCCAGATGCCGATCAGGTCGTCGATCAGCTGGAACGCCAGACCGGCTTCGCGGCCGAAGCCGTCCATGGCGCGGACGGCCCGCTCGTCCGCTCCGGCGTAGAGCGCGCCCAGTGCGCAGGCACAGCCGAGCAGGGCACCCGTCTTGGCCGTGGCCATGGCGAGGCACTCGTCCAGCGTGACGTCGTCCGGCCCGCGTCCCTCCAGGGCGCAGTCGGCCTGCTGCCCCGCGCAGAGCTCGATGACGCAGGTGGTGAGCCGCACGGCTGCCTGTGTGGAAGCCGGGTGGGGATCGTCCGCGAGCAGCCGCAGGGCGAGGGAGAGCATCGCGTCGCCGGTGATGACGGCGTCCGGCACACCGAACACCGCCCAGGCCGTGGGCCGGTGCCGCCGGGTGGTGTCCTCGTCGATGACGTCGTCGTGCAGCAAGGTGAAGTTGTGCGCGAGTTCGACGGCGACGGCCGCCCGCATCGCTGTCTCCGTGTCCCCTCCCAGCGCCCGCGCGGCGGCCAGGACGAGCGCCGGCCTGATGGCCTTGCCCGCCTGCCCGGAGGCGGGCGACCCGTCGGCGTTCTGCCAGCCGAAGTGGTACATGGCGACGCGGCGTATCGCCCCCGGCAGCGTCTCGACGGCTGCTCGCAGATGCGGGTCGACCGCGTCGCGGGTGTGCTCCAGGAGCGCGGCGGCCTTGTGCCCCTCCATCGCGGCATCCGTACTGGTCATGGTCACGGTCACTCCTTCCGGGCGCCACGGGGCACCTTGGACGCGGCCTCGGCTGCCGGGGCCCGGGCGGTCACCGCCCGAACCCCGGGGAGCGTCACCGCCAGCGGCTCACCTCGACGTTCTCCAGGACGCCGAGGGCGTCCGGCACCAGGACGGCCGCGGAGTAGTAGGCCGTGACGAGGTAGGAGATGATCGCCTGCTCGTCGATGCCCATGAAACGGACCGAGAGGCTCGGCTCGATCTCGTCCGGGATGCCGCTCTGCTGGAGCCCGATGACGCCCTGGTCCGCCTCGCCGGTCCTCATACAGATGATCGACGTCGTGCGGGCGTCGGTGACCGGGATCTTGTTGCACGGGAAGATCGGCACGCCCCGCCATGCGGGCACGTGGTGTCCGCCGACCTCGACGCTCTCCGGCACCAGGCCGCGCCTGTTGCACTCGCGGCCGAACGCGGCGATGGCCCGTGGATGGGCGAGGAACAGCTTCGACCCGCGCCGCCGCGACAGGAGCTCGTCCATGTCGTCGGGGCTCGGCGCCCCGTCGTGGGGCTGCAGCCGCTGCCCGTAGTCGCAGTTGTTGAGCAGGCCGAACTCCCTGTTGTTGATGAGCTCGTGCTCCTGACGCTCGCGCAGCGCCTCCACCGTGAGCCGCAACTGCTGCTCGGTCTGGTTCATCGGCTGGTTGTAGAGGTCGGCCACCCTGCTGTGGACCTTCAGCACGGTCTGGGCGACGCTCAGTTCGTACTCCCGGGGCGCCGACTCGTAGTCGACGAAGGTGTGCGGGACGACGCTCTCCCCCACGTGTCCCGCCGACAGGTCGATCTCCGCCTCGCCGTAGCGGTTGGTCCGCTGGTGGGGAATGGCGAGCAGCCGGGCGAGATGGTCACGGAGCGAGTCCGCACGCGCCGCGAGGTTGAGCACGTCCGACCGGCGGAGGGTCAGCAGCGTGCAGGCGGTCACCGCTCGGGCCGTGTACTCCCAGGTCGCGTCACCGTCGACCAGCACGTGGTCGCCGAAGTAGGCGCCGTCGGCCAGGACTCCGAGCACCGTCTCGTCGCCGTACGGCCCGGTCCCGAGCTTCTCGACCTTGCCGTGGGCCAGCAGGTGGACGCGGTCCGCCGCCTCCCCCGAGGCGGCGAGCACCTCGCCGGCCGCGACGTCGCGCTGTTCACACCTGCGCGCCAGCTCGGCCAGCACCTCCTCGTCACCGAAGTCACGCAGGGCGGGAAGTTCACCCAGCTCGGCGGGGATGACGGTGACACGGTCCCCCGTCTGGACGAACGTCACCCTGCCGTCCCCGACCGAGTGGCTCAGCCGGCGGTTCACCCTGTACGTGCCGCCCTGCACCTGCACCCACGGCAGCATGCGAAGCAGCCACCGCGAGCTGATCTCCTGCATCTGCGGGGCGGACTTGGTCGTCGTCGCGAGGTTCCGCGCAGCCGCTGTGCCGAGACTCTGCTGCGGCGGCTGCGTGTCGCGAACCTCTTCACCAACGGACATCCGACATCCTCTCGATCATGAACTGACCTGCGAGAGGAAGACTTGCAGTCGCAGCATGTGATGCGCTATTACACAAAAGAGTGTGACTATTCGGGCCCGGGTCGGGGCACATCGCCCGCATCCGGGGACGGCGCACCGGCCCCGGGGACAGCCGGAGGGATGTCATGAGGCGCCGAACCGGGCCCCAGGTCCTAGGACTTGCGCCCGCCCGGTGCCACGACCTCCGCCCGTTACGACGCCGTGGACGCCCGCCTAGCGTTCGTTTCATGGACACGACAGGCACGCTCGACGAGGCGCTCCAGCGGCTGCACACCTCGGGCCCCGAGCGGATCGGGCGGCTCACCAACCACGCGCCGATGGCCGTCGAGGCACTGACGGCCAACGGTCAGGCGGCGGCCGTGCACCGCTGGCTCGACCTGTACGCGTCCAGGCTCGAGGAGTTCCCCTCCGGTGTCGAGCCCGTGACGGACGCCGACTGGCCGTCGGCACTGGGCGACCCGCGCCGTGCCGCCGACTGGATCGGCTACTTCGGCCGGGAGCTCGCCGAGCGGCCGTGGCGCGACGTGCTCACCCGGTGGTGGCCCCGTCTCCTGCCCGGGATGTACGGCGGGTCGACGCATCCGGTGATCCGCGTGGGCCACGCCGTGCGCACACTGCTGGCGGGCGGGGACACCGGGCCGCGTCTGACCGAACTCGCGCACGGCCTCGGTTACTGGGCTGCCCGCCACCACCCGGTCAGGGGACTCGTCCCCGTGCCAGGTGCCGACAGTGCCGCGGCGGCCCTCGACGCGGTGCCGGCCGTCACGGCGAGGGCAGGCGGCTTCCCCGACCGGCTGCACCGCGTCAGGAACCTGCCGGTGTGGGCGGCCGCGGTCACGGACCCGGACGAGGCGCACCGGCGGCTGGTGGAGCTGGTGCGGGCGGCCACCCATCGGTATGCCACCCACGGTCACGGTGATGCCACGATGCTGGTCCACGCGGCCACCGCCCCGAACGCCGTCCTGCGGGCACTCCCCGCCCTCCCGCGGGTCCTGTGGGTGCCGAGCGTGCAGGCCGCCTGGACGGCCTCGGCCGCGGTGACCGCCATGTACGCGCCGGACGCCCCGGTGGCCTACGTCCCTCCGGGCCCGGTCACGCCCGGAGAGGTCTTCGAACAGGCCGTGGCCCACGGCGACGAACACGTCATCAAGCTGGCCGACACCGCTCTGGACCTCGGTGACGAGCGGGCGCTCGCGGCGGCGGTGCGTGCCGTCCGGCTCAGTGAGCCGCTGCGGTAGGCAGCCCGCTCACGCGCGTCCCGAGCGAGGGGCGGCCGGTGCACCGGGACACGCCCGCCCGGCCAGGCCACGGGCCGCCTGGAGGCCCCTCGGCCACCCTTCGGCCACAGGCTGCGCGGCGGGAGGCCGGCGGGCGCTCGACGGCCCGGAGCAGGGCGTCCGCCACCTGCGCGGAGACCGCCCGTCCGCCTTCCACCTGCGATCCGCGCACCGTCCGCCGTGCGGCGCGGACGGCCTCGTCGACGGTGGACCGCGGCGGCGTGCGGCGCTTACCGGGTCGCGGCGACGGAGACGGGTCCGGCGAGCCGGCGGGTGCCGTCCACGGGACGCCTTCCGGCAGTGTCACCTTTCCGACGACAGTGCAGTTGTCATCGTTTGGATGACATGCTACAACGGTGTCAGACACAGCGCATTGGCAGTTTCTGCCTGACCGATGGAGGTGTTTTCGCGATGTTGATGCGCACCGACCCGTTCCGCGAACTCGACCGTCTCGCCCAGCAGCTCACCGGTGTCTCCGGGACCTGGTCCAGGCCGTCGGCGATGCCGATGGACGCCTATCGCGAGGGCGAGGAGTACGTGATCGCCCTCGACCTGCCCGGTGTCACCAAGGACGCGATCGACATCGACGTGGAGCGGAACATGCTCACCGTCAAGGCGGAGCGCCGTCCCGTCGCGACCGGCGACGAGGTGCAGATGGAGCTCGCCGAGCGCCCGCTGGGCGCCTTCTCCCGGCAGCTCGTCCTGGCCGACACCCTGGACACCGAGCGCATCAGGGCCGACTACGACGCGGGGGTGCTGACCCTGCGGATCCCGATCGCCGAGCGCGCCAAGCCGCGCAAGATCGCCATCGGCGGAGAGTCCACCCCCAAGCAGCTCGGCACCTGAGGGAGCCGTTGCCCACCCGCGCGGGCCCTGCCCCCGGCGCTCCACTCAGCACCCCGTCCGCCGCGCAGCGGTGAGCTGTCCCGCCACACCGGCCGTCCGGCCCCCGGGCCCGGCCGGCGTCCGCTGACCCAGCGACGCCGGACCGTCCTCCTGAGCGGTCGGCGTCGCGGAGGCGGGCCAGCGGCCACGGCGCGGACACGCCCCCCGGGCACGGGCGCCCTCATGGGCACCCACCCCGCACATCCGACGTGACGAGTCACTCCGAGATCAGCCCCGCGGCTGCCGTATCGCCCGGCCGAACGGCAGCCGCCCCGTCGAGAAAGGCATTCCACCGATGCGTTCCCTGCGTGAACGGAACACCGCTGCCACGGGCATGACGTTCGACCAGATGCTGGAGAGGATCAGGTACGAGGGCGCCTACCCCACACGCGAACGAGCGGAGGCAGTCACGCACGCGGTGCTGGAGGGCCTCGGCCGTCAGCTCGCCGGGGACGAACGCGTCGCACTCGCCGCCTGCCTCCCCGTGGAGGCCGCCCTCACCTTCACCGCCCAGGCGCCCGACACCGGCCAGCTGACCGGGTGGGGGTTCGTCAAGGACCTCGCCGCCCGCACCGGTGGCACCCCCGCCACCGCGCGCTGGGACGCCGGCGCCGTCCTGGCGACCGTGGCCCGCCTCACGGACCCCGGCCTCCTGGACCGCGTCCTCGGCCGGCTTCCTTCCGGTTACGCCCTGCTGTTCGGGCGCGCGGAGCTCATCCAGGCGGCCTGAACGGTCCGGACCACCGCGGGCGCCGGGGCCGGGGCGCGGTGGTCCCTCACGTCAGCGGTGCCCCCGACACGACGACCTTGCCCGGGTTCAGGATGCCGTGCGGGTCCAGGGCCGCCTTGACCGCTCGCTGCATGGCGAGGTTGACGGGGCCCACCTCGCGGTCCATGCCCCCCATCTTCAGCAGGCCGACACCGTGTTCGCCGGTGACCGTGCCGCCGAAGGAGATGGCCGCGTCGAGGATGTCCTCGAAGGCGAGCTGGGCGCGGGCCCTGGCCGCGTCGTCGCCCGGTTCGGTGATGATCAGCGGGTGGAGGTTGCCGTCGCCGGCATGCGCGATGTTGGCGATCAGGACGTCGTGCTCGCGTGCGATCTCCTCGATGCGCGCGAGCATCAGCGGCACCCGGGACCTCGGCACGACCACGTCCTCGGTGAGCACCGGTCCCAGCCGCTCCAGCGCCGGGTAGGCGAGGCGGCGCGCCTGGAAGAGGGCGTCCGCCTCGGCCTGGTCGGTGGACACCTCGGCCCAGGCCGCGCCGGCCTCCGCGAAGCAGGCACGTACGGCTTCGGCCTCGGCGTCGCCCGCCGCCCCCGGGGTGTCCACGCGGCCGAGCAGGATGGCGTCCGCGTCGGCCGAAAGACCCATGTTCTTCCACTCGTCGACGGCCTTCAGGCAGTGCCGGTCGAGGAGTTCGAGCGCCGAGGGCACGATGCCCGCCGCCGTCACCCGGCTCACCGCGTCGCCTGCCGCGACGAGGGAGTCGAAGAAACCCGCCACCGTGCGCTCCGGGGGGCGGGCTCCACGCAGCTTCACGGTGATCTCGGTGATCACACCCAGAGTGCCCTCGGAACCGACGAGCAGGCCGCACAGGTCGTACCCGGCCACCCCCTTGGCGGTGCGCCGCCCGACCCGCACGACCTCGCCCAGGCCGTTGACCGCTTCGAGGCCGAGCACGTAGTCGCGGGTCACCCCGTACTTGACGCAGCACATGCCCCCCGCGTCGGTGGCCGTGTTGCCGCCGATGGTGGACCAGGGCGAGCTCGCCGGGTCCGGCGGGTACCAGAGGCCCTGTTCCGCGCAGGCGGCGCGCAGGTCGTCGTTGACCACGCCCGGCTGCACGACGGCGAGGCGCTCCACGGGGTCGATCCGGAGGATCCGGTTCATGTCCTCGAAGGAGAGGACCACGGCGCCGTCGACCGCGTTGGCGCCGCCCGAGAGGCCCGTACCGGCTCCGCGCGGGACCACCGGGATCCGGTGCCGGACGCAGTGCGCGACCACGGCCCGCACCTCGTCCGTGTCCTGTGGGCGTACGACGGCGAGGGGCAGCCCCGCCGGGGCCCACTCCGCCTCGTCGTGCGCGTAGCGGCCCAGGCTGTCCGGGTCGGTGATGACCTTGCTCGCCGGTATCCCGTCGGCTGCGTTCGGTTTCGGCACGGCCGCTGACCACCCTTCTTGCCCACGCGCGCCCCGCATCCGTCACGGGGCCGCACCCACCATGATGACGCGGCCCCTCGCCCGGAGGACGGGCACCCTAAGTTGCATCTCAGATGCAACTTACCTACGCTGCCGCCATGCGGCTGACGCGATTCACAGACGTGGCGCTCCGGGTGCTGATGCGCCTGACCGTCACGGCGGAGGACGACGACCCTCCGACCACCCGCGAGGTCGCGGCCACCATGCAGGTGCCCTACACCCACGCGGCGAAGGTCGTCGCCCGCCTCCAGCATCTCGGACTGGTGGACGCGCGGCGGGGCCGGGGAGGGGGCCTCTCCCTCACGGCCGCCGGGTGGTCGGCATCGATCGGCACCCTGGTCAGACAGCTGGAGGGCCCGGGCGAGGTCGTCGAGTGCGAGGGCGGGACCCCGTGCCCCCTGCGTTCGGCCTGCCGCCTCCGCTCCGCGCTGCGCCAGGCCGAAGAGGCGTTCTACGCCTCGCTCGACCCGCTGACGGTCGGCGATCTCGTCTCCTCCCCCACCGGACCACTGCTGCTCGGCATCAGCCGAGGCCGTCCGGCTCCCGGCTGAGCCACCCGCGCCGCGCCCCCGCACGCACGCCGTGCGAAGGCGGGCCACCCCCGCCCAAAAATACGCATCAAATATACCAATTAACTGGCCCTCAGTGGCCCGTCACCGCACCCCGAGGAGTCAACCGATGCTCTCCGAGACGTCGACCGCCACCGTCCGCGCCACGCTCCCCGCCGTGGGAGCAGCCATCGGGGACATCACGGACCTCTTCTACCGGAACCTGTTCGAGGCCCACCCGGAGCTGCTCCGGGACCTGTTCAACCGGAGCAACCAGGCCTCCGGCGCACAGCGTCAGGCGCTCGCCGGGTCCATCGCCGCCTTCGCCACCCAGCTCGTCGAAAACCCGGGAACACGACCTGACGTGATGCTGGGCCGCATCGCCAACAAGCACGCCTCGCTGGGGATCACGGCACCGCAGTACACGATCGTGCACACCCACCTCTTCGGCGCCATCGCCGAGGTGCTCGGCGACGCCGTCACCCCCGAGGTCGCCGCGGCCTGGGACGAGGTCTACTGGCTCATGGCCAACGCCCTGATCGCCCTCGAGGAACGGCTCTACGCACAGCGGGGCGTCACCGCGGGCGACGTGTGGCGCGAGTGGACGGTGGCCTCCCGCATCGAGGAGACCTCCGATGTGGCGACCTTCCGGATCACCCCTGCCGACGGCGCGTCCGCCCCCGCCTTCCGGCCGGGCCAGTACGTCTCCGTCCAGGTGGAACTTCCCGACGGCGCGCGCCAGATACGCCAGTACAGCCTCACGGGCGCGCCCGGCCCCGAGTGCCGCTCCTTCTCCGTCAAGCGGGTACGGGGTGCGGGCACCCCGGAGGGCGAGGTCTCCGCACACCTGCACGCGCGGCTGCGCCCGGGGGACCGGCTGCGCGTCTCCGCGCCGTACGGCGACCTGGTGCTCGACGGTTCCGGCGCCCCGCTGCTCCTCGCCTCCGCAGGCATCGGATGCACCCCGATCCTCTCGATGCTGGAGCACCTCTCGAAGGAGGGGCACCCTTCACCCGTCACCGTGGTGCACGGTGACAGGTCGCCGGCCGACCACGCGCTGCGCACGGATCACGCGGCACTCACCGGCAAGCTCCCCGACGCCTCCGCCCACTTCTGGTACGAGGACCCGGAGCCCGGACACCCGGCGGAGCGCACCGGCACGGTCGACCTGAGCGGCCTTCCGCTCGCTCCCGGCACCCAGGCCTACCTCTGCGGCCCGCTGCCCTTCATGCGCGCGGTCCGTTCACAGCTCCTCGAGAAGGGGGTCGCGGCGGCCGACATCCACTACGAGGTGTTCGGACCCGATCTGTGGCTCGCCCAGGACTGAGCACGGCCCGTCCGGGCACTCGCGGACTGTCCGGATCAAATCGCACACGGCGCGAACGGCGCTCGAACAGGTTTGCCGGAGCATCGCGTTCCGGTACAAGCGCTGTACGGGGACCGCGCTCCCCGCGAGCAAAGGAGTCGGCCATGTCCTCACCGATGTCCGCCAGCAACTTCCTCAAGGCCCTGAAGAACGAGGGGCTCACCGTCGTGCAGGTCGGCGAGTGGCGCACGCACAACCGCAACCACAAGGGCCCCTGGGGGCCGGTGCACGGCGTGATGCTCCACCACACCGTCACGAAGGGCACCGCCCGCACCGTCGAGATCTGCCGCGACGGCTATGCGGGGCTGCCGGGCCCGCTCTGCCACGGGGTGATCGCCAAGGACGGCCGGGTCCACCTGGTCGGATACGGCCGCGCCAACCACGCGGGGCTCGGCGACGACGACGTCCTGCGCGCCGTCGTCGCCGAGAAGCGCCTGCCGTCGGACAACGAGTCCAACACCGACGGGAACCGCCACTTCTACGGATTCGAGTGCGAGAACCTCGGCGACGGGAAGGACCCCTGGCCCGCCGTCCAGCTCGAAGCCGTGGAGAAGGCCGCCGCGGCGGTCTGCCGCTTCCACGGCTGGGACGCCCCCTCGGTCATCGGCCACCGGGAGTGGCAGCCGGGGAAGGTCGACCCACGCGGCTTCTCGATGACCGGTATGCGCAACCGTATCCACGACCGGCTGAAGTAGGGCATCACGGGGCGGCACACAATGAAGGCATGGACGAAGAAGCGCCCGGCCCCTCCCGGCTGCAGCCGGTACTCCCGTCACCCCTGCAGCCGGCCGGGGACGAGCGCTTCGCGCGGCACGGTGTGACCCTGCTGCTCAAACGCGACGATCTGATCCACCCGGACCTGCCGGGCAACAAGTGGCGCAAACTCGCCCCCAATCTCCGGGCCGCCGCAGGCCGCACCGTGCTGACCTTCGGCGGCGCCTACTCGAACCACCTCCGCGCCACCGCCGCAGCCGGACGCCTGCTGGGCTTCCCGACCGTCGGGGTCGTACGGGGCGACGAGCTGGCCCACCGGCCGCTGAACCCCTCCCTCGCCCAGTGCGCCGCCGACGGCATGCGTCTGCACTTCCTGGACCGCGCGGCCTACCGCGCGAAGACCGCTCCCCGGGTCCTGGAGGACCTGCTGAGCCGCTTCGGGGAGTGCCTGGTCATCCCGGAGGGCGGCAGCAACGCGCTCGCCGCACAGGGCTGCGCGGAGCTCGGCCGCGAACTGCGCGACCGGGCCGGCACGGTCGCGGTCGCCTGCGGCACCGGCGGCACCCTGGCGGGGCTCGCCGCCGGGCTCGGCCCCGGGCAGCGCGCCCTGGGCATCCCGGTCCTCCGCGGCGGCTTCCTCGGAGAAACGGTGCGCGGGCTGCAACGGGAGGCGTTCGGCGCGCCCGCCGGGCGGTGGTCCCTGGACGAGCGCTTCCACTTCGGCGGATACGCCCGGACCACTCCGGAGCTGCACGCCTTCGCGGACGACTTCGAGGACCGGCACGGCCTGGCCGTCGAACGGCTCTATGTGGCCAAACTCCTGTACGGGCTGACCGTGCTGGCCGGGGAGGGCGCCTTCGCCCCGGGGACCACGCTCACCGCGGTCGTCACCGGCCGGCCCCGGGGCGGCCGGGACGCCGGTCACACGCCGTCCGACTCGCGGTAGGCGGCGGCCTCCTCCAGGTCCAGCCGCCGCAGCAGGGCCCGCAGCATCTCGTCGTCGATCCGCCGCTCGTCCCGGAGCCGTACGAACACCTCACGCTCGGCGGCGATCATGTCCCTGGCCAGCCGCCGGTAGGTGTCGTCCGCCGACTCCCCGGTGACGGGGTTGGCCGCGCCGAGCCGTTCCCACACGGCGTTGCGGCGCCGCTCCATGACGGCGCGCAGCCGCTGGGCCAGAGGTCCGGGCAGCGCGTTGCGCGGGTCGGCCAGCAAAACCTCGAGGCGCGCGTCCGCAGCGGCGGACGCCTCGCTCTGCGCCTGCGCCTCGGCCAGCGTCTCGGCGCGCTCACTGCGTCCGGGCAGCTTCAGCACGCGCACCAGGAGGGGCAGGCTGAGTCCCTGGACGACCAGCGTCCCGATGACGGTGGTGAAGGTCAGGAACAGGACGAGGTTGCGCGCGGGGAAGTCCGCCCCGTCATGCGTGACCATCGGGATGGAGAAGGCGATGGCCAGCGAGACCACGCCCCTCATCCCGGCCCACCCGACGATCAGGGACGAGGTCCAGGGCGGCACCCCCTCGCGCTCCCTGACGCGCCGGGACAGCAGGGGCGGCAGGTAGCTCGCCGGGTACACCCAGACGAACCGCACCACGACCACGGCCAGGAAGACGAGGACCGCGTATCCGAAGGCCTCCGCCACGCCGTAGGAGCCCAGCCCCCGGAGCACGAAGGGCAGCTGCAGCCCGATGAGCGCGAAGACCGCGGACTCCAGGACGAACGCCACCATCTTCCAGACGGCCGCCTCCTGGAGCCGTGTCGCGAAGTCGACCTGCCAGGAGCGGTGCCCCAGGTAGAGGGCGACGACGACCACGGCCAGCACACCGGAGGCGTGCACCCGCTCCGCCGCCGCGTAGGCGACGAAGGGGATCAGCAGCGAGAGGGTGTTCTGGAGCAGCGCCTCCTTGAGATGCGTACGCAGCCAGTGCAGCGGCACCATCAGCAGCAGGCCGACACCGATGCCGCCGACGGACGCCAGCACGAACTCCCCGGCCCCGGCGCCCCAGCTGACGCCCTCGCCGACGGCCGCCGCGAGGGCCACCTTGAACGCGGTGATCGCGGTGGCGTCGTTCACCAGGGACTCGCCCTGAAGAATGGTGGTGACCCGGGCGGGCAGGCCCACCCTGCGGGCGATCGCCGCGGCCGTGACGGCGTCCGGCGGGGCGACCACCGCGCCGAGCACCAGCGCGGCGGTGAGGGGCAGGCCAGGCACCAGGAGGTAGGCCAGCCATCCCACGGCGACCGTCGCGAAGAGCACGTACCCCACGGAGAGCAGGGCGACCGGCCGCAGGTTGGCCCGCAGATCGAGGTACGAGCTGTCGACCGCCGCCGTGTACAGCAACGGCGGGAGCAGCAGGGGCAGCACGATGTGCGCGTCCAGGGTGTAGCTCGGCACCCCGGGCAGGTACGAGGCCAGCAGTCCGGCGGCGACCAGCAGCAGCGGTGCCGGCACCGGTGTGCGCCGGGCGGCCCCCGCGACCGCCGCGCTTGCCGCGACGAGCGCCACCAGCGGCAATGCGTCCATCTCACTGTCCTCACATCCGACGTAACGTTGCCATCATGAGTGAGTGCCTCCACGTATCCGAACTGCCGCGCCCCGAGCCCGCCCCGCTCGGCGACACCTGTCCGGAATGCCTTGCCGCCGGTACCCATCCCGTCCAGCTGCGGCTCTGCCTGCTCTGCGGACACGTCGGCTGCTGCGATTCCTCGCCCCTGAAGCACGCGACGGCGCACTTCGAGGCGACCGGTCATGCGGTGATGCGCAGCTTCGAGTGCACGGAGAGCTGGCGCTGGTGCTTCGTGGACGGTTCGATCGTCTGACGTCTGGGTACGTCAAACCGGCGCCGGTTCTTCGCAATTGACCGCCGCAGACCCCTAGCCACTGTGCGTACTCATGTGCCTACCATGAGTAATCGCGGGGCTGCGGTCTCGGCGACACGGCATCATGGGTCGCGACAGCGTCGCCGAACCACAGGACCGACGACCGACCGCACGGCCCCGGGCACTCGTCCCGGAGCCCCGAACGACTTTGTGCCACCTTGGAGGTGAGGGTGTCCCAGATCGCAGGCGAGCCCGGGAACCAGGACTTCGTAGAGGTCCGGCTTCCCGCTGCGGGTGCCTATCTGTCGGTGCTGCGTACGGCCACGGCCGGCCTCGCAGCGCGCTTGGACTTCACTCTCGACGAGATCGAGGATCTTCGCATCGCGGTCGACGAGGCCTGCGCGATCCTGCTCCAGCAGGCCGTGCCGGGTTCCGTCCTCAGCTGCGTCTTCCGGCTGGTCGGCGATTCCCTCGAGGTGACCGTCTCGGCTCCCACGACGGACGGCCGCGCCCCCGAGCGCGACACCTTCGCCTGGACGGTGCTCTCCGCGCTGGCCGGCAAGGTCGACTCCACGGTCGCCGACGACCGTACGGTCAGCATCAGCCTCTACAAACAGCGCGGCGCGGGACCCGGGCCGGCGTGAGCGACGGGAACGGGGACGGTCCTGTGCGGGACGAGACGATCCGGTCCGGGGCGATGCGCCCGGCAGCCCTCCCGGAGCAGCAGGCCCGGCCGCATCCGGAAGGCGGGGCGGGCGGCGGCGCGGACGACGTGCGGACCCCTCCCGCCACGGCGGAGCAGGCGCGGGCGGAGCGGGCGGGCCAGATGAGCGAGCACGGTCACCACGACCCACGCGACCGCAGCGGGGCGCGGGCGCTCTTCATCGAGCTCCGGGGACTTCCCGACGGCTCGGCGGAGAAGGCGGAGCTGCGCAACCGGCTGGTGCGGATGCATCTGCCGCTCGTGGAGCACCTGGCCCGCAGGTTCCGCAACCGCGGTGAGCCGCTGGACGACCTCACGCAGGTCGCCACGATCGGGCTGATCAAGTCGGTGGACCGGTTCGACCCGGACCGCGGGGTCGAGTTCTCGACGTACGCGACCCCCACGGTCGTCGGTGAGATCAAGCGGCACTTCCGGGACAAGGGCTGGGCCGTGCGTGTCCCGCGGCGCCTCCAGGAGCTGCGGCTGTCGCTGACCACGGCCACCGCGGAGCTCTCCCAGCAGCACGGCCGCTCCCCCACCGTGCACGAGCTGGCGGAGCGCCTGGGCATCTCCGAGGAGGAGGTCCTGGAGGGGCTCGAATCGGCCAATGCCTACAGCACGCTCTCACTGGACGTCCCGGACACGGACGACGAGTCACCGGCTGTCGCGGACACGCTGGGCTCCGAGGACGAGGCGCTGGAGGGTGTCGAGTACCGCGAGTCGCTCAAGCCGCTGCTGGAGGACCTCCCGCCACGGGAGAAGCGGATCCTGCTGCTGCGCTTCTTCGGCAACATGACCCAGTCGCAGATCGCGCAGGAGGTCGGCATCTCCCAGATGCACGTCTCCCGCCTCCTGGCCCGCACGCTGGCCCAGCTGCGCGAGCGGCTGCTCGTCGAGGAGTAGCCGGACGGGAGCGGTGCGCGGGGGCGGTCAGGCGTCGGGGGTCGTCCGCGGCCCCCGGATACCCAGCGCCTGTGTGGTCGCCGGGTTGAGCAGGAGCACGAGGGCCGTCACGGCGACCGCGGCGAGCACGATGCCCGCGGGGATCAGGGCGCCCTGTGCCCGCAGCAGCGTCCAGGCCACCGGCAGCGCCATGAGCTGTGTGATCAGCGCGGGTCCCCGGCTCCAGCTCCGTCGCCGCAGCAGCCCACGGGCGGCGAACAAGGGGATGAGGCCGAGCGCCACCAGGGTGAGCCCGCCCATCTCGGCCTGCTGGAGGCTGTCGGGCCGGCCGAACAGCCCTACGGCCAGCATGTAGATCCCGCCGAGGGCGAGTGCCGCGCCTTCGAGCGCGTTGAGTGCGGCCAGGGCAGCGATCCGGCCCGGCTTCTCCGAGCCGGCCCCGGGCGACGGGGAGGGCGCGTTCTGCTGAGTGCTCACATCCTTCAGGTTCGCATCCCGGACCGCCGGACGCGAAGCCGGGGCGGCGAGCCGTCCGGGAAGGCCGCACCGGAAGGCCGGTCACGCTGAGTGATCACCCGAGGACCCGGGGGATCGGGGATGCGGGGCGGTACCGCGCGGTAGGTACCCTGGCGGGCATGCGCGCACTTCTCGTGGTCAATCCAGCTGCCACCACTACCAGTGCGCGGACCCGCGACGTACTGATCCACGCCCTGGCGAGCGAGATGAAGCTCGAGGCCGTGACCACGGAGTACCGCGGGCACGCCCGGGACCTGGGGCGCCGGGCCGCCGACACCGACGACATAGACCTGGTGGTCGCCCTCGGGGGCGACGGCACGGTGAACGAAGTGGTCAACGGGCTGCTGCACAGGGGCCCCGACCCCGAGGGCCTGCCGAGCCTGGCCGTGGTCCCCGGCGGTTCCACCAACGTCTTCGCCCGGGCGCTCGGCATCCCCAACGACGCCGTGGAGGCGACGGGCGCCATCCTGGACGCCCTCGCGGACCGCAGCGAACGCACCGTGGGCCTCGGCCTCGCGGCCGGCACCCCCGGTACGGCCGACGAGGCCGTACCCGAACGCTGGTTCACGTTCTGCGCCGGGCTCGGTTTCGACGCGAGCGTCCTCGGCCGGGTCGAACAGCAGCGTGAACGCGGCAAACGGTCGACCCACCCGCTGTACGTACGCCAGGTGGTCCGGCAGTTCATGGAGGACCCGCACCGGCGCAACGGCCTGATCACCCTGGACGTCCCCGGGCAGGACCCCGTCACGGGCCTCGCGCTGTCCATCATCTGCAACACCGCACCCTGGACCTACCTGGGGAATCGTCCGATGTACGCCGCTCCCAGAGCTTCGTTCGACACCGGCCTGGACATCCTCGGACTGAAGCGCCTCACCACCGCCGCGGTGACCCGGTACGCCACTCAGCTGCTCACTTCGAGCCCGGAGAGAGGCCCGCACGGCAAGCACGCGGTGTCCCTGCACGACCTCACGGACTTCACCTTGCATTCAAAGGCGCCACTGCCCTTCCAGATGGACGGTGACCACCTGGGGCTGCGTACGAGCGTGACGTTCACAGGCGTACGCCGTGCACTGCGTGTGATTGTGTGAGTCGAAGGGGCGAAAGTCCTTTAACTCGAACGTTTGGGCTGGCCCCCACCCCTTAGAAGTACGGCTGTGACCTAGTCGACACCGAGGAATCAAAAAAAACTTTCCAGAAGGGGTTGTATCCGCTGCCGAGGTTTGGGAATCTCTACATGGCGATCGGGACGGCCCGCAGCATCGGCCTCCACTGAGAGCCAGAACCCCTCCTCACCACAACAGGACCACATCCAGCTCATCTGGGCGTCGGACCTTCGTCTGCGGGGGGATTCGTGAAAGCGTTCACATTCACAAGCACCAGCATGTAATACCAAGGAGAGGTAGCAGCCATGGACTGGCGTCACAACGCCGTTTGTCGTGAGGAAGACCCCGAGCTGTTCTTCCCCATCGGCAACACCGGTCCTGCGCTGCTGCAGATCGAGGAAGCCAAGGCCGTCTGCCGTCGCTGCCCCGTCATGGAGCAGTGCCTGCAGTGGGCGCTCGAGTCCGGCCAGGACTCCGGCGTCTGGGGTGGCCTCAGCGAGGACGAGCGCCGCGCAATGAAGCGCCGCGCCGCTCGCAACCGGGCGCGTAACGCCAGCGCCTGACCGACGCCCCCCACCAGCCTCAGCCCGGCGGCGCGTACAGAGCGTACGCACAGCCCCGCCTTCGAGTCGCAGCGCGCAGTACCCCCGAAGCGCATCGCACCGTGAGCACCACGCAGTGGGCCCGGACCGTCACCACGGTCCGGGCCCACTGCTGTGCGGTGACGGCGGAGCCGTCGTACCGTTCCGTCCGCTACTTGTCGCTCCGCACCGGGAGGTCGAGCACCACCTGGGTGCCGCGCACCGGGGCCGGGACCATGCCGAACGTGCCTCCCAGCTCACCCTCCACGAGCGTCCGCACGATCTGGAGTCCCAGATTTCCGGCCCGCTGGGGATCGAACCCCTCGGGCAGCCCGCGCCCGTCGTCCGTCACGGTGATCAGCAGCCGGCCGTCGGCGGGGGAGCCGCCGCGCACCGCGGACACCTCCACCGTGCCGTGCTCCGCCACGGTGAACGCGTGTTCCAGTGCGTTCTGCAACACCTCGGTGAGCACCATCGAGAGCGGGGTCGCCACCTCCGCGTCCAGAATCCCGAAGCGCCCCGTGCGCCGGCAGGTGACCTTGCCGGGCGAGATCTCGGCGACCATCGCGATCACCCGGTCGGCGATCTCGTCGAACTCGACCCGCTCGTCCAGGTTCTGGGACAGCGTCTCATGGACGATGGCGATCGAACCGACGCGCCGCACAGCCTCGTTGAGCGCCTCACGGCCCCGCTCCGAGTCCATCCGGCGGGCCTGGAGGCGCAACAGGGCGGCCACCGTCTGGAGGTTGTTCTTCACCCGGTGGTGGATCTCCCGGATGGTGGCGTCCTTCGTGATCAGTTCACGTTCGCGGCGCCGCAGTTCCGTCACGTCGCGGAGGAGCACCAGCGAACCGATCCGCACCCCCTTGGGCTTGAGCGGGATCGCGCGCAGCTGGATGACCCCGCCGGCGCCCTCGACCTCGAACTCCCGGGGTGCGTAGCCGCTCGCCACCTTGACCAGGGCCTCGTCCACCGGGCCGCGCGAGGGCGCGAGTTCCGCCGTCGTCGCACCGAGGTTGTGGCCGACCAGGTCGGAGGCGAGACCGAGCCGGTGGTAGGCGGAGAGGCCGTTGGGGCTGGCGTACTGCACCACACCGTCGGCGTCGAGCCTGATCAGCCCGTCGCCGACGCGCGGCGACGCGTCCATGTCGACCTGCTGGCCGGGGAAGGGGAAGGACCCCGCGGCGATCATCTGGGCCAGGTCGGAGGCGGACTGGAGGTAGGTGAGCTCCAGCCGGGAAGGCGTGCGGACGGTGAGGAGGTTGGTGTTGCGGGCGATGACCCCGAGGACCCGGCCCTCCCTCCGCACGGGGATCGACTCGACCCGGACGGGGACCTCCTCCCGCCACTCCGGGTCCCCCTCACGCACGATGCGCCCCTCGTCCAGGGCGGCGTCGAGCAACGGCCGGCGGCCTCGCGGCACGAGATGGCCGACCATGTCGTCCTGGTACGAGGTGGGGCCGGTGTTGGGCCGCATCTGCGCGACGGACACGTAGCGGGTCCCGTCGCGGGTCGGTACCCACAGGACGAGGTCGGCGAAGGAGAGGTCGGAGAGCAGTTGCCACTCCGAGACCAGCAGATGAAGCCACTCGAGGTCGGTGTCACTCAGGGCTGTGTGCTGGCGGACGAGGTCGTTCATGGAGGGCACAGATGCGAGCGTACCTGTGGAGGAGAGGTGGATCCGAACCGATCGGCCCGCGGATACGTGACACTGTGAGGGGACGGGCCCGGACGGAAGAATGTCGGCGCCCATGGATGGACAGGGCCTATTGGTCTAGTCCACAATGCACCACGCAGGGATACGACAGGCTGGACGAGTCCCCTGCGCGAAGAAGACCTCCGCTCTCCCCGCACAGGAGAGCGGACCGAGGTACCCGGCGCTCTCTGCCCTGACCGCGCCGGTACCTCCAGTGGCCGGAGGCACCGCACACCGCCGGCCAGGTAGCTCCGGGCTGCGGTGCCGGACGGGCTGAGGGTCCCGTCCCGGCGCCGCGGCCCGCGGGTGTTTCCGGGGCCACGGCCCTGCGGACCGGGGGTCACCCCCTCGCCGGCCGACCGCGTTCGCCTCGCGCACGGGTGCGCCTCCCCCTTCACCGACAGACCCGTCCGCCGACAGGGCGACAAGCCATGACGCACACGCGACCGGTTCACCTCCGGGCCGCGTCATTCTGCTAGATTGGGGCACACAATTGGTCTATACCACATGACGCCACTCTCCAGATCGGCAGGCACAGCGTGGAAGTTGTCATCGTCCCGGACGCCACGGCAGGCGGCGAACTCATCGCGGAGGCCATCGCGGCACTGCTGAGCCGCAAGCCCGACGCCCTGCTCGGCGTTGCCACCGGCTCCACCCCGCTGCCCGTCTACCGGGCGCTGACCGCCAAGGTCCGCTCCGGCGCCGTCGACGCCTCGCGCGCCCGCATCTGCCAGCTCGACGAGTACGTCGGGCTGCCCGCCGGCCACCCCGAGTCGTACCGCTCGGTCGTGCTGCGTGAGGTCGTCGAGCCGCTCGGTCTGTCCGAGGAGTCCTTCATGGGCCCGGACGGCACCGCCGAGGACGTGCAGGCGGCCTGCGAGGCGTACGACAGGGCGCTCACCGAGGCGGGCGGCGTGGACCTCCAGTTGCTCGGCATCGGCACCGACGGACACATCGGCTTCAACGAACCGTGTTCCTCACTCGCCTCCCGCACCCGCATCAAGACGCTGACCGAGCAGACGCGGATCGACAACGCGCGCTTCTTCGAGGACGACATCGAGCAGGTGCCCCGCCATGTCATCACGCAGGGTATCGGCACGATCCTGGAGGCCCGCCACCCGATCCTGCTGGCCACCGGCGAGGGCAAGGCCGACGCGGTGGCCCTGACGGTCGAGGGGCCGGTCGCCTCGGTCGTGCCCGCGTCGGCGCTGCAGCTGCACCAGCACGCCACGGTGGTGGTCGACGAGGCGGCGGCCTCCAAGCTGAAGCTGGCGGACTACTTCCGCGCCACCTATGCGGCGAAGCCGCGGTGGCAGGGCCTGTAGGGCTCCACGCGCGTGAGGGCCGGGCCACCCGTCACGGTGGCCCGGCCCTCACGTGTGACCCGTCCGGGGCTCAGCCACGCGTGCCCGTGATCGCCTCCGCGGCAGCCACGCCGCACACCCGCGCCGCGCCGTGCGTGGCGATGTGCAGCGCTCCCCGGGGCGGCGCCTCGGGCAGGCCCATCTCGACCACGATCGTGTCGGGCCGCGCCGCCAGCACCGTGTCCAGCGCGTCGCTCATCCACGCGTGCCGGTGGGCGTCACGGACGACGGCGACGATGCGCCGCTCCCCCGCCGCCTCGAGCACCCCGTCGGCCGGCGACGTGCTCCCGCCGCTGTAGGTGCCCGTCTCCGTGCCGGGCAGGATCCGGGCCAGCTCGGCCGCGACTCCCCACGGGGTCTCGTCACCGACCGCGATGTTGGCGACCGGGGTGAGCGCGGCGACGTACGCCGGCGTACGCAGCGGTTCGGCGGTGCCCGTGACCCTGACGGCCCTGCGGGCCGCCACCAGTCCGACGCCGGCTCCGGCGCCGGGCGCGGTCCCCTCCTGCATGTCCGCGCCCGGCTCCGGGGCTGCCCCCCTCGCCCTCTGCGTCCAGGACGCGAGGGCCCGTACACGTGCGGCCGCGTCGGCCAGCCGCTCCTCGGGCAGTTCTCCGGCCCGCACCGCCGCCACCAGCGCGTCGCGCAGCCGCAGCACGGTCTCCTCGTCGGCCAGCCCGCCGCCGACGCAGATGGCGTCGGCGCCCGCGGCGATCGCGAGGACGGATCCGCGCTCGATGCCGTACGTGCCGGCGATGGCGTCCATCTCCATGCCGTCGGTGACGATCAGCCCGTCGTAGCCCATCTCCTGGCGCAGCAGTCCGGTGAGGATCAGCGGGCTCAGGGTCGCGGGCCGGGTCGGGTCGAGTGCGGGAAGCAGGATATGTGCACTCATCACTGATTTGGAACCCGCTGCGATGGCCGCCCGGAAAGGCACCAGCTCACGGGCGTGCAGGGTGTCCAGATCCACATCGATGCGGGGCATCGAGTGGTGCGAGTCGACTGCCGTGTCACCGTGGCCCGGGAAGTGCTTGGTGCAGGCGGCGACGCCCGCGGCCTGCATGCCCTCCACGTACGCGGCCGTGTGGCGGGCGACGAGGGCGGTGTCGGCGCCGAAGGACCGTACGCCGATGACCGGGTTGCCCGGGTTGGAGTTGACGTCCGCGGACGGCGCCCAGTTGAGGTTGACCCCGCACTCGGCCAGCCGGCGGCCGAGCTCCCGGGCGACGGCCCTGGTCAGGTCCACGTCGTCGACGGAGCCGAGAGCGAGGTTTCCGGGGAAGGACGAGCCGCTGCGGACCTCCAGCCGGGTGACGTCGCCGCCCTCCTCGTCGATGGCGACCAGTACGTCGTCGCGCTCGGCCCGCAGCCGGGCGGTGAGCGCCGCGAGCTGCTCGGGCGAGTGGATGTTCCGGCCGAACAGTCCGACGGAGGTGAGGCCTTCGCCGACCCTGCGCAGAAGCCAGTCCGGGGCGCTCGTGCCGGTGAAGCCGGGTTGGAGGACGGCGAGCGCGTCACGGGTGACGGTGTCCGTGGTGGATACGAGAGTGGTCATGGAAGCCGCACTATCCCTTCACGGCGCCGGAGGTGAGCCCCGTGGCCATCTTCCCCTGGATGATCATGAAGAAGATGACGACCGGGATGGAGATGAGCGTGGAGGCCGCCATCAGCGCGCCGTAGTCCGTGCCGCGTTCCGTGGTGAACGTCATCAGCCACACGTTGAGCGTGTACTTGGAGTTGTCGTTGATCAGGATGTACGCGAAGAGGTACTCGTTCCACGCGTTGACCAGGGCGAAGATGGACGCAGCCGCGAGCCCCGGCGCCAGCAGCGGGAAGATGACCCGGCGGAACGCCCCCATGCGGGTACAGCCGTCCACCATCGCGGACTCCTCGAGCTCCACGGGGATGTTGATCACGAACCCGCGGATCATGATGGTCGCGAAGGGCAGCGTGGAGACCAGGTAGACGACGATGAGTCCCCAGTACTCGTCGATGCCTCCCATCGCGTTGAGCTGGAGGTAGATCGGGATGAGCATCGCGGTCGGCGGAAGCATCTGCACGAGGATCATGACCATCATCAGCGCCTTCCGCCCGAAGAAGCGGAAGCGCCCGATGGCGAGCGCCGCAAGGGTGGCGATGATCATTCCGCCGAGGACGGCCGTGACCGAGACGATGAGGCTCGACTGGATCGCCGTCGCGAAGTTGTCCTGCTTCACGGCGCGCGCGAAGTTGTCGAAGGTCAGGGAGGACGGCCACAGGGTCTGGTCGTAGGACCTGATCTCGTGGTTGGGGCGCAGCGAGCTGACGATCAGCCAGTAGACGGGGAAGGCCATGAGCGCGGCCGTGACCAGCGCCAGGATGTTGTAGCCGAGGCGGTTCCTCCTGCGGTCGGGCCGCAGGACCTGGGCCGGTGCGTTCGTGGGTGCGGAGGCGCTCATTCGACCTCTCCCGTCTTGATCAGCTGGCGCAGGTAGTACACGGCGACGCCGGAGAGCATCAGCACGGTGATCAGTGCGATCGCGCTGCCCTGGCTGAACGAGGTGGACTCGAACGCCTTGGAGAAGGAGTAGAGGCCGAGGGTCTCGTACTCGGGCTCGGGCTTGTTGCCGCGCAGCAGCCAGATCTGGCCGAACACGTTGAAGTCCCAGATGACCGAGAGCGTGGCGACCATGGTGAACACCGGCTTGATGACGGGCCAGGTGACGAAGCGGTAGACGCCGAACGCGCTGGCTCCGTCGAGGGCCGCCGCCTCCTCCAGCTCCTTCGGGACCTGGGTGAGAGCCGCGTACATCGTGATCACGACGAACGGGATGGCGCCCCAGACCACCAGGAGCGTGATGATGCCGAAGCCCTGCCAGGGGTCGAGGAACCAGTTGTGGCCGAGCCACCGGTCCTCGTCGCCGGTGAGGTCGGCGAGCAGTGTGTTGATCAGGCCGTAGTCGGAGTCGGAGAGCCAGCGGAAGACCGACGCGGCGACCATGAGCGGCATCGACCAGGCGGCGATCAGCGCCACCGTGAGGACGATCCGCACCCAGGTGGAGACCCTCAGCATCATCAGGGCGATCAGCAGGCCGATGCCCATGGTCAGCACGACGCATATGGTCATGAAGACGACGGTCCGGCCGACGACCGACCAGAACTCCGGGTCGCCGAGGATGTTGGTGAACTGCTCGAAACCGACCCACGGGGTCTCGCCGTTGCCCCAGAGGGCCGCCCGCCCCAGGTCCTGGAAGGACATGATCACGGTCTTGATCAGCGGGTAGACGTAGACGGCGGCGATCGCCAGGATCGCCGGCAGGATCAGGAGGTAGGGGAGGAGTTCCCCCTTCTTCCGCCGCTTCTTCGGGCGTGGCCCGGCGGCTTCCTGCGCGGAGGGCGAGGTCCCGGTCTTCTCCGGGGCACGCGGTACGGGGACCGGTGGACCGGCGGCCTTGGTGTCGGCAGCAGTCACGTGACTGACCTTCCATCGGGATTCCGGGGGTCTGCACCCGGGAATCACGGCGTTTCTACCTGAGAAAAGGGAGGCGGGGGCCCGGTGTTCGCCGGACCCCCGCCTGGAGAGCCGAAGGCCCGGGGACTACTTGTTGATCAGCTCGTTGATCTTGCCGTCGGCCTTCTTGGCGGCGTCGGCCACCGAGGTGCCCTTGAGGATCTCCAGGAGCATGTTCTCCAGAACCTCCTCCTTCTCGATGGAGGTCCAGCCCGGTGCGATCGGCGTGAACCAGGCGTCCGGCACGGCGTTGGCGACGGCGGCCGTCTCCGGCTTGGACTTCAGCGGCTCGAGCTGCTTCTCGTTGTTCGGGAGGATGTTCTTGGAGGTGAGGACCTCCTGCGACTTCTCACTGGTGAAGAGGGAGACCCACTCCTCGCCCAGGTCGGTGACCTTGGACTTGGCGGTCACCGCGAGGTCCGAACCGCCGATGAAGGACGGGAGGGCCTTGCCTTCCGGGCCGGGCATACCGGCCGTGCCGATCTTGCCCTCGAGCTTCGGGTTGCCGTTGTTGGCGCCGTCGACGACGGAGCCGGCCTCCCAGCCGTTGCCGTAGATCAGGGCCGCCTTCTCGTTGGCCATGACGTTGGCGTGGTCCTGCTCGTCCTTGGTCTGGTCGGCCTTGTTGTACTTCTTGACCAGGTTGACGAAGTGCTCGATGCCCTTCTGGGACTCGGCGGAGGAGAGGTTGCCCTTCCACTCCTTCGCGCCCTCGTCGTACTCGGCGATGGATCCGCCGTAGGCCGCGACGTAGGACATGGCCGCGTACCAGTAACGGCCCGGCAGGTAGAGGGACGAGAAGCGCTTGTCCTTCTTGGTGTACTCGGCCGAGACCTTGTCGAGTGCGGCGAGCATCTCGTCCTCGGTCTGCGGGAGGGCGTCGCTGCCGGTGCCCTTCTTGAGCATGTCCTTGTTGTAGACCGCGACACGGGCGCCCGCGTAGTAGGGCACGCAGAACTGCTTGCCCTCGAAGGTGCAGGTGTCCTTGAGGCCCTTGATCCAGGTGTCCGAGTTGTCGTACTTATTCGGGTCGATCTCGGCCAGGGCGCCGTTGAGGATGTACTGCATCGTCTCGGTGTTGCCGAGCTCGACGACGTCCGGGAACTTGTCGCCACCGAGGGCCGTGTCGAGCTTCTTGGCCTTGTCCGCCCACTGCTGGTACTGGACGTTGACCTTGACCTTCGGGTATTTCTTGTTGAACTGCGCGTTGACGTCCTTGACCAGTTCCGGCCAGGTGCTCTGCGCGTCGACCATGAGCCAGACCGTCAGGCTCTCGGTACGGTCCTTCGGGTCCTTCGCGGCGTTGTCATTACTGTCCCCACCACACGCCGCGATTCCGGTCATCATCGCTGCGACGCCTACTGCCGCAATGAGCTTGCGCTTCATGCCACACCCTCCTCAGGGATACCAGCAACCCCCCGCCCACCGCGAAGACGTACGCCTGGCGCTACCTGTGGGGCTGGGACCTGGTCTTTAATGGTTTAGACCAGTACCGGGAGCTTGGCCTAGACCTTTAGGGGTGTCAAGGGTGTATAAGAAGTGCACTCGCGTCCGTTATCGGACCGACACCTGAGGGAGGGCGACGACCCGTGACCGGACCGTGCCACCATGTGAGCCGCGACAGACGGAGGAGCCGGTGACGGCAGCAACGCAGCAGGCGGGAAGGCGGGCCATGGGTGCCGACGGGGGCAGCAGTACGAGCGAGAACGGTGCCGGCGCGCGTACCGCCCGTATCCCGAAGTACTACCGGCTCAAGCGCCATCTCCTCGAAATGACGGACACCATGCCGCCCGGCACGCCGGTGCCACCCGAGCGGACCCTGGCCGCGGAGTTCGACACCTCGCGCACCACGGTGCGCCAGGCCCTCCAGGAGCTGGTGGTCGAGGGCCGGCTGGAGCGCATCCAGGGCAAGGGCACCTTCGTGGCCAAGCCGAAGGTCTCCCAGGCCCTGCAACTCACCTCGTACACCGAGGACATGCGGGCCCAGGGGCTGGAACCCACCTCCCAGCTGCTGGACATCGGCTACGTCACGGCGGACGACACGCTCGCCGGGCTGCTGGACATCACGGCGGGCGGCCGGGTGCTGCGCATCGAGCGGCTCCGGCTCGCCAGCGGCGAGCCGATGGCCATCGAGACCACTCACCTCTCGGCCAAGCGCTTCCCCGCGCTCCGCCGTTCACTGGTGAAGTACACCTCGCTCTACACCGCGTTGGCCGAGGTGTACGACGTGCGGCTCGCCGAGGCCGAGGAGACCATCGAGACCTCGCTCGCCACCCCGCGCGAGGCGGGGCTGCTCGGCACGGACGTCGGCCTTCCGATGCTCATGCTGTCCCGGCACTCGATCGACGGGGACGGCGAGCCGGTCGAGTGGGTGCGCTCGGTGTACCGGGGTGACCGGTACAAGTTCGTGGCCCGCCTGAAGCGTCCCGCCGACTGAGGTCTTTCCGCACCCACGGCACCTCTGATCCCCCCGCGCCCGCGGGGGGATCAGTCATTTCGGGCGACACCGGACCGTTGCAGGACCGCAATGCGGACGGGGGGTGACGGTGGCCGGACCTCTCGCTTAGATTTCCTGCGCATTACACCAGGTGATCAGCGAGGGGACGGAGTCGCCACATGCCAGCAGATACCGATGCGAACCCACCGACAGCACCGACCGTGACACCCATGAGGGTGGTCATCGCCCTGTGCCTGATCGCCCCGTTCGTGGCGATGCTCTGGGTCGGCTCGTACGCCAGGATCGAACCGTCCTTCATCGGCATCCCGTTCTTCTACTGGTACCAGATGCTCTGGGTGGTCGTCTCGACCGCGCTCACCATGATCGCGTACAAGCTGTGGCAGCGTGACCAGCGCGCCCGCAAGGGGGGTGCGTCCGCATGAAGGACGGCGTGAACGGCGTCGCACTCGCCGTGTTCATCTTCTTCTTCCTGGCCGTCACGGTCATCGGATTCATGGCCGCGCGCTGGCGCAAGGCGGAGAACGAGGCCAGCCTCGACGAATGGGGCCTGGGAGGACGGTCGTTCGGCACCTGGGTCACCTGGTTCCTGCTCGGCGGCGACCTCTACACGGCGTACACCTTCGTCGCGGTGCCCGCGGCGGTCTACGCGGCCGGCGCGGCCGGCTTCTTCGCCGTCCCGTACACGATCCTCGTCTACCCGCTGATCTTCACCTTCCTGCCGCGCCTGTGGTCCGTCTCGCACAAGCACGGCTACGTCACCACCTCGGACTTCGTCCGTGGCCGCTTCGGCTCCAAGGGGCTCTCGCTGGCGGTCGCCCTCACCGGCATCCTCGCCACGATGCCGTACATCGCACTCCAGCTGGTCGGTATCCAGGCCGTGCTGGACGTGATGGGCGTGGGTGGCGGCGAGACCACGCACTGGTTCATCAAGGACCTGCCGCTGCTGATCGCGTTCGCCGTCCTCGCCGCGTACACCTACTCCTCGGGACTGCGCGCGCCCGCGCTGATCGCGTTCGTCAAGGACGGCCTGATCTACCTCGTCATCGCCGTCGCGATCATCTACATCCCGATCAAACTCGGCGGTTTCGACAACATCTTCGCCGCGGCCGGCGAGAAGTTCTCCGCCGCGAACGAGGCGGCCGGCAAACCGGTGGCAGGGCTCGCGCCCGGCGCCTCCGGCCAGTGGGTGTACGCCACCCTGGCGCTGGGCTCGGCGCTGGCCCTCTTCATGTACCCGCACTCGATCACGGCGACGCTCTCCAGCCGCAGCCGTGACGTGATCCGGCGCAACACCACGATCCTGCCGCTGTACTCGCTGATGCTGGGACTGCTGGCCCTGCTCGGGTTCATGGCGATCGCCGCCGGGATCAAGGTGGACAACGGCCAGCTCGCGATCCCCCAGCTCTTCGAGAACATGTTCCCCGACTGGTTCGCGGGTGTGGCCTTCGCCGCGATCGGAATCGGCGCCCTGGTGCCGGCCGCGATCATGTCGATCGCCGCGGCGAACCTCTTCACCCGCAACATCTACAAGGACTTCATCAAGCCCGACGCGACCCCGGCGCAGGAGACCAAGGTCTCCAAGCTGGTCTCGCTGCTGGTCAAGGTCGGCGCGCTCGCCTTCGTCCTCACCATGGACAAGACGGTCGCGATCAACTTCCAGCTGCTGGGCGGCATCTGGATCCTCCAGACGATGCCGGCCCTGGTGGGCGGACTGTTCACCCGGTGGTTCCACCGCTGGGCCCTGATAGCGGGCTGGGCGGTCGGCATGATCTACGGCACGGTGGCCGCCTACGGCGTCGCCAGCCCGACCCAGAAGCACTTCGGCGGGTCCTCCAAGGAGATCCCGGGAATCGGCGAGATCGGCTACATCGGTCTCACCGCGTTCGTGCTGAACCTCGTCGTCGTGATCGTGCTGACCTTCGTCCTCAACGCGCTGAAGGCTCCTGCCGGCGTGGACGAGACCTCCCCGTCCGACTACACGGCTGACATCGGCGACCCGGGCGTCAAGGCCGAGCTCCCGCCGGCCACGGCGGGCGCCCCCGGGGGTCACTGACCTCCCCCGCGCCCTCGCGCGTCGACATCCTCCGTCCCGGCAGGGCCCGCCCTGCCGGGACGGCGTCGTCCCCGGCGGCGGCCCGGTGCCGCCGGGCGTCCGGAACCGGGGCGCGCCCCGCCGGTCGTCTGCGGCAGACTGCCGTGCATGGACGTATCGATCAGGCCGGTCCGGCCCGCTCAGTTCGAGGCTCTGGGCGAGATCACCGCCCAGGCCTACCTCGGCGACGGGCTCCTGGACCTCGGCGCCGGGGACCCCTATCTGGATCAGCTTCGCGCCGTGGAGCGGCGGGCGGCCGAGGCCGAGGTGCTGGTCGCGCTGGACGCCGACGGCCGCTTGCTGGGCGGCGTCACCTACGTGGCTCCCGGCAGCCCGTGGGCGGACGTCGCCAGTCAGGACGAGGCGGAGTTCCGGATGCTCGCCGTCTCGCCCGAGGCCCGCGGACGGGGCGCGGGCGAGGCGCTCGTACGGGCCTGCGTCGACCGGGCGCGGGCCGCCGGAGGACTCTCCGGGCTGGTCCTCTCGACGCAGCCGGCCATGCTGGGCGCCCACAGGATCTACCGGCGCCTCGGCTTCGTACGGACCCCGGAGCGGGACTGGTGCCCGCTCCCGGACCTCCCACTCCTGACATACCGGCTGGAGCTCTGACCTACCCCGACACAACATGTGGGGGCTTCTTCAATCAGGAGCCCCCACATGTATGCTCGACCTCGCTGTCGCCGCAGGGGAATCCGGTGCGAATCCGGAACTGTCCCGCAACGGTGTGATGGGTGTGCTTCTGCGCACCCCGAAGTCCGAAGACCTGTCGACAGTGCGTCCGGCTCGACCGAACCGGACGCCGAGACGTCCGGGCCCCGCGGAGGGCCGGTGGACGCCGTGCGCCGTGCGCCCTTTCCCGGACGCCGCCGTGTCCGGCTGCCCCGCTCCCGCAGGCCCCGAGCCGAGCGAGGGATAGCCCCAGTGACCATCGCGCCAGCCGACCCGGTGTCAGCCGCGGAATCCGAAGGCCGCACGAACGACGCGCCCGGGACCGCCCTGCTGCGGACCCTGACCGGCCTCACCGCCGACCTGCCCGGCACCGACCCCGGACGTGTCGCGGCGGCCGCGCTGCGCGGCCGCAACGCCGGTTCGGACGAGGCCGAGTTGCGCTCGCTGGCCACCGAGGCCGCCGCCGGTCTGATCTCCGAGGACCCGGCCTACTCCCGGCTCGCCGCCCGGCTGCTCACCCGGGCCGTCGCGGACGAGGCCGCCGGCCAGGGCGCCGTCTCCTTCTCGTCGTCGGTCGCCGTCGGGCACCGCGAGGGCCTCATCGCGGACCGTACGGCGGAGTTCGTCGCGCTGCACTCCGCCGCCCTCGACGCACTGGTCGGCCAGGCACTCGCCGACGGTGCCGACGACCGCTTCGGCTACTTCGGGCTGCGGACCCTGTACAGCCGCTACCTGCTGCGCCACCCCCTCACCCGCCAGGTCGTCGAGACCCCGCAGCACTTCATGCTGCGCGTCGCCGCGGGGCTGGCCGAGGACACCTCGGAGCGCGCCCTGGAGGAAGTGGCAGCGCTGTACGGCCTGATGAACCGGCTCGACTACCTGCCCTCCTCCCCCACCCTGTTCAACTCCGGCACCCGCCACCCGCAGATGTCGTCCTGTTACCTGCTGGACTCACCGCTGGACGAGCTCGACTCGATCTACGACCGGTACCACCAGGTGGCACGCCTCTCCAAGCACGCGGGCGGCATCGGGCTCTCCTACTCCCGTATTCGCGCCCGGGGGTCACTCATCCGTGGCACCAACGGCCATTCCAACGGCATCGTGCCGTTCCTGAAGACGCTCGACGCCTCCGTCGCCGCGGTCAACCAGGGGGGCCGCCGCAAGGGTGCCGCGGCCGTCTACCTGGAGACCTGGCACGCGGACATCGAGGAGTTCCTGGAGCTGCGCGACAACACCGGTGAGGACCAGCGGCGTACGCACAACCTCAACCTGGCGCACTGGATCCCGGACGAGTTCATGCGCCGCGTGGAGGCGGACACGCAGTGGTCGCTGTTCTCCCCGGCGGACGCTCCCGAGCTGGTGGACCTGTGGGGCGACGCGTTCGACACCGCGTACCGGGCCGCCGAGGCCAGGGGGCTCGCCCGCAGGACACTCCCGGCCCGTGAGCTGTACGGGCGGATGATGCGGACGCTCGCCCAGACCGGCCAGGGCTGGATGACGTTCAAGGACGCCTCCAACCGCACCGCGAACCAGACCGCCGAGCCGGGCCGCGTGGTGCACTCCTCGAACCTGTGCACCGAGATCCTGGAGGTCACCGACGACGGCGAGACGGCCGTCTGCAACCTCGGGTCGGTCAACCTCGGCGCGTTCGTCACCGACGGCACCATCGACTGGGAACGGCTCGACGCCACCGTCCGCACGGCGGTGACCTTCCTCGACCGCGTGGTGGACATCAACTTCTACCCGACCGAGCAGGCCGGCCGCTCCAACGCCCGCTGGCGCCCCGTCGGCCTGGGCGCGATGGGTCTGCAGGACGTCTTCTTCCAGCTGCGCCTGCCGTTCGACTCCCCCGAGGCCCGCGCCCTCTCCGCACGGATCTCCGAGCGGATCATGCTGGCCGCCTACGAGGCTTCCTGCGACCTCGCCGAGCGGTCGGGCCCGCTGCCCGCCTGGTCCGAGACCCGCGCCGCCCGGGGGGTGCTGCATCCGGACCACTACGACACCGAGCTGAACTGGCCGGAGCGCTGGGACGCGCTGCGCGCCCGTATCGCGACGACCGGCATGCGCAACTCGCTTCTGCTGGCCATCGCGCCGACGGCGACGATCGCCTCCATCGCCGGGGTGTACGAGTGCATCGAGCCGCAGGTCTCCAACCTCTTCAAACGCGAGACGCTCAGCGGGGAGTTCCTCCAGGTCAACGCCTACCTGGTCGAGGAGCTGAAGCGGCTCGGCGTCTGGGATGCCCGGACCCGTGAGGCGCTGCGCGAGGCGAGCGGCTCCGTCCAGGGCTTCGCCTGGATCCCCGAGGACGTGCGCGCGCTGTACCGCACGGCGTGGGAGATCCCGCAGCGCGGACTGATCGACATGGCGGCGGACCGTACGCCGTTCCTCGACCAGAGCCAGTCACTGAACCTGTTCCTGGAGACGCCGACGATCGGCAAGCTCTCCTCGATGTACGCGTACGCCTGGAAGAAGGGGCTGAAGACGACGTACTACCTGCGCTCGCGCCCGGCGACCCGGATCGCCCGCGCCGCGTCCGGGACGGCCGCCGCCGCTGCCCCGATCCCCGTACAGCAGGCTTCCGCTCCCGACGCGGACGCGATCGCCTGCTCCCTCGAAAACCCCGAGTCCTGCGAGGCCTGCCAGTGATGACCACGTCCGAGAACAAGAACCTGCTCGACCCGGGCTTCGAACTGACTCTGCGTCCCATGCGCTACCCGGACTTCTACGAGCGCTACCGGGACGCGATCAAGAACACCTGGACGGTGGAGGAGGTGGACCTGCACTCCGACGTCGCCGACCTCGCGAAACTGTCCCCCGGCGAGCAGCACATGATCGGCCGGCTGGTCGCGTTCTTCGCGACGGGTGACTCGATCGTCTCCAACAACCTGGTGCTGACGCTCTACAAGCACATCAACTCCCCCGAGGCGCGGCTTTACCTGTCGCGCCAGTTGTTCGAGGAGGCCGTGCACGTCCAGTTCTACCTGACGCTGCTGGACACCTATCTGCCCGACCCGGACGACCGCGCTGCGGCGTTCGACGCGGTGGAGGAGATCCCGTCGATCCGTGAGAAGGCGCAGTTCTGCTTCCGGTGGATGGACTCCGTCGAGAAGATCGAGCGGCTGGAGACGAAGGCGGACCGCCGGCGCTTCCTGCTCAACCTGATCTGTTTCGCCGCGTGCATCGAGGGCCTGTTCTTCTACGGCGCCTTCGCGTACGTCTACTGGTTCCGCTCGCGCGGTCTGCTGCACGGTCTCGCCACGGGCACCAACTGGGTTTTCCGCGACGAGACGATGCACATGAACTTCGCCTTCGAGGTCGTCGACACCGTCCGCAAGGAGGAGCCCGACCTCTTCGACGACGAGCTCCGGCAGCAGGTCACCGACATGCTGAAGGAGGCCGTGGAGGCGGAGCTGCAGTTCGGCCGCGACCTGTGCGGCGAGGGCCTGCCGGGGATGAACACCGAGTCGATGCGCCAGTACCTGGAGTGCGTCGCCGACCAGCGGCTCACCCGGCTCGGCTTCCCCGCGCTCTACGGTTCGCAGAACCCGTTCTCGTTCATGGAGCTCCAGGGGGTCCAGGAGCTGACCAACTTCTTCGAGCGCCGCCCCTCCGCGTACCAGGTGGCGGTGGAGGGGTCCGTCGGCTTCGACGACGACTTCTAGACCCTCGCCCAGGACCTGACGTACGGGCGCCGCGTGGCCGTGACCGGCGACGCGGCGCCCGTCGCACTCCGGGGCGCCGCCTCACGCCGCCGTCGCGCCTCCCGGAGCTCACGGTCGATCCGGCGCTCCCGTGCGAGGCCCAGGAGCGCGGGCAGCAGGACGAGGGCGAAAAGTACGGCTACGGCCAGGTAGTTCATGAATGTGTTCATGGCTCCACTGTCGTCCCCGCGGCCGGATTCCGGCAGTGGCAGGACTGTCACACACCCTCGATTTACTGCCACACTGGCGTCATGCTGAAGAATGTCGCCGCCTTGCTGCTCGACGATGTCCATCCCTTCGAACTCGGCGTGCTGTGCGAGGTGTTCGGGCTCGACCGCTCCGAGGACGGCTTGCCGGTCCACGACTTCGCGGTCGTCTCGGCGGAGGGCCCGGTGCTGCGGACGCACGCCGGCTTCTCCATCAGCACCCCGTACGGCCTCGACCGTCTGGAGGAGGCCGATCTCATCGCCGTACCCGCCGGGAGTCACTTCGTGGCGCGGACGTACCCCGAGGAGGCCCTCGACGCCCTGCGCCGGGCGGTCGAACGCGGCGCGCGGGTGCTGAGCGTCTGCTCCGGCGCCTTCGTCCTCGGTGAGGCGGGCCTGCTGGACGGCCGCCGCTGCACCACCCACTGGCGGCACTCCGAGGAGCTGGCGCGCCGCTTCCCGCGGGCCGTCGTGGAGCCGGACGTGCTCTACGTCGACGAGGGGCCGGTCATCACGTCGGCGGGCACGGCCGCGGGGATCGACGCCGCACTGCATCTGGTACGCCAGGCGCACGGGCCCGCCGTCGCGAACGCCATCGCGCGCCGCATGGTGGTCCCCCCGCACCGGGACGGAGGCCAGGCGCAGTACATCAAGCGTCCGCTGCCGCGCACCAGGTGCGACACCGTCGGAGACACCCTCGCCTGGATGGAGCGCCATCTCGACGAGGAGATGACCGTCGAGCAGCTGGCCGACCGGACCCACATGTCGCCCCGGACGTTCGCCCGTCGTTTCCAGCAGGAGACCGGCACCACCCCGTACCGCTGGCTGCTCCGGCAGCGGGTCCTGCTGGCGCAGCACCTGCTGGAGACCTCGGACGCGACCGTGGACACGATCGCGGGTCAGACCGGCTTCGGGAACGCGGCCGCGCTGCGCCATCAGTTCGTACGTTCACTGGGTACGACCCCGAACGCCTACCGCCGCACCTTCCGGGGACCGGCCGACATCACCGAGGCCGCCTGACGCAAGGGTCCCGCCGGGGTGATCGCGGATCACCCCGGCGGGACCGGTCACTGCGGGCGTGCGCTCAGATACCGCACTGCGAGGCGGACCAGAAGTGGCTCGGCCCCTGGTTCACATGGATGTGGTCACCGTGGCCGGCGTAGCCAGGACCGAGGATCCCGTTGAACCCGTGGTTGCGGGCCTGCTTCGCGATGGTGCACAGCGAGTGCGGTCCGGAGCCGAGGTCGACGGCGTCGCCGTACAGGTGGCGGCTGTTCGTGGCTCCGCCGACCGCCGAGTTGCAGGAGGTGGACCTGAAGCCGCTGGTGACACGGAGGGGCTGGTCGCCCAGCGCGTGCCGCAGCGCCTCCAGCTTCCACATGCTGCTCAGCGCGTTGGCCCTGGCCGTACCCGCGGCGACCGCTCCGCCCGCCCAGGTGCTGTTGCACGTGTTGAGCTCGGGATAGGTGAAGTGGATGGGGGTGCAGTCGTCGTCCTGGAGCGCGTAGAGCTTGGACTGCGTGGCCGGTCCGGCGATGCCGTCCGCGGCGAGACCGTACGCGGACTGGAAGCGCTTGACCGCGGCCGTGGTGGCGGGGCCGTAGGAGCCGTCGATGGCCAGCACGGAGTTGTACCCCGGATAGCCGGCCACCCGGATCTGGAGCTGGGTGACGTCGGCGCCGGTGGCACCGGGCGAGAGGGTGCGGCTCCATGTGTAGCAGCCGTCGGCCTGCGCGGTTCCGGCCGTGACGACGGCACCACCGATGGCGAAAGCCATGGTCATGACAAGGCCGAGCAGCAGATGTGCGGTACGTCTGAGCATGGGGATCTCCCTGCACGGTGAGGCGTAGAGGTGAGGCGTGAGGATGAGCCTGGCGGACGGGTCGACGCGCGTCAACTACGCACCGGAGAACTCTGCTTGACGAAACCCTCTGCTCGCCCGCCCCACCCGTCACGAAAGAGGGCCCCGCTCGCGGCGGGGCCCTTCCTCTCCGCGGGGCACTCAGTCGTTCGGGACGACCTCGTAGCGCGGGGTGCCCTCCGCCATCTGCTTCAGCGCGTCCTTGCGGTCGCGCTTGGAGAGCCGGTCGATGTATAGGTAGCCGTACAGGTGGTCCGTCTCGTGCTGCAGGCAGCGCGCGAAGTAGCCGCTGCCCCGCACCTTCACCGCGTTGCCCCGGGCGTCCTGGCCGCGCACCACCGCGTAGTCGGGGCGCGCGAGCGAGGCGTAGGCGGTGGGCACGGAGAGGCAGCCCTCGTTGGAGTCGTCGAGGATGCGCTGCTCCGGTGCGAGGTCCTCCAGCACCGGGTTGCAGATCGCGCCGACGTGCCGCACCCCGTCGTCGTCCATGCAGTCGTAGACGAAGACCTTGCGGTCCACGCCGATCTGGTTGGCGGCCAGGCCGACGCCCTCCGCCGTCCGCTGACTGGCGAACATGTCGTCGATCAGCTGCGCGAGCTCGTCGTCGAACTCCGTGACGTCCCTGCACTCCTTGTGCAGGACCGGGTTGCCGACCACCGTGATCGGGCGGGAGGTGCCGCGCTCCCGGTGCGCCGCCTCACGCGCCTCGCAGTCCTCGGTGTCCACGAGGAATCCCTCGTCGTCCACACCGGTCTGCTCGTCCGTCTCCTGCTGCGACATGTCCGCCGTACGCCTTCCTGCAACCTGAACCCGTGAGTACCCGCACCGATATCGGTGCCCGTACAGCCTACGGGCACCGGTCAGCAGACTTCTTCCAGATCCCGCCACTCACGGCTGTCCGGACTGTCCGCCACCCAGCCGTCCAGCAGCCCGCGCACCAGCCCGGCGGGGGCCGCTATGCCGCACTCACGCTCCGGCACCCAGAGGTCACCGGCGGTGCGGTGGCCGAGGGGTCCGGGGTGGCCCGGCTCACTGTGGTCGTGCGGATCCAGGTGCTCGCCGTCACCCTCGTCGCTCTCCATCCTGCTCTCCGAACAGGCTCGGCAGAGCAGTCGCACGGAGGACGACCAGTCCTCGGCGGCGAATCCGGCGTCGGAGGCGAGCTGCTCCAGCGCGTCCCGGTCCACCTCGGTCGCGGCCTCCAGGAGGACCACCCAGGTGGGTACGGGAGAGGGGGCCCACAGCTCGATCTCGTCGAAGACGGGGTAGGACGGTCCGGCCGCCGTGACCCGCTCACCGTTCGGCACCCCGTCGTGCAGGACGACCTCGCCCCAGCGCCGCCCCGAGGACGGCAGCGGGATCGACAGCACCTCCATCCGCGCGGGGTCGAGCCTGCGGCCCCAGACGACCTCGGCCTCACCCTCGGGCGAGAGCCGTACGGCCGCGCTGCCCAGCTCCATGCCCGTCGGCTCGCTGTTGGCCGCCGCGTTGTGCTGGCCGCTGCCCGGCACCCTCAGCCCGTAGGCCTGCCAGGCCCGGCGCGCCAGTGGCCAGTCCTGGAGCGCGGTGGCGGCGATGCCGACGTTCCACCAGTCCGGAGCGCCGGACTCCCGGTCGAGCAGGGCGACGGCGCGCAGGCCGGCGGCCCTCGCCTGTTCCCAGTCGTGCCGGAACTTGTGGAGCAGCGCCAGGTTGAACCAGGACTCGGAGAGCCAGGGTTCCAGGTCCGCCGCGCGCGTCAGCAGCGCCCCCGCGTCCTCGTACCGGCCGTCGCCGATCAGCGTGAACGCGCGGTCCGTGGCCTGCCGCCAAGAGGCGGACGGCCGATGCCGTACCTTCCCGAAGATCCTCACGATTCCCGCCTGTCCCGACTGGACACCCACGTTTTCCGCTCTCCTTCGCATCCAACCATGCCTGGCCGGACGCTCGCTCATTACCCATGGGTTACCCAGCCTCGGCCGGGGTCAGACCGCCCCGCGCCAGGACTCTGGCCAGCGCTTCCACCACCTGCGGCTGGTAGTCACGGCCGGTGCCGAGCCTGAGCTGCTCCAGGGCCCCCAGGGACCCTTTGACGCCTTCCCCGCACAGGTCGTCGTACGCGTTGGCCGCACGGATGATCCTGGCGGCGGTCTGCTGGTCCCGGTACGGGTCCGCCTGCTGTTCCACCACCGCGGCGACCGCCGGATCCACACCGGTCCGGCGCACCACGGCCCCTCCGAGCAGCGCGATCCGGCGCTGCTCCTCGGCCGGGAGGACGGCGGTCGCCCCGTCGGCCACCGGATCGACGAGGGAGAGCTGGCCGATGTCGTGCATCAGCGCCGCGTACTCCAGGACGGTCAGCTCGGGGCCGGCCAGTCCCAGCTCCCGCCCGACGGCCGTCGAGAGTTCGGCCACCCTGCGGGCGTGCCCGTGCGGTGTGTAGCCGGCGATCTCGGTGGCCCTGGCCAGTGACGCGATGGTCTGCCGGTATGTGGTGCGGACGGCGGCGTACCGGCGGAAGGACACCTGCGTCAGCAGCAGCGGCACGCACAGCACAGGCAGGGCCCACAGCCCGGCGACGGCCACGCCGAGCGCCATCACGGCGCCGGTCGCGCACACCGCCGGGCCGATGCCGCTCAGCGCGCGGAGTTCGTCACGCAGCTGCGGCCCGTACGGGCGGGCCGTTCCCGCGGTGAGGGCCGCGAGGACGGCGTCGCAGAGTGCGGTGAGCACCAGGAGCAGGAGCAGGAAACAAGCGAAGTACGGGCCCTCGCCGAACCAGTGTTCCGTCCGGCCCGAATGGTGGAACGGCTGGAAGCACACGGCGGCGAAGGCCACCGCCAGGACGCGGCGGGCCGCCTGGTCCGGGCCGGGGGCGCTGCCGCGCGCCATGTGGGGGACTGAGGCGAGCAGCTGCGCCGCGACGACGACGGTGACCACCTGGAGCACGCCGTGCGCCGTGTCCTGCCCGCCACTGCGCCCCAGGAGGGCGTACGCGAGTGCTCCGGCCGCTCCCAGCGGCGCGGGCTCGCGCTCACCGGGCGGAGCGCCCCAGCGGGCGAGCTCACCGACGGTGACCAGGGCCCCGAAGGCGAGGGCGTGGCCGGGCTCGACGACGCCGTTCCACACGGTGTGCCCGAAGGCGGCGACCGCGAGGAACAGGGCGGCGCCGCGGACCGCGAGGACGGCCGGCGGTGGGTGGGCCGGGGTCACCGGGCCCGCCCCGGCCTCTCCGGGGTGCCGTCGGCGGGCGGGCGTGCCTCCGCCCGCGGCCGGGGCAGCCCTGTCGCCTCCTCGCCCGAGGTGACCGTGCCGGCCGAGGCGGACCAGCCGTGACGGTCCAGGGCGTTCGCCAGCGCTCGCACCATGCGCGGGTCGAAGTGGCTCCCGGCACAGCGCTTCAGTTCCTCCACCGCCGCGGGGACGGGCCGTCCGCGCCGGTAGGACCGGGTCGAGGTCATCGCGTCGAAGGCGTCGGCGACGGCGACGACCCGGGCGAACTCGGGGATCCGGTCACCACTGAGGCCGTACGGATAGCCGCTGCCGTCGAGCCGCTCGTGGTGGTGCAGGATCGCGGCACGCGCCTCGTCCAGGAAGCCGATGCCCCGGACGATCTCGTGGCCGTACTCCGGATGCAGCTCGATGACACGGCGCTCGTCGGGGGTGAGCGGCCCGTCCTTGCGCAGGACCCGCGTCGGGACACCGAGTTTGCCGACGTCGTGCAGGATTCCGGCGAAACGGAGGGCTTCCATCCGGCTCTCCTCCATGCCCAGCTCGCGGGCGATGAGCTCGGAGGCGCGGCCCACCCGCTCGCTGTGGCCGCGGGTGTACCCGTCCTTGATGTCGACGGCCTGGACGAGTGCCCTGATCGTGGCGCGGTGGGCGGCGTGCCCCCGGTGGTACTGCGCGAAGACCCAGCAGGAGATGTACATCGGCAGGAGGACGACCAGCGCGGACAGCGGCCCGTAGGAGCTGCGCCACAGGACAGCCATCATCAGCCCGGCGAGCGCGTGCACCAGGTGCGGCCCCACGGAGCGGGCGGGCAGTCCGCGCCAGGCGTGCTCGACGGCCACGCGCTCGGCCGTGGCCAGGATGCCGCCGTCCAGGGCTGCCAGCACGAGGCTGAACACGAGCGCGGTGGCGCAGACCGGGAGGAGGGCGTAGGGGAGATCGGGTACGGCACCTACCGAGGCGCCGCCGAGCGTGGTGGGACCGCCGAGGAGCGTGTACGTCCAGGAGGCCGCCCCCACGGTCAGCGCGAGCTGGGCGGCCCTCCAGACACGGCGCGCCGCGGCCGGCGGCCGGTCCACACGGCCTGCGAGCGCGCCGGGCACGGCGACGAGCACGGCGGCGGACGGCGGCAGCAGGAACGCCGCGGCGAGCAGCAGGGGGAAGAACGATCCGGCGGTGACCGGCACGGAACCGCCGAACGCACGGCAGCGGCCGACGAGTTCACAGGCGGTGTAGAGCGCGGCCAGGAGGCCCAGCGTGCCCCAGGGGGTCCCTGCCCCCGGGGACAGCGCGGGCAGGGCGCAGAACGCGGCGCCCACCACCGCGCACAGGATGTAGGCGCGCGCCGCCCCCGGTGTGCCCCTCACCCTTACCACCCGCCCCCAGCCTGGTCGATGGAGGCGCCAGGCTAGCGAGACGGGGTGCGGCCAGGGACCGAACGGGCCGTATTACCTCGTTCGGGTGACACGAACGGAACGCGACAGGCGACGCCCGGGCCGGCGGGTGTCAGCCGGCGGCGGCGACCGTCATTCGGCGGCCGCGGCCGGACGGTCGGCGCCGCTCACGGCCACGTCCTGCTCGGGCACCGCCTGGCCCGAACGGATCAGGTCGATCCGTCCCATCACCTTCGAACGCAGGTCGGCGGGGACGTCGTCCTGCCCGCAGCAGCGCTTGACCAGCTTCTTCACCGCCTGCTCCAGGCCGTACTTCTCGAGGCACGGCGAGCACTCCTCGAAGTGCACCTCGAACTTGGTGCAGTCGCCCTCGGGCATCTCACGGTCGAGGAACTCGTAGAGATGATCGAGAACCTCTGAGCAGTCCGTCTCGTGCGGCTCTCCGCAGCTCATGAGGCCGAGCCTTTCCTGTCGTCCGACTCACCGGCTCCGGCCGGGACGAGCCCGCGCTCACGCGCGTAGTCCTCCAGCATGCCGCGCAGCTGGCGGCGCCCCCGGTGCAGGCGGGACATCACCGTACCGATGGGTGTCCCCATGATGTCTGCGATCTCCTTGTAGGCAAAGCCCTCCACATCGGCGAGATACACGGCGATGCGGAACTCCTCGGGGATCGACTGGAGCGCGGACTTCACATCGGAGTCCGGCAGGTGGTCGAGTGCCTGGGACTCCGCCGAGCGCAGCCCGGTCGACATGTGCGACTCGGCGCGCGCGAGCTGCCAGTCCTCGATCTCCTCGGCGGCGCTCCGCTGGGGTTCCCGCTGCTTCTTGCGGTACGAGTTGATGAAGGTGTTGGTGAGGATGCGGTACATCCACGCCTTGAGGTTCGTGCCCTCACGGAACTGGTGGAAGGAGCCGTACGCCTTGGCGTACGTCTCCTGGACCAGGTCCTCCGCGTCCGCGGGATTACGCGTCATGCGCAGCGCGGCCGAGTACATCTGGTCCAGATATCCGAGGGCGTCCCGCTCGAAGCGCGCGTTGCGCTCGGCGGTCGTCTCCTGCGCACGGCCGTCGTCGGTCCCTGTGTCGGTCCCAGTGACCGGACCCACCTCCTCCAACGATGTGGCGGACCCGATACCGGACCCGCTCGCCTCGGAGAATAGTCGACCTTGCTTCCGCGCGTGCTGTCGATCGGCTCCGCCCTGGGCGCGCGCCGGAGTGCTCTTGGCCGCGTGAAGCACCGTCCACTCCAGTCCGGCGGCGTTCGAGCGGCTCGGGCAGATGGTCGAACCCATGCGACGGACTCCCTCTCCACGTACGACGTTGTTGTACCGACATCCCCCACAACAGCCGCCCCGCACGGCGCATTCCCGGGGCCCGTGCGGGTGGGGGCGGTCACGTGTCAGGAGAGCCCGTCCAGCCAGTCGGCCACCGCTCCGGCGAGGAGGTCCACCGCCTGATCCCGGGTCAGGGGCGCCTTCGCGGGAACGGCGAAACCGTGGTCCGCGTACGGCACCTCGACGAGCCTGTGCTCCCCCGGGGGAAACTCCTCCGGCCGCCCGAACGGGTCGCGTGCGCCCTGCACCACGAGGGTGGGGACACCCGCGCCGAGCAGCTCGCCCGCGCGGGACTTCTCGGGCTTGCCCGGCGGATGCAGGGGGAAGCTCAGGGCGAGCACCGCGCGGGCTCCGAGTTCCGCCGCCGTACGGCAGGCCACCCGGGCCCCCGCGCTCCGTCCCCCGGCGACGACGGGCAGCCCCGGGGCGGTCAGCGCGGGCCACAGCCCCCGCCAGCCGGTGTCCAGGGTCCGGGGCGCCGGCGCCAGCTTCTTCCCGGCCACCCGCCACGGCTGCTCCACCAGGGCCACGGTCACCCGGCGGTCCGGCAGCGCCGCGGCCAGCGCCTGGAGGTCGCGGGCCTCGATGCCGCCGCCCGCGCCGTGGCTGACGGCGAGCACCAGACGCGCCCTCTCCGCGGGGAGCCAGGTGATCCTGGCCTCTCCGGCGTCCGTGCCGACGCCTTCTGTCCTACGCGCAGTCCCTGCAGTACGGCTCACAGGCCCATACTGCCGGGTCAGAAGAGCGTGCTCACCTCAGGCGCGGCCAGCTCCTCCAGGAGCTCCGGGCCGTTGTTGCGCACGTTGCTGACCGCGGTGGCCACCGGATAGGCCCGCATCAGTCCGCCCGGCGGCGGCTCCAGCAGCGCCCTGAGTTCCTCGACGCCGGTGCGCGACGGGTCGAGCCAGTCGTCCCAGCGGTCCGGGGTCAGCATGAGCGGCATCCGCGGGTGGATCTCGGAGAGGGAGGCCGGTCCCCCGGCGGGGGCCACGGCGAGCGGGGACGTCTCCGCCTCGGTCGTGATGACCGAGCAGGTCACCCACCAGGCCCCCGGGTGGTCGTCCGGGAGGGTCCGGTCACGCCAGAAGTCGTACAGGCCCGCCATGGCGAAGACGGAGCCGTCCGCCGGTGTCACGAAGTAGGGCTGCTTGCGGGGCCGCTTCCTCTTCCCCTTCTCCTCCAGCTGCCGCTCGTCGGCCCCGGTGACCCACTCGTAGTAGCCGTCGGCCGGCAGGATGCAGCGCCTCGACACGAAGGGGCGGCGGAAGGACGGCTTCTCGTGGACGGTCTCCGCGCGTGCGTTGATCATGCGCGCGCCGCCCTCCGGCGACTTCGACCAGGAGGGCACGAGTCCCCATTTCAGGGCCCGCAGCTGGCGAACCGGACGCTGATCGTGTGCGTCCTTCACAGGACGGTCCAGGACCGCGTAGACCTCCTTGGTCGGCGCGACGTTCCAGTCGGGCTCCAAGGTCTCCGTGGGTTCCCACTTCTCCACACCGAAGAGCCCGGTCAGGTCTTCCGGCCGCCGACTCGCTGCATACCGTCCGCACATGAGTGCCAGACTGCCACGACCCGCCGGTCGAGTGGACGCCGATCACTCAAGGATTTCGAGGAGCCGCCCCACCATGGACACCACCGACCTGGGCGATCTGTGGGATCGCGTCTTCGGGACCCAGCCCGCCCCCGAGCAGTGGCTGGTGGTCGTCACGGCCACGGTGGCGCTCGTCGCGGTGGTGCCGAACCTCCTGTGGCGGCTGTCGCGCAACGCGATCACCATCGCGCACGAGGGAGGGCACGGACTGGTGGCCCTGCTCACCGGGCGGCAGCTCTCCGGCATCCGTCTGCACTCGGACACCAGCGGCCTCACCGTCAGCCGCGGCAAGCCCACCGGCATCGGCATGATCCTCACCGCGGCGGCCGGCTACACGGCGCCGCCGCTGCTCGGGCTGGGTGGTGCCTGGCTGCTGACGAACGGCCGGATCACGCTGCTCCTGTGGCTGGCGACCGCCCTCCTCGCGGTGATGCTCGTGATGATCCGCAACCTGTACGGCGCCCTGACGGTCATCCTCACGGGTACGGCCTTCCTGCTGGTCTCCTGGCTGACCCCGGCCGACGTCCAGTCGGCGTTCGCGTACACCGTGGTCTGGTTCCTGCTGCTCGGCGGCGTGCGCCCGGCGTTCGAGCTGCAGTCCAAGCGCCGGTACGGCGGCGCACCCGACTCGGACGCCGACCAGCTCGCCCGGCTGACGCACGCGCCGGCCGCCATGTGGCTCTTCCTCTTCCACGCGGTGTCGCTCTGCTCGCTGACCGGCGGTGGACGCTGGCTGCTCGGCCTGTGACGGCGCGCGGGCGGGTACTCATGGGCACGCGCCCTGTACCACCGTTGTGTTACGTGTCGGTTTCAGCCCGTTTGAGCGGGATCTGGGATTGCGGTGAGCCACTAAAGTGAAGGGCATGACCGAAAGTTCCGTGCACCCCGCCCTCTGGCCCGCCCCTCGAGCGACCGGGGCCGTCGACGCCACCGTCACCGTGCCCGGATCCAAGTCGGTCACCAATCGCGCTCTCGTCCTCGCCTCCCTGTCGTCGGAGCCGGGGTGGCTGCGCCGCCCGCTGCGCTCCCGCGACACCCTGCTGATGGCCTCGGCGCTCCGCGCGATGGGCGTGGGCATCGAGGAGGGCGTGGGCCCGGACGGCTCGGGCGAGGCATGGCGGGTCATCCCCGCCGGGCTGCACGGTCCCGCCCGTGTGGACGTCGGCAACGCGGGGACCGTGATGCGCTTCCTGCCGCCCGTGGCCTGCCTCTCGGACGGCCCCGTCCACTTCGACGGGGACCCGCGCTCCTACGAGCGGCCCCTGCACGGCGTGATCGGCGCGCTGAAGTCCCTGGGGGCGCGGATCGACGACGACGGCCGGGGGACGCTGCCGCTCACCGTGCACGGCGCGGGCGCTCTGGACGGCGGCGCGGTGTCCATCGACGCCTCCGCCTCCTCCCAGTTCGTCTCGGCGCTGCTGTTGTCCGCGCCCCGGTTCAACCAGGGCGTCGAGGTGCGCCACACCGGCTCGGCCCTGCCCTCCATGCCGCACATCCGCATGACCGTCGACATGCTGCGCTCGGTCGGCGCCCAGGTCGACGAGCCCGAGACGGGCGGCGAGCCCGACGTCTGGCGGGTCTCCCCCTCCGCCCTCCTCGGCCGCGATCTGACCGTCGAGCCGGACCTCTCCAACGCCCAGCCCTTCCTGGCCGCCGCGCTGGTGACCGGTGGCCGGGTCACCGTCCCCGACTGGCCCCGGCGGACCACCCAGCCGGGTGACGCGCTGCGCGAGATCTTCACCGCGATGGGTGGCGCCTGCGAGCTGACCGAGCGCGGCCTCACCTTCACCGGCTCGGGCACGGTCCACGGCATCGACGTCGACCTGAGCGAGGTCGGTGAGCTGACGCCGGGCATCGCGGCCCTCGCCGCCCTCGCGGACTCCCCGTCCACCCTGAAGGGCGTCGCCCATCTGCGGCTGCACGAGACGGACCGGCTCGCGGCACTCACCAAGGAGATCAACGGTCTCGGCGGCGACGTCACGGAGACGGCCGACGGCCTGCGGATCACGCCCCGCCCGCTGCACGGTGGCATCTTCCGGACGTACGACGACCACCGGATGGCGACCGCCGGAGCGATCATCGGTCTCGCGGTGGCGGGGGTGGAGATCGAGAACGTCGGCACGACGGCCAAGACCCTGCCCGACTTCCCGGAGATGTGGACCGGAATGCTCGGCGAACCCTCCGGCGCCGTCGGCGTCTCACCCGGCGCACTCGGTGTCTCACCGGGGCGCGGGGTCTGAGGGCATGCGCCGCTACGGGAAGAACCCCGACGAGGACGACATCCGCGTCCGTCCCAACCCCAAGGGCAACCGGCCCCGCACCCACACGCGCCCCAAGCACGAGGACGCTCAGGACGGCATGGTGCTCACGGTCGACCGCGGCAGGCTCACCTGCCTCGTCGACGGCCGCGCCGTGACGGCCATGAAGGCCCGCGAGCTGGGCCGCAAGGCCGCCGTGGTCGGCGACCGCGTCTCCCTGGTGGGTGACCTCTCGGGCGACAAGGACACCCTGGCGCGCATCGTGCGGATCGGCGCCCGCACATCGGTGCTCCGCCGCACGGCCGACGACGACGATCCGTTCGAGCGGGTGGTCGTCGCCAACGCCGACCAGTTGGCCATCGTCACCGCCCTCGCAGATCCGGAACCCCGTCCGCGCATGATCGACCGCTGCCTGGTGGCGGCGTACGACGGCGGACTCACCCCGCTCCTGGTGCTGACCAAGTCCGACCTGGCCTCGGCGGACAAGCTCCTGGAGGCGTACACCCCGCTGGGCGTCCCCTACATCGTGACCAGCCGCGAGGAGCTGGAGAACGGCGACGCCGCCGACCGGGTGCGAGAGCTGTTGAACGACCGTGTGACCGCCTTCGTGGGGCACTCCGGGGTCGGAAAGACGACCCTGGTCAACGCCCTCGTGCCGAAGGACCGCCGGCGGACGACCGGGGTCGTCAACGCGGTCACCGGGCGCGGCAGGCACACCACCACCTCGGCTCTCGCGCTGCCGCTGCCGGACGGCCGCGGCTGGGTGGTCGACACCCCCGGCGTACGGTCGTTCGGGCTCCACCACGTCGACCCCTCACGAGTCATCAACGCCTTCCCCGACCTCCAGCCGGGCACGGAGAACTGTCCGCGCGGCTGCACCCACGACGGGCAGGAGCCGGAGTGCGCCCTGGACGCCTGGGTGACGGAGGGTCACGCCGATCCGGCTCGGCTGGACTCACTGCGGAGACTGCTCTCGACCCGGGAGCGCCGCGAGGGCGACTGAGGACGGCGGCGGACGCCGCCCGCCCGACTCGCGCACGTTTGCGGGCTCCCACGGCTGGTAAGGGCATAATCGCGCAAGCGGGACGAAGCGTCACCTACGTGGGAGGCACCTGACGATGGCGTGGTTGCTGGTCGTGGTCGCCGGACTGCTGGAGACCGGCTTCGCCGTGTGTCTGAAGCTCTCGCACGGGTTCACCCGTATCTGGCCGACGATCGCCTTCTGTGCGTTCGCCCTCGGGAGCTTCGGTCTCCTCACGATGGCTCTCAAGAAGCTCGACGTCGGCCCGGCCTACGCGGTGTGGACGGGCATCGGAGCGGCCGGTACCGCGATCTACGGCATGGTCTTCCTCGACGACGTGGTCTCCACGCTCAAGCTGGTGTCGATCTCGCTGGTGATCATCGGTGTGATCGGTCTCCAGCTGTCGGGCTCGACGCACTGAGTCCGCGGGCCGAGCGTGGGGGCGCCGGCACCAACGCGCAGGACAGTGCGAGCCGGAGCGACCTCGCAGAGCAGGGCCGGCTCCGCCAGGTCACGCGCCGGGGAGCCCTCGTCCAGCATGACCACGGCCCGGTCACGGACGAGCGTGAGCAGTTCGGTGGGCGTCGGCGGCGCCGTAACGTTCCGCCGCCGGGCCTCCAGGTCCCGGTAGGTGGCCCCCCCCGGACGCCGGTCAGAAGTGCTTTGACCAGGGCGTCCGCGCGGGCGGCCCGGACCGTGTAACGGGCGAGTTCCAGCGGCCCTCCTGCCGGGTGCGGTGGGTGTCGAGCGCCTGTGCCACGCCGGCCAGGCAGTCGTCGGCCGCGCGCCGGACGAGTGCGCGGCCGAGGCCGTCCTTGCCGCCGAACTGGTTGTAGAGGGTCTGCCGGGAGACCCCGGCCCCGGCCGCGACGTCGGCCCTGCGCACCGCCGCCCAGGGCAGCGCGGAGCGTGCCGAGTCCAGCAGGGCTTCTCGCGCTGAGGGCATCGCCGCCTCCCACGCCGGGGACCCGCCCACCAGGGTCGACGGGCTCCGGGGCACTGCCGAGGGGCCGCGCGCCGGGGCCGTGTAGCCCGGGCGGGTGGCTCTGGATACTGTGACGGCATGCCCGATTACCACGATGATCTGCGCCTGGCCCACGTCCTGGCGGACGCCGCCGACGCGGCGACGATGGACCGGTTCAAGGCCCTGGACCTCAAGGTCGAGACGAAGCCGGACATGACCCCGGTGAGCGAGGCCGACAAACACGCGGAGGAGCTGATCCGTGGGCATCTCCACCGGGCCCGCCCCCGCGACGCGATCCTGGGCGAGGAGTACGGCGTCGAGGGCTCCGGTCCACGGCGCTGGGTCGTCGACCCGATCGACGGCACCAAGAACTACGTACGCGGTGTCCCCGTCTGGGCGACGCTGATCTCGTTGATGGAGGCGGGCGAGGACGGCTTCCAGCCGGTGGTCGGCGTGGTGTCGGCCCCCGCGCTGAACCGCCGCTGGTGGGCGGCGAAGGGTGCCGGAGCCTTCTCCGGCCGCAGCCTGACCTCCGCGACACGGCTGCACGTGTCGAAGGTCGAGCGGATCGCGGACTCCTCGTTCGCGTACGCGTCGATGACCGGCTGGGAGGAACAGGGCCGGCTCGACGGCTTCATGGATCTGACCCGGGCCTGCTGGCGCACCCGTGGATACGGGGACTTCTGGCCGTACATGATGGTCGCCGAGGGGTCGGTGGACATCTGCGCCGAGCCCGAGCTCTCCCTGTGGGACATGGCGGCGAACGCGATCATCGTCCAGGAGGCCGGCGGGCGGTTCACCAGCCTGGACGGGGTCTCCGGCCCCGGCGGCGGCAACGCGGCGGCGTCCAACGGGCTGCTCCACCACGAGCTGCTCGGCTATCTCAACCAGCGCTCCTAGGCGGCCGGCCCGGCCGGGATCCGGCCTGGAGGAGGCGCCCGCCCCCTTGTAGCGGCTCCCTGTGGGTGCGACTCTGGGGTCCCCCCACTTGTGAACTTGTGAACCGGCTCACGAAGGGCCGCCCCACAAGGTCGCTCTCCGAAGGAGGTGGCTCCTCGCATGCTCGTCCGTGACGCCATGAGCACCCTGGTCCTCACCATCGGCCCGGCCCACACACTCCGTCAGGCGGCCCGGCTGATGTCGGCCCGGCGCATCGGAGCGGCTGTCGTCCACGATCCCGACACCTGCGGACTCGGCATCCTCACCGAGCGGGACATCCTCGACGCGCTCGGCGCGGGACTGGACCCCGACACGGAGACGGCGGCCGCGCACACGACCACCGACGTGGTCTTCGCCTCGCCCGCCTGGACTCTGGAGGAGGCCGCGGAGGCCATGACGCACGGCGGCTTCCGGCACCTGATCGTGCTGGACGGCGAGGGTCCCGTGGGGATCGTCTCGGTGCGCGACATCATCAGGTGCTGGGTCCCCGCCAGAAGGCGCCCGGCCGAACTGGCGCTCTGACCGGGGGCCGGACCGCCGGAGCCGGACACGACCGCGGGCCGGACCCCCTGAACCGTCCAGGGGATCCGGCCCGCCGCCGGCAAGCGTCCGTGCTATCCGCGCAGGGCCTGGACCGCGGCGTCCAGCCGCTTGCCGAAGTCACCGTCGGCCTGACGGAAGTTGTCGATCGCGCGCTCGGCGATGTCGTCGCGCGAGACCTTGGAGATGAAGCCGGCGAGGTTGTCGATCAGCCGGTCCTTCTCGTCCTCGGACATGAGCCGGTAGAGGTTGCCGGCCTGCACGAAGTCGTCGTCCTCGGAGTGGAGCGGCGTCTCGTGGTTGCCCGTGCCACCCGTGACGGGGACGGGCTGCCAGAGCGGACGGCCCGTCTCGGCGGGGCCGCCGAAGCTGTTCGGCTCGTAGTTCTTCGTCCCCTTGTGCCGGCCGTCGTACAGATAGCCGTCACGGCTGTTGGTGCGGGCCTCGGTGGCGTGCGGCCGGTTCACCGGCAGGTGGTCGGCGTTGATGCCGACGCGGTAGCGGTGGGCGTCGCCGTAGGCGAAGAGGCGCCCCTGGAGCATCTTGTCGGGTGACGGGCCGATGCCGGGAACGAAGTGCGCCGGGCTGAAGATCGACTGCTCGACCTCGGCGAACACGTTGTCCGGATTGCGGTTGAGCTCCAGCTTGCCGATCTCGATCGGCGGGTAGTCGGCGTGCGGCCACACCTTGGTCAGGTCGAACGGGTTGAAGCGGTACGTGGCCGCTTCCGCCGCCGGCATGATCTGGACCTGCACCGTCCAGGACGGGAACTCGCCGCGCTCGATGGACTCGCGGAGGTCGCGCTGGTGGCTGTCGGGGTCGACGCCGGAGAGGCGCACGGCCTCCTCGGTGGTGAGGTTCTTGATGCCCTGGTCCGTCTTGAAGTGGTACTTGACCCAGAAGACCTCGCCGGCCTCGTTGTTCCACTGGAACGTGTGCGAACCGAAGCCGTCCATGTGGCGGTACGAGGCGGGGATGCCCCGGTCACCGAAGAGCCAGGTCACCTGGTGCGTGGACTCGGGCGACAGGCCCCAGAAGTCCCAGACGTTGTCCGCCTCCTGCGAACCGGTGTACGGGTCGCGCTTCTGGGTGTGGATGAAGTCGGGGAACTTGATGGCGTCCCGGATGAAGAACACCGGGGTGTTGTTGCCGACGAGGTCGTAGTTGCCCTCCTCGGTGTAGAACTTGAGCGCCCAGCCGCGGGGGTCACGCACCGCGTCGGCGGAGCCGAGGTTGCCCGCCACGGTGGAGAACCGCAGGAAGGTCTCGGTCTGCTTGCCGACCTCCGACAGGAACTTCGCCCGGGTCCACCGCGAGACGTCCCGGGTCAGCGTGAAGGTGCCGTACGCACCGGCGCCCCGGGCGTGCACGACGCGCTCCGGGATGCGCTCGCGGTTGAAGTGGGCGAGCTTCTCGAGAAGCGCCTGGTCCTGGACGAGAACCGGTCCACCCGGACCAGCGGTCTCGCTGTTCTGATTGTCGGCCACCGGAGCGCCGGCCTCCGTGGTGAGCGGTCCCTGAGTCACGCGCGCCTCCTGCGTCATGTCCTGCACAGCGTCGTTCCCTGTGCAGCCTGTTCTCGGCCGCAGCCTGTCCTTGGCCAATACGTCACCGATCCTACAATGGACTTAGTCCAAGTCAAGCTGGCATCTAAAGTCACACCTATTCGGGACTCGGCCGCTCCACTGTTAGGCTGGGGCCATGAGTGACCTCCTGGAACGACTTCGTGGACGCGGCTGGCGCATGACGGCACAGCGGCGCGTGGTGGCCGAGGTTCTCGAGGGGGACCACGTGCACCTGACGGCGGACGAGGTCCACGCGAGGGCCGTCGAGCGGCTGCCCGAGATCTCCCGCGCCACCGTGTACAACACCCTGGGCGAGATGGTGTCCCTCGGAGAGGTCATCGAGGTCTCCACCGACCGCCGGGCGAAGCGGTACGACCCGAACGCCCACCGCCCCCACCACCACCTGGTCTGCGGACGCTGCGGAGCCATCCGCGACGTACACCCGTCCGGCAACCCGCTGGCCGACCTGCCGGACGACGAGCGCTTCGGGTTCACCGTCTCCGACGTCGAGGTGACCTACCGCGGCGTCTGCCCGAACTGCGCCGCCACGGCCTGACGCCCACCCCGCGCCGTCCGGCGCGGGGTGGCCCCCTCGGGCCGGGACGCCTCGCGCGCCGGGTGCGACGGCAGCACGCGGGCATACGTCAGAGGCCCGGATCCTTGGAAGGATCCGGGCCTCTGACTTTCAGTAGCGGGGACAGGATTTGAACCTGCGACCTCTGGGTTATGAGCCCAGCGAGCTACCGAGCTGCTCCACCCCGCGTCGTTGTGAGTGCAACACTACGGCACCCCCACCGACCTGAGCAAATTCATTCGAGGGACACCCGCCCGGCAGCGGCGGGGGCAGCTCCTGTCACGCGGTGAGCTCCTGGTGCAACGCCTCCAGCAGCCGCGCGGCCCGCTCGGCCACCTCCGCCGGCCCCAGCTCGACCGCGCGGGAACACCAGCGCTGCCCCTCGGTGAGCTCGCCCCGGCGGGCGGCGAGGAGCGCGAGACGCAGGGCGGCCCGGCCGTGCCCGTCGTTCGCGGCACGGCTCCACCACAGAGCCGCCTCACGCTCACTGCCCTCGCGGGCGAGCAGCAGGCCCAGGTTGAACGCTCCGTTACGACTGCCCGACTCGGCGGCCTCGCGGTACCAGCGCGCAGCACCGGCCATGTCACCGCGTGCGGCGGCGAGCATGCCGACCCTGACCTGGGCACGGCGGTGGCCCTGCTCGGCCGCTCTCTCGTACCACTCCTCGCACTCGGTCTTCTCCGGCATCGGCTCCCCCAGCGCGGGGGGACCCGGAGCAGGCTGGCGCAGATCGAGGACGCCGGCCAGCCGGAAGGCGGCTTCGGCGCTGCCCCCGCCCGCCGCGCAGCGCAGATGGCGCTCGGCCTCCCGTTCGTCGCCGTCCCGCAGCAGAGCCATGCCGACCTGGAGGGCCGCGTCGGTGTGGCCGGCCGCCGCCGCCCGCTGGTACCAGCCCAGCGCCGTGCGGTCCTCGTCGCGCCCGGCGTGCAGGATGCCGAGGTTGAAGGCGGCGTCCACGCTCCCCGCCTCCGCCGCCTTGGAGAACCAGGGCTCGGCCCCGGTCGCGTCCCCCGCCTGGAGCAGCAGCACGGCCAGCGCGTTCGCCGCCTCACGGTGCCCTGCGTAGGCGGCACGGCGGTACCACTGCTCGGCCTGAGGTATGCGGTCCTGGGCGGCACAGAGCAGGCCTAGGTTGTACGCCCCGTTGACGTCACCGGCGTCCATGGCGGCCCGGTACCAGCGCTCCGCGGTCTGCTGCTCGCCCCTGGCCGCGTGCAGGGCACCCAGCGCGTTGGCGGCGTTGCCGTCGCCGTCCTGGGCGGCCCGGAGCCACCACACGGCCGCGCTCTCCTCGTCACCCGCGTCACGCAGCAGGAATCCGAGGGCGCAGGCCGCCCGGGGCTCGCCGTCCTTGGCGGCCGTGAGGTACCAGCGGCCGGCCTCCTTCAGCTCGCCGCGCTGCTCGAGGATGGCGCCGAGATGCAGGGCGGCACGGCGGTGACCGCGCGCCGCCGCCTGGCGGTACCACTGCTCGGCCTCGCCGACCCGGCGGGGATCGGGGCCAGCGACGGGACCGTCCCGATGCACCGGCGTACCGGCGCCCAGCCCCCGGCGGTCCTCACCGACGACACGGCCCGGGCCGAAGGCGTCGTACGCGTCCCCCACGGCGGTGCGCTCGATCGTCCGGGCCAGGCGGTACGCCGCCTCCCTGTGCCCCTGCTCGGCGGCGGCGCGCAGCCAGCGCTCGGCTCCGGCGTCACCACGGTGCTCCAGCAGGTCGGCCAGCGCGTAGGCCCCCAGTGCGTGGCCCTGCTCGGCGGACTGGCGCAGCCAGTACTCGGCTCCCGGCTCGTCCCCGCGCTCCCGGAAGTGCCGCCCGAGCGCGTGTGCCGCGGCGGCGGAGCCGGCGACAGCGGCGATGCGCCACCACCCGGCCGCCTCGTCCGCGTATCCCCTCTGGTGGAGGAGCACGCCGAGATTGTTGGCCGCGGCCCGGTCGCCCTCGGCCGTGGCCGCCCGCAGGTAGGCCTCCGCGCCGTCCAGGTCTCCCCGGCGCAGCAGGAGTGCGCCCAGAACGCTCATGGACGCCGTGTCACCGGAGTCCGCCGCACGCCGGTGCCGCGCCTCCGTCTCGTCCGCGTGATCCGTGGTGTCGGAGGTGTCCGCACCCCCGGTGACGCCCGCGCGTCCGGTGGCGTCGGCCTCATCGGCGGCGCCGGTCGTGCCGGCGATGTCCGCGGCGGGTCCGGCGGCCCCGTGGACGCCGTCGACGGTGTCAGCGGTCCTGGCCAGGGCATCGGCGAATGCCGCATCTGCCTCGTTTTCCGTCGTCCGGCCGCGTCGCTGCACAAACCGCCCTGTCTCCAACAGAGTTGCCCTGTCCCCCATAAATACCATCGTCGCACCACCTGCAACCCGCGTACACCTGGTATATCGCGGCCAGTGAGGTCACTTCAGCGTTTTGTCGACATGCCCACAGAGAGACAAGTGAAACACGGTTGGGTCCAACTGGTGCCCCGCGAACCGCACTTCACTCCGACAACTTGAGAAAGGACTTCACGGCACGACGAAGGCCCGGATCCAAAGGATCCGGGCCTTCACCTTCCAGTAGCGGGGACAGGATTTGAACCTGCGACCTCTGGGTTATGAGCCCAGCGAGCTACCGAGCTGCTCCACCCCGCGTCGTTGTGTTCAAACAGTACCACGACGCGGGGTGGAGCTTTCTCAGCTGCCCTGGTCGGCGCCGCCCTCGGGCTTCTCGTCGCCCTCTCGCGGTTTCCCGGCGCCCTCGGCACCTGGGGCACCCTCGGCGCCGCCGGGCTTCGGCTGCGCCGCCGCGGCCCGCCTGAGCGCGTCCTCCAGGTCGGCCTGGGCCTTGCCGTAGGCCTCCCAGTCCTGCTCCTTGAGAGCCGTCTCACCCGCCGTGTAGGCGGTCTGGGCGTCCGCGATGGCCCTCTTCAGAGCCGCTTCCCCGGTGGCCGGCGGCTCAGTGGTGTCACCTGGATCGGTCGGCTCGGTCGGAGGCGTGGTCGTATCGGACCCCTCGACCCCGAAGACCGCGTTGAGCGCCTCCCCGAGACTGTTCTCGAACACGATCTTCGACCCGTACGAGGCGGCCACCTTGCGCAGCAACGGGTAGTTCTGCGTGCCACCGCGCGTGTAGACCGGTTCGATGTAGAGGAATCCGCCGTCGAGCGGCACGGTCAGCAGGTTTCCGTACTCGATGTCCGAGTCGGTGCCCTTGAGGTTTCTCACGAACTCGGCGACGTCGTCGTTGCCGTTGAGCTCGCTCTGCACCTGGCCGGGGCCCTTCACCGTGTTGGTGACTCTCAACAGCCTTATCGTGCCGTAGTCCTTGCCGGACGCGTCGGCGTCCACCGCCATGAACGCCCCGAGGTTCGGCCGTCCTCTCGGGGTGAACGTCGTGGTGAGCGAGAACTTCTGTGCGTCCTGGCCCGGCATCTTCATGCTCAGGTAGTACGGCGGAACGGCCCCGGGCTCCTTGTTCGTGGGGTCGTCCGGCACCTGCCAGGCGTCACTGCCGCTGTAGAACTGCGCGGGGTCCTCGACGTGGTAGCGCGTCAGCAGCTCCCGCTGGACCTTGAACAGGTCCTGGGGATACCGCAGGTGGTCCATCAGAGCCTGCGGGATGTCACCCCGGGACTTCACGGTTCCGGGGAAGGCCTTGCGCCACGTCTTGAGCACCGGGTCCTTGGTGTCCCACTCGTAGAGCGTGACCTTGCCCGTGTACGCGTCCACGGTGGCCTTCACCGAGTTGCGGATGTAGTTGACCTGGTTCTGCTGGGCGACGACCGCGCGCTGGTTGGTGGTGAGCGAGTCGGCCGTGGTGTCGCCGAGCGTCGTGCGCGAGGCGTACGGGTAGCCGTTGGTCGTGGTGTACGCGTCGACGACCCACTGGATGCGCTTGCCGACGACCGCCGGATAGGCGTCGCCGTCGATCGTCAGCCAGGGGGCGACCGCCTCGACGCGCTCCTTGGGAGTCCGGTTGTACAGGATGCGCGAGCCCTCGCCGATGGCTCCCGAATACAGTATCTGCGGCTCGCTGAAGGACACCGCGTAGGCCGCGCGGTTGAAGGCGTTGGAGAGACTGACCCCGCTCTTGCCCTTGTAGCTGGTGGTCTTCTCGCCGTCCTCCTCGTAGTCGAGCTCCTTCTGGGGCCCGCCGACGATGGAGTACTGCTCGGTCTTCTCGCCGTAGTAGATCCGCTGCTGGTACTCCCCCAGCTCGCCCGTGGTCGGAAGACCCGACTCGGTGAAGTCCGGGGAGCCCGCCGGGTTGGTGCCCGTCGTGGTGCCGCGGGCCGCGATGGCGCCGTAGCCGTGGGTGTACGTGAAGTGGTCGTTGATCCAGTTCCGCTTGGGGAGCCCGTCGAGGTTCAGCTCGCGCAGGCCGATGACGGTGTCCTGCTCCTTGCCGTCCTCACCCTTGTAGCGGTCGACGTCCAGCGTCTTGGGGAACTGGTAGTAGTTCCTCCTCTGCTGGAGCTGCTGGAAGGCCGGCGAGACGACGTTCGGGTCCATCACCCGGTAACTGGCGGCCTCGCCCGCGGAGGTGCGGAGCTTGGCTTCGTCCGTCGTGGTGCCCTTGCCGGAGTAGTCGTCCACCTTCGCGTCGTCGATGTCGTAGGCATCACGCGTCGCGTCGATGTTCTTCCGGATGAACGGGGCTTCCTTGGCCTGCTCGTTGGGCTGGACCTGGAACTTCTGCACGATCGCCGGATAGAGGCCGCCGATCAGGATCGCCGACAGCACCATCAGGCCGAAGCCGATGACGGGCAACTGCCAGGTACGCCGCCAGAGGGTCGCGAAGAAGAGCAGCGCGCAGATCACGGCGATGCAGAACAGGATCGTCTTCGCCGGCAGATAGGCGTTGGCGTCGACGTACCGCAGGCCCGTCCAGTTGTCCGTGGCCTTGAAGTCGCTGGACTTCACGGCCAGGCCGTACCGGTCGAGCCAGTACGCCACGGCCTTCAGCGCCACGAAGATGCCGAGCAGCACGGAGAGGTGGCCGGTGGCCGCGCCCGTGGCGCGCGCGCCGGGGCTCGTGACCCGCAGTCCGCCGTAGAGGTAGTGGGTCAGCGCCGCCGCGATCAGCGACAGCACCACCGCGGCGAAGCCGAATCCCAGCAGGAAGCGGTACCACGGCAGGTCGAAGGCGAAGAAGGCGACGTCCAGCTTGAACTGGGGGTCCTTCTGCCCGAACGGCACGCCGTTGACGTACATCAGCCAGGTACGCCACTGGCCCGACGCGGAGGCGCCCGCGATCAGCCCGACGAGCGCGGTGACGGCGAGCAGCACCCACTTCTTGTACGGGGCGACGCTCATCCGGTAGCGGTCCAGGCTCTGCTGTTCCAGCGACATCGCGCTCAACGGCGGCCGGAGCCGGTGCGCGAGCCAGATGTTCACGCCGATGGCGACGGCCATCAGCAGTCCGAAGACGAGGAACAGCCCGATCTTGGTCCACAGAGTGGTGGTGAAGACGGACGAATACGCGACCGACCTGTACCAGAGCCAGTCCGTCCAGAACCCGGCGAACATGACAAAAGCCATGGCGAGAACCGCCAGGACACCCAATGTCATGAGCAGGGTACGGACGCGCCGGGACGGGCGGCCGACTCTGATCCGTGGCCCGGTCGGGCCTCCGCCGCGGTCCGGCATCTGGAAAGCCAACGTGCGCACCTCGAAGTTCGCGGTCGTGTGAAGCAGGCCCAGCGATCGTAGAGCCCACCTATGCAACTTACTGAGGCTTTACCTAGTTCCCGTTACCGGGGCAGAAGGAGGCAGGATGTTCAGCATGCCCAACGTTTCCCCCTCAGGCCCTCCGATGGCCGCGAGCCCACTCACCGTCGCCGTCCTCGAAATCGACGCCTACGCCGCAGGTCTGGGCTGGGACCAGCCCGCCAGACTGTTCGCCCTGGTGGACACCGCCCGGCTGCGCGCCCACGAGCCGGGCCTCGCCGCCCAGCTCGGCCTCGACGACACCGCTTCCACGACCGCCGCTCTCACCCCTGTCGAGCAGGAGGAGCTCCCCGCAGGCACCGCTCTGGACGAGTTCCTCGCCACGATCGCCTGGCCCGACGCCGTCGTCGGCTGCGCCATGACCGTGGAGCGCATGATGCTGCCGCCTTCCGCGGAGGCGTCCGTGCCGGACGGGCTGACCGACGCCCAGCTGACGGAGTGGGTCGCCGGGCACCCTGACCGGCAGGAGGTGCGGATGACCGTGGCGGTGCTGCGCGACGGGGCCCGGGACTCCGCCGTGCGACTGCGGGAGAAGGACTCCCCGACCGAGGTCCTGACCGGCGCCGGACTGGTTCCCGGGCTTGCCGAGGCACTCGCGGCGACCTTCGAGTCCTGACGTCTCCGACGGGGGCCGGCCTCAGCTCGCCGAGCAGCTCGGCAGCCCGGCCGTGTCCCCCGTTCGGATCTTCTCCAGGGACTTCTTCGCGTCGTCCAGGGTCTTCACCCGGACCAGGGTGAGGCCGTCCGGGGTGTCGGACGCCGCGGCGGCGCAGTTGTCGTCCGGGGTCAGGAAGTACTGGGCGCCCGCGTCGCGCGCGCCGACCAGCTTCATGTTGATCCCGCCGATGGGGCCGACCTTCCCGTCGTCGTCGATGGTGCCGGTGCCCGCGATGAACTCGCCGCCCGTCAGCTTCCCGGGCGTCAGCTTGTCGATGATGCCCAGCGAGAACATCAGTCCGGCGCTCGGGCCGCCCACGTCGGCCAGCTTGATGTCGATGTCGAACGGGAACGTGTGGTCGGTCCCCGCCTGGATCCCCACGATCGCCCGGTCCTCGGACGGGTTCGAGGGGTCCTCGGGGGCCTTGCGCGTCGTGAGCGTGACGTCGCGCGCGCCCTTGGGCTCCTTGCCCGCCTTCTCGGCGGCGGCCGCCGCCTTGGCGGGGATGACCGTGAAGACGACCTCCTCGCCCGGCTCGTGCTTCGTGACGAGCTTCGCGACGTCCTGCGGCTGCTCGACCGCCGTGCCGTCGACGGCCTTGATCACATCGCCCGCGTGCAGCACGCCCTGAGCGGCGCTGTCCTTGACCACCGTCGAGACGACCACTCGGGACGTGACGGGGATCTTCAGCTCCTCCAGGGCCGCGACCTTGGCGCTCTCCTGGGACTGGCTGAACTCCTCCGCGTTCTCCTGCGTCGACTGCTCCTCCGTCTTGCCGTCCGGATAGAGGGTGTCGTGGGGCACGATCACGCTGTCGTGGGCCAGCCAGCCGTAGACGGCCTCGACGATGTTCATGTCGTAGTCCGCGCCCGTGACGCGGACCGTCGTCATGTTGAGGTTCCCCGACGTCGGATACGTCTTGCGCCCACTGATGTGCAGGACCGGTTCGCCACGTGCGTCGCCGAGCGTGTTCACGGTCGGCCCGGGGGACATCTCCGCATACGGCACGCGAATCAGCACGCCTGCGCAGAGCAGCGCGATGAGGATGAGGGTGGAGGCGAGCATCGTCGCGGTGCGGCGTGGCATGGAACGACAGTACGGGAACGGCCTGTCAGTGCACCGTCGGGGCCGGGCCGTACGGGGCGGCCGGCGAGGGGGTCACGGAGGGACCCGGGGGGCCGGTGCGCTCGCCGCGCGGAACGCGTCTGTGGCGAGCGGGAGCATTGCGGCGTTGGCGACCGCGTACGACTCCGGGGTCTCAGACGGCCTCGGAACCGGAGCGGGACTTCTCCATCACTTCACGGAATCTGGCGTGACCGGCGAGTTCCCTGACATCGCCGGTCGTACGGTTGCGGGCTGCCCACCCGCCCCATATCGCCGCGCCAAGAGCAGCTATGAACGGAATCAGAAGCCAAGCGAGTGCTGCCATCACGACCTCCCTACCCCATGAGCGACCGCAACTGACGATCAGCAGATTAACCACCTGCAGGACCAACGCTCACGGCAGGGGTGCGGTTACGCAAATCGGGGCTGATGCCCCCCGGGGCGGTTTGCGCTCAGCAGGCTCCGACCCACTCCTCCGTACCGTCGGAGAAACGCTGGTGCTTCCAGATCGGGACCTCGTGCTTGAGGTCGTCGATCAGCTTGCGGCAGGCGTCGAAGGCCTCACCCCGATGGGCGCAGGACACGGCGACCACCACCGCCAGATCGCCGACGCCCAGTTCACCCACCCGGTGGACGGCGGCCAGCGCGCGTACGGGGAACTCCGCCACCACCTTCTCGGCCACTCTGCGGAGCTCGTCACCGGCCGTCGGATGGCAGGAGTATCCGAGGGAGCCGACGTCCTGGCCGTCGTCGTGATTGCGCACCGTGCCGACGAAGAGCGCCATGCCCCCGGCGGCGTCGTCCCCGACCGCGCGGAAGATCTCGTCGACGGACAGCGGCGTGTCGCGGATGTCCAGGAGCCGGATGGGATCCTGGGCAGCCTGCTCGCCGGGGTGGTCGTGGGTGCGTGCCATGAGGCCATCGTGCCGCACGGCACCGACATCCCGTAAGGGCGGGTTCGACCGATGGCAGGCCCGCCCGCTTGGAGCCTCCTACCAGGCGGGGTGAGCAGGCGCCCTCGGCCTAGAAGCGGCGGCGTGCCTTCCGGGCCCGTCGGACCAGCGCCGCGGTGCCGAGCAGCGCCACGGTCGCCCCCGCGGCGCCGGCCGCGGTGGCGTCCTTGCGGCCGAGTCGCCGGCCGGCGACCGTGTGGCGCCCCTCCACCTCTGCCAGGAGCGCCGCGAGGACCTCCTCGTTGGTCCAGCGGGGACGCCATCCCGCGTCGTGGAGCCGGCTCACGCTGACCACCCAGGGGTGCATGGTGTACGCGAGGTCGCCCGCCGGGGACGGCGTGAGGCCGATCCGGTGCAGCCTGGCCGCGGCACCGAGAGCGACGGCGGACGGGAGCTCCATACGGCGCACCCCGGAGAGCTCCTCCACCTCCTCCTGCTCGAGCCAGCCGTCGCAGCCGACCGCGAACTCCCCCTCGATCTTCTCGAGGGCCGCGTACTCCAGGGCGCTCACCAGGTCGTCGACGTGGCAGAACTGCCAGGCCGGGCGCGAGCCTGCGACGACGAGGAGCCTGGGGGACTCGAAGTAGCGGGTGAGCGCCGTGTCCGTGCCACCGACGAGGACCGTGGGACGCACCACCGTGACGTTGAGTCCGGGGTGGGCGCGGGGCGCACGGCGGCCGAGCCTCTCGATCTCCAGCAGGTCGCCGACGCCGGTGGCCTCCGCCGTCGCCCGCAGCTCGGCGTCCTCGGCGAGCGGGATGTCGTTGTCGGGAAGAGCGCCGTAGACCATCGCCGAGGTGCACAGCACGACCCGGTGGACGCCCACGGCCGCCGCCGCCGTCAGCACGGTCTGCGTACCGCGCACGTTGTACGCGGTACGGGCGGCGGGATCGGTCTCCAGGTCGAGGTCGAGCGCCATGTGGACGACGACGTCGGCTCCGCGCAGCTTCTCGGCGATGGCCGGGTCGCGGACGTCCAGGATGTGCCATGTCGCCTCGGAGACGTCCCCGCGGCGCTCGTCGATGGCGATGACCTGCTTGATCTCGTCGGATGCGGCGAGGTGGGCGGTGAGGAGTTCACCTACACCGGTCGCGGCGCCGGTGACCGCGACGACGGGGCCGCGGTCACGGGAAGAATTTTTCGCGGGCTTGCTTTCGGGCGAGGGGTCGGCCAGGTTTCGCGCTACGCGAACCTGCGGATCTGGGGAACTCACCGGGCGTCTCCAGCGGTTGTCTTCAGTACGTACCCGAATGACGCGTACGTACCAGGTGGCGTCCATCCTGCCGCAGGCCGGGAGCCGGCGGAGCACTGAGGGCCCGAGCGGTCTTCGGTGTCTACGCTGGATGGTGATGTCGGGCAGTCGCCGTCGGTTCGAGCCGGCGGCCCTACGAGCCGAGGAAACCCGTGAGTGACACCCCATTCGGATTCGGCCTTCCGCCGGAGGAGCCGGAAGACGGCGACGAAGGCAAGAAGAAGGACCCCACCGGTGGTGGGCAGGGCCCGGGCGGGCCGGCGAACCCGTTCGGCTTCGGGCCCGGCGCGGGAGGGGACAACCCGTTCGCCGCGATGTTCGGCTCGATGAACCCGAACGACCTGGGCGCGGCCTTCCAGCAGCTCGGCCAGATGCTGAGCTACGAGGGCGGCCCGGTCAACTGGGACATGGCCAAGCAGATCGCCCGCCAGACGGTGTCGCAGGGCACCACGGACGGCAGCAAGGACGCGAGCGTCGGCCCCGCGGAGCGGTCCTCCGTCGACGAGGCGCTGCGTCTTGCCGACCTGTGGCTGGACGGAGTGACGTCGCTGCCCTCGGGTTCCGTCTCCACGGTGGCGTGGAGCCGCGCCGAGTGGGTCGAGGCCTCGCTGCCCGCCTGGCAGCAGCTGGTGGACCCGGTGGCGGAGCGCGTCGGCCTGGCGATGGGCGATGTCCTGCCCGAGGAGATGCAGGCCATGGCCGGCCCCCTGATCGGCATGATGCGGTCCATGGGCGGTGCCATGTTCGGCCAGCAGATCGGCCAGGCCGTGGGCGTGCTCGCCGGCGAGGTCGTGGGCTCGACCGACATCGGTCTGCCCCTGGCCCCCGCCGGGAAGGCCGCGCTGCTCCCGCTGAACGTCGAGCGGTTCGGCAAGGACCTGAGCGTCCCGCAGGACGAGGTCCGGCTGTATCTGGCGCTGCGCGAGGCGGCCCATCAGCGGCTCTTCGCCCACGTGCCGTGGCTGCGCTCGCACCTGTTCGGGGCGGTCGAGGCCTATGCGCGTGGCATCAAGGTCGACACCAGCAAGCTCGAGGACGTCGTCGGGCAGTTCGACCCCTCGCAGCCCGAGCAGCTGCAGGACGCACTCCAGCAGGGCATGTTCCAGCCGGAGGACACCCCGGAACAGAAGGCGTCGCTGGCCCGCCTGGAGACCGCTCTCGCCCTCGTGGAGGGCTGGGTGGACGCGGTGGTGCACGAGGCCGCGAAGTCCCGGCTGACCTCGGCGGACGCGCTGCGCGAGACGATGCGCAGGCGCCGGGCCTCGGGCGGTCCCGCCGAGCAGACCTTCGCGACGCTGATCGGACTCCAGCTGCGGCCGCGCAGGCTGCGGGACGCGTCGCGCCTGTGGGCCTCTCTCACGGACGCACGGGGCGTCGACGGCCGGGACGGCCTGTGGGAGCACCCGGACATGCTGCCGACGGCCCAGGACCTGGACGACCCGGACGGCTTCGTCCACCACGAGCAGCTGGACTTCTCCGAGCTCGACAAGATGCTCGGCGAAGCGGCGAAGGGGCCGCGGAAGCCCGCCGCGGAGGACGAGGGCGAGGACGGGCCCGGAGACGAGCCGAAGAGCGACGGCAAGGACGACACCGGCCGGTGAGCCTGCGTGAGGACACCGTTTCGGTGCTCGGAAGCTATGACGGGGGCGACGCTCAGCAGGCGGAGCTGCGCAGCACGTACCTGGACCACTTGGCCGAGCATCCCGACGGTATGTGGAAGGCGTGCCGAGCGGGCCACGTGACGGCCAGCGCGCTGGTGGTCGACCCGGAGCGCGGCAGGGTCCTGCTGACCCTGCACCGGAAGCTGCGGATGTGGCTGCAGATGGGCGGGCACTGCGAACCCCAGGACACCACCCTGACGGCGGCGGCTCTGCGTGAGGCCACCGAGGAGTCCGGGATGGCGGGACTCACCCTGCTGCCCGGCGGGCCGGTCCGTCTGGACCGGCATGCCATCCCGGCGCCCTGCCACTGGCATCTCGACGTGCAGTACGCGGCGACGGCGTCCGCCGGGGCGGTGGAAAAGATCAGCGACGAGTCCCTCGATCTGCGCTGGTTCCCGTACGACGAGGTGGCGACGGTGGCGGACGCCTCGGTCGTGAGGCTGATGGAGGGCACCCTCGCACGGCTGGGTGAACGGCGCTAGACACCGGTGAGGGGCGGTTCCACGCGGGAACCGCCCCTTGCCGCCAAAGCTCCACGGGAGCGGGCGGCTCAGTTCCAGGCGTTGTTCTGGTTCTGGCTGTGAGCACCGTGCTGGCCCACACCGAACTGCGCCGCCGCCCCCTGGCCGATCTGGGCGTTCTGCGGCGGCAGGACCTCGCTCGGCTGGACGAGTGCGAAGCCCTGGCCCAGGAAGCTCAGCTCCCAGCCCTCCCCGGTGTTCCCCCGGCGCCGGAAGACGCCGGTGGAGTGCGTCTGGGCCTGCATCTGCACCCTCAGCCCGCTCGACCAGGCGACGATCGCGTCGGCGTCCACATTGACGTACTTGTCAGGCGTGACCTGCATCATCAGCGGCTGGCCGGAGGTCATCAGAGCGACCTTGCCACTGCCGGAGATGTTGAGCTGGTACTTGCCGGTGCCGGAGATCCCGTACTGGCTGTCCACCGCGATGACCTCGGTGTGCAGTGAGGAGTCCAGCGCGAGCACGTAGGCGCTGTCGACCGTCATACCCTCGTGGTCGACGTCGACCACATGGATGTACTGGGCGAGGTTGGCCAGGTAGACCGTGCCCTGCCCCGAGCAGCGCATGAGGTCGAGTCCCTCGCCCGTGTTCCTGCGGGCGCGGCGCTGGCCCTGCGACTGGTACTCCCCGTCGAACTCCATGAGCCCCTGGTAGGCGACCATGGCGCCCTTGCGGGCGAGGACGTCGTCATGGCCGGCCAGCGAGACCCGCAGGAGCTGCGGATTCTGGATGGCGTAGCGGTCCTGCGACTGCTGTTCGGTGTGGCTGAAAAGCGGACTCTGCATGATGTGTTCTCCCCCGCTCAGTTCCGGATCCGGAGGCGGTCCGTGCTGTCCTCGCTCGGCTGGACGACGACGATGCCCTGGCCCGAGAAGGCCATCTGGTACGCCTCACCGCTGCCCCGCCCGATGAGCGAACCGGCCTTGAAACTGCGCTTGCCCTTCACCTTGAGGTTCGGGGACCACGCGACGAGAGCGTCGGGGTCGACGTACGTCTCGTCCTCACCACGGCCGCAGTCGACGACGATCGGGGTGCCGCGCGAGGTGATGGCGACCCATCCCGTGCCCTTGATGCCGACGTTCCACAGGCCCTGGCCCGCGAACTTGGCCAGTCCCTTGACCCGCTCCACACCCCAGGTGAGGTGGCCGTCGAAGGCCAGGAGGTTGGTGCCGTTGACCGACAGCGAGTCGTTGTCGAGATTGATCACGATCACGTCGGCGCCGTAGTCGGCGAGGTAGAGCAGCCCGTCGCCGGCGCATTTCATCAAGGGGGCGCCCTCGCCGGTGATCCACTGGGACGCGATCTGGCGGACGGCGGGCGGGTTGGGTTCGTACTGGATGAAGCCCTCGTAGGCCACCATCGAGCCGGTGCGCGCGTAGAGGTCCTGGCCGGTGGCCATGGCGACCTTGAGCATCGTGCGGCCGTGGTTCTCCATGCGGGCCGTGACGGGGGTCGGGGCGAAGCCCGCGAGCTGCTGGTTCATGACGGGCTCCCTCAGACCTCGTAGGGCTGGACGACGATGAAGTTCCCGGGTGCTCCCCGGAACTGGAGGTTCACTGTCTCCCCGCTGTGCCCCGGGTACGCGTTGCGGCGCAGCCGGACCTGGCTGGAGATGATCACCTGGGACGCGGACGACCAGGCCACCACGGCGTTGCAGTCGGCGAACGTGGTCGGTGTCACCGGCAGGACGACAGGCACGCCGTGGGTCTTGACGACGACGGTGCCGGTGCCCTGGAACTGCATGGTGAACAGGGCGCCACCGGGAATCCCGTGCCCTTCGATCCTGCGGACCTCGTACTGCAGGGACTCGTCGAAGGCGAGCACGCTCTCGGCGGAGACGCAGATGCCGTCGCCCTGCAGCTCGATGGGGTGGAGATGAGCCCCTGCCTCGGCGAGGAAGACCTGGCCGCGGCCTGTACAGCGCATCAGCTGCATTTCCTGGCCTGTCGCGTTACCGACCATGCGGCCCGCGAAGCCGGCGCCCTTGTAACCGAAGTCGACCTTGCCCTGGTACATCACCATGCTGCCCTGGCGGGCCAGCACCGGTGTGCCGCCCATCGTGAGGTCGACGCGCATGAGCTGCTGGTTCTGGGAGGTCCAGCGCTGCCCGGTGGCCGTCTCCTTGTAGGGCTGCAGAGCCGCCGTGAGGCCCGCGCCGCCCGCGGGGACGCCTTGGGGCACGCCCTGCGGCACACCCGGGTGCATGCCCGGGGGCTGCTGGCCGAACGGCGGTGGTGTCTGGTGGCCGTAAGGCGGGGCGGCCGGTGCCTGCTGACCGAAGGGCGGAGCGGCCTGCCCCGGGACCTGTCCGAACTGCGGCTGCTGGGACGGCTGGCCGTACGGCGCGGGCGCCTGGGGCGCGGGCGCCATGGGTGCCGCGACGGTCGGCGCGGCGTGCATCGGCTGCTGGTGCGGCGCGGGAGCCGGAGCTCCGAACGTCGGTGCCGGCTGCGGCGGGGCGGCCGGAGCACCGAACGCGGGAGGCGCGGAGGCCTGGGCGGGCGGCGCGAACGAGAGGGCGGCGCCCTGAGGCTCGGCGGGCGCCTCCTCGGCGACCTCACCACCGAAGTTCTTGAGCAACGCGTCGAGCCCGCCGTCGAAGCCCTGGCCGACCGCGGCGAACCGCCAGACGTCCTTCAGGTAGAAGTCGCCGAGCATGACGGCGCGCTCGGTGGTGAACTCCGAACCGGTGAACGCGTACTTCACCACTTCCTCGCCGCCCGCGACGATCCGGATGTATCCGGGACCGACCTGTGACATCTGCCCCGCACCGTCGAGAGTCGCGGTGAAGGAGAGCTTGTGGATGTTCGCCGGGATACGGTCGAGGGTGACGCGGAACGATTCGGTGTCACCGGCCTGGGCGCCGAGAAGCTGAATGGACTCCTCAGGCGATTTCGGCTGGTTGAAGAAGATGAAATACCGGTCGTCGGAGAGCTGCTCGTTGGCGTCGAGACCGAAGCAGCTGATGTCGAACGTCAGGCCCGGGCCTGCGATCTGCACCCCTACGTACAGATCCGTCCCTGACGTGAGATCACTGATCTTGGCCTTGTGGCCGCGCTGAAATTCCCTGGCCATGCGTAACGACCGTCCCCCATCCCGAAGGTGAATGCGTCGCGTCAGGCTAACCGCAAACCACGACAATGAGCCAAGCCGGTACAGAGCCGGTACAGAATCGGCGGCGTCACTCCTCGCGGGCGGCGGGCAGATGCGGGAGCCGGGCGGCCGCCACGACTCCTTCGAGGTAGCCGCGCGCGCGCTCGGTGCGGGGGTAGGCCTCCAGGAGCCGCCAGAAGCGCGGGCCGTGGCCGGGAACCAGCAGATGGGCCAGCTCGTGGAGGAGGACGTAGTCGCGGACGTACTCAGGCATGCCCTGCAGACGGTGCGAGAGGCGGATGCTGCCCTCTGCCGGGGTGCAGGAGCCCCAGCGGGTGTTCTGGTTGGTCACCCATCGCACCGAGGACGGCCGCGCCCGGCCCCCGAGGTACTGGCCGGAAAGCCGCTCAGCTCGTCCGGTGAGCTCGCTGTCGCCGATGACCCGCCTGCTCTCCTGCGCGGCGAGCTTGTCGAGCATCACGCCGATCCAGCGCTGCTCCTCGGCCTCCGACATCCGGGCCGGGATGAGCACGATGGTGCGATCACCCTCCCGGTACGCGGAGACGGTCCTGCTGCGCCGGGCGCTCCTGCGGACCTCCACCGCGCTCATCACGGATGCGCGGGGCTGCCGGGTGGCTGCGCTGCGCTGCTGGCGTCCGGCGCTGCGCGCGGGGGTTCCCCCGGCGAGACCGGGAGGGGAGTCGGCGGGCACGACACGACGTTACCCGCTGGCGGTGCGGGAAGTCCCGCCTCCGCAACGGCCCGGGAATGATCCACTTCTCGCCTTGCACCATTTGAACGACTAATACCCCGGCCTGTGGATAACTTTCGACCCGTTTCGCTGTCATGTTGCATTCTGGCAACGGATCGACACCGAGCTGGGGAGAAGCCATGCATCCGATGTTGAAGCCCGCACTCCGCAGGGCTTGGCGTGGGCGGAACACCGTGCAATTCGGTGTGACACCCGCGCACGCGGTAACGCTGGGGCCGATGGATATCGCCACCGGCAGCTTTCTGGAACTGCTCGACGGAACACGCGGACTTCCCCTGCTGCGCGAAGAGGCACGTGCGCTGGATCTGTCGGACCGTCACGTGGACATTCTCGTGTCGCGCCTCACGGAGGCCGGACTGCTGGACGATCTCGACGCAGGGGGCCCGGAGGCCGATGCCTTACGGCGGCGGGCCGAAACCCTGGAGCGGCAGCGACCCGACGCGGCGGCCCTCTCCGTCGTCCATCCGGCTCCGGGCAGCGGGCTGCGCAGACTCGCGGCCCGACGCGCGATGCGGGTGCAGGTGCGTGGCGCGGGCAGGGTGGGCGCGGCGATCGCAGCGGTCCTCTCCGGATCAGGGGTGGGGCATGTCGAGGTGCTCGACGGGGGACGCGCCGAACCGTGGGACGTCGCGCCGGGCGGGCTCCCGTCCTCCTCGGTCGGAGAACGCCGGGACACGGCGGCCCGGCAGTTGGTGCGCAGGTCGGCCGTCGGCGGACCGTCACGGCCGGGAGGGGCCGGCGGGGGTTCCGGCGAACCCGCGCTGTCCCTGATCGTGGTGTCCCCGAGGGACGGCCTCTCCGTCTACGCCCCCGACCCGGACACCGCCGCACCGTGGATCGCTTCGGGTACGCCGCACCTCTTCGCCGGTGTGATCGAGGCCACAGGAGTGGTCGGACCGTTGGTACTGCCCGGAGGCACCGGGTGCGCGGGCTGCCTGGCGCTACGCCGTGCGGAGGCGGACCCTCAATGGCCTCGGATGCTCGCGCAATGGCGTTCCGGGCGACGCGCTCACGTGCAGGCCTGCGACCTGGGTCTGGCGACGGCGGTGGCCGGTCTCGCCGCGGCCCACGCGCTGTCCTTTCTCGACGGGGAGCTCCCCGCCAGCACGGGGGCACGGTGGGAGGCAGCCATGCCGCTGCTCGACTGGCGGTCGGAAAGGCTGCGACCACACCTCGACTGCCCGTGCGGCGCCGCCGGGCACACTGAGGTGGAGCTCACCTCCGCGGCCGGCGCCACGCGGGACACAATGGCCGGGTGACCGCCGCCGACGGAGCGGAGCCGGATACTCACGCGGCACGGCAGTCTGGGAACTGGAGGGGCACATGTCTGATCTTCCCCGGAAGGCGGTCACCCGTACCGCGAAGCTGGCATCCCTGCCGCTCGGCTTCGCCGGGCGTGCAACATGGGGCCTGGGCAAGCGGATCGGCGGGAAGTCCGCCGAGATCGTGGCACGCGAGGTCCAGCAGCGCACCGCCGACCAGCTCTTCAAAGTGCTCGGTGAGCTGAAGGGCGGAGCGATGAAGCTCGGACAGGCGCTGTCCGTCTTCGAATCCGCGCTACCGGAGGAGGTCGCGGGTCCTTACCGGGCGGCTCTGACCAAACTTCAGGAGGCGGCCCCGCCCATGCCGACCCGCACCGTGCACGCGGTGCTCGCGGAGCGGCTCGGCGACGACTGGCGGGAACTCTTCTCCGAGTTCGAGGACAAGCCCTCTGCCGCGGCCTCGATCGGACAGGTCCATCGAGCGGTGTGGCACGACGGGCGCGATGTCGCCGTGAAGGTGCAGTATCCGGGCGCAGGCGAGGCATTGCTCTCGGACCTCACCCAACTCAGCCGCTTCGCGCGGCTGTTCGGCCCTCTGGTGCCCGGGATGGACATCAAGCCGCTCATCACGGAGTTGCGCGACCGGGTGTCCGAGGAGCTGGACTACGAGCTCGAGGCGCGGGCCCAGCAGGAGCACGCGGCGGAGTTCGCGGACGATCCTGACGTGGTGATCCCGGGAGTGGTGCATCAGTCCGAGCAGGTGCTGGTGACGGAGTGGATCGAGGGGACACCCCTGTCGGAGGTGATATCCGACGGCACGGCGGAACAGCGGGACAGGGCGGGTCAGCTGCTGGCGCGCTTCCTGTTCTCGGGGCCCGCTCGCACCGGTCTGCTGCACGCGGACCCGCATCCGGGGAACTTCCGGCTGCTCCCCCCAGCGGATGCGTTCGCCGTCGGCACCGACGCCGACGACCCGGAGCAGGACGCCGGCCGGTGGCGCCTGGGGGTCCTCGACTTCGGCACGGTGGACCGCCTCCCCGGGGGTCTGCCGCAGACCATCGGCGAAGCCCTGCGGATGACGCTGGAAGGGGATGCCGATGCCGTCTACGCCATGCTGCGTGAGGCCGGCTTCGTCAAGGAGTCGATCGATCTCGAACCGGACGCCGTACTCGACTACCTGCTTCCCATCATCGAGCCGGCGCAGGCGGACGAGTTCACCTTCACCCGTTCCTGGCTGCGCAGCCAGGCCGCCCGGATCGCCGATCCCCGTTCGCCGGCGCACCAGTTGGGCAAGCAGTTGAATCTGCCCCCGTCCTACCTGCTGATACACCGTGTGACGCTGAGCACGATCGGTGTGCTGTGCCAGCTGGGTGCGACCGTCCGCCTGCGGGACGAACTCGAGTCCTGGCTGCCCGGCTTCCTTCCCGTGCACGAGCCGGACGAGGACGGCGCCGAGGAGGGAACGGCGGTCGAGGTGTAGGAGACGGGAGACGGTCCCGCACCCTCGGCGGTCCGGTCACGTCGCGCCCGCCCGCTCCCACGACGCCCGGTCACCCCGCGTCCTGGCGTGTCAGGACCGCCTCGGCATCACCGACGGCGCTCGCGCCGCTGCCCACCGCACTCACGACCGCCCCGTCACCACCAGGCGGAGTCGAGTCGGCTCTCGATCGCCCTTATGTGGGCACGGGCGCACGCGTCGCAGATGTACCGGCGGCTGCCGTTCTCCAGGGAGCAGAGCCACGTAGGAGGTGGCGCGTCCGACTCCGCGGGGGTGCCGCAGCGGGCACACGACACGCGGCCGGTCTCCGGCTCCGCGGGGTGATGAGCCTCCTCGTCCACCTCGCGACGATAACGCCGTGAGCCGGGTGGCGCGCGCCGCAACGCACTGCGGGGCCGGCCGTCCCGGCCGGCCCCGCAGGTGGGGAGGTGGCTGCCTGGTGGCCGAGCGGTGGCCCGGCAGCCGTGGTGCTGGTGGATCTGTCAGTGCATGACGGCCATGGCGAGCGCACGGCGGGCACGCATCGAGGCACGCTCCGCGCGGCGCTGCATCCGCCGCGCGGCCACCAGGCGGACTGCCTGACGTCCCTCTTCTGCCTCCCTCATGCGGTCGTGCATATGGGCACGAGCCAGGGCTTCTGGGATGAGTTGCATTTCGCGGGTCCTGTTCTGACGCGAGTCGTTCGCGCCGATGATGGTGACGTCCGGGGTCGCGGAGCCGACAGGCTCCCTCGTGGTGGTGGTCATTGGTGCCTGATTCCGGGGGTCATGGGTCTGGGGACGGTCGATGGTGCCGATGCGCTTGCTTCGTGTGGGGGCCATGACCCCCAGGCCGGCGGTCACGCCGCGACCGGGTTCTTGCGCGGGCGTCCACGCGGACGCTTGCGGGCGACGACGACACCCTGGACGAACAGCTCGCCGCCCCAGACGCCCCACGGCTCGCGCCGCTCCTTGGCGCCGGCGAGGCAGGCCTCGACCAGCGGGCAGGTCCGGCACAGGGACTTGGCGTACTCGACGTCGGCCGGCGACTCGGCGAAGAAGACCTCCGGGTCGTAGGAACGGCAGGGGACGGGTACGCCGAGGTTCTCGATGGCGTCATCGAGCGCGGTGAGCGCGGTGAGGGGGATCAAGGTGGAGTCCTCCGTGAGGCCGGGCGGGGAGATCGTGTCGGAAGGCGGTACGGACGGGGCGTGCGTCTCGAGTTGCACGGTGGCGTTGTCCTCGTCTGGTCGTGCCGGCCTGTTGGCCGGTTGGCGGCTGGTACCAGGTCCTGCTGTCCCGAGGCTCCTTCGTCTCGTCTCATCCGTTCGGACAAAACAAAAGGGCCGCGGATCCCGAGTGGGGTTCCGCGGCCCTGAAGGCGCCGGCCTGATGGGTATCAGGCTGGATCACTCCAGGGTTCAGGCCCACGGAAGGCCCACATCGTGTGGTGGTGCTGCGTCGTCTGCTTCTTGGCTCCGGCACCGGCTGCGGCTGCCGCAAAGGCATAGGCCTGGGCCTGTCCCTTCACTACTGCTGCTTCCGGTGCCTCGGTCGGTCGCTCATTGCGTTCCCGCACGGGCAGGCTCGCCAGGGACAGCGGGCTGACGGCGGAGACGCCGGACACACGGATGCCACGAAGCGAGAGCGCGGAAGAGCGGGTGAGGCCGAGCGAGCAGGCGGAGACGACCGACGGATCGGTCATTTTGATGGTGTTGATGATGCTGATCACGACAATCGCCTCCTCTCGGCGTCTCAAGGGACCGGCCGGGGCCGATCCTGCGGTATTCGGATAAGTACAGCACGGAGTCAGGGCTTCAGAGAAGTCGCTGTTCCCGTGGTTAAGAACCTATGGTGCTTGCTGCTGCGCGCGCAAACTATTTTCTCGACGAGTTTTTCTCACACCTCGCCGTCGTCCTCCCCCGGTTCCTGACCCACCGTCCGGCCTGCGCAGATGGCCAGCACGTCGGCCCCGAACCTGGTCAGCTTGCGGTTGCCGACCCCGGCGATGACGACGAGCTCACCCTCGCTCCCCGGCGCCGCCTCGGCGATCGCCATCAGCGTCTTGTCGGTGAAGACGCAGTAGGCGGGCTGGCTGATCTCCTTCGCCCGGTCCGCGCGCCACTCACGCAGCCGTTCGTACAGCCCCTCGTCCATGTCCGAGGGGCAGTCCTCGCAGCGCATCAGCTTCATCTCGCCGGCCTCGGTGAGCGTCCTGCCGCAGACACGGCACCGCACGGGGCCCTTCCGGCCGGGCCGGGCCGGCTTCTGCGTGCCGGCGCCGACCGCGCCCGCGCGGGAGCCCCGGTCGATGCCGCCGCCTCCCCCGGCACCACCGCGTGTGCCGAACGCGGCCGAGCCTGGCCGCAGGCCGTTGAGGAAACGGGTCGCCCTGCGGTTCCCGCGGCCACCCGGCGACCGGGACAGGGCCCAGGACAACGAGAGGTGGAAGCGGGCCCGGGTGACCCCGACGTACAGCAGCCGGCGTTCCTCCTCGACCTGCTCGTCCGTCTTGGCGTACGCGATCGGCATCATCCCCTCGGTCAGCCCGACGAGGAACGCGGCATCCCACTCCAGTCCCTTGGCCGAGTGCAGCGAGGCCAGCGTGACGCCCTGGACCGTGGGTGCGTGCTGGGCGGCGGCCCGCTCGTCCAGCTCCGCCACCAGGTCGGAGAGCGTCGCGCCCGGCCTGGCCTGCTCGAAGTCCTCGGCCAGCCGCACCAGAGCGGCGAGAGACTCCCAGCGGTCCCGAGCCGCTCCCGAGCCCGCGGGCGGCTTGGAGGTCCACCCCTTGGTGGAGAGCACCGCCCGCACCTCGGAGGGCAGGTCGTCGGCACCGTCGAGCAGCGAGTCGTTACCTCCGGCCCGCGCGGCGCCCCGCAGTGCCACACCCGCCTCCCGCACCTCCGGCCGGTCGAAGAAGCGCTCGGCACCGCGCAGCTGGTAGGGCACACCCGCGTCCGCGAGTGCCTGTTCGTAGACCTCGGACTGCGAATTGACCCGGTACAGCACGGCGATCTCGCCGGCCGGGACGCCGGCGGCGATCAGATCACGGATCCGGCGCGCCGTGCCCTCAGCCTCCGCGGGCTCGTCCGCGTACTCCGTATACACGGGCTCGGGGCCCTTCTCCCGCTGGGAGACCAGCTCCAGGCGGTGTTCGGCTGCCTTGCCACGGGCCTGACTCAGCAGGCCGTTGGCCAGATGGACGACCTGGGGTGTGGAGCGGTAGTCCCGCACCAGCTTGACCACTGTCGCGTCGGGGTGACGGGTCCGGAAGTTCAGCAGGTGGTCGGGGGTCGCACCGGTGAAGGAGTAGATCGTCTGGCCGGCGTCGCCGACGACGCAGAGGTCGTCCCGGTCACCCAGCCACAGATCGAGGAGCCGCTGCTGGAGGGGGCTGACGTCCTGGTACTCGTCGACGACGAAGTGCTGGTACTGACGGCGCACGTGATCGGCGATGTCGTGGCGGTCCTGGAGGATGCCGACGGTGAGCAGCAGTACGTCCTCGAAGTCGATCACCGACCGGTCGCGCTTCAGCTGTTCGTACATCGCGTAGATCTGTGAGAGCTCGGCCGGGTCCCGCGGGGCGTCACGCTGGGTCTTCACGACCGCGGCCGGGTAGTCGGCGGGCACGGTCTGGGTGACCTTCGCCCACTCGATCTCGCTCGTGGCGTCCCGCAGCTCGTTGCGGTCGAGCCGGATCCCGCAGCGGGCGGCGGCCTCGGCGACCAGCTGGACCTTGCGCTCCACCAGACGCGGGAGCTCACCACCGACTGCTTTCGGCCAGAAGTACTGGAGCTGGCGCAGAGCTGCGGAGTGGAAGGTCCGGGCCTGTACGCCGGTGGCGCCGAGCTGGCGGAGCCGTCCCCGCATCTCGCCGGCCGCCCGGTTGGTGAAGGTGACGGCGAGCACGGTCGTCGGCTGGAGGATGCCCGCGCGCACCCCGTAGGCGATGCGGTGGGTGATCGCCCGCGTCTTGCCCGTACCGGCTCCGGCCAGCACGCACACCGGTCCGCCGAGGGCCAGCGCGACCTCGCGCTGCTCCGGGTCGAGCCCGTCCAGCACGGCGTCCGCGGACTCGGGGACCTGAGGGAAGAGGGTGGAATGCGTTGCTGCTGTCACCCTGCCATGCTGCCAGGTCGGGGCAGGCCGCCGCGGTGGTTGTCCACAGGGGCTGCACATTGTCACACCGGCCTGGCCCGGGTGCCGTCCCACCCGGTCGCGGGTGCCGTCCCCGCCGCCGCGGGTGCCGTGCCCGTGGCGCGCGGGGCCGGGAATTGCGGTCAGGTCAGAAACGTTCCCCTCATGCGGGACGGCGTGTGGACGCACGTGTCCCGCGACCCAGCGAGGCCTTCCCCAGCGGGACACACGAGACAAGGGAGCACCGACGACATGCCGGGCACTGTGACGATGTACAGCACCACGTGGTGCGGCTACTGCCGCCGGCTCAAGGGACAGATGGATCGCGAAGGCATCGCGTACACCGAGGTCAACATCGAGCACGACCCGGATTCCGCGGCGTTCGTCGAAAAGGCGAATGGCGGGAACCAGACGGTTCCCACCGTTCTCTTCCCCGACGGTTCGACGCTGACGAACCCCTCGCTGGCCCAGGTCAAGCAGAAGATCGGCGCCTGACGCACGCGCATGCCCCATGACGAAGGCCCCCGCCGCGGCGGGGGCCTTCGTCATGGGCGTGGCCCGGCGTTCAGGCGGTGTTGCCCGGCCTGGGGAGCGGCTTGCCGTACCAGAGCTCGATCAGACGCGCCGCGATCGAGACGCCGAACGGCGGCAGCACCTCGCCCGAGTCGAAGGCCGCCGTCAGGTCCTCCCGGGAGAACCAGCGGGCCTCCTCGATCTCCTCGCCGTCCACGTTGATCTCGGAGGACGTGGCGCGGGCCATGAAGCCGAGCATCAGGCTGGAGGGGAACGGCCAGGGCTGGCTGGCGATGTACTCGACCTCGCCGACGGTCACCCCCGCCTCCTCGAACACCTCGCGGGCCACGGACTGCTCGATCGACTCCCCCGGTTCGACGAAGCCGGCGAGCGTCGAGAACCGGCCCTCGGGCCAGTGGACCTGCCGTCCGAGCAGGGCACGGTCCTGATCGTCCGTGACCAGCATGATCACCGCGGGGTCGGTCCGCGGGTAGTGCTCCGCCCCGCAGGCCTGGCAGCGACGGATGTGCCCGGCCGCCGCGATGACGGTGCGCTCACCGCAGCGTGAGCAGAAGCGGTGCAGCCGCTGCCAGTTCTCCAGTGCCACCGCGTGCACCATCAGACCGGCGTCGCGCGGGCCCAGCAGCATCCCGGCCTCCCGCAGACCGGCGGGCCGGGCCGACTGGTCCATGCGCCCCGGGAGGGAGTCCTTCTGCAGCGCGAAGTAACGCACTCCGTCGGCGTCGGTCCCCAGGAAGTAGCGGTGGGTCTCCGTGACCGGCGCCTCGAAGGCGGGTGTCATGACGAGCTCGGTGCCGCCCTCGGGGGTGTCGTCGATGAGCGCCTGGCCGCCGGAGACGACGAAGACCCTGGTCGTCGGATGGCTCCAGGCCGCGGCGAGCCAGGCCTCGTCGAGCCGGTGGTGCGCGGCACGGTCGATGCCGCTGGGCGCGGTGAGACCGATCGGACGGTCTGCGGTGGCGTTGTCGAAGGTGCTCACAGGTGCTTCCTACTCCCCCGGGGGTGGATCGGGCGTTCAGAGATTCAGCGGAGTGCGTCGGCCAGCTCGCCCCACAGATGGGCGGCGGTCTCCACGCCCTTGAGGAGGAGGCCGAGCTCGACCTTCTCGTCGGGGCCGTGCCAGCCGTCGGACGGCACGGAGATGCCCAGGAAGAGGACGGGTGCGCCGAGCACGTCCTGAAGGTCGGCGGCAGGGCCCGAGCCTCCCTCGCGGGTGAAGAGGATCTTCGTCCCGAAGGCCCGTCCCATGGCGCGGGCGACCGCCTGGAGGGCGGGATGGTCCAGAGGGGTCAGGCAGGGGCGGGTGGCGGGGGCGAAGGTGATCAGGTGGCGGACACCGGCCGGAATGCGCGCCTCGGCCCAGGTGCGGACCGCTTCCTGGATCCGCTCCGGATCCTGTCCGGCGACCAGCCGGAAGCTCAGCTTCACCAGGGCTGACGCGGGGATGACGGTCTTGCTGCCGGCTCCCTGGTAGCCGCCGCCGATGCCGTTGACCTCGGCGGTGGGGCGTGCCCAGACCCGTTCGAGGGTGGAGTAGCCGGCCTCGCCGGCGGTGGCGTGCGAGGCGGCCGTGCGCAGCCAGACGTCCTCGTCGAAGGGCAGCTCCGCGAAGAGGGCGCGCTCGGTGTCGGTGAGTTCGGCGACCCCGTCGTAGAAGCCGGGGACGGCGACCCTGCCCTCCGTGTCGTGGAGGGCGGCGACCAGCCGGGCGAGTTCGGTCGCGGGGTTGGGGACGGCGCCGCCGAACGACCCGGAGTGGATGTCCTGGCCGGGTCCGAACAGCTCGATCTCGCATTCGGCGAGGCCGCGCATGCCGGTGCAGACGGTGGGGGTGTTCTCGTCCCACATGCCCGTGTCGGAGACGATCACGACGTCGGCGGCGAGGCGGTTGGCCCGCTCCTCGGCCAGTGCGCGGAAGTGCGGCGAGCCGGACTCCTCCTCGCCCTCGACCAGGAGCTTGAGGTGTACGGCGGGGGTCGTGCGGCCGGTCGCGGCGAGATGGGCCCGGACGCCGAGTGTGTGGAAGAGCACCTGGCCCTTGTCGTCGGCCGCGCCGCGTCCGTACATCCTGCCGTCGCGGATCACGGGGTCGAACGGGTCGCTGTTCCAGCCGTCCTCCCGCGCCGCGGGCTGTACGTCGTGGTGGCCGTAGACGAGGACGACGGGTGCGTCCGGATCGTCCGACGGCCACTCCGCGAAGACGGCCGGGGCCCCGGCCGTCTCCCAGATCTCGGTGACCGGGAACCCGGTCTCCGCGAGCTTGCCCGACAGCCATTCGGCGCTGCGCCGTACGTCTCCGTCGTGCTCCGGCTGCGCGGATACGGACGGGATGCGCAGCCACTCGGCGAGGTCGTCGAGGAAGGCCGCGCGGTGCTGCTCGGTGTACGTACGGACAGCGCTGTCCGGGGTGTCGCTCATGCTCATGAGCCTATCGGCCCCGCGGAGGTGGCTCGTCCAGCAGGAGCTTCTCCAGCTCTTCCCGGCCGGGCAGCCCTTCGGGGCGGGACGTCTCCCCGGTGCGGACGTACAGGAAGGTCGCGGTTACCGCCTCCAGCGGCAGACCGTGCAGTTCGGCCCAGGCCAGGCGGTACACGGCGAGCTGCAGCGGGTCGGCCGTGCGGTGCCGGCCGGTCTTCCAGTCCACGATCTCGTAGGTGTCCCCCGTGCGGTAGACGGCGTCGATCCGGCCGCGGATCACCCGGCCGCCCAGCGTGATCTGGAACGGTGTCTCGACCCTGTAGGGGGTGCGCCGGGCATACGCGGTGCGTTCGAACGCTTCCTTGAGCTCGGCGAGGTCGCGCTCGTCGGCGATCTCCGCGTCGCTCCCGTCTCCTCCGGGGAGTTCGTCCGGGCCCAGCATGGGCAGCGGCAGTTCCTCGAACCGGGACTCCACCCAGGCGTGGAACCGGGTCCCCCGGCGGGCGGCCGGCTGCGGGGGGCGGGGCATGGGGCGGGCGAGTTCCCGCGCGAAGCCGTCGGGGTCGTCGGCCAGGTGCAGCAGCTGGGTGGCGGAGAGCGTGGCGGGTACGACGACGTCGCGCACCGTGGCGCGGGCACGGCGCAGCTCCCCCGCGAGGGCGTCGAGATCGCGGTCCCAGGAGGCGAGGGTGCGCGACTCCTCCGGGGTCAGAAGGGCGTCCGCCGGGGTACGGGCGGCCGGGACGTGCGGCGCGGGAGCCTTCGGGCGCGGGGCGGGCCCGGGACCGTGGGCGCCCTGCTCGCCGTCGGGGAACGGGGCGCCGTGCGGTGACGTCCGCCCCGGGGCGGACGTGGCGGGCCCGCCGTCCGGATGCGGGTCACCGTCCGGGTACGGGTCGTCGTCCGGGTACGGGTCACCGTCCGGATGCGGGTCGTCGTACGGGGCGTCCGCGTCGTCGTGGGGCGGCGGCTCGTCGTCGTGGGCCGGCTCGTCGGTGTACGACCACTCGTGCCGCGGAGCCAGGCCCTCGTGCGGCGGCTGGTGTCCGTCCCGGGGTGCCCCGGCCGGCGCGGGTTCCTCGTACACGTCCGGCACGGGGGTGGCCGCCAGGGCCTCCAGGTGGGCCAGGACCGTGTCCCGGGCGGCACGGCGGCGGGCCATCGCCGTGGCGTCGAGCGGGAGCGGCCAGGCCTGGTCGGCGTCCGTCTCCTGGAGCGCCGGGTTCTCCTCGTCCTCCCCCGGCTCGTCCGCCCAGACCTCGATCTCGCCGTACCCGGCCGCGCAGTGCTCGTGGAGGGCGTCCAGGAAGGCGGACGGGCCGCGGGGCTTCTTCTGGGACGGGCCCCACCAGTGGCCGGAGCCGAGGAGCAGACTGCGGGGCCGGGTGAAGGTGACGTAGCCCAGACGGAGCTCCTCGGTGTGCTGGTGCCTCTTCATCTCCTCCTTGAACGCCTTCAGTCCCTTGGCGTCGAAGGAGTGCAGGCCGGGAAGCGTGGCCGCGTCCCCGCGCAGGGCGTGCGGGAGGACATGGGACTGGGAGGTCCACGCGTCGCGGGACTGTGTGCTCGGGAACTGGCCGCCGACGAGTCCGGGGACTGCCACGACGTCCCACTCCAGGCCCTTGGACTTGTGCGCGGTAAGGACCTTCACGGTGTTCTCGCCCCCGGGGAGGGCGTTGTCCAGGCCCTTCTCGTACTGAGCGGCGGTGCGCAGGAAGCCGAGGAAGGCGAGCAGGGTCGCCTCCCCGTCCACCGCGGCGAATCCTGCCGCGACGTCCAGGAAGTTGGCGAGGGTCTCGCGGCGGCGTGCGGCCAGGGCGTGCGGGGACGCGGAGAGTTCCACTTCGAGGCCGGTGGTCGCGAGGACGCGGTGCAGTACGTCCATGAGGGGGTCGGCCAGCGAGCGGCGGAGGTCGCGGAGCTCGGTGGCGAGCCGGGCGAAGCGGACGCGTGCCTCCGCGGAGAACGGCAGCCGGTCGTCCTCGGACCCGCCGGACTCGAGGAAGGTGTCCAGGGCGTCGGCGAGCGAGATGACCTCGGCGGGGTCGGTGCCCTCGACGGCCTCGGCCAGCCGCTGGGCGGTGTCGGCGTCGTCGCCCCCCGGGGCGGAACGGTGGACGAGGAGGCGGGCCCGTCGTCCCAGGAGGGCGAGGTCCCGGGGCCCGATGCGCCAGCGCGGTCCGGTGAGCAGCCGGACCAGGGAGGCGTTGGCCCCGGGGTCCTGCAGCACCTCGCAGACGGCGACGAGGTCGGCGACCTCGGGGAGGTGCAGCAGTCCGGACAGACCGACGACCTCGACGGGGACGTCCCGTGCGACGAGGGCGGCCTGGATACGGGGGAAGTCTCCCGCGGTACGGCACAGGACGGCGATCTCCCCGGGCGCCTTGCCGGTCCGTACGAGGTGGGCGATCGAGTCGCCCAGCCAGTCGATCTCCTCGGCGTGGGTGCGCAGCAGGGCGCACCGGACGGTGCCGTCCCTCTCGGCTCCCGGCGCGGGGCGCAGTGCCTCGACGCCCTCGTGCATGGCCCGCAGGGGTTCGGCGAGTCCGTTGGCGAGGTGGAGGAGGCGGCCGCCGCTGCGGCGGTTCTCGCTGAGGGAGTAGCGGGTGGCGGGGGTGCCGTCGGCGTGCGGGAAGTGGTGCGGGAAGTCGTCGAGGTTGGCCACCGAGGCGCCGCGCCACCCGTAGATGGCCTGGCAGGGGTCGCCGACGGCGGTGACGGCGTGGCCGGCTGTACCGCCGGCGCCTCCGCCGCCGAACAGCGCGGCCAGGAGCAGGCGCTGGGCGACGGAGGTGTCCTGGTACTCATCGAGCAGGACCACCCGGAACTCGTCGCGCAGGATCGCGCCGACCGCGGGCCGGGTGAGTGCCAGCTCGGCGGAGAGGGCTATCTGGTCGCCGAAGTCGAGGAGGTCGCGGCTGCGCTTCGCGGCCCGGTAGCGCCGGGTCAGTTCGAGGAGCTCGCGGCGCGCCGCGGCCGTGTCGGGGATCCTGCGCAGCTCGGCGTTGGTGAGTTTCGCCGTCTCCAGGGCCTGGAGGAGGCCGGTGTCGTGTTCGTCCAGCTGATCGGGGTCGACCAGGTGTTCGGCGAGCTCGGCGTCCAGGGCCAGCAGGTCGCTGACGAGGGTGGGGAAGGACCGGGTCAGCGCCGGGTAAGGGCCGGGTGCCTCGCGCAGGACCCGGGCGGCGAGCTGGTAGCGGGTGGCGTCGGCGAGGAGGCGGGTGGTGGGTTCGAGGCCGATCCGCAGTCCGTGGTCGGTGAGGAGCCGGCCGGCGAAGGCGTGGTACGTGGAGATGCTGGGCTCGCCCGGGGGGTTGTCCGGGTCGATGACGTCCGGGTCGGTGACCCCGGCCGCGACGAGGGCCTTGCGGACGCGCTCGGCGAGCTCGCCGGCGGCCTTGTTGGTGAACGTCAGGCCGAGGACCTGCTCCGGGGCGACCTGTCCGGTCCCGACCAGCCACACCACCCGGGCGGCCATCACCGTGGTCTTCCCCGAGCCGGCCCCGGCCACGATCACCTGCGGGGCGGGCGGCGCGGTGATGCAGGCCGTCTGCTCCGGGGTGAAGGGGATCCCGAGGAGCTCCTTGAGCTGCTCGGGGTCGGTGATACGGGAGGACACTCCAGAGAGGCTAACCGGACGCACCGACAAACCGGTCCCTCGTGGACCCGGGCCCGGCCGTCATTCGATGATCTGCCGGCCTTCGGGCTGCGCGCTGCACGACGCCTTGAAGGCGCAGTGCGTGCAGTGCTGGCCCGTCGTGGGGGTGAAGCGCTCGTCCAGGACCCGGCCGGCCGCCGAGGCCAGCAGGTCGGAGACCCATTCCCCGGAGAGGGGCTCCTGCGCCTGCACCCTGGGCAGCGCGTCGCCGCCCTCCTTCTTCGGGGCGGGCTGCCGGAGCTGGACGAGTTCGGCTCCTCCGGGCTCCGGGCGGCGGCCGTCGAAGAGCTCGTCGACGGCGCCTTCCCTGACCGCCAGCTGGTACACGGCGAGCTGGGGGTGGGAGGCGACCTCGTCCCTGGTCGGCGCTCCCTTGCCCGTCTTGAAGTCGACGACGTAGGCCCGGCCCTCGGTGTCCTGCTCCACCCGGTCCATGGAACCCCGGATGCGCACCGCGTACTCGCCCGCGTCCAGGGTGACGTCGAAGTCGTGCTCGCTGGCCGTGGGGGTGCGGCCCGCACGGTCCATGACGTGCCAGCGCAGGAAGCGTTCGAGGGCGGCGCGTGCCTGGTCCTTCTCCTGCCGCGACTTCCACGGGGCGTCGAAGACCAGACCGTCCCACACGGAGTCCAGGCGTTCCATCAGCACGTCCAGGTCGGCGGCCGTACGGCCGGAGGCGACCTCGTCGGCGAGGACGTGGACGACGTTGCCGAAGCCCTGCGCCGCGGTCGCCGGGGCGTCCGCCTTGACCTCGCGGCCCAGGAACCACTGGAGCGCGCAGGTGTTGGCGAGCTGGTCGAGCGCGCTGCCGGAGAGCGCGACGGGGTGGTCCCGGTCGCGCAGCGGGATCTCGGAGCGGGTCGGTTCGTTCAGGCCCCACCAGCGGTAGGGGTGGGCCGCGGGCACGAGGGGCTGCCCCTCGTCGTCGGTGAGCGCCGCGAGCCGGGCGAGCCGGTGGGCGGCGGCGTCGCGCAGGGCGTCCGAGGCGGCGGGGTCGACGGTCGTGGCCCGCAGCTCGGCGACGAGGGAGGCCACCGCGAGCGGCCGCCGGGGCCGTCCGGTGACGTCCCGGGGCTCGACGCCGAGCTCGGTGAGGAAGCGCGAGGGCTGGTCGCCGTCGTCGGCGGGCGCCTTGACGGCGGTGACCACGAGACGTTCACGGGCCCGGGTGGCGGCCACGTAGAACAGACGGCGTTCCTCGGCCAGGAGTGCCCCCGGGGTGAGGGGTTCGGCCAGGCCGTCGCGGCCGATCCGGTCCGCCTCCAGGAGCGATCCCCGGCGGCGCAGGTCGGGCCAGAGGCCCTCCTGCACGCCGGCGACGACCACCAGCCGCCACTCCAGGCCCTTGGAGCGGTGCGCGGTCATCAGGCGTACGGCGTCGGGGCGTACGGCGCGGCGGGACAGTGTGTCGGCGGCGATGTCCTGGGCGTCGATCTCCTCCAGGAAGTTGAGCGCGCCACGCCCACCGGTGCGTTCCTCGGCGCGTGCGGCGGTCTCGAAGAGGGCGCACACGGCGTCGAGGTCCCGGTCGGCGTTCCGGCCGCCCGCACCGCCGCGCAGAGACGCCCGTTCCAGGCGCCCGGGCCAGGGGGTGCCGTTCCACAGGGTCCACAGGGCCTCTTCGGCGGTGCCGCCGCCCTCCAGGAGTTCACGCGCCTCGCGCAGGAGCGCGCCGAGCCGCTGGGCTCCGCGGGCGTACGCGGGGTCGTGCGTGGCCAGGCGTTCGGGCTCGGCGAGCGCCTGGGCGAGCAGTTCGCCGGACGGCGGCGGTACGCGGTTCCCGGCGGCCCTCTCCTCGTCGCGCAGGGCACGGCCGAGGCGGCGCAGGTCGGCGGCGTCCATCGAGCCGAGGGGCGAGGTGAGGAGGGCCAGGGCGGTCTCGGTGTCGAGCCGGCCGGGTGCCGACCGGTCGTCGCCGGTTCCGGCACCGTCCTGCGGTTCCCCGGTCGCGGCGGGATGCAGCGCCGCGTCGGCGACGGTGCGCAGGGCGGTCAGGAGCGGGGCGACCGCGGGCTCGTGGCGCAGCGGAAGGTCGTCGCCGTCGACCTCCAGCGGGACCCCCGCGGAGGTGAGCGCCCGGCGCACGGCCGGGATCGACCGGCCGCCGGCGCGTACGAGGACCGCCATGTCCCTCCACGGCACCCCCTCTTCCAGGTGCGCGCGCCGGAGCAGGTCGGCGATGTTCTCCAGCTCGGTGGAGGGCGTGGGGTAGGTGTAGGTCTCGACGCGCCCGCCTCCGCGCACGGCGGACAGCTCGCGGTGGGCGCGGACCTTGTCCGAGGGGAGGCGGGTGAGCGGCATCCGGCGGGTGAGCAGCCGGGTGGCCGCCAGCAGGAGTGCGCCGGAGCGACGCGAGGTCGTGAGGACCCCGACGGGGGCGGGCGCGCCGTCGGCGCGGCGGAAGGTGTCGGGGAAGTCGAGGATGCCGTTCACGTCGGCCCCCCGGAAGGCGTAGATCGACTGGTCGGGGTCGCCGAAGGCGATGAGTGTCCGGCCGCCGCCGGTGCCCGGCGCGGCGCTGCCCCGGTTCCCGGCCAGTGCGTGCAGGAGCCGGACCTGGGCGGGGTCGGTGTCCTGGTACTCGTCGACGAAGACCGCGTCGTAGTTCCGCGCGAGGGCCGCCGCCACCTCCGGCCGTTCGGCGAGCAGGACCGCCCGGTGGACCAGCTCCGCGTAGTCGAGGACGCCCTGGGCGTCGAGGACGTCGAGGTACTCGGCGAGGAACTGGGCGGCGGCGCTCCAGTCCGGGCGGCCGGTGCGGCGGGCGAAGGCGGCCAGCGCGTCGGGGCCGAGGCCCAGCTCGCGGCTGCGGGCCAGGACCGCGCGCACCTCGTCGGCGAAGCCCCGGGTGGTCAGGCAGGCGCGCAGTTCGTCGGGCCAGCGGACGTGGGCCAGCCCGGACCGCTCCAGCCCGAGCTGCCCGGCGAGGAGTTCACGGACGGTGACGTCCTGCTCGGGTCCGGAGAGCAGGCGCAGCGGATCGGCGAAGAGGTCGGCGTCCTGGTGGGCACGGACCAGGGCGTAGCAGTACGAGTGGAAGGTGGTGGCCTGTGGGCCCCTGGTGCCGCCGAGCCGTGCCGCCATCCTGTCGCGCAGTTCGACCGCGGCCTTGCGGCTGAAGGTGAGGACGAGGATGCGGGCGGGGTCGGTCCCCCCGGTCACCCGCCGGGCGACCGCCTCGACCAGGGTCGTGGTCTTGCCCGTGCCCGGCCCGGCGAGGACGAGCAGCGGGCCGTCCCGGTGGTCAACCACGGCACGCTGGGGTGCGTCCAGGAGAGGGGGGTCCACGGAGCCCGGCGGCGTACGCACCAGCCGGTACGCGCCCGGAGCCCGCCGCCGTGCCTGACGGTGCGGGCTGTGCCGGGTGGTGGAGGAGGAGCTCACGTGGATCGCCGGTCCTGGTGGGTGTGCTGGGTCTGCGGGGGTGGCCTGCCGTGGGGTGACGGCCCGGGTGTGACGGCTGGTGGTGGAGGACGGTGCGGGGGCCGGTGGAACGGTCCCTGTCGTGACGGGAACGGACGGGGGAGCGGAGCGTGCCGCGTGTGGACGACGCTACGCCAGCGGTGGGCCGGACATCAGGCCGTGGGCAGCGTCCCCGGTCACAGCGGGGGCCCGCTGACACGCCGGTGGCCGCCGTCCACCGGCCCGGCGCCTGTCCCGGCGGGGCACGATGGCGGAAGCTGTCAGATGTGAGTTTCCTCGCCCGGACGGCCGGTCGTGCCGTCCCATCTGGCGCGCTTCATGTCGAGGCGCGGGACGTGCCCCTCCGTGTCGCGCGGTGCGGCACGCAGCGGCGTGCCCTCGTCGCGGTAGTGGCCGAGGGCCCGCAGTTCATGACCCGGGAGCAGCGCCCCGTCGGCCCGCACCACACGCCACCAGGGCACCGCGGAGCCGTACAGGGCCATCACCCGGCCGACCTGCCTCGGCCCGCCGTCACCGAGCCACTCCGCGACGTCTCCGTACGTCATGACGCGGCCGGGCGGGATGAGGTCGGCCACGTCCAGGACCCGCTCGGCGTAGACGGGCAGCTCGGCGGTGACGGGGTCGGCGGGCGCGGCCCCGGTCCGGCTGCCGCTCGTCCGGTCTTCGCTCATCCGTCCCATCCTGCCGTACGCCACCGACAACCGGCACCGCCCGGTGTCGTGCTGGTCACACACCGTGCGCGGGAGGGCGGAGCAGCGTATGTTGCGCTTCGCGCCCGCGCAATGCACCCTGATGCCCCCCTCTGTCTGCAGGCCGTGCCACCATCATGCGGGCGGTGACCGGTGATACGAGAACACGAAGATCCATCAGAGGCTAAGGAGCAGGGCGTGCAGCCACCGAAGGCGGCGGACGCCTCTGACGCGGAGCCGCGCCCGGGCGCCCGGGGTGCCGGCGCCCCGGACACCGAGGAGGCTGCCGGGAGCTTCCCCGAGCACCTCTCGGGCTCGACGCTCGCCTCGGCCGACGCCGGCCTCACGGACCGTGTGTCGGGCGACGAGCCGTTGCTGCCCGCCCGGGTCCACCGGCCCTCCGATCTGCTGCGGCTCCTCGTCGGTGTCCTCGCGATCGCCCTGTTGTTCGCCGTCGCCGCGTTCGCCCAGGGGACCACCACCGGCCTCGAGGACGACATCTCCAAGGGCACCGACCAGGCACCGGATCTGCTGATCAAGATCGCCGGCCTGGTGTCCAGCATCGCCGTGCTGCTCGTCCCGGTCGCCTTCGCGATCGAGCGTCTGGTGAAGCGCGACGGGCTGCGGATCGCGGACGGCGTACTGGCCGCCGTGCTGGCACACGGGGTCACCCTGGCCACCGATCTCTGGGTCGCCCGGTCCGCGCCCGGGACGATCAGGGAGGCTCTGACCCAGCCCCAGCCCGGGGACGCGCTCACCGATCCCGTGCACGGCTATCTCGCGCCCGTCATCGCCTACATGACGGCGGTCGGGATGGCACGCAGACCGCGCTGGCGGGTCGTGCTGTGGGTGGTGCTGCTCCTGGACGCCTTCGCGATGCTGGTCGGCGGCTACACCACCCCGTTCTCGATCGTGCTCACCGTGCTGATCGGCTGGACCGTGGCGTACGGCACGCTGTACGCGGTCGGATCGCCGAACGTCCGCCCGACCGGCCAGCACCTGATGGCCGGTCTGCGCCATGTCGGCTTCCGCCCGGTCGCCGCGATGCGCACGGAGGACGGCCCCGACAACGTCGACCAGAGCGACCGGGGCCGCCGCTATCTGGTCACCCTGGAGGACGGACCACCGCTGGACGTGACGGTGGTCGACCGCGAACAGCAGGCCCAGGGCTTCTTCTACCGGGTGTGGCGCAGACTCACCCTGCGCAGCATCACCCAGCGCCGCTCCATCCAGTCGCTGCGGCAGGCGCTGGAGCAGGAGGCGCTCCTCGCGTACGCGGCGATCGCCGCCGGCGCCAACGCGCCCAAGCTGATCGCCACGTCGGAGCTCGGACCCGACGCCGTGATGCTCGTGTACGAGCACATCGGCGGGCGCTCGCTGGACGCGATGGAGGACGAGGAGATCACCGACGACCTGGTGCGAGGCGCCTGGCGGCAGGTGAAGGCGCTCCAGTCGCGGCGGATCGCGCACCGGAGGCTCACCGGGGACGCCATCCTGGTGGATCGTTCCGGCAAGGTGTTCGTGACGGACCTGCGGGGCGGTGAGATCGCGGCCGGCGACCTGATCCTGCGCATGGACGTCGCCCAGCTGCTCACCACCACCGGACTGCGGGTCGGCGCGGAACGGGCCGTCGCCGGGGCGCTCGCCGTGCTCGGGCCCGACGCCGTCGCCGACTGCCTGCCGCTGCTCCAGCCCATCGCGCTGAGCCGCTCCACCCGGGCGACGCTGCGCAGACTCGCCCGGGAGCGTTCGCAGCGCGAGCGCGAGGCGGTGCTGGAGGCCTCGCAGGCGGCGAAGCAGAGCAAGGCGGAGGAAGAGGGCTCGGAGGCCGACCGCAAGGCCGTCCGCAAGTCGCTGCGCACCGAGAAGCAGGCCGAGAAGCGGGCGATGGACGACGCCCTGGAAGAGGCCCGCGAGGAGGACATGCTCGCCCAGATCCGCCGCCAGGTGCTGCTGATCAGGCCGCAGGCGCCGGTCGAGCCGGTCCGGCTGGAGCGCATCAAGCCGCGGACCCTCTTCAGCTTCATCGCCGGTGCGATCGCCGCCTACTTCCTGATCTCACAGGTCACCGAGGCCGACTTCGGCACGGTCGTGGAGCAGGCGGAGTGGGGCTGGGTGGCGGCCGCGCTGGGGTTCTCCGCCCTGAGCTACGTCGCCGCGGCCATGAGCCTTCTCGGCTTCGTGCCCGAGCGGGTGCCCTTCGGGAAGACCGTGCTGGCGCAGGTGGCCGGATCGTTCGTGAAGATCGTGGCACCGGCGGCGGTCGGCGGTGTGGCGCTGAACACGCGGTTCCTGCAGCGCGCGGGGGTACGCCCGGGGCTCGCCGTCGCGAGTGTGGGCGCCTCGCAGCTGTTCGGTCTGGGCTGCCACATCCTGCTGCTCGCCCTGTTCGGGTACCTGACGGGCACGGAGAGGACTCCCGACTCCCTCACCCCGTCGAGGACGGTCATCGCGGGTCTGCTCACGGTCGCCGTTCTCGTGCTGGTGGTGACCGCGATCCCGTTCATGCGGAAGTTCGTCGTCACCCGGGTGCGGTCACTGTTCGCCGGCGTCGTGCCACGCATGCTCGACGTGGTGCAGCGCCCGCAGAAGCTGGTCACCGGTATCGGCGGCATGCTGCTGCTGACCGGGCTGTTCGTGCTGTGCCTCGACGCCTCGATCCGGGCGTTCAGCGGTCCCGACGTCCCCCAGCTGAGCTACGCCAGCATCGCGGTGGTCTTCCTCGCGGGCAACGCCCTGGGATCGGCGGCGCCCACGCCGGGCGGTATGGGCGCGGTGGAGGGGGCGCTGACCCTGGGTCTGATCGCGGTGGGCCTTCCGAAGGAGGTCGCGGCTCCGGCCGTGCTGCTGTACCGCGTGATGACGCTCTGGCTGCCGGTGCTCCCCGGCTGGATCTGCTTCAACCAGCTGACCCGCAAGGGCGAGCTCTAGCCGGCTCGTGGGGGCCGGCCGATCCGCGCCGACGAGCCCCAGCCGGATCTCAGCGGCGAGCCGTGGAACACACGTGCGGATGCGCGCCACTCGCATGGCCCGCGCCCCGCGCGTTCCCCCGCGACCCGCAGCACGATGGGCCCATGAGGACCTCTCCCGCTCTGCGTGCCGCTGCCCTCGCCGCCACCGCCGCCGTGCTGCTGCCGTTGGCCGCCTGTTCGGACGACGCCGGCGACGGGGACGCGGAGCGGTCGACGCCGTCGGCGGCCTCCACGGCGTCCCCCACCGCGACGGCGGAGGAACTGGCCTCCCAGAAGCTCGACTGGAAGCCCTGTCCGGCCCCCAACGAGGCGCAGGGCAGCGGAACGTCGCCCTCGCCCCTGCCGGGCGGCACGGCCTGGGAGTGCTCCTTCATGGACGTCCCCCTCGACTACGCGGATCCGGGGGGCCGGACCATCGAGCTTGCCCTCATCCGCGCCGCCGCCAGGAACCAGGAGCGGCGGATCGGCTCGCTGATCTTCAACTTCGGCGGGCCCGGCGCCTCCGGTGTCGCCACGCTGCCGTCCTTCGGCACCGCGTACGACACCCTTCGTACCCGCTACGACCTGGTGAGCTTCGATCCGCGCGGAGTCGGACGCAGCGAGGGCGTCGAGTGCTCGGACGACAGGACGCTCGACGTCCGGTACGAGCAGGACGGCACCCCCGACGACGCCGAGGAGGAGAAGGCGTTCGTCGAGGACCAGGAGTCCTACATCGCGGACTGCGAGGAGAACTCCGGGGACGAACTGCCCTACGTCGGCACCACCAACGCGGCGCGGGACCTCGACCTCATGCGCCAGGTGCTCGGCGACGCCGAGCTGTACTACTTCGGGATCTCCTACGGCACCGAACTGGGCGGTGTCTACGCCCACCTGTACCCCGGGAAGGTCGGCCGGGCCGTCCTGGACGCGGTCGTCGACCCGACGGAGGACTCCCTGCAGTCCTCGCTCGGCCAGGCCGAGGGCTTCCAGCTCGCCCTGGACAACTTCACCGCCGACTGCGCCCGGCGCGACGACTGCAGACTCCCCGGCGCCACCTCGAAGGAGGTGCAGGACTGGATCGCGGGCCTCCTCGCCAAGCTGGAGAAGAAGCCCGTCCCCGGGCTCGGGGAGCGGGAGCTGACGCAGACCCAGGCCACCACGGGTATCGCGTCGGCCCTCTACTCCAAGGAGACCTGGCCGTTGCTCGAACAGGGCCTCGACGAGGCGGACGGTGACAACGGCGGACTGCTGCTGGCGCTCGCCGACTCCCTGAACGGCCGCTCCGAGGACGGGCGTTACGACAACTCCAACGCCGCCAACGCGGCCATCAACTGCGCGGACTCGGAACAGCGGTTCACCCTCGACCAGACGCGGAAGGCACTCCCCCGGTTCCGCGAGGCCTCCCCCGTGTTCGGGGACTACCTGGCCTGGGGGCTGATGTCCTGCACCGGCTGGCCCGTCGCGGGCGCCTGGGACACCCCGGACGTCAGCGCGGCCGGCTCGGCCCCGATCCTGGTCATCGGCAACACCGGGGACCCCGCGACGCCGTACGCCGGAGCGAAGGCGATGGCCGCCGAGCTGGGCGCGGGGGTCGGGATCGAGCTCACCTACGAGGGCGAGGGCCACGGGGCGTACAACGGTGGCAGCACCTGCGTACAGAGAGCCGTGGACGGTTACCTGCTCGACGGGAAGGTACCCGAGTCGGGAACGGTCTGCGAGTGACCGGGAGGAGCTTCGGCCGACGGACGCCCGTCCGGAGCGGGCAGGCGCTCCAGGCACGCGGAAGGGCCGGCTCCACCGAGGAGCCGGCCCTTCGTACCGCGGGTCTAGTAGACCGGCTTCTCCGGCTCGATCTGGTGGACCCAGCCGATCACGCCGCCGCCGACGTGCACCGCGTCGGCGAAGCCCGCCGACTTGAGGACCGCGAGGACCTCGGCACTGCGGACACCGGTCTTGCAGTTCAGGACGATGCGCCTGTCCTGCGGAAGGCCCTGGAGGGCGCTGCCCATCAGGAACTCGTTCTTCGGGATCAGCCGGCTGCCCGGGATCGAGACGATCTCGTACTCGTTCGGCTCGCGGACGTCGATGATCTCGATCTTCTCGTCCCCGTCGATCCACTCCTTGAGCTGCTTGGGAGTGATCGTGGAACCGGCCGCCGCCTCCTGGGCCTCCTCGGACACGACGCCGCAGAAGGCCTCGTAGTCGATGAGCTCGGTGACGGTGGGGTTCTCGCCGCAGACCGCGCAGTCGGGGTCCTTGCGGACCTTGACCTGGCGGTACTGCATCTCCAGCGCGTCGTAGATCATCAGACGGCCGACCAGCGGGTCACCGATACCGGCGAGCAGCTTGATGGCCTCGTTGACCTGGATGGACCCGATGGACGCGCAGAGCACGCCGAGGACACCGCCCTCGGCGCAGGAGGGCACCATGCCGGGGGGCGGCGGCTCCGGGTAGAGGCAGCGGTAGCAGGGACCGTGCTCGGACCAGAAGACGGACGCCTGGCCGTCGAAGCGGTAGATCGAGCCCCAGACGTACGGCTTGTTCAGCAGGACCGCGGCGTCGTTGACGAGATAGCGGGTGGCGAAGTTGTCCGTGCCGTCCACGATCAGGTCGTACTGGGCGAAGATGTCCATCACGTTGTCGGCCTCGAGCCGCTCCTCGTGAAGGACCACGTTCACCAGGGGGTTGATCCCCTGCACGGTCTCCTTGGCCGACTGGGCCTTGGACTTCCCGATGTCGGCCTGGCTGTGGATGACCTGCCGCTGCAGGTTGGACTCGTCGACCTCGTCGAACTCGACGATGCCGAGCGTGCCGACGCCGGCCGCGGCCATGTACATCAGGGCAGGCGAGCCGAGGCCGCCGGCGCCGACACAGAGCACCTTCGCGTTCTTCAGCCGCTTCTGTCCGTCCATCCCGACATCCGGGATGATCAGGTGGCGGGAGTACCTGCGGACCTCGTCGACGGTGAGCTCAGCAGCTGGCTCGACCAAGGGTGGCAGCGACACAGGAACCTCAACAATGCAGGTGGTCGGTTTCTACGTACTTCATCTACGTACGGTTGTTCTTCCGCAACACTGCCACGCCGCTCCTCATTCCGAGATACCCGGTCCGATCCGCGAGACGAATTCGTCCCAGTAGCTGGGCAGTGCCGCAAATGGATCGGTTTGCCCGCGTGTGCCGTCCCGGTCCGTGAAGAAGACCGTGCCGGCACCCTGCCAGCGGGCGATGCGCATGGCCTCTTCCAGATGGGTGCGCGGGACGCCGTGGACGAAGTGCGCGAAGCGTCCCGGCTCGTACGCGGCGGTCCACTCCGCCACCTGTGACCAGCGGTAGTCGGTCCACGGCCCCCGGAAGGTGACCAGTTGGTCGGCCGCCTCGGCGTAGCCCGGGTGCGGGTGGGTCCCGTGCCCGAGCACCAGCCGCCCGCCCTCGTCCGCGCTGCCGCTGTCGGCCAGAAGGGCGGAGAGGGTGCTGGTCAGCCGGCGGACCGCCGCGAGCCCGCCGCGTTCGGCCGGGCAGTGGTCCAGGTAGAAGCCGCCGACGCGGTACCAGTCGAGGTAGGACCGGGCGTCGGCGACCAGCTCGCCGAAGGAGCGGCTGCCGAAAGCCAGGTCCAGGTGGCCCAGCAGCCTCCCGCCCCAGGCCCGGACGGTGTCCTCGGGCACCTCCCCGCGCAGCGCCCGCTCACGGGCGTTGCGCAGGCGGCCGGCGGCCTCCAGGCAGTGCGGGTCGGGCCGGGCGCCCGGCCCGTCGTCGATGTTGAGGACGGCCCAGTGCAGCGGTGTGCCGGGCCGGTTGAGTCCGGCCCATTCGGCGGGCGCGAGCAGGGGATGGGCGTATCCGGGTACGCCGACGCCGAGTTGTCCCGCGCCACCGGTCCGCAGGGTGGAACCGGTACCGGTCAGATGCGGCACGCCGCCTCCATCCAGATGTCCGCCAGGGATTCCTCCAGGTTGATGCGGGGACGCCAGCCGAGCCTGTCCCGGGCCGTCCGCACGTCGGCCTGCTGCCAGGCACCGCAGCCGTCGGGATAGGGGGAGGGTGTCGCCGCGAGGTGCTCCACGACCGATTCCGTGGAGGCGCGGGGAGCACCGATGGGGAGCCGGCCGGGGGGCGTGTCGAGCTCGTGGAGCGCGCCCGCGTATCCGGCGACCCTGGCCAGGACGGCAGCCGCGTCCCGCAGCCGCACGGCCCTGCCGGTGCCGATGTTGACGACGCCCTGGGCGGCGGAGAGCGAGGCGGCGTGGACGGCGCGCGCCACGTCACGCACGTCGACGAAGTCCCGCTGGACCCCGAGTCCGCTGAGCTTGAGCTCGGGGTCGCCGGTCTGCATCGCGCGGCGCATCGTCTCGGCGAGTCTGCCGAGCGGGGAGCCCGCCGGGGTACCGGGCCCCACCGGCGAGAAGACCCTCAGGACGACCGCGTCCAGACCCGATCCCAGGACCAGTTCCGTGGCGGCGAGCTTGCTGACGCCGTAGGGGCCGCCCGGGCGGGGCACCGCGTCCTCGGCGGTGGAGGAGCCGGGCTGCGAGGGGCCGTACTCGGAGGCGCAGCCGACCTGGACGAGCCGTGCGCTGCAGCCGCTGCGGCGCATTGCCTCGCAGACGGTGGCCACGGCGACGGTGTTGTGGCGGGTCAGGTCGCGGGCGCCGCCCCGGGTGGCACCCGCGCAGTTGACGACGACCCCGGGGTGGACGGCGTCCAGGAAGCGGGTGAGCGCTCCGGGGCTGCCGCCCGCGAGGTCGAAGCGCACGTCGGCGTCGTCGCCTCGGCCGAGTGCCGTGAGGTGCACGGCGGGATCGGCGAGCAGGCGGTCGGCGACGAAACGGCCGAGGAATCCGTTCGCTCCGAGCAGCAGAACCCTCATCGCGCGCTCCCTCGGTGCCGACGGCGGGCTGCCGGTGCGGGGGATTGGGGGGTCATGTCCGGTGTCTCCTTTGAGGAAGGTGTGTGCGGTACGGAAGACCCGCGGCGTCGGCTCCGCGGGGCGGTGAGGAGGTCGGGGGTGTGCGCGGGGTCCCGTGTACGCCCGGGAGGGCGTGGAGCGAGCCCGGCGGGAGCTCGTGGCACCCCCTAGCCCGGGGCGTGGGCGGATGCCCGGGTGAGGGTGACCGATGCGTGGACCAGCAGTCCCAGGGCGGCGGCGCCGCAGGCCAGGACGGGCACGCCGCCGGTGCCGGCCGCGGCGACGACCGTCTCGACCGGGCGGGCGAGGAGGCCGAGGCCGGGCAGCCGACCCGCTAGGACGAGGAAGGGGGCTGCCACCTCGACGGCGCAGGCCGCGGCGAGACCGGTGGCGGCCGGTTCCGGGAATCCGTGCACGGCCAGCAGGCGGGCCACGAACAGCAGTGCGCCGAGGGCGACCGGAGCGGCGTGCCCCGTGCCGGTGCCGGGGTGGCCGGGACCGGCGAGGTACAGCAGTGCGGTGAGCGCGCACAGGAAGAGCGCGACGGCGCCGAAGAGCAGGGGGCGTACACCGGCGCCGAAATCGGCGAGCCCGTGGGACGCGGCGAGCCGGTGGCGCGCCCGCACGGCGAACAGGTGGGCGCACCAGGCTGCCGGGGCCAGGGCGGGCACGAGCCCGAGCAGGGGAGCCGGCGCGGCGGTCCAGTGGCCGTCGGGGCCGCCGCTGATGACCTGGGCGAGCAGGTCGTCGCCGTACACGACGTAACCGAGGAGCCAGCAGACGTACAGCGTCACGCCCCCGGCGCCGTCCGGGGCGCGCAGCGGGCCGCCGCGCAGGCAGAGGCGGAGCGTGAGGAGGACGAGCAGCGCCCCGGCGGACGTCACCGCGAACCTGGCTCCGTCCCCGAGCACCCCCTCGGTGGCCCTGAGCGCCCCGGCCGTCGCGAGGCAGGCGGCGCCGGGCAGCAGCGCCGAGAGCGTCCACGCGGCCCGCGCGTCCCCGCCGGCGTCCTGTTCGGGCCCCGGAGCGTGGAGGGCTCGCCTGCCCGCGCCGGGGACGCGGGCGTAGAGCTCCTCGGCGAGCGAGAAGACGTCCCGGTGCCGGTAGCGCGCGGCGGTCCGGTCGGTGAGTCCGTGCGCTTCGAGACCGGCTGCGATCTCCAGGGGGTCGACGGCACGCTCACAGAGCTCCCGGTGCCGGTGCATGAGCACCTTCACGGGGTCGGCGGGTCCGCGCCCGGCCACGGCTCTGCGGGCCGGGTGGTAGGCGATCTCGGGTGCCCGGACGGCGGAGCGGACCACGCCCGCGCCTTCGCCGGCCGGCCCGCCCCCGGCGCCCGGGGCGTCGCTCGGTCTCCCCATCCGGGCTCCTCCGTGGTCGTGGCCGCTCGTGTCGTCACGCATCGCCGTCCCCCGCTCCGTGTACGCCGGCGTGCACGCCCTCCGAACCGATGGCCCAGCTCGGCACCCGGGAGGAACCGGCACAGACACGCGCGGAGGAACGGGCGGTGCTCGCCGCGGCCACCGGTTCGGGGGGCAGCGCGCTGAGCACGTGGTCCTCGGGGGGTGTGGCGAACGGCCGTGGCGCGCCGGCCGGGTCCGGAGGCTCCGCCCGCGTCGTCCGACGGACCGGGGCGTGCCCCACCAGGTCCAGGTAGATACCGCGGAACGCCGCGAGGTTCTGTTCCACGGTGAAGAGTTCGAGCGCCCTGGCGCGCGCCGCCGCCCCCAGGCGCGCACGGCGCTCGGGGTCGCGCAGGAGCGCGACGCAGGCGTCGGCCAGCGCCCGGGGATTGCGCGGGGGCACCACCAGTCCCGTCCCGCCGACGACTTCGACCACCGCGCCCACGTCCGTCGAGACGGTGGCCCGGCCGCAGAACATCGCTTCGACCAGACTGATGGGGAATCCCTCGACGGTGCTGGACAGGACCACGACGCCGCCCGCGGCGTAGGCCTCCGCGAGGTCGGGTACCTCGGGGCCGCCGATCTCCTCGAAGGTGACCGGGCCGGCCCCGACGGCGTGTGGGCCAGCGGCCTCGTCGGGGAAGAGCCGGGCGGCGAGTGCCCGGCAGTGCGCGAGGTAGGTGTCCCCGTCGCCGCCCCGGACGGGCGCGCCGAAGATCCGCAGCCGGGCGTCCGGCTCGGCCCTGCGTACTTCGGCGAAGGCATGGAGCAGCAGGGTCAGGTCCTTGGCGGGTTCGATCCTCCCGATCCACACGAGCGTGCGGGGGCCGCCCTTGTCGTCGCCCTCCCCCACGGCCGCGAACCGCGCCGCCTCCATGCCCGGGTAGACCGTGCGCAGCTTGCTCCGGCCGGCACCGAACCGCTCCTGCCAGCGGCGGACGTGGGTGTTGCCGGGGGTGATGAGCGCGGCCTGCCGGTAGACCTCGGAGGCGAGCAGCCCGTGGAAGTTGGCCAGCAGGGCGCGTACCGGCGCGCGGAGCGGGGCCTCGGGCGCGGCGAGGTAGTGGGCCCGCAGCGGCACTCCGTACTCGGTCACCAGCAGCGGCAGACCGAAGAAGCGTTTGGCCAGGAGTCCCGGCAGAGCGGCCGCGCCGCCGGACGCCGCGTGGCAGAGGTCGACCGCGCCGAGGCCGTCCTCGTCGTACCAGTCGAGGGAGAGGGGGCGCAACGCGCGCTCCAGCCCGGCCACGAAGGCGAGGTGGTCGGGGACGGCGGCACCGTGGACCGTCCGCCCGGTGCCCGGAGCACGGCAGGCCGCCTCCACGATGCGTACGGTCGCCTCGGAGCGCAGGGCGTACCGCAGTCCGCCGTGCTCCCTGGCCAGTTCGGCGAGACCGTAGAGGCCGTCCGTGAAGAGGCCCGTCGCCGCACCGGAGTCCGTGCGGTCACCTGCGGGACGGGTCCCGGTGCCGGCGCAGACCGCGCCGACGAGCGCCGCCACGTGCGCCGTGAAGCGCCGTCGGTCCCGGCGTCCGTACGAGCGCCCCAGGCCGGTGGCGAGTCTGCCCGGCAGCCCTCTGGGGCGGCCGGCGTGCCGGACGTCCTCCTCGTGCGTCCACAGCGGCGCCGTCCGGACCCGCCCCACCTGGTCGGGGAGGCGCACCCGGCCCTGCTGTTCCTGGTCCGCCGAGCGGCTGAGCGCGAACAGGTCGAACCGGTGCTGGGGGAGACCGCGCACCAGACGGTCGCACCAGAGTCTGGACTCACCGTTCGCATACGGGTAGCCACCGTCCGTGAGGAGTCCGATCCGCACGAGTACACCCCCGATCTCCCTTGTGATCAGCCGCCGTTGCCCGGCGACTCGCAGCGGGACGACCGTATGCGGATACACAGGTGGTGCGACGGACGGTTGTCCGTCGCACCACCGAAAGGGGTGAACCGGCGTAACTTTCCCGGCCCGGTCGCGTTCCGTTGCGCCGAACGGGCCATCGGTGACACGAAGTCAGGCCGCGGCCGGCCGTGAGCGGCCCCGGAGCGTTCCGTCACCACGGCCCGGCGGCGGAGCGAGTACGCGAACAGTCGCGCCGGGCCGCCGGGGCCGGGCCCCACAGCGGGCGCCGGCTCCCCCGCGACTCAACCTCCCGGATACACCCAGGGGTTGGGACGGCACTTGACGCCGTCGAGGTCCAGCGTCTTCGTCTGCTGCTGCATCACGGGCGCCAGGGCGCCCGGAGTGCGGCAGCTCACGTGATTGTGCCCCAGCCGGTGGCCCACCTCGTGGTTGATCAGCATCTGACGGTAGGCCAGGAGCTTGTCGGGTCCGAAGGTGGAGGCACCCTGCGCCCAGCGGTAGGCGTTGATCATCACGCGGTCGGTGGCGGCGGAGTCGCAGGAGACGTTGTCCTCGGTGGTGTCGAGACCGGACTTCTCGCACCAGACGCCCGTGGTCCCCGGGCTCGCGAGGGTGATCACGAAGTCGGGCTCCCCGGAGGAGATCCGCTCGAAGGTCATGGCGCCGTTGTGCGCCCAGCTGCGGTCGTCGTTCAGCGTCTTCTGCACGGCCTCGGCGAACAGCCCGGGATCAAGGCCCAGCCCGCGCTCGACATCGATCCGGTACCGGTACTTGTGCCCCTTGCCCGGCGCCTTCGCCAGCCCCGGCACCGCGTCGAACGTCCCTGACGCCTTCAGGTCGGGTGCCAGCGGAAAGGCGACGGCCATCTTCTGGGCGTACGAGAGCGGCTTGACCTGATGCCTCTGGGCCTGCGGGGCGGGCCGGTCCACCGAGCGTGACGCGTCCTCGGCCTCCTGCCGGTCGACGTCCCCGGACCGCGGGCGGTCCACCGCTCCACCGTCGCGCGCCACCTGCCCGGCCACCACCACCGCGAGCACGGTGGTCACGGCGGCGGCCGCGATCCCCGTGATGGTGCGGCCCCTGCCGCCCTTCGGGCCCCGGCCGCCCACGTCGTCCGCGGAGTCGCCGGCCGCCCCGGGGTTCGCGGGAGGCCGGGCGCCGGCATCTCGCGGCGCCTGCGGTGCCGACGGCCGGGGACGCGAGGGGGCGGTGTCGAACGCCTCCAGGAATTCCCTGCGGGGGCCGGGTATCAGCGTGGCGTCACCCGTCTGCGGTCCGGCCGTGCGCCGCCCGGCCTCCCGCTGGGCCGCCTGCTGCCGCGCCATGGCTGCCTGCCCTGCCCGGAAGATCTCCTGACTGCCGGGGCCGGCCGGGTCCCGCCGGCTGCCGTCGTGCGGCTGCGGCGCGTTGCCCCAGCCACCACCGTGCTCGTGCTGCTCGGGGTGGCCGCCACGCACCTGCGGGGCGTCGCGGAACCGGCTGTGGCCGTCCCGGGAGGGCGGCGTGGCGGAGTCCCGCCCACGTCGGCCGGTGCCGCGCTCGCTACCGGCCGCGACCCCGGCCTCGTCGCGCCGGGTGGCCTCGGGGCCCTTTCGGCTGTGTCGTCCCACGCCCCGGATCAGCTCCCGCCGCGTTCGTCGAGCAGGTCCCGGAACGCCTGGGCGACCGTCTCCGGGTACTCCATCATCGCCACGTGCCCGGCGTCGGGCAGTGTCAGCAGGCGCGAGTCGCGGAAGGCCGCGGACGCCCTGCGCGCCATCCGGTACGAGACGAGCTGGTCCCGTCCGCCGTACACCAGCAGGGTCGGTGCGAGCACCCTCTCGGCCTGCCGCCACAACCCGTGCTGCCCTCCCAGCGTGTAGGCATCGACGATGCCTCGCGCCGAGCGGGCCATGGCGTCCCAGAAGTACGGCAGCCCCAGCCGTCGCTCCATCTCGGCCACCGCGTGACGGAAGGCTTCGTCGGAGATACGTGCCGGATCGCCGTAACAGAGTGCCATGGCGCCGCGGGTCCGCTGCTCCGCGGTCCAGTCCCGGGTGAGACGGACGAACAGGGATGCGACGCCCGGGAGTGCGAGGAGGGCGGTCGGCACGGCGGGCCGCTGGACCCGGATCTCGGGCAGGGCCGGGGAGACCAGGGTCAGGGTGCGCACCAGATCGGGCCGGACGGCCGCCACCCGGGTGGCAACCGCGCCACCCAGGGAATTACCGAAAAGGTGGACCGGCCCGCGCCCCTCGGCGTCCAGCAGCCGGATCACCGCCCGGGCGTGTCCGGTGACGGAGTAGTTGCCGTCGTCCGGCGGCGGCGAGTCCCCGAACCCGGGCAGGTCGACCGCCTGGCTGTCGAGGGTGTCGGCCAGCAGCGTCATCATCGCCGACCAGTTCAGGGACGAGCCGCCGAGACCGTGCACGAAGAGCGCGGGGGCGGGCTCCGCCGTCCCGGCCGGACGGGAACGGACGGTCAGGGTGAGGCCGGGAAGGGTGACGGAGCGCAGCTTCTCCCCTTCCGCGACACGGACGGCACTGACCGTGGGCGCCACCGCGGCGGCGGCGGCCTGGATGCCGGGCAGCTCGGTCGAAGACATGTGGCAATGTTACGAGACGATCACGTGCTGGTTCGTGTGTTCGCGGTCACAGGCCGCATAGCGCCCCCGCAGGGTTGCTCCTAGGCTGCAAGGGAAGGAAGGGAGCCACCATGACGGTCGACCCGACCGACCCGGAGACGTTCGAGGACCCGCAGCCGGAGGAACCGGGCCCCGAGGCGCCCGAAGCCGACAGCGCCGAGCAGCAGGCCGCCGTCCTGCCGGAGCGCGACGAACCGCTCACCGGCGTCGACCCCGGGGTCGCGAACGAGGCGGACGCGGCGGAGCAGGCACGCGTCGTCAAACAGGACGAGGACGATTACCGGTAGAACGCACCGCTTTGCGGCCGGAACCGGCGTCCCTGCGGCTGTCGCAGCCGTCCGGTACGTGAAATTCTGCGTCCGCGCCGCGCGCACCCGGGTTACTCAAAAGTACGATGGCCCCACGGCGCAGCGGGAACGGTACGGCTGTGTTCGAACACGAATTTGGGAGGCGGCGTGACAGCCATCGAGCAGACAGAGGCGGCGCGCCCGCGGGGCACCCGGCTGCCCCGCCGTGCCCGACGCAACCAGCTGCTGGGCGCCGCGCAGGAGGTCTTCGTCGCCCAGGGCTACCACGCCGCGGCGATGGACGACATCGCCGAGCGGGCCGGAGTCAGCAAGCCGGTGCTCTACCAGCACTTCCCCGGCAAGCTGGAGCTCTATCTCGCCCTGCTCGACCAGCACTGCGAGTCGCTGCTCCAGGCGGTCCGTACGGCGCTCGCCTCGACCACGGACAACAAGCTGCGCGTCGAGGCGACGATGGACGCCTACTTCGCGTACGTGGAGGACGAGGGCGGTGCGTTCCGTCTGGTCTTCGAGTCCGACCTGACCAACGAGCCTGCGGTCCGCGAGAGGGTCGACCGGGTCTCGCTGCAGTGCGCGGAGGCCATCTCCGACGTCATCGCCGGGGACACGGGCCTGTCCCAGGACGAGTCGATGCTGCTCGCGGTCGGTCTGGGCGGCGTCTCCCAGGTGGTGGCGCGCTACTGGCTCTCCAGCCGCTCCGGCATCCCACGCGACACCGCCGTGCAGCTGCTCACGTCGCTCGCCTGGCGGGGTATCGCGGGATTCCCCCTCCACGGCGCCGATCAGCACTGAGCCCCCGGGGCGACGACGGCCGGTGTTCGCTGCGGGCGTTGCCGGTCGACCCGTGATCCGTCCCTTCACCGGGCTAATGTGTGCTGCGTACGGCGCGGTTCACCGCGCAGAGACGGACCGTCGGAGGGACATAGCCGTGGAGGTCAAGATCGGGGTGCAGCACACGCCCCGCGAGATCGTTCTGGAGAGCGGACTTTCCGCCGAAGAGGTCGAGAGCGCGGTCGGCGAGGCGCTCAACGGCAAGGCGCAGCTGCTCAGCCTCACGGACGACAAGGGCCGCAAGGTCCTGGTGCCGGCCGACCGGATCGCCTACGTGGAGATCGGCGAGCCCAGCACCCGGCGGGTGGGATTCGGCGCGCTGTAGCCCGCGCGACGCGGAAGCACAGGTGGAGGCCCGGCGGATGATTCCGCCGGGCCTCCACCTGTGCTGCTCCGGATCGGTTCCGCTTTTCCCTCGGTGGGGTTCACGGAGGCCGAGGAGGGTTGTGTTCCGCGGGCCACGGGTAGGACGGCCTAGGACCGACCGACCGCCGCGCCAACAAGCGAGGTGACCCCTCTGTGCTCTGGGAATCCATCAGCTCCGTCGCGCTCGGACTCGCCCTGTCCTGGGTCGCGCTGCGCTCCCTGCCCGGCCGGCTCCCGTCCTCCCGCGTGGTGTTCGTCACGGGTGCGCTGGGAGCTCTGTTCGGCGCGTATCTGACGCACTCGACGGTGGGCTCCGGCCATCTCCTGGCGACGCCCACCGGCGCCGTCCTGGTCGGGGCGGTGACCCTGTCCCTCCTGATCCGCCCGCGCGGCAGGAGGCCGGTGCGGTCGGCGACGGCCCTGTAGGGCCGGGCCGTCAGGCGGCGAGGCCGAGAGCGGCCATCCGCTTGGTGTGCGCCTCGGTGATCCGGGAGAACATCCTGCCGACCTCGGCCAGGTCGAAGCCGTCCGCCACGCCGCCCACCAGCATGGTGGACAGGGCGTCGCGGTCCGCGACCACGCGCTGCGCCTGGGACAGCGCCTCGCCCATCAGCCGGCGTGCCCACAGGGCCAGCCTGCCGCCGACCCGGGGCTCCGCCTCGATGGCGGCGCGCACCTTCTCGACCGCGAAGTTCCCGTGGCCCGTGTCGTCGAGCACGGAGAGGACGAGGGAGCGGGTGTCCGTGTCGAGGCGGGCGGCGATCTCCCGGTAGAAGTCGCTGGCGATCGAGTCGCCGACGTACGCCTTGACCAGGCCTTCCAGCCAGTCGGACGGGGCGGTCTGGCGGTGGAAGTCGTCCAGCGCCTTGGCGAATGGCTCCATGGCCGCCGTCGGCGTCTCCTCGATGGCCGTGAGCCGGTCGGTCAGCTGCTCGAAGTGGTGGAACTCGGCGGACGCCATCTTCGCCAGCGCCGCCTTGTCACCGAGTGTCGGCGCGAGTTTCGCGTCCTCGGCGAGCCGCTCGAAGGCCGCGAGTTCCCCGTAGGCGAGCGCGCCGAGCAGGTCCACGACCGCGGCTCGGTACTGGGGGTCGGCGGACGCGGTGTCCCAGGCCTGGGCGGCGATCCCGGTCGGTGCGGGCGCTTCGTCGGATGCTTCGTTGGCGTTGTCAGGCGTCTCCATGGAGCGCAGAATAGCCCGCCCCGCCGGGGACGGACGGGCCCGGCCAGCAGGAGACATCACACCGTTCCGATGAATTCGTCCGACACGCATGCGCGAATCCGGGGTACAGTGGTATTGCGCTTACTGAGCATTTTGGTGTGCCAGGAGCGCGACCTTGAATGAGGATGCCCGGTCGGTGGCCCGATCGGCTCCGACCCGACAGCCCTCCACGCGGGGCGTACACCACGTACGACCGCAGATGAGGGGCCCCCTCAGCGGCACGAGCGCTCGAGCGACGGCAGTGGTCCCGCGCCACCCGGCCCACCCACGGCCGGATGACCAACCCCGGCACGGTACGACCCCCAGCGTTCGCCTCGGGCCGCGTCTCACAGAAGAGGCAGCACCCTGACTACGTTCCGCGACCTCGGAATCCTTGCCGAGACGGCCGAAGCCCTCGAGGCGGTCGGCATCACCTCCCCCTTCCCCATCCAGGAGATGACGCTCCCCGTAGCGCTCTCCGGATCCGACGTCATCGGCCAGGCCAAGACCGGCACCGGCAAGACGCTCGGCTTCGGTCTCCCGCTCCTGGAGCGCGTGACCGTGCCCGCCGACGTCGAGGCGGGCCGGGCGGCGCCCGAGAAGCTGACGGACGCGCCGCAGGCCCTGATCGTCGTGCCCACCCGTGAGCTCTGCCAGCAGGTCACCAACGACCTGCTGACCGCGGGCAAGGCCCGTAACGTCCGTGTCCTCGCGATCTACGGCGGCCGGGCGTACGAGCCCCAGGTCGAGGCCCTCAAGAAGGGTGTCGACGTGATCGTCGGTACCCCGGGCCGACTGCTCGACCTGGCGGGGCAGCGCAAGCTCGACCTCTCGCACATCCGTGTCCTGGTCCTCGACGAGGCCGACGAGATGCTCGACCTGGGCTTCCTGCCCGACGTCGAGCGCATCATCACCATGCTGCCGCCCAAGCGCCAGACGATGCTGTTCTCGGCCACCATGCCCGGCGCCGTCATCAGTCTCGCGCGCCGCTACATGTCGCAGCCGACGCACATCAACGCCACGTCGCCCGACGACGAGGGCACGACCGTCAAGAACACGGCGCAGTTCGTCTACCGCGCCCACTCGATGGACAAGCCCGAAATGGTCTCCCGTATCCTGCAGGCCGAGGGCCGCGGGCTGGCGATGATCTTCTGCCGTACGAAGCGGACGGCCGCCGACATCGCGGAGCAACTGGAGAAGCGCGGTTTCGCGTCCGGCGCGGTCCACGGCGACCTCGGCCAGGGCGCCCGCGAGCAGGCGCTGCGCGCCTTCCGCAACGGCAAGGTGGACGTCCTCGTCTGCACCGACGTCGCCGCGCGCGGCATCGACGTCGAGGGCGTGACCCACGTCATCAACTACCAGTCGCCGGAGGACGAGAAGACGTACCTCCACCGCATCGGCCGTACCGGCCGCGCGGGCGCCAAGGGCATCGCGATCACGCTGGTCGACTGGGACGACATCCCGCGCTGGCAGCTGATCAACAAGGCCCTGGACCTGAAGTTCCCGGACCCGCCCGAGACGTACTCCACCTCCCCGCACCTCTACGAGGAGCTCAGCATCCCGGCCGGCACCAAGGGGGTCCTGCCTCGCACCGAGCGGACCCGTGCGGGTCTGCGCGCTGAGGAGGTCGAGGACCTCGGTGAGACCGGCGGCCGCGGCCGCAAGTCCGCCGCCTCGGCCCCGGCACCCCGCGAGGAGCGCCCGCCCCGGACGCCGCGGCAGCGTCGCCGTACACGCGGAGGCAGCACGCTCGAAGAGGGCGCCGTCACCGTGCCCGCGCCTGCCGCCGAGGTGACCGCCGACGACACCGAGCCGCGCACCCCGCGCCGCCGGCGCCGGACGCGCGCCGCCGCCCCGGAGGCCGTGACCGAGGCCGCCGTGGCCGTGGCGGAGGCCCCCGTGGCCGAGCCCGCACCCGTGGCCGAGCCGGCTGCGGAGGCGGAGAAGCCCCGCCGTCGCCGTACGCGTGCCACGGCCGCGAAGGCGGACGCCGTGGCGCCCGTCGCCCCGGCTGCCGCCGCCGAGCCCGTCGTCGACTTCCAGACCGTGGCCGTCGCCGCACCGGCCACGGAGCCCGTGGCCACCAAGCCGCGCCGCCGCACCCGGGTGGTGAAGCCGGCCGACGAGGTCGACTTCCAGATCGCGCCGGCCTCGGAGCCCGTGACCGAGACCAAGCCGCGCCGCCGCACCCGTGCCGCCGCCAAGCCGAAGACCGAGGCGGTGGCCGCCGCCACCGTCACCGAGGACGCGGCGGAGACCAAGCCGCGCCGTCGTCGGCCGCGCGCCGCAGCGGAGAAGGCGGAGACCGCCTCGGTGACCGAGGCCACGCCGGACGGCGACGCACCCGCGAAGCCGCGCAGGCGCCGTTCCCGCGCGACGGCAGCCGCCGCCGAGACGACCGAGGGCTGATCCCCGACCCCGGACACCTCCGTACGGCCCCGTTCCCCGCGTCGCGGGGAACGGGGCCGTACGTCTGCCCGGGCGGGTCCGGGCCCCCGGCGATACGCTCGGCCCCATGAGCAGGCCGCCCACCTTCACCCCGCCCCCCTGTGCCCGTTCCCGCGTACTGCGTACCGCGCGCGGGGACTTCGCCGTGCTCGACGCCGTGCCATCTGCCGGCGCCCGTGCCACCGCTCTCCTCCTGCCCGGGTACACCGGCAGCAAGGAGGACTTCATCGCGCTGCTCGAACCTCTCGCGGAAGCCGGCTTCCGGGTGCTGTCCGTCGACGGCCGAGGACAGTACGAGACGGGGGGAGTGGGCAGTCAGGGGGCCTATTCACAGGCGGAGTTGGCCCGTGACGTACTGGCTCAGGCCACCGCCCTCGACGGCACCACGCCACCCGGCGGCATTCATCTGCTGGGGCACTCCCTGGGCGGCCAGATCGCCCGCGCCGCGGTCCTGCTGGATGCCGCGCCCTTCCGTTCGCTGACCCTCATGTCGTCCGGCCCCGCGGAGATCGACCCCGCCCAGCAGGAGAAGGCACGGCTGCTCAGCGACGCGCTGGGCAGATGGAGCATGGCCGAGGTCTGGCAGATGATGCGCGCGATGGATCCGCCCGAGGACGCGGACACCGGCGACGGGGAGGGCCTGCGCCGCCGCTGGCTGCGCCACGACCCGGCGCAGCTGATCGCCACCGGCGCGCAGTTGTCGTCCGAACCCGACCGGGTGGCCGAGCTCGCCGCGCTGCCCCTCCCCGTCCACGTCGTCTCGGGCGAGCGGGACGACGTCTGGCCGGTGCCGCTGCTGGACGACATGGCCCGCCGTCTGGGCGCGCGCCGCACCGTGATCGCGGGGGCCGAGCACTCCCCCAACACGGCCCGGCCCCTGGAGACGGCCGCGGCCCTCGTGTCGTTCTGGGACGGTCTCTGAGCCCGCCTCCCGGCTCACCGCGACGTCCGGTCGCCGGCCGTTCGTCGCGGTGCGGCACGGGCGGGTGGGCCCCGGGTGCTTGCCGGGTGCCCCTTCAGCTCACCTCGACGAGAGCCTTCCAGCCGGTGCCGATCCTGGGTCGGTCGTCAGCGTCGGGTCCCCCCACACCGGGAAGCCCTGCTCAGTCGCTTCGCGGGGGGTGCGTGGCGGCCCTCAGGCCAGTGTCCGCCGCCCACAGCCGGCCGGCCCCCGGGGACGGCCGGCTCACCGCTGCGGCCCCTGTCAGTACTGCGCCTGCAGGTGCTGCCAGAAGCCGTCGCGCAGTGCCCGGCGGAGATGGGCGTGGCCGCGCAGCGAGTGCTGGAGGAGCCGCTCGGCCTCGACGAGCAGGTCCTGGTCGACGGAGCCCGGCAGATAGGGGTGGCCGGGCATCAGGTCGGCGAGTGCGTCGCGGCCTCGCGAGGAGAGCCACCCCGCGGCGATCTGGGCACCGACGAAGCGGACGTCCTCGCGCGCGGGGGCCGGGCTGTCGTCCTCGTACATCGTGACGGAACGCCGGGTCACGTACGGGCGGCAGAAGTCGAGGTCGAAGGTGCGCTGGCTGTCGACCTCCCACAGCAGCGGCTCCGCCTGGTTGCGGCCCTCACCCGCCTCGATGCCCCAGAGGTGGACGCGTGCGCCGTAGCCCTGGGCGGCCTCGACGGCCGAGACCAGGTCCTCGTCGCCGCCGACGAGCGCCGCGTCGCTGATGGCGCGGTGCCGGGCGAGTGACTCCAGGTCGGTGCGGATGAGCGAGTCGACGCCCTTCTGCTGGTTGTTGGCGTTGAGGTTGCCGAGCCTGACCTTGACGTCGGGCAGTTCGGCGATGGCCTGCTGTTCGACGGTGTGGATCCGGCGCCTGGCTCCGTCGTACCAGTACACGCGCAGCAGCCTGCTGTCCGCGAAGATCGTGCGGGCCTTGTCGATGAAGGCCTCGATCAGCCCTTCGGCGTCCAGGTCGAAGGACCGGCGGTCCTCTGTACCGGTGACCAGCAGACCGGCAGCCGCGTAGACGTAGCCCGCGTCCACGAAGATCGCGTGGGTGGAGGGGGTCTTCGACACCTCGGCGAGTACGCGCTGGAGCAGCGCGTTGGTGCGGTCGAGCTGTTCGCGGATGCCCGGTCCTTCGTCCGTCCGCGGGTCCGCCTGACTCATACGGGCCTCATCGTGTGCGCATGGCCGATTACCGACGGGTACTTAGACATCCAAAAAATTTCCTTAGCGTAGGGAATGTTTGCAGTAGGCAAGCCGTTGTACCCCCTGTGGAGCGCGAGACGTCGGACGCCTCGTGCTCCCCATCCTTGCGGACGGCGAGCCCGTCCTCCCAGTAGTTCTCCAGCAGGAGGATCAGACGAAGGGAAGCCATATGCGCTTCGAGATCATGCGACTCGACGACGTCGACGGTACCGCCGTGGACAGCACCGTCGTGGACGCCGCCTCCGTCAACCGGATCGTGCAGCAGGCCGCGGCAATGGGCCAGCGCATCTACATCCGGCCGGCCGACACGTCGGCCTCGTGACACCTTGCTCTGCTCCGCGCCGCTGACGTAGGGCGGACGGCGGGCTGAAGACGAGGCGCCCCCGCACGGCAGGTCCGTGCGGGGGCGCTGTGGTGTCCGGGCCGGGCAGGCCTCAGGAGGTCCGGATGACCTGGGTGACGCCGTTGATGATCTGCTGCACGGCGATGGCCGACAGCATCATTCCGGCGAGCCGGGTCACCAGGACCACTCCGCCGTCCTTGATCACACGGATGATCAGCAGCGAGTACCGCATGGTCAGCCAGAGCACGACGTGCATCGCGACGATGGCCGACCAGACCGACACCTGGCCGGCGGTCCCGTCCGCGTTCTGCACCGCGAGGATCACCGAGACGATCGCGCCGGGCCCGGCCAGCAGCGGCATGCCGAGCGGGACGAGGGCCACGTTGACGTCCTTGGTCTGCGTCGGCTCGTCCGTCTTGCCGGTGAGCAGGTCCAGCGCGATGAGCAGCAGGAGGAGCCCGCCCGCGATCATCAGGGCGGGTACGGAGACGTGCAGGTAGTCGAGGATCTGCTGGCCCAGGAGGCCGAAGACGGCGATCACCCCGAAGGCGACGGCAACGGCCTGGAGGGCCATCCTGCGCTGCACCTTGACGGGACGGCCCGCAGTGAGGGCGAGGAAGATCGGGGTGATTCCGGGCGGATCCATAATCACAAAAAGGGTGAGAAAAAGGGATCCGAAGACAGCGATGTCGAACACGATGAGCCTTGCGAGAGGAGAGCGGGCCGAACAGGAGGGTTCGCGCACCGGCGCGCCTCGGGGACGCCCGGCGCGCGGGGGTACGTACGACAGGGGGAGGAGAAGGTGCCCCGTTACGCGGGGAGCGGTCCACCGGCTCCCGGCACGGGGAACGCGCCGGTGGCGCGCCGGGTGATCTCGCCGTAGATCTCGGGGTCGGTGGTGTACTCACCGAGCCGGACGGTCTTGCGTGAGCCGTGGTAGTCGCTGGACCCGGTGGGGAGCAGCCCCAGCTCCGCGGCGAGTCCCCGCAGGCGCGCCCTGGCGGGCTCGTCGTGGTCCATGTGGTCGACCTCGATGCCGTCGAGCCCGGCGGCGGCCAGCCGCGCGATCGCGGCCTCCGGGACCACCTCACCGCGCTTGACGGCGAGCGGGTGCGCGAACACGGTGACACCGCCCGCGGCCTTGACCAGCCGGATCGCCTCGAACGGGTCCAGCTCGTGCTTGTCGGCGTACGCGCGCCCGCCGTTCCCCAGCCAGGCCGAGGTGAAGGCGTCGGAGACCGTGTCGACGACACCGAGCTCCACGAGCGCGGTGGCGACGTGCGGGCGGCCGACCGAGCCGTTGCCCGCGATCCGCGCGACCTGTTCCCAGGTGACCGGGACTCCCAGCTCCCGCAGCCTGCGCACCATGGCCTGCGCCCGCGGTACCCGGTCGTCCCGGACGAGCTCACGCTCACGGGCCAGTTCGGGCTCGGCCGGGTCGAAGAGGTAGGCCAGCATGTGCAGGCCGACGCCGTCCATGCGGCAGGAGAGCTCGGCTCCGGTGACGAGGGTGAGGCCCTCGGGGAGGGCGGCTGCCGCCTCCTCGTGGCCTCCGACCGTGTCGTGGTCGGTCAGGGCTACGACGTCGAGGCCCGCGGCGGCGGCGTTGGCGACCAGCTCGGCGGGGGTGTCCGTGCCGTCCGACGCCGTGGAGTGGGTGTGCAGATCGATGCGCACGACGCGGACTCCAGGGCTGCGGGCGGACAGGGGACGCTCAAGGATAACCGCCGGGCGTCACCCGTCCGGCCCTCCGCCTCGGCCCCGGGCCCGGTCAGGGCGGCGTGAGCAGCCGGGGCGTGAGTGCTCCGCAGGGCAGCAGGTCCACCTCGGCGCCGGCGTCACGCAGGTCGGTCAGCACCAGTTCGTCGTACATCAGGAGCCCGGACCGTTCGGGCCAGACGATCGCCCACAGCCACAGCCCGCGCGCCTCGCCCGCGAAGACCGCCCGGTCGGCGGGGGCGTGCCTGACGTGCCAGAGCGCGGTCGGGCGTCCCGCGGCGAGCACCTTGGCGTCGGGTGCCGCATCGAGGCGCAGGCCCGGCCCGGGATCGACGCCCTCGATACCGGCGTAACGGGCGCCGAGCCCAACGCCGAGCTCCTCGGCGACGAGAAGCAGTTCACCCATCCCGCCGAGCGGTCCGGGCCCCGAGCACGCGACAGCGGTGGCCCGGCCGCCGCTGCGGTCGTCGCCCGCGTACGCCGCGCCGGTGAACAGCCAGCCGACCGGGAGGGGCCAGGGCATCCACACCGGCACCTCGGCCCGGTGCACCACCACGCCCAGCGCCTCGACGCTGGGCGGGACGACCGGCTGCATCGGGTGCACCTGGCCGTGCCCGGAGCACTGCCAGGCATCGGCGAACAGACCGGGCGCCCTGACCCGGCCACCGCACTTCGGGCAACTGGGTTCGCCCCTCATAACGCTCAACGGTCCTCCCCGGCCGTCGCCGCGTCAAGGACGATCACCCGTCCGCAGCGCGGCTCCGGACGGAACCGATAGATGCAACTTGCACTTATTAGTGTGTCTAAATCAATCTGCGCATGACGCAACGACCTGAAGGGAGCGAGAGAACGATGCGGGGAGAGGATCCGTTCGACGAGGGGGCGACCAGCATCCTGCGCCAGCCGAAGGCCGGCCCTGGCCGGCGCGGTGGTCGTGTGGGTCAGGCGCTCGGCCCTGACCCACGAGGCCGGGGAACTGGAGCCGCGCCACGCCGCGGACGACGGCGTCAGCGTCTTCGCCGACTGACCTCACGGCCTCGTCCACCACGGCCCCGCCCACGGTTCCCCTCCTGTGCCGCGCGGCAGGGCCTCCGCCGCCCGCCGCGTCAGTCGAGCGGGACGGAGGCGCGGAGCGGGTCCCGGAGGTCCGTGCCGTGCGAGAGCCAGCGCTCCTGGAGCTCCTGCGCGCCCCTGACCCGCTTCCACGCCGCCTCGTTGTGCGTCATCGGCAGCAGGGGCAGGAAACGCACCGCGTCCATCGGGGCCTCCAGCTCCAGGTCCTCGACGAGACCGCCCGGCTCGGCGACCAGGACGGAGCTGAAGGGAGCCCCGGCCCACAGCGGCTGCCCGAGGTCCAGCGACGCCCCGGGGACCACGATCAGCCCCTCGACCTGCGGGGAGGCCGCCAGCACCGCGAGGGGCCGCAGCACCTGGTCCGTGTCGGCGAGACCGACCCGCACGGACAGGACCAGTTCGGCGCGCGGGCCCTTCACGGGATCGGCCAGCGGCGAGGTCGGATCGGCCATCGGCTGGGCGGACATGCCGAGTGTGGCGTAACGCACCACGTCCCCGTCGATGAAGCGGAGCACCTCGATGCGGTCCGTGCCGAGGAACGTCACATCGGCGCGTGCGTCCGGCTCGCCCAGCGCCGTACGGAGCCGGGCCTCGACCAGATCAAGAATTTCTCCCATGCCGCGAGCATAGAACGCGTAAGGAATGGGAACAGAAAGGGATTGGCTCCTCACCTGGCTGATAGCCTGAGGCGTCGGTCGGGACAGCACGCAGAAGCGTCGCTCTCAGTCCTGACAACACGTGATCCCCCACGGGGGACCGGCCGGAGGAGGTGGGGCTGCGGTGGATCCAAGTCGACCGTGCAGTACCGACCGCTCTTCCGCACGACGCCTTCCTTCTGTGATCTGACGCCCTTCCCGGCCGTCACCACGGCAGTTCGCGAACCGGAAGAGCACCTCGTTTTTGCCTGTCTGTAGCGAACGCCGTCATCGTGCCCACGCGGTGCCGCCCGCTTTGCGGACGTGAGCGCACGTCCCCATTCCGGGCTGTTCCACCTGCCCGCCGACGGCCCTCCGTGAAGAGGAGCCAGCCATGTCGATGATCCGTGACCTGCGCGCCGCCGTGCGCCCGTCCCTGCGCAAGAGCAACACCCCGTACAACAGCTACGACGCCACCCGCGACCCGTCCGCCTCCAGCGCCGTCGTCGACTGCGCGGTCTACCGGGACGGACGCCGGCAGACCGAGATCTCCTGCCTGACGCCCCGTGAGGCGATGCTGCGCGTACGGGAGGAGGGCGGCTTCGCCTGGATCGGTCTCCACGAGCCGACGGAGGAGGAGTTCGCGGGAATCGCCCGCGAGTTCGGCCTCCACCCGCTCGCCGTCGAGGACGCGGTCCACGCCCACCAGCGGCCCAAGCTCGAACGGTACGACGACACGCTGTTCACCGTCTTCAAGACGATCCACTACGTCGAGCACGCCGAACTGACCGCGACCAGCGAGGTCGTCGAGACCGGCGAGGTGATGTGCTTCACGGGACGGGACTTCGTCATCACCGTCCGGCACGGTGGGCAGGGTTCGCTGCGCGCCCTGCGCCACCGCCTCCAGGAGGACCCCGAACTGCTCGCCAAGGGGCCGTCCGCGGTACTGCACTCCATCGCCGACCATGTCGTCGACGGGTACATCGCGGTGGCCGCCTCGGTGCAGGACGACATCGACGAGGTGGAGATCGACGTGTTCTCCACCCCCTCCAAGGGGAGCGCGCGCGGATCGGACGCGGGCCGGATCTACCAGCTCAAGCGCGAGGTGCTGGAGTTCAAGCGCGCCGTGTCGCCGCTCCTGCGGCCGATGCAGCTGCTCAGCGAACGTCCGATGCGGCTGATCGACCCCGACATCCAGAAGTACTTCCGCGACGTGGCCGACCACCTGGCCCGGGTGCACGAAGAGGTCATCGGCTTCGACGAACTGCTCAACTCGATCCTCCAGGCCAATCTGGCGCAGGCGACCGTCACGCAGAACGAGGACATGCGCAAGATCACGTCGTGGGCGGCCATCATCGCCGTGCCGACGATGATCTGCGGCGTCTACGGCATGAACTTCAAGCACATGCCCGAACTGGGGTGGACCTACGGCTATCCGATGGTGCTGGCGCTCATCGGCGTGGTCTGCTTCTCCATCCACCGCACGCTCAAGCGCAACGGCTGGCTTTAGGGGCGCCCGCGCAACCCCATAGAGTGCGGGCATGACAGCTGCTGACGTGTTGCTTGCCCGGGCTCTCGTCGAGGAGGCCACCAAGAAGTCCGGCCTGATCTGGGTCCGGGGCACCGGCCACTCCCGGGCGCTGTGGCACGTGTGGCACGAGGGCGCGGCCGTGCTCGTCGGGGACGGACCCGGGGAGCAGCCGCTCCCCGCCGGGCTCGACACCGGCGCCACGGCCGAGGTCACGGTGCGCAGCAAGGACAAGGGCGGCAGGCTCGTGGCGTGGACCGCCGCCGTCACCGTGCTGGAACCGCGCTCCGAGGACTGGGAGGCGGCGGTCGGTGAGCTCAAGGGCAAGCGGCTGAACGCCCCGGACGCCGAGCGGATGACGGAGCGCTGGGCGCGTGAGTGCCGCGTCGTACGCCTGACGCCCGGCGAGTCCCGCACCGTCCTGCCGGACTCCTCGCTGGCCGCGCGACCGCTGCCCACCGGGGCGACCACGCGGCGGACGGCGCCCGCCGCGCTCCCCCGGCTGCTGCTGAAGCGCCGCAGGAAGCGCTGACCGGCCGCGCACGGGAGGCCGGCGGCCGACCGGCCCCGTCAGCCGGACGACCTGGGCAGTTCGCCGCCGTAGTCGACGGTCTCGTCCTCGGCCGGTGCTTCCAGCGGGAAGGCCTCGCCCCAGTCGGCGAGGGTGAGGGTGCCGCCGCCACCGCCACGGGCCACCCGCAGGGGATAGGGAGTGCCCTTCAGGGAGACGTCCAGTGCGCCCCCCTCACCCTTCCCCCCCATGATCTGCACGGTGCGCACGCCGCCGATCTCGTCCCGGCCACCCTTGTTGATCTTCCCGTGCAGTGCGAGCACCCCGTCGAGGAGCGTCTTCTTCTCCGTGAAACCACGCAGCTGCTGGTAGGTCGGGTCGTCCTCGGGGACCTTCACGTACTTGTCGCCGAGCTTGTCGGCGGCCTGGTCGCTCTCGTCGTCGGCACTCTCGTCCTTCCAGAAGCCGGCGTCGGCCTTCAGGAAGAGCTCGTCACCGACGCGCAGCAGCGCGAAGGTGTCGTTGCCCGAGGTGACCGACCCGGTACCGCCCTTGCTGCTGAGCTGCATGTTCAGGACGTAGGTCCCGCCCTTGCTGACCAGCTTGCCCGTGAGCCGTACCGCGTCGGCGGCGTCGGCCGCGGCCCGCGCCTTCTTGTCGATCTGCGATGCCGTCAGCTTGCCGACGCCGTTGGTCCCCTTGTCCGGGTCCTCTCCGGCACAGGCCGTCAGCGCGACGGTCAGCCCCGCGCAGAGCACCACGGCGGAAGCGGTCCGGCGACGGGCCCGGACGGCCGGGGCGGAAGAGGTCACGGGCGCACTGCCTCTCGTCTGTGTGTCGGGGGTTGGCAGACGGCAGCGTACCTGTGCGGCGTACGCCATTCGGCAGAGCGCCGTACGGACGGTCCGCCAGCGCGTCCCGGACCGGCACGGGCTAGCCTGATCACGGCAAAGGCGGACCCGAGAGGCAGAGGGAGGGGCACAGGATGGCGGCAGTCACTCCCAGGGTCTTCGTCTCGCACCTCGCCGGCGTACCGGTGTTCGACCCGAACGGTGACCAGGTCGGCAGGGTCCGCGATTTCGTGGCGATGCTCCGGGTCGGCGGCAAGCCGCCACGCCTGCTCGGCATGGTCGTCGAGGTGGTGAGCCGGCGGCGCATCTTCCTGCCGATGACGCGGGTCACGGGGGTCGAGTCGGGCCAGGTCATCACCACGGGCGTGGTCAACATGCGGCGCTTCGAGCAGCGCCCGACCGAGCGACTCGTCCTCGGCGAGTTCCTTGACCGGCGGGTGCGCCTCGCGGAGACGGACGAGGAGGTGACCGTCCTCGACGTCGCCATCCAGCAGCTCCCGGCCCGCCGCGACTGGGAGATCGACAAGTTCTTCGTACGCAAGGGGCGCGGCGGTGCCCTGCGCCGCAAGGGCGAGACGCTGACCGTGGAGTGGTCGGCGATCAGCGGCTTCTCGCTGGAGGAGCACGGGCAGGGCGCCGAGAGCCTGGTGGCCACCTTCGAGCGGCTGCGCCCCACCGACGTCGCCAACGCCATGCACCACCTGTCGCCCAAGCGGCGCGCCGAGGTCGCCGCGGCCCTGGACGACGACCGGCTCGCGGACGTCCTGGAGGAACTCCCGGGTGACGACCAGGTGGAGATCCTGGGCAAGCTGAAGGAGGACCGCGCCGCGGACGTCCTGGAGGCGATGGACCCGGACGACGCCGCCGACCTGCTGTCCGAGCTGCCCGAGGCCGACAAGGAACGGCTGCTGGCTCTGATGCGGCCGGACGACGCGGCCGACGTGAGGCGCCTGCTGTCGTACGAGGAGCGGACGGCCGGCGGTCTCATGACGACCGAACCGATCATCCTGCGGCCCGACGCGACGGTCGCGGACGCGCTGGCCAGGGTCCGTCAGCAGGACCTGTCGCCCGCCCTGGCCGCCCAGGTGTACGTCTGCCGGTCGCCGGACGAGACCCCCACCGGCAGGTATCTGGGCACCGTGCACTTCCAGCGGCTGCTGCGCGATCCGCCGTTCACCCTGGTCAGCTCGATCGTCGACAGCGACCTGGTCCCTCTGCCCCCGGACACCCCGCTGCCCGCCGTGACCAGCTATCTGGCCGCGTACAACATGGTCTCGGTGCCCGTGGTGGACGAGAGCGGATCACTGCTGGGCGCCGTGACCGTCGACGACGTGCTGGACCACCTGCTCCCGGAGGACTGGCGCGAGACCGACTTCCAGGGCGAGGAGGGGATCGCCGGTGGCCGCTGAGGACCGTTCGAGGGCCGTGCCGGCCGGCGCCTCGGGCATCGTGCGCCCGCCCCGGCCCCGGCTCGACCAGCCCAGGGCGCCGCGGCGCCGGCTCCTGCCCGAGTACGACCCCGAGGCGTTCGGCCGGTTCTCCGAACGCATCGCCCGTTTCCTGGGCACCGGGCGGTTCATCGTCTGGATGACGCTGATCATCATCCTGTGGGTGGTGTGGAACATCTTCGCGCCGGAGAACCTGCGTTTCGACGAGTACCCGTTCATCTTCCTGACCCTGATGCTGTCCCTCCAGGCCTCCTACGCTGCCCCGCTGATCCTGCTCGCGCAGAACCGCCAGGACGACCGCGACCGGGTCACCCACGAGCAGGACCGCAAGCAGAACGAGCGCTCGATCGCGGACACCGAGTACCTCAGCCGGGAGATCGCCGCGCTGCGGATGGGCCTCGGCGAGGTCGCCACCCGGGACTGGATCCGCTCGGAGCTGGAGGCCATGGTCAAGGACATGGAGGAGCGCCGGCTCCTCCACCGGGCCGAGAGTGACGAAGGCGACCGCTGAGGCGCTACCCGTGCGTAGCCCCCGGCGCCGTACCATCGTCGGTATGGCTACGGAAGACGCGGTGCGCGAAGCACTGGCGACAGTGAACGACCCGGAGATCCACCGACCGATCACCGAGCTGGGCATGGTGAAGTCGGTCGAGATCGATCCTGACGGTGTAGTCGCTGTCACCGTGTACCTCACGGTCTCCGGCTGCCCGATGCGCGAGACGATCACCAAGAACGTGACCGACGCGGTGGCCCGCGTCGAGGGCGTGTCGCGGGTCGAGGTCACGCTCGACGTGATGAGCGACGAACAGCGCAAGGAGCTCGCCTCGTCGCTGCGCGGCGGCACCGCGGAGCGCGAGGTGCCGTTCGCCAAGCCCGGCTCGCTGACCCGCGTCTACGCGGTCGCGTCCGGCAAGGGCGGCGTCGGCAAGTCCTCGGTGACGGTGAACCTCGCCGCGGCGATGGCGGCCGACGGGCTGAAGGTGGGTGTGGTCGACGCGGACATCTACGGGCACAGCGTGCCCCGGATGCTCGGTGCCGACGGCAAGCCCACCCAGGTCGAGAACATGATCATGCCGCCGTCGTCGCACGGCGTGAAGGTGATCTCCATCGGCATGTTCACCCCGGGCAACGCCCCGGTGGTGTGGCGCGGCCCGATGCTGCACCGCGCGCTCCAGCAGTTCCTCGCAGACGTGTACTGGGGCGACCTGGACGTCCTGCTGCTCGACCTGCCGCCGGGCACCGGTGACATCGCGATCTCCGTGGCCCAGCTCGTCCCGAACGCCGAGATCCTGGTCGTCACGACCCCGCAGCAGGCCGCCGCCGAGGTGGCCGAGCGGGCCGGCTCCATCGCCGTGCAGACCCACCAGAAGATCGTCGGCGTCGTGGAGAACATGTCGGGCATGCCGTGCCCGCACTGCGACGAGATGGTCGACGTGTTCGGCTCGGGCGGCGGGCAGCGGGTCGCCGAGGGGCTGACGAAGACGGTCGGCGCCGAGGTGCCGGTGCTCGGTTCCATCCCGATCGACGTACGTCTGCGTGAGGGCGGGGACGAGGGCAAGCCCGTCGTCCTGTCCGACCCGGACTCCCCCGCGGGCTCCGCCCTGCGCTCCATCGCGGAGAAGCTGAGCGGCCGTCAGCGCGGTCTGTCCGGGATGTCGTTGGGGCTCACCCCGCGCAACAAGTTCTGAGCACCTCACGGGTGGGGGCGGCCTCCTCGGGAGACCGCCCCCACCCGTGCGCGTGCCGCTCAGTCCTCGTACGAGGCGATGTCGCCGATCACCGCGAACCCCAGGCCGTAGGCGCTCATTCCACGCCCGTACGCGCCGATGTGGACCCCCTCGGGTGCCGAGCCCGCGAGCACCCAGCCGAACTCGGACTCACGGTAGTGGAAGTCCACCGGTACGCCGTCCACCGGCAGGGACAGCGTCGACCAGGGCTCGCCGCCCAGATCGTCCGCGAGCTCGAACGCCGTCTCGGTCTGCTGGTTCAGCCATTCGCCGCGCAGGGTGTGGTCCATCTGCGGGGGCCAGGTGCAGTCCAGCAGGCCCGAACCCGCCAGCCAGGCGGCCGACGACACGGTGGTGGCGTCCAGCACCCCCGTACCGTCGTCGCTGTGCCGTACGGGGCTGCTGCCCACGGTCACGACCACCGCGAAACGCGCCTTCTCCGCACCCGCGTCCGCCCGCACGACGGGCTCCTCGCCATGCCCGGTCGAACCGTGCTGCACCGTGTCGTCCGCCGCGGCGGTGACGTGCATCAGCCAGCGCGGACCCGTGAAGGCTTCGTCCAGCCCGTACCAGGGGAACGGTGCCTTGAGATAGCCGTCGACAGTACGCCGGGTCACCGGCACCCCCTCTGCGGTGACTGTGCTGGGCGCACCATCCGCCCCTGCCCGACTCGTCGTCTCCATCTGCCCGGCCGCCTCCTCGATCTTCCACTGATCCGGAGCGGCCCTCCCCCCATGGGCATGGGCAACTCGCAACCGGACAGATGGAGAATAGCCATACCGCCCGGACGAGTCGGGATTGACGGTCTCAGGTGGCGTCTGCGTCGAAGGGCGGACGCTCGTCCCCGGCCGGCTGCGCGGGCTTCTTGAGGAGGTCGGGCGCGGCGGATCCCGCCGCGCCGGCGGCGGTGCCGGAGGACGTGGCGCTCTCGCGGCCGTTCACCGCGTCGGTGACCTCGGCCATCTCCTTGCGCAGGTCGAAGCTCTCCCGGATCTCCTTGATCCCCAGATCGTCGTTCCCGTCCATGAGCTGCTTGCGGACGAACGTCTTGGGGTTGAGGTCCTCGAACTCGAAGTCCTTGAACTGGGGTCCGAGCTCCGAGCGGATGTCCTCCTTGGCGCTGTCCGAGAACTCACGGATCTTGCGGATGGTGCGCGTGACGTCCTGGATGACCTTCGGCAGCTTCTCGGGGCCGAATACGAGCACGGCGAGAACCACGAGCGTCAGCAGCTCGAGTGCGCCTATGTCATTGAACACCTTGTTGCTCCTCGTGTTCTCTGCGTGGTCTCCGTGGGTTCTCCGCCGCCAGGTCGTCAGGGGCCCGGACCGCTCCACGGTACCCGGCGAAGCTGTCCGTGCGGTACCTGCCGGTGGCCGTCAGGTGCCGCTCGCCGAACCCAGCGTCAACGTCATGGACAGGTCCTTGCCTCCGCGGGTGAGGACGAGACCGAGCCGGTCGCCGGGCCGGTGGGCGCGGATCTTGACGATCAGTTCCTCCCCGCTGTGCACGCGCTGTCCCTCCACCTCGGTGATGACGTCGCCCGGCCGGATCCCCGCCTTGTCGGCCGGTCCCCCCTCGGTCACCGCGGTTCCGCCCTCGGCCGCCTCGCCTCCGACCTTGGCACCGTCGCCGGTGAACTCCATGTCCAGTGTGACGCCGATCACCGGATGGGTGGCCTTGCCGGTGTTGATCAACTCCTCGGCGACCCGCTTGCCCTGGTTGATCGGTATCGCGAAACCGAGGCCGATGGAGCCGGACTGGCCGCCGTCGAGCCCTGACCCGCTGTCCGCGGCGCGGATGGCGCTGTTGATGCCGATGACCCGGGCCTTGCCGTCGACCAGGGGGCCGCCGGAGTTGCCCGGGTTGATCGGCGCGTCGGTCTGCAGGGCGTCGACGTAGCTGACGTCGCTTCCGTCGCCCTTCTCGCCGCCCGCGGTGATGGGCCGCTGCTTGGCGCTGATGATGCCGGACGTGACCGTGTTCGACAGGTCGAAGGGTGCGCCGATGGCCACCACCGGGTCACCCACCCGCACGTTGTCGGAGTTCCCGAGCGGCAGCGGCTTGAGGCCCGATACGCCGGTCACCTTGACGACGGCGAGGTCGTAGCCGCTGTCCTTGCCGACGAGTTCGGCCGGCGCGCTCTCCCCGCTGCTGAACGTGACGGTGATGTCGCCGGTGGAGCCGGCGGGAGCGACCACGTGGTTGTTGGTGAGGATGTGGCCCTTGCCGTCGAGGACGAAGCCGGTGCCCGTGCCCGACTCGGCCGAGCCGTCGACGTGCAGGGTGACCACGCTGGGCAGTGCGCTGGAGGCGATCCCGGCGACGCTGTCGGGCGCCCGGCCGCCGTCGTCGCGGCCCGACTGGGGGAGCTCCACCGTGGTCAGCCCGCCGTTGCGCTCGACATAGGCACCGATCCCCCCGCCGATCCCGCCGGCGACCAGCGCGAGCAGGGCCGCCCCGACGAGGAGCTGCCCCCGCCGGCCCTTACGCGGCCCGGTGTCCGGGCCGTGGCCGGGGCCGGGGTGGCTCAGCGGCTGCTGCCCGGGGGCTCCCCACGGGTCGTACCGCAGCCATTGCGAGGTCTGCTGCGGGGCCGTCGGGGCCTGTCCCGCCCGCGCGACGGGCTGAGGCGCCGCGTGCTGCTGCGGCACGGTGTGCGGGGGCGGGGGCGCCCAGGCCTCCGCGTGCCCCTGGCCAACCGGTGCGGCGGCGGGGGCCTGTGGGGAGGGCAGGGGGGTGGCCATGCCGTGCCCGCTCCGCCCCGCGTACGGCGGCGGTACGGGGGTCCCGTGTGCCGGGGTCGCCACCGGGCGCTGCACGGGCGGCGCGGGCGCCCAGGGCCCCGGGCCGCCGTAGGGCGGGGTGCTGTACTCGTCGGGAGCGTGCAGCGGCTGCGCACGGTGGGCGGGCGCGGTGGGCGGCGCCGGGGTGTAGTCACCGTCGTCGTCCGGTGTCACGGGTGCTTCCGCCCCGGCTGCGGGCCGCCCGGGTGTCCGCGGTTCGGTGGCCGGCGGACCGGGCGTGGGAGCACCGTCCGGGGTCGCGGGCGGGTGCGGCTCTCCGGCCACGGGCACGGTGGCTTCGCCGGTGCCCGCCTGCGCGTCCACGGGCCCGGGCAGCTCCGGGCCGGCGGCGGTCACCGCGTCCTCCGGCCCGGCGGGACGGTTCCGCTCCGTCGAGGGACGGCTCCACCACTTCGTCCGCGGCCCGCTGGGCTTCCCGTCGTCCATGCTCTCCCCGCAACTGGCCTCTGCACGCCCCCACAGGGGCGTCCCTCCCGGAATTCAACCAGGTTTGCGAATCCGTGCGCAGGATCCCGGTCAGCGCAGAGGAGAAAGCGGCATCGCGCGGTCGCGCGGCGGCGGTGCGGAGACCGTGGCGGAGGGCTTCGGGTCCGCTCCCCCGCCGAGCGCGGCCGAGTAGAGAGGGCCGGCGTCGGTCGGGCGTATCAGGGGCGGCACGGTCACGTTCAGCACCGGGAAGGTGTACGTGCTCCCGGTGAACGCCGAGGTGCTGAGCAGCGAGGGCGCGGAGACGAGCACGGGCCTGGCCGACCTGGTCGGCACGGCACTCGGGCCGGGGGCCTGCCCCTCACCGACGGCGAGGGCGCCGCCACCGCTGCGGCTGGCCGCGGGGGTGGTTCCGCCGGTCCGGTCCTCCGCGTCGAGCGGGGTCGTGCTGCTGCCCGCGCCCTCGGCGCTGAGCGGCGCCCCGGGGCCGTAGCCGAGGGGAAGCGAACCCCCCAACGCGATAGCGGCGAGCGAGACGGCGCTGGCCGCGACGAACGCGAAGCGCCGGGCACGCCAGGGCGACCGGTCGGCTTCGCGCCCCACGTCGTGGATGCGGAAGCCGGAACCGGGCACACCTCCCGGCAGCACGGCGGTCGAGCCGTGAGCGGTGGGGAGATATCCGAAGCCGTCCAGCGGCGAGCGCCCCGGTTCAGTGGGACCGCCGGCCTGCAGCACGGGGAAGATCCCGTCTCCGAGGCGCCGGCCGTCACCCGGGCCGTTCCCGCCGCCGGTGGGGCCGCCCGGAAGACCCTGCAGACGGGCCAGGAAGCCCTCGGAGGGCGAAGGAGCGGCCGATGTGGCGAAGGCACTCTTCAGTCGCCGCTGGGAGTCGGCCTCGGCCTTGCACCTGGCACAGGTGGCCAGGTGCGCCAGGACGCGTTCCCGGGCGTCGTGCTTGAGCTCGCCGTCGACAAGCGCGGCGAGGCGGTCCCCCAGGTGCTGTTCCGCGGGGGTCGGACCTGTGCCGCTCACGCCGTACCGCCCTCCCCCGCCAGGACCGCGTCCGCGAGGGAACGCTGCTCGGCGCGGGCCTCGGGCGAACGGTGCTTGAGCGCCTTGCGCAGGTGCGAACGGCCGCGGTGGATGCGGCTGCGCACCGTCCCGAGCTTGACGCCGAGAGTGGCGGCGATCTCCTCGTAGGAGAGGCCCTCGATGTCACAGAGCACGACCGCCGCGCGGAACTCGGGTGCCAGGGTGTCCAGCGCCTGCTGCACGTCCGCGTCGAAGTGCGTGTCGTTGAAGACCTGCTGCGGGGAGGGCTCCCGGCTGGGCAGGCGCTCGGCCGCGTCGTCGCCGAGTGAGTCGAAGCGGATCCGCTGCTTGCGGCGGACCATGTCCAGGAAGAGATTCGTCGTGATCCTGTGCAGCCAGCCCTCGAAGGTGCCGGGTGTGTAGGTGGACAGCGACCGGAAGACCCGGACGAAGACTTCCTGGGTGAGGTCCTCGGCGTCGTGCTGGTTACCCGTCAGCCGGTAGGCGAGGCGGTACACACGGGCGCTGTGCGTGCTGACGATCTCTTCCCATGAGGGCGGGGTCCACGCCTGGGAATCCGCATCTGAGGCGAAGGTCGCGGTCGGTGCGGAAGCGTTGGAAGAACGGTCAGCAATGTCGGTCACGGATTTCGGCTCACCCGCCGACCTGAGAAGGCGCCGCAGCGGCCGTCTCCGATCCACAGGCGCAGCCGCACCTCCCCTATCGGCTCTGGTGGTGTCCAGTGGAGCCCCTACCATAGCCACCTCGCCCGTTAGCTCCGGATAAGCCTTTTTACCTGCTGGTACCCGGTGTCCCCGGGAGCAAGAGGCACATTCCGGGCCCGGCCGCAGGGCCTGGTCCGGCTGTTCCCCTCTGCCCCTACCTAACGCCTGGTCCCATCTGCGGGTTCCCGGGTCCAGCGGATACAGTCACCGTTGCGCCAACTACGGGGACAGGAGAGGGTCATTACCGCCAACCGGCAGACGAGCTGGGCATTCGCCGACGCCTTTGTCGCCGAGGAAGAAGCTCTGCTCTGGGCCCGGGACCGGGCCCACGAGACAGGGCTCCGCCCGGTGTCGTCAGGCACCGGCGCGGCACTGCGCCTGCTCGCTGCCACCGCGGACGCCAAGGCGGTGGCCGAGATCGGCACCGGAACCGGCGTGTCGGGTATCTACCTGCTCCAGGGCATGCGCCCGGACGGCGTCCTGACGACCGTCGACCCCGAGCCGGAGCGCCAGCAGTTCGCGCGTGAGGCCTTCCGTGCCGCCGGCTTCGCCACGAACCGGGCGCGCTTCATCCCGGGACGCGCCCTGGACGTGCTGCCGCGGCTCGCGGACGGCGGGTACGACCTCGTCTTCTGCGACGGCGACCGGCTCGAGAGCATGGACTGCCTCGCTGAATCGTTGCGTCTGCTGCGGCCGGGCGGGCTGGTCTGCTTCGAGGGCGTCTTCGCGGACGGCCGCACCATCGACTCGGCCGCGCAGCCGGCCGAGGTCCTGCGCCTGCGCGAACTGCTGCGGGCCGTGCGTGAGAGCCAGGAGCTCATGGCCACGCTGCTGCCGGTGGGCGACGGCCTCCTGTGCGCGGTGCGGCGCGGCTGACGGCCGGTCCAGCGGGAGCACTCCCGCGGGCCGGGGACCGCCCCCCCGGCGCACCACTGCCCCGGCACGGGTTCCGTGCCGGGGCAGTGGTGAAGTGTGGGCGCCTCAGCCTCAGCCGACGACCTTCTTCAGCGCGTCACCGAGTGCGTCTGCCTCGTCCGGAGTCAGCTCGACGACAAGCCGACCGCCGCCTTCGAGCGGAACGCGCATGACGATGCCCCGCCCCTCCTTTGTCACCTCGAGCGGGCCGTCGCCCGTCCGCGGCTTCATGGCCGCCATGCTCGTTCCCCTTCCTGAAACCAGCTCATCGCAGCCGGCGGCCCCATGACAGGCGCTGCCTCACCGGCGTCGAACACAATGCTTCCTCCGCATTATCCCGCATCGAAGACCCCGATGACCAACATCGGACGGCATCGCTTGCGCAACGCGCTCTCTCAAAACCACCCAATACGGCGATCCGGCTGCGATACTGCGCCACCTCCGGCCCTCAGCCGAGGTCCAATCGTTAGACGCAGGTCACATGACCGGGCCGTCCGGAGTCCGCCATGCTTGCCTGGACAGGCACAACGCCGGAGCCGTAGGGAGACCCAGCAATGGCCGACATGGCCGACACCATGGCTGACACCGTGCTCACAGACGTGAGCGACGGACTCGCGACGATCACGATCAACCGCCCGGACGCGATGAACGCCATGAACACCGCCGCGAAGGTCGCCCTCCGCGACGCCCTTCGGGCCGTCGCGGACGACACCGCCGTGCGGGCGGTTCTACTCACCGCCACCGGGCGCGCCTTCTGCGTCGGCCAGGACCTCAAGGAGCACGTCGCCAAGCTCTCCGAAGCCCGCGAGCCGGACGGCGGCAACGCCCTGAGCACGGTGCGGGAGCACTACAACCCCATCGTCCGCACCCTCACCGGGATGCGGAAACCGGTGGTGGCCGGGATCAACGGGGTCGCGGCGGGGGCGGGCTTCGGTTTCGCGCTGGCCGCCGACTACCGCGTGGCCGCCGACACCGCTGCCTTCAACACGTCCTTCGCGGGCGTCGCGCTGACCGCGGACTCGGGCGTCTCCTGGACCCTCCCCCGGCTGATCGGTGCGAGCCGCGCGGCCGACCTGCTCCTCTTCCCCCGTTCGATCTCCGCGCAGGAGGCGTACGGGCTGGGCCTCGTGAACAAGGTGGTGCCCGCGGCCGACCTCGCGAAGGAGGCGCACGCCGTGGCCCGCGCCCTGGCGGACGGCCCGACGGTGGCGTACGCGGCTCTGAAGGCCTCGATGGCGTACGGCGCCGGGCACACGCTCGCCGAGACGCTGGAGAAGGAGGACGAACTCCAGACCGAGGCGGGCGCGTCGCAGGACCACACGATCGCCGTCGAGGCCTTCCTCGCCAAGCAGCCGCCGAAGTACCTGGGCAGGTAGGGCTACCGGCCGCCGCCCCGGGCCACGCAGTCGGCCAGATGGTCGTCGACCAGACCGCAGGCCTGCATCAGCGCGTACGCGGTCGTGGGGCCGACGAAGCGGATGGACCGCTTCTTCAGCTCCTTGGCCAGCGCGGTGGACTCCGGGGTGACCGCCGGGACGTCACCGAGGGCTCGCGGGGCCGGCCGCGTGGCCGGGTCCGGCGCGTACGACCAGATGAGCGCGTCCAGTTCGCCCTCGTCCCAGCCGGCCAGCACCTTGGCGTTGGCGAGCGTGGCGTCGATCTTCGCCCGGTTGCGGATGATCCCGGCGTCGGCGAGGAGCCGCTCCCTGTCCGCGTCGGTGAACTCCGCCACCGCGGAGATCTTGAATCCGGCGAAGGCGCTCCGGAAACCCTCCCTGCGGCGCAGGATCGTCAGCCAGGACAGCCCGGACTGGAACGCCTCCAGACAGAGCCGCTCGAAGAGGGCGTCGTCGCCGTGGACCGGGCGGCCCCACTCGGTGTCGTGATAGACGAGGTAGTCCTCCGTGGACAGGCCCCACGGGCAGCGCGGGCGCCCGTCCGCCGCCGGCTCGGCGCCGCTCACCGCTCGCCCTCCCCGCCGCGCGGGGGCTCCTCGGCCGCGGACGGCTCGCCCGGCCGCTTGAACAGGTCCGGACCGTTCACCGCGGTCGCCTGGGCCCCGGCGAGCGCCGACTCCAGCTCGGCGATGTGGGCGTCCCGCTCGGCGAGCTCCGCCCCCAGCCGGCCGAGGGCCTCGTCCACGTCCGCCATGCGGTAGCCGCGCACGGCCATCGGCAGCCGCATGGCCTCCACGTCGGCGCGGCCTACGGGACGGTTCGCGGGCAGCGGGTCGGTGAGCCGCTCGGGCTCGACGTCCTGCAGCACCGCGCTTCCGCCACCGCCGACCACCGCCAGGGTGACCGCGGCCACGACCACGGTCATCGTGAGCAGCAAGAACCAGAACACGCGCATCTCCCGGGGAGCGGAATACCTGTCCAGGTCAGATCGTGCCATGCGCCACCGACAGTTAGGGTCGCAGGCGGGCTACAGGGAGGAACCAGGAATGCGCAGCGGGACGCTCAGGCTGGGACGGCGGGAGTTCGGGCCGGAGGAACCGGTGATCATGGCGATCGTGAACCGGACTCCCGATTCCTTCTACGACCAGGGAGCGACCTTCCAGGACGCGGCCGCCCTCTCCCGGGTGGAGCAGGCCGTCGCGGAAGGTGCCGCGATCATCGACATCGGCGGGGTGAAGGCCGGCCCCGGCGAGGAGGTGACGGCACGGGAGGAGGCGCGCCGCACGGTCGGCTTCGTCTCCGAGGTGCGCCGCCGCCATCCGGACGTCGTGATCAGCGTGGACACCTGGCGGCACGACGTGGGCGAGGCCGTCTGCGAGGCCGGCGCCGACCTGCTGAACGACGCGTGGGGCGGTGTGGACCCGGAGCTGGCGGCTGTGGCCGCGCGTCACGGGGCGGGACTGGTGTGCACGCACGCGGGCGGGGCGGAACCCCGTACGCGCCCGCACCGGGTCGCGTACGACGACGTGATGGCGGACATCATGCGGGTGACCCTGGGGCTCGCCGAGCGGGCGGTGGAGCTCGGCGTCCGGCCGGACGGGATCATGATCGACCCCGGGCACGACTTCGGGAAGAACACCCGGCACTCGCTGGAGGCGACCCGCCGGCTGGACGAGATGACGGCCACGGGCTGGCCCGTGCTGGTCTCCCTCTCCAACAAGGACTTCGTCGGGGAGACGCTCGACAAGCCGGTCAAGGAACGCGTCATCGGCACGCTCGCCACGACCGCCGTGTCGGCGTGGCTGGGGGCGCGGGTGTACCGGGTGCACGAGGTGGCCGAGACCCGGCAGGTCCTGGACATGGTGGCGTCCGTCGCGGGCCACCGCGCGCCCGCGGTGGCCCGGCGGGGGCTGGCGTAGCCAAGACCGCACGGCCCGGCCCGCTGCCCGCCGGGACCGGCCCGGGCGTCCGCGTTCCGCCTCGGGCCGCCCGATCCGCCTCCCGGCCATCGCGCGGGCGCTCGGGGAGCACGGTCCGGTACGCCGGGACCCCTACCGCCCGACCTCCTTCGTCACCAGCCGGACCGCCTCGTCCACGTCGTCGGTGACGTGGAACAGCATCAGGTCCCGCTCGGACGCCTTGCCCCCCGCGACCACCGTGTCCCGCAGCCAGTCCACCAGGCCGCCCCAGTACGCCGTGCCGAACAGGACGATCGGGAAGCGCGTCACCTTGCCCGTCTGCACCAGGGTCAGCGCCTCGAAGAGCTCGTCCAGCGTGCCCAGTCCGCCGGGCAGGACGACGAAGCCCTGCGCGTACTTCACGAACATCGTCTTGCGGACGAAGAAGTAGCGGAAGTTGACGCCGATGTCGACATGTGGATTCAGACCGGACTCGAAGGGCAGCTCGATGCCGAGTCCGACCGAGACGCCGTTCGCCTCCCGCGCCCCCTTGTTCGCCGCCTCCATGGCCCCGGGACCACCGCCCGTGATGACCGCGAACCCCGCCTCGACCAGCGCCTTGCCGATCTGTACGCCCGCCTCGTAGTCCGCTCCGCCCGCCGGGGTGCGCGCGGAGCCGAAGACGCTGATGGCGCTGGGCAGTTCCGCCAGCGCGCCGAAGCCCTCCACGAACTCCGACTGGATCCGCATGACCCGCCAGGGGTCGGTGTGGACCCACTCGGAGTCGCCTTCGGAGTCCAGCAGCCGCTGATCGGTCGTGCCCGGCTGGACCTGGTCCCTGCGGCGCAGTACCGGACCCATTCGCTGTTCCTCGGGCTTCACCGCACCCTCGGGAATCTGCGCGCCCTCGGGGATCCGTGCGTCCTCCGGGTTGCCCATGACCTGCTCCCTCCGCCGACCTGCGATGTGCGTGTGTCGTCTCAGCGTAGATCGGCGGAGGTTACGCGCAGGGGAATGCCGTGAGTCAGCTGGTGAGCCACGAGCGGAGACGCTCCTCGCAGTGCGTGATCCTTTCGACCCGCACGTGCTCGTCCCGCTTGTGGGCGTACAGGGGGTCACCGGGCCCGTAGTTCACGGCGGGAATGCCGAGGGACCCGAAACGGGACACGTCCGTCCAGCCGAACTTGGGCAGCGCGATGCCGCCGACCGCCTCCATGAACGCCTTGGCCGCCGGGTGGGACAGGCCGGGCATGGCGGCGCCGGAGTGGTCGTCGACGACGAACTCGGCGACACCGCAGCCGGCGAAGACCTCCTGGACGTGCGCCTCGGCCTCGGCCGCCGTGCGGTCGGGGGCGTAGCGGTAGTTGACGACCAGGGTGCAGGCGTCCGGGATGACGTTGGTGGCGACGCCGCCCTCGATGCCCACGGCGTTGAGCCCTTCCCTGTACTCCAGCCCGTCGATGACCGGCCGGCGCGGCTCGTACGCGGCCAGCCGGGCCAGCGCCGGGGCGGCCGCGTGGATCGCGTTGGAACCCATCCAGCCGCGTGCGGAGTGCGACCGTTCGCCCTGGAATCGCAGATGGACCCGGAGCGTGCCCTGGCAGCCGCCCTCGACCTCGGCGTCGGAACCCTCGAGCAGGACGGCGAAGTCCGCCTCTAGCCACTCGGGGTGCGCCTCGGCCACGTGCCCGAGGCCGTTGAGGTGGGCGGCGACCTCCTCGTTGTCGTAGAAGATGAACGTGAGATCGCGGTTGGGTTCCGGCACCGTCGCCGCGATCCTGAGCTGGACGGCGACGCCCGACTTCATGTCGGAGGTCCCGCAGCCCCACAGCACGCCGTCCTCGTCGAGCCTGGACGGCACGTTGTCCGCGATCGGGACGGTGTCGATGTGTCCCGCCAGGACGACGCGCTCGGCGCGGCCCAGCCGCGTCCTGGCCACGATGTTGTTCCCGTGGCGGTCGACCGTCAGGTGCGGCAGCGGGCGCAGGGCCGCCTCGATGGCGTCGGCGAGCTCCTTCTCCTGCCCGCTGACCGAGGGGAAGTCGACCAGCCGGGCGGTGAGCTGCGGGCCGTCCAGGGCGAGGTCAAGCGTGTGTCCATCCATGGTCACGACCCTAAGGGACTTCGGCCCGCGCCCCGGTCGTACCCTCCAGTACGGTGGGCCCCGTGCCCCGGACCAGCTCCCTTCCCCGTCGCAGCCGCCTCTTCCGTTTCGCGGCCGCCTTCGCCGTGCTCGTGGCCCTGGCCGGCTATCTGGCCGTGCAGTACCTCTCCGGCCACAAGGGCGCGCCCCGCTGCACCGTGGCCTCGGCCGACGGAGGCGAGGGGCGTACGTACGAGATGAGCCCCGACCAGGCCGCCAACGCCGCCACGATCTCCGCCGTGGCCACCACGCGCGGGCTGCCGGAACGCGCGGTGACCATCGCGCTGGCGACCGCGCTGCAGGAGTCCGCGCTGCGCAACATCGACCACGGCGACCGGGACTCGCTCGGGCTCTTCCAGCAGCGGCCCTCCCAGGGATGGGGTACGCCCGAGCAGATCATGGACCCGGTCTACTCGTCCGGGGAGTTCTACGAGCACCTCGCGGAGGTCCCCGGCTACTCCCGGCTGCCGCTGACGGTCGCGGCCCAGCGGGTCCAGAAGAGCGGGTTCCCGCAGGCGTACGCCAAGCACGAGCCGGACGCCGCCCTGCTGGCCGCCGCGCTGACCGGACGCGCTCCCGCCTCGCTGTCCTGCTCGCTGCCCGCGTCGGCCGGCGGCCCCGGGGACGCCGCCGAGGTCCGGTCCCGCCTGGTGCGCGCCTTCGGCAAGGACGTGCTGCCCTCCACCTCGTCGGCGGGCGCCTCCGCGGCGGGCACGGTGTCGGTGCCCGTGCGCGCGGGGGACGACGCCGCGTCCAGGCGGGGCTGGGAGCTCGCCCACTGGGCGGTCGCGCAGGCCGGCACCCTGCGGATCGAAGAGGTCTCGTACGCGGGCCGGGTCTGGACCACCGACACGGGCTGGCGGACGGAACGTGCGGAATCGGGCGCCACAGCGGTCCGGATGCGGCTCGCGCAGTAGTGCGGACCGTCATCCGTACGGGCAGTCGGCCGCCCGCTCGACCCTCACTCCCGTCACCTCTTCGAGAGCCCCGCTCCCCGGGGTAATCGCCATGGCGGCAGCGGGAAGTGACGGTTCGTCGGACGGCCGGGGAATGGGCCGTTCGCCCGGGTTCCTCCGTTGCGGATAATCCGACGCATTACCCAGTCTTTACCTTGCTGGCCCGCAACCTTCCCTGCCCCACGACCGGTTGTTCAGTGCGTCCGATCACCGGACAGGCGGATCCCACATCCGCCGTGAACCATTGACGTCCCGTCGAAGGAGCATCATGTCCCTCCCCCTGACCCGCCGGATCGCCCGTGCCGCGCTGCTGATCGCCGCGGGTGCGGCCCCCGTGGTCGGCGCGGCCGGTGCCGCGGGTGCCGCGGGGCTCCCGCAGACCCCGGCACTCGGCGGCCTCACCTCGCTCGACGGCGCCGGAGTCAGCAGCACGCTGGACTCCGCCTCGAAGCAGGGCTCCGCGGTGGCGAACGAGACCGGCGGCAAGGTGGTCGGCACGACCCTGCCCGCCGCGGGCAGGACCCTCGAGGCGGCCGGCACCGTGGCGGACGGTGAGCTCTCGGAGGACTCCCTCCCGGCCAAGGGCCTGCCCACCGAGGGCCTGCCGACCGGGAACCTGCCCACCAAGGGCCTGCCGATCGGCTGATCCGCCGGAGCGCGCGCGGTGGCGACGCGCGAAGGGGCCTCGGGAGTGCGCACTCCCGAGGCCCCTCGGCACATCCCGGGGCGGACGCCCGGCTCAGGACAGCCGCTTGACCGCCGCGTCCACGCGCTCGTCCGAGGCCGTCAGCGCCACCCGTACGAAGCGGTCTCCGGCCGGCCCGTAGAAGTCACCCGGTGCCACCAGGATGCCGAGCTCCGACAGGTGCGCCACGGTCTCCCAGCACGGCTCGTCCCGGGTGGCCCAGAGGTAGAGGCTCGCCTCGCTGTGCTCGATCCGGAAGCCGTGGGCCTCCAGCGCCGCACGCAGAGCTGTGCGCCGCCTCGCGTAGCGCGCCCGCTGTTCCGCCACGTGCGCGTCGTCCGCCAGTGCCGCGACCGTCGCCGCCTGGACCGGGGCCGGCGTCATCATCCCGCCGTGCTTGCGGATCTGGAGCAGCTCGCCGAGGACGGCCGCGTCGCCCGCGACGAAGGCCGCGCGGTAGCCGGCGAGGTTGGAACGCTTGGAGAGCGAGTGGACGGCGACGATGCCCTCGTACGTACCGCCGCAGACGTCCGCGTGGAGCACGGAGACGGGCTCCGCCTCCCAGCCAAGCTCCAGGTAGCACTCGTCACTGAAGAGCAGCACACCGTGCTCGCGCGCCCAGGCCACGACGCGGGTCAGCTCGTCCTTCGGCAGGACGCGGCCCGTCGGGTTGGACGGTGAGTTGAGCCAGAGAAGCTTCAGGCCCCGGGGGTCCAGGTCCGTCGGGTCGTCGTAGACGACGGGTTCGGCACCGCAGAGCCGCGCGCCGACCTCGTACGTCGGGTACGCGAGCCGCGGGTAGGCGACCTTGTCGCCCGCGCCGAGCCCGAGCTGGGTCGGCAGCCAGGCGACGAGTTCCTTGGAGCCGACGACCGGCAGCACGTTCTCGTGGGTCACCCCGGCCGCGCCGAGCCTGCGCTCCACCCAGCCGGTCAGCGCGTCGCGCAGAGCCTCGGTCCCCCACACCGTCGGATAACCGGGGCTGTCCGCGGCGGCGACCAGCGCCCGCTGGATCAGCTCGGGCACCGGGTCGACGGGCGTGCCGACCGACAGGTCCACGAGGCCGTCCGGATGGGCCACGGCCGTCGCCTTGTAGGGCGCGAGCTTGTCCCAGGGGAAGACCGGGAGACGGGAGGAGACGGGCACTGCTGCGGACACGGGACTCTGCTTTCTCGTACGGGGGACTTCGCGGCCGGGAAACACCTCGGTCCCGCACGGTGACGAGCCGTACGGGACCGGGCGGCGCTCGTGCGGCCGCTTACTGGTTCTGCGGCGGCAACGCGGCGATGAACGCGTGGTCGCGCTCGATGAGACCCAGCTTGGAGGCGCCACCCGGCGAGCCGAGGTCGTCGAAGAACTCGACGTTCGCCTTGTAGTAGTCCTTCCACTCCTCCGGGGTGTCGTCCTCGTAGAAGATGGCCTCGACCGGGCACACCGGCTCACAGGCTCCGCAGTCGACGCACTCGTCCGGATGGATGTACAAGGACCGTGAGCCCTCGTAGATGCAGTCGACGGGGCACTCTTCGATGCAGGCCTTGTCCTTCACGTCGACACAAGGCTGCGCGATGACGTAGGTCACGCTGTCGTTCCTCCTCGGTAGGGCGTTGGCTCTCGCGCGGGAGCGCGGCGTCGTCGATGCCCGCCCCTAGTATCTCCGTTCCGGGGCACGATCCGAACAGGAGGGGCGGACAGAGCTGTGGAATTCACTATCGGCGGACGACTCGAGGTTCGCCTGACACCCGCTGACGTGGGCAAACGGGTATCCGTCCGGTGTGCCGTCGGTGTCCCTGCCGAGGGCGCGAAGTTCACCGACACGGTCGGGGTTCTCACATCGTGGGACGACGAAGTGCTGTCCGTCACGACGAGGGCGGGCGAGAACGTCCGCATCGCGCAGTCCTCCCTGGTGGCGGGCAAGGTGGTCCCCGCGGCCCCGGCACGCCGCCGGGGTCCGGCGGCCTCCTTCGACGAGCTCGCCCGGGCGACCGCGCGCGCCTGGCAGCCGGTGGAGAGCGAACTCCTGGGCGGCTGGCGGCTGCGCGCGGCCGGAGGGTTCACCCGCCGGGCCAACTCCGTGCTTCCGCTCGGCGATCCGGGCCTGCCGGTCGGCGAGGCGCTCGGGCGTGTCCGGCACTGGTACGGGGAACGCGGCCTGCCCGCCTACATCCAGACGGCCACGGGTGCCGAGGGCACACAGGAAGGGCTCTGCGCGGATCTGGAGGACCACGGATGGCGGCGCGAGGTGACGGCGGAGGTGCGGATCGCGGCGCTGGCGCCGGTGGGCGACCTGGACACGGACGTCTCCGCCGTGCGCGTGTCCCGCGAGCCGGACAGCGCGTGGCTCTCACGGTACGGGCGCTCCGTGACCCCGGGCCCTCACGTGCTGAAGGTGCTGGGCAGCGGCCCTTCGGTGTGGTTCGCCTCCGTGCCGGGCGACGGTCCGGCCTCGGCGCCCGCCGCGATCGGGCGCTGCGTGGTGGACGGCCGCTGGGCGGGGTTCATGGCCGTCGAGGTGGCCCCGGAGTGCCGGCGCCGCGGTCTGGCCACGGCCGTCATGACGGCGCTGGCCCGCACCGCGCTCGACGAAGGCGCCTCTGCCGCGTGGCTCCAGGTCGAGGCGGACAATGAAGGTGCCCGTGCGCTGTACGACGGCATGGGCTTCGCCACCCACCACCGCTACCACCACTTCCGGCCCGCGTAGCGGGAACAGCAGCAGGGACACATGTCACATGAGCGCTGAGGATCCCGGCACGGCCGCACGACGGCAGCGGTTCGCGCAGGAGGCGCGGGCCGAACGGCCCGACCTCGCGCTGCTGTGCCTGCTGCTGGGAGCGGAAGCCTCCCCGCCGTCCGCCGGGGACGCCGATCCGTACGGCGTCGACGCGGCGCAGATCGAGTTGGACCGGCTGGCCGGCCTCCTCCCGTACGGAGCCCGCGGCGCCCGCGCGTGGGCGTCCGCGCTCGCCGGGCTGCTCGGTGAACGCTGCGGTTTCGCGGGCTCGTCCCAGGACTACCAACGGCTCGACTCGTCCGTGCTCCAGCAGGTGCTGCGGCGTCGCAGAGGACTGCCCATCCTGCTGTCCGTGGTCTGGATCGAGGTCGCGCGGAGGGCCGGGGCTCCCGTGTACGGGGTGGCACTCCCGGGCCACTACGTGGTCGGTTTCGGCGACCCGTCCGAGCGGGTGCTGGTCGACCCCTTCGCCGGTGGCGCCCCGCTGAGCGGCGAGGACGCGGAGCTGATGGTGGCGGGGGCGACCGGGCAGCCGCTGGAGTCGTCGATGCTGGTGCCCGCACGCCCTCTGGAGACGGTGCTGCGTGTCCTGAACAACGTCCGCGCCTGGGCGGCGGCGCGCCCCGAGCGTACGGACGTGGCGCTGTGGGCCCTCGAGCTCTCCCTGCTGCTGCCCTCGCACCCGGCGAGGCTCCGCTACGAGCGGGCCCAGCTCCTCGTGCAGCGTGGGGAGTTCATGCGCGGGGCGGCGGAGATGGACGAGTACGCCGAGATCGTCGACGGCATCGAGCCGACGGCCGCCGAGGCCATCCGGCACCGCGCCCAGGCCGCCAGGGCGCTGCTGAACTAGGCCGGAGGTGACGGCCGGCAGAGGGGCGAGGCGGCAGGCCCCGGCCACGTCGGTCATTCGCCCTGTGAACGCGTGGCCGACGCCATTCGGGGACGAAGCGTCCGTAACGCCGCACCGCCGACGTCAGGTGTTGCCGGTGCGGCGATCGGATGAGGACCCCTCGTGCACACCTCTTGACGTGTCCAGGCTGAGAGCGGTTACATCGGCGCATCGAGAGAGCGCTCTCTTGCCTCTCGAGTTCCGTCGTGCCCCTACCACGACCCAGGAGATGTCATCCATGCACGTTCCCCCCACGAACCCGGCGGCCCCCACCGCCCCTCGCCGGCACCGCCGGTCGAAAGCGCTCGGCTTCGCCGCGCTCGCCGTTTCCCTGCTCATGGCCTTCCCCACCGCCCAGTCGGCGTTCGGTGAAGAGGCCGGGGAAGTGGCCGGCGGCGGCGACCTCGGCCCCAACGTGCTGGTCTTCGACCCCTCGACGCCGGACATCCAGGGCAAGGTCGACGAGATCTTCAGGAAGCAGGAGTCCGCGCAGTTCGGCAGCGACCGCTACGCGCTGATGTTCAAGCCTGGCACGTACAACGACATCAACGCCCAGATCGGCTTCTACACCTCCATCGCCGGACTCGGCCTGAAGCCCGACGACACCACGTTCAACGGCGATGTCACCGTGGACGCCGGCTGGTTCGACGGCAACGCCACCCAGAACTTCTGGCGCTCGGCCGAGAACCTGGCCCTCGACCCCGTCAACGGCACCAACCGCTGGGCCGTCTCCCAGGCGGCCCCCTTCCGCCGCATGCACGTCAAGGGCGGCCTCAACCTCGCACCCGACGGCTACGGCTGGGCCAGCGGCGGCTACATCGCCGACAGCAAGATCGACGGCCAGGTCGGCCCGTACTCCCAGCAGCAGTGGTACACCCGCGACAGCTCCGTCGGCAGCTGGGGCAACGGCGTCTGGAACATGACCTTCTCCGGCGTCGAGGGCGCCCCCGCCCAGAGCTTCCCCGAACCCCCCTACACCACACTGGACACCACTCCGGTCTCCCGGGAGAAGCCCTTCCTCCACCTCGACGGCGACACCTACAAGGTCTTCGTCCCCGCCAAGCGCACAGACGCACGCGGGGTCTCGTGGGAGGGCACCCCGCAGGGCGAGTCCATCCCCCTCGACCAGTTCTACGTGGTGAAGCCGGGCGCGACCGCGCAGACGATCAACACGGCCGTGGACCAGGGCCTGCACCTGCTGTTCACCCCGGGGGTCTACCACGTCGACGAGACCATCGAGATAGACCGCGCGAACACCGTCGCCCTCGGCCTCGGCCTCGCCACCGTCATCCCGGACAACGGGGTGACCGCGATCAGGGTCGGTGACGTCGACGGCGTCAAGCTCGCCGGACTCCTCGTGGACGCGGGACCGGTGAACTCCGAGACGCTCATCGAGGTCGGCCCCGACGGCGCCTCGGGTGACCACTCGGCCAACCCGACGTCGTTGCAGGACGTGTTCGTGCGCATCGGAGGCGCGGGCCCCGGAAAGGCGACCACCAGCATCGTCGTGAACAGCGACGACGTGGTCATCGACCACACCTGGGTCTGGCGCGCCGACCACGGCGAGGGCGTCGGATGGGAGACCAACCGGGCCGACTACGGCGTCCACGTCAAGGGCGACGACGTCCTGGCCACCGGTCTGTTCGTCGAGCACTTCAACAAGTACGACGTCCAGTGGTCCGGTGAGAACGGCAGGACGATCTTCTTCCAGAACGAGAAGGCGTACGACGCCCCCGACCAGGCCGCCATCCAGAACGGCGACATCAAGGGGTACGCCGCTTACAAGGTCGACGACTCCGTCACCACCCACGAGGGCTGGGGCATGGGCAGTTACTGCTACTTCAACGTCGACCCGACCATCCGCCAGCAGCACGGTTTCCAGGCCCCGGTGAAGCCCGGGGTGAAGTTCCACGACCTGCTCGTCGTGTCCCTCGGCGGCCAGGGCCAGTACGACCACGTCATCAACGAGACCGGATTCCCCACGTCGGGTACGGACACCGTTCCCTCCCAGGTGGTCTCCTTCCCCTGACACGGTGACGGACGGAGCCCGGCCGCGCTCGCGGCCGGGCTCCGTCCGTCCGGGCCGCACACGGCGGGCGGCGGCTCCCTCACGGGCCGGCTGTCCACGTGGGCGGCCACGGCCGCCCACCGCCGGGGTCCACGACGCCGCCCCCGCCCGGAGACCCGGACGGGGGCGGTCGCACGGAGGTCGCCCGGCCCGTCAGCCGGCGCCGTTCAGATCGATCGCGACGGTGCGCTCGGCAGGGGTCTTGCCCAGCAGGGCGCCCTGCATGGCCTGGGCCACGTCGGTGGAGCTGACCTGGTGCTTCTTCCCGTCACCCTTGGTGATCATGACGCCGTCGAAGACGCCGTCGAGCAGGGTGTCGATCGCCTCCCGGTCGTAGACGGGGACCAGCTTGCCGTCCACCGGCTTCATGGACAGGATCTGCGGCAGCGACCTCGCGGGGCCGAAGTCGATCTCCTTGGGTCCGGCCTTGATCGTGATCAGCCCGGACATCGCCGGCTCGGCGAACTCCTTCATCGCCCGGTCCAGCTCGGCCTTGGTGATGGTCGGCTCGGTGGCGGCCACGGGCAGTTCGACGACGGCCGGTTCGCCGGTCTGCACCTGCGCCCGGTAGGCATCACGTACGGAGATCATCGACCGGTTGACGTCCAGCGACTTCCCCGCCTTGCCGGGGACGGCCACGGCCTTGTTCGGCTCGAACCTGATCGTGCCGTCGTCGGCGGAACCGGAGACGCCCGCCAGGTCGCTCAGCGCGACCCCGAGCTTCTCCTCGTCGACGGGGATCACCGGGTCGGCGGGACGGGCCCCGCCGAACAGGGAGCCGATGACCGAGACCGGGTTGTAGTCGCTTCCGGCCGCGCCACGGACGGTCTCCTGGCTGTCCAGGGTGAGACCGGCCTTCTCGGGGTCGAGCTTCTCCTCCTTGCCGTCCACGGACAGCCGGAGGGGCGACTGGGCGCGCTTGCCGAGGGCGGCCTCGAGCTTGGTGACCGCCTCCTGCTTCGTGCCGCCGCCGATGTCGACGCCGAGCACGGTGGTGCCCTTGGGGACCTCCGAGTGGTTCATCAGCAGGCCGGCGCCGTAGGCCAGGCCGAACAGCACGAAGACGGCCACGCCCAGGAGGACCAGCTTGGAGCGGCCCTTCCTGGCGGGCGGCGCGGCCTTGGGCGCGGGCCGGGGAGCGGATGCGGGGGCCTGGGCGCCCGTGTCCGCGGGGCCGCCGCCCACGGGGCCGTCGGCCGGCCGGATCCCGCCGGGTCCGCCCGGGAACGCCGAGCGGGGCTCCGAGGGGATGACGGGGATGCCGCTGGTGAGCGTGTCACCCGAGACATGACCGCCGGGGCCGGGCCCCGGGGCCGGCGCGGGTGCCTGCGGCGTGAGGATCGCGGTGTCGTCGGACATCCGCGGGGGTGCACCGCCGGGTCCGCCCGGCCGGGGGCCGGACGGACCGCCGGGCGCGCCGGGAAGACGGTCGAGATCCGGTGTGAGCGACGAACTCCCGGTCACCGGACCTGCGGTGGGGCCGGAGGGACCCGGGCCGCCGGGAGGCCGCACGCCGGGGTTCGGCGTGGGCCGGGGGCCGGAGTCCAGGTCGTCCAGGGCGCTGCGGCCCGGGCGGGGGGCGCCGCCCCGGTCGCCGGTCTGCTGAGGACCGTCCGGGAAGTACGGCGAGTCCGTGTGCGGCGGGGTCGGGCCGGACCCACGGCCGGCACCGGAGGGCCCACCGGGGACATGACCACCCTGACCCGGACCGGAACCCTGGCCGGGACCGGGGCCCTGACCGGGACCGGAACCCTGACCGGGGCCCTGGCCGGGACCGGGCACTCCCGCGGCCGAAGCCGCGGGGGCCTGGCCCGTGCCCGGTACGGCGGCCGGAGCCTTGCGCGGGGCGAACCAGTCGCTGCCGCTCTTCTCCCTGGCCGGCTTCTCGGCCGGGGACTCGGCGCCCTGACCGCCGTCACGCGTGTCGGGTCCGGCGCCCGGCGCGCCACCGGGCGCCGGCGCGGGTGCGCCGGGCCCCGGGGTGCTGCCGGTGCGCTCGGGGTCCGGACGGCCACCGGAGGGGTCCGTGTCACTCATGGGCGTGCGCATGACGACAGGCGGGATCGGACGCGATCCCGGGATGTTGATCCGGATGCGCGTCGTCAGCGTCGTCTCTGTTCTGGGCTCCTCGGGCTGAGGCGGGTCCGCAGGCTCCGGAGTCTCCTCCGGTCCGTCCTGAGACGGGTGCAGCGACGGATACTGGCGTGATCCGTACGGCGGCGTACCCGATGGGTACGCGGCTCCGCCGCGCCCCTGGGGCCCGGAGGACGAACTGTCAGTTTCACGACTCAAAGCAGGTTCTCCCGATTGGCTCCGCCGCCCGTACTTCCCCCATGCCGCAGGCCAGGGGACGGCTCGGCGCGCGCACCACCATACTGGCCGCCACCGTAAGACTCTCCGCGCCCGGGGGGAACAAGGATGCCCTCTTCACCACTCGGAGGGGCAATCCGGGAGCGGACATAGCACATCACGTGGCAGTTCGGCCGGTGTCGTCGGCCGGATGTGGCAGCCGCGTCATCGTGGCACACATCACAGCGACGGCCATCGTCCCGAGCATGAAGAGCGCCAGACCGATCTCCTCCCCGAAGACGTAGTCGCCCTCGGGGCGCCCGCCCAGGAGGAGGACGACCGCGATGAACCAGCCCACCGCCGGTACGAGCGCGCCGAGCTGGGTCCCCATCAGCACCCGGCCGCCGTAGAACAGCCCTGCCGAGGCGGCGAGCGACAGCAGCAACCCGCCCGGGAACAGGGCCGCCTGGAGGACGGTGCCCGCGATCCCGGCGGCCGCGCCCAGCACCGCGAGACCCACGTACAGGGGAATCCGCGAAGGGTCGGGCCGTGCGGCGAGACCCGTGGGGGTGGGCTCCCTGGGCGGGGCGTTGGTGCGCGGCGCCTGCGACGAGGCGCGCGGCCTCTGCCTGCTGCTCATGTCTGCGCTCCTGGTGCGGGGACCGCGTCCGGAACTCCCGCGAAGAGGTCGTGCTCCCGGGGACCGTCGCCCCCGCCGGGGTTGCCCCGCGCCAACTCGTAGTACTCGGTGGTGAAGACGGGCTGTCCCAGGTCGTTCGAAAGAGCGAAGAAGGGGCCGTCCACGGCGATCTGGGTGGCGTGTGCCCGCATCGCGGCGGTCTTCGCCGCGGCGTACGCCGAACCGTCGATCTCCGCCGTGATCCGCGCGTCGTCCACGACGCCCGGTACGTCGTCCACCGAGGCGATGCCCGGGAAGGCCGCGGGGGCGGTACTCCGCAGCCGCGCGAAGGCCTCCTCGGCCACGGAACGGGGCACCCTGTTCCAGTAGGTCTTGGCGATGGCGTGAGGGGCCCCGGCGCCGGCGTCGTAGGCGGGGTCGGCGGCCAGCTCGGCCGCGCGCGTCGCGACGCGGTGCGCCTGGATGTGGTCGGGGTGGCCGTAACCGCCGTCCGGGTCGTACGTGATCAGCACCTGGGGGCGCAGGGAGCGGATCACTCCGACGAGATGACCGGCCGCCTCGTCGACGGGGGTGGCCCAGAAGGCCCCGGGCCGGTGGTTCTGTTCGGTGCCCATCATCCCGGAGTCGCGGAACCGCCCGGGGCCGCCCAGGAACCGGTGGTCGGTGACCCCGAGCTCCCGCATCGCGGCCGCGAGTTCACCCACGCGGTGGTCCCCCAGGCCGCCGTCCCGGTCCGCGGCGAGGTGGGCGAGGCCGGGTGGGATGACCTCGCCCTCCTCGCCCAGGGTGCACGTCACCAGGGCGACGTGGGCACCCTCGGCCGCGTACCTGGCCATGGTGGCGCCGTTGTTGATCGACTCGTCGTCGGGGTGCGCGTGCACCAGGAGCAGACGGCGGGCGGGAACGTCCTTCATGGGACCACCCTACGAGCAGGCGGTCCCCGGGGCCGAACGCCCCACGGCGACCGGGGGTCCCGGCGGCGCGCCCGTCAGAACTTGATGCCCCCGATCATGCCTGCGACGTTCGACGTCACCTCCGAGATGGTCGGTGCGATCGACGAGCTCGCGAGGTAGAACCCGAGCAGCATGCAGACCACCGCGTGTCCGCCCTTCAGTCCGGATTTCCGGATCAGCAGGAAGACGACGATCGCCAGCAGCACCACCGCCGAAATCGAGAGTGCCACGGCGGTTCACCTCCATCAGTACGGTCGGGACGGGCAGCACACATGGAGCCAGCAGGTTCATACCCACCGAGCGCTACGGATCATAACTATCCGTGCCGACGCATTGATCGGGGCACAGCAGCACGAGGGGCGCACGGACCGGCCCTCGCGGGCTAGGTTCGGGGCCATGACCTCGCAGAAGCTGTCCTTTCCCCGCCAGCACGCCCGGACCCAGCGGTTCACTCTCGGCGCACCCCGGGCCTTCACCGTCTCACCGGATGGGACGCGGGTGCTCTTCCTCCGCTCGTCCTCCGGCACCGACCGGACGAACCGGCTCCTGGTGCTGGACACCGGTACGGGCGAGGAGCGGACCGCCGCCGACCCCGATGTCCTGCTGGGCGGTTCGGCGGAGAAGCTGTCGCCGCAGGAGAGGGCACGGCGCGAGCGGACCAGGGAGGGCTCGGCGGGCATCGTGGCCTACGCGGTGGACGCCGCGGCCGAGTTGGCGGCCTTCGCGCTCTCCGGCAAGGCGTACGTCGCCGAGTTGAGGGCGGGCACGGCGCGCGCCCTGCCGGTACCGGGGCCCGTGATCGATCCCCGCCCGTCCCCCGACGGCCGGCACGTCGCCTACGCCACCCGGGGCGCCCTGCGCGTGGTGGGGGCGGAGGGCGACGGCGACCGGCCGCTCGCCGAGCCGGAGGACGCGCACGTCTCGTACGGCGTCGCGGAGTTCGTCGCGGCGGAGGAGATGGGCCGCTACCGCGGCTTCTGGTGGTCCCCGGAGTCGGACCGCCTGCTCGTCGCCCGGGTCGACGACGGCGCCGTGCAGCGGTGGTGGATCGCCGATCCGGCCAACCCCGGGAGCAAGCCCGCCGAGGTGGGCTATCCGGCCGCGGGGACGGCCAACGCCGAGGTGGGGCTGGCCCTGGTGGGACTGGACGGTTCACGCACGGAGGTCGTGTGGGACCGGTCCCGTTTTCCGTATCTGGCCCGCGTCCACTGGTCCTCGCACGGCGCCCCGCTGCTTCTCGTGCAGGCCCGTGACCAGCGCAGCCAGCTGTATCTGGCCGTCGACACGGAGACCGGCTCGACCCGCACGGTGCACGTCGACGAGGACCCCGTCTGGCTTGATCTTTTCGCCGGGGTGCCCGCCTGGGCGCCCGACGGCCGGCTCGTGCGGATCGCCGACGAGGGCGGCGTCCGGGTGCTCTCGGTGGGCGGCCGGCCCCTGACCGGCAGCAGGCTGCACGTCCAGGCGGTGCTGGACATCGGGGAGTCGGACATCCTGGTGCAGGCGACCGCGGGCGAGGGCGCGGCGGACCCGGAGACGGGGCAGAGCCATGTGTACCGGGTCAACGAGCTGGGCGTGGAGCGCGTCAGCGAGGGCGCCGGCGTGCACTCCGCGGTGCGCGCCGGAGATGTGACGGTGCTGGTCTCGGCGTCCCTGGAGCACCCCGGAACGGCGGTGCGGGTGCTGCGGGACGGCAAGCGGACCGCCGCTGTGGCGAATCTCGCCCAGGAACCGGTGCTGACCGCGAGAGTGCGTCTCACGGAGGGGGGCGCACGGCGGATTCCGTGCGCCGTGCTGCTTCCCACCGGGTACGAGGAATCGGACGGTCCGCTCCCGGTCCTGATGGACCCCTACGGCGGCCCGCACGGACCCAGGGTGGTCGCCGCCCACAATCCGCACCTCACGTCGCAGTGGTTCGCGGATCACGGTTTCGCCGTGGTCGTCGCCGACGGCCGGGGCGCGCCGGGCCGTTCACCCGGCTGGGAGAAGGCGGTGAGGGACGATCTCACCCTCACGCTCGACGACCAGGTCGAGGCGCTGCACGCACTGGCGGAGCGCTTCCCTCTGGACCTCTCGAAGGTGGCCGTGCGCGGCTGGTCCTACGGCGGCTACCTCTCCGCGCTGGCGGTGCTGCGCCGCCCCGAGGTCTTCCACGCGGCCGTCGTGGGAGCCCCGGTGACGGACTGGCGGCTGTACGACACCCACTACACCGAGCGCTACCTCGGCGACCCCGCGAAGCAGCCCGAGGTGTACGCCCGCAACTCCCTGGTGACCGACGCGGGGCTCTCCGGAGCCGACGAGCGCGTACGGCCGATGATGATCGTCCACGGCCTGGCCGACGACAACGTGGTGGTCGCCCACGCGCTGCGGCTCTCGTCCGCGCTGCTGGCGGCCGGACGCCCGCACGAGGTGCTGCCGCTGAGCGGGGTGACGCACATGACCCCGCAGGAGCAGGTGGCCGAGAACCTGCTGCTGCTCCAGGTGGACTTCCTCAAGCGGTCCCTGGGACTCCCCCGGGCTTAGCGGCGGCCTGTCACCAGCCGGGCGGCGGGGACGCGGGCGGCGGCGGGGAACCGTGGCCGCCTTGCGGATAGCCGTAGCCCGGCGCACCGTCTTGCGGACAGCCGTAACCGGGCGCACCGCCCTGCGGACAGCCGTAGCCGCCGTAGCCCTCGTTCTGTCCGTCGGCGCTCTCGAATCCCCTGCGTGCCAGGACGAGCAGCGCCGTCGCCCCGGCGAAGGCGAAGAGGAACGGGGTGAGCACGACGAGCTGTTGCTCGGCCGGCGCCTCGCCGATGTGTTCCAGCCACGCGTTGTCGACGTACCGGGCGATCCCGCAGCCGCCGGAGACCAGCAGGAACCCGGCAAGGACCATGCCGAGCGGACGGGCGTGGACGGCGCGGAAGAGCGCGGTCCACGCCACCACCAGACACGCCGTCCCGAGTACCGCGCTGCTCCAGCCCGGCGGGGCGGCGGTCAGCCCGAGGGTGAGCGCCTCGCCGCCGATGAACCAGTCGGGATAGAGCTGGTCCGGCAGCCGGAAGGCCTGCCGGACCTCCCAGGCGATCATGACGGCCCCCGAAACGCCGAGTACCAGGAAGGCCGTGACGCCGGCACCCCGGCCGGGCCGGGTCGGCCGGTGCTCGTGGGAGGCCTCGGGCCGTCTGCGGCCGGCGGCGCCGGCGACGACGAGCGCGAGGGCGGCGGCGAGGGTGACGAAGGTGCTGATGAGGGCGCGGGTGCGCAGTTCGTCGCTGAACCGCCCGTCCATCCAGGACGAGCCGATGGTCCAGACGCCCGGCAGGCGGAGGGCGAGCGTGACCAGCCCGGTGACGACCAGGGTGGACGCGGCCACCGGGGAGCGCAGCGCGGCGAACAGGGCGAGGACGTGGACGACGAGCAGCACCGGGTCGGCCTGCAGGGTGGTGGGCAGTTCCCTCGGCCACCCGCCCGTGTGACCGGCCCAGTAGCGCAGCAGTGCGCCCGGGTCGCCGACGGCCCGTAGGTCCCGCACGATCCAGCCCGCGACGAGGGCCGCGAGCACGGCACACAGCACCGCTCCGGTGACTCTGGCTCCCCGTGTGAGTATCACCCCTGCGATACTCCACCGCGGTCCGCCGATGGACAAGGGGACCTGTGGGGGCGGGCGGCGACGGGCAACCGGCCGGGGCGACGTGATGGACGCCCCGGCCGGTTCACGGCACCCGCACGGCCGTACGCTCACCAGAGTGGGGCGTTCGTATATCGGTGTGACGACGGCGGAGTTGCCTCTGTGTTAACCCCGTGACGGCCTTTCGGCATCCTCCGTCACGCGTGGCCGGGCGCGTTCGGTCCACCCTCCTCGCCGGGCGGGAACGCCGGCCGGTCGTCGTCGGACGGCTCCCGCAGCGCTTCCTGGGGCACGACCCGCTTCTCCTCGGCGAAGTGGCAGGCCGAGTCGTGCCGGGCCGGTGTCGCCGTGTCCCGGAAGGCCGCCGGTACCGCGAGCAGCGGGACCTCCTGCGCGCACCGCTCCTGCGCCTTCCAGCAGCGTGTGCGGAAGCGGCAGCCGGACGGGATGTTCGCCGGGGAGGGGACGTCCCCGTGCAGGATGATCCGCTCGCGGTGCTCACGGGCCGTCGGGTCGGGCACGGGGACGGCCGACAGGAGTGCCTGGGTGTACGGGTGCGTGGGGTGGTCGTAGATCTCCTCGTCCGTGCCCATCTCGACGATGCGCCCCAGGTACATGACGCCGACCCGGTCCGAGATGTGCCGGACGATCGACAGGTCGTGCGCGATGAAGAGGAAGCTCAGGTCGAAAGCGCTCTGCAGCCGGTCCAGCAGGTTGACGACCTGGGCCTGGACCGACACGTCGAGCGCGGAGACCGGCTCGTCGGCGACGATGATCTCCGGGTTGAGCGCGAGGCCCCGGGCGATCCCGATGCGCTGGCGCTGGCCGCCGGAGAACTGGTGCGGATACCGGTTGACGTACTCCGGGTTCAGACCGACGACGTCGAGCAGGTCCTGCACCTTCTGCCGGCGGCTCCCCCTTGGCGCCACCTCGGGGTGGATCTCGTACGGCTCCCCGATGATGTCGCCGACCGTCATCCGCGGGTTGAGCGAGGTGTACGGGTCCTGGAACACCATCTGGATGTTGCGGCGCACGGCCTTCAGCGCCCGGCCGGACAGCTTGGTGACGTCCTCGCCCTTGTACCGGATCACGCCGGCGGTCGGCGGTTCCAGGTGCACCAGCATCCTGGCGACGGTCGACTTGCCGCAGCCGGACTCCCCCACGATGCCGAGCGTCTCGCCCGCGGCGAGGTCGAAGTCCACCCCGTCGACGGCCTTGACCGCGCCGATCCGCTTCTTGAAGAGGATGCCCCGGGTCAGCGGGTAGTGCTTGACCAGTCCACGCACCTCCAGGATGGGATCGCCCCCGGCGTACGGCCGCGTGGGGCCCGTCTCCCGCGCCTCGGGCAGCAGGGTGGGACCCCCGCCCGGGCCGTCCTCGCGTCCCGCGCCCTCAGCGCGCATCGAGGGTCTCCTTCCAGAAGTGGCAGGCGCTCCTGCGTTCCTCGTCCACGGTGTAGAGCGGGGGCACGTCCGTGCGGCACACGGCCTGCGCCATGGGACAGCGCGGGTGGAAGGCGCAGCCGGGCGGGATGTGCAGGAGGTTGGGCGGCAGGCCCTTGATCGCGTACAGCTCCTGGCCCTTCTGGTCCAGGCGCGGGATCGATTTCAACAGGCCCTTGGTGTACGGGTGGGCGGGCGCCGCGTAGATCTCGTGGACCGGCGAGGTCTCGACGATCCGGCCGGCGTACATGACCGCGATCCTGTCGGCGACGTCCGCGACCACACCGAGGTCGTGGGTGATGAGGATCAGCCCCATGCTGAGTTCGCGCTGCAGTTCCGCGAGCAGCTCCATCACCTGGGCCTGGACCGTCACGTCGAGGGCGGTGGTGGGTTCGTCGGCGATGATGAGGTCGGGCTCCAGGGCCAGCGCCATCGCGATCATGATGCGCTGGCGCATGCCGCCGGAGAACTGGTGCGGGAAGTCGCCGACCCGTTCGCGCGCGGCCGGAATGCGCACCCGGTCCATCAGCTCGATGGCCTTGGCCTTGCCGTCGCCGCGGGACATACCGCGGTGCACGACGAACATCTCGCCGAGCTGCGCCCCCACGCTGAGCACCGGGTTCAGCGAGGACAGCGCGTCCTGGAAGATCATGGCCATCTCCTGGCCCCGGATCCTGCGGCGTTCCTCCGGCTTCAGCTTCAGCAGGTCGCGGCCCTGGAAGAGGACCTCTCCCCCGCTGATCCTCCCCGGCGGGGTGTCGAGGATGCCCATGATCGCCTGGGCGGTGACGGACTTGCCCGAGCCGGACTCGCCGAGCACGGCGAGCGTCTCGCCCTCGGCCACCGAGTAGTTGACCCCGTTGACGGCCTTGGCGACGCCGTCGCGGGTGTGGAACTCCACGTGCAGATCGCGTACTTCGAGCAGCATGGCGGTGGACTCCTCAGCGCAGCTTGGGGTCGAGGGCGTCGCGCACCGCGTCGCCGAGCATGATGAAGGCGAGCACGGTGACGGCCAGCGCCCCGGCCGGCCAGAGCAGCATGTGCGGCGCGTTGCGGACGTACTGGGAGGCGGCGGAGATGTCGATGCCCCAGGACACGGCGGGCGGTTTCAGGCCGACGCCCAGGTACGAGAGGGTCGCCTCCAGCGAGATGTACGTGCCGAGGGCGATGGTCGCGACGACGATGACGGGGGCGATCGCGTTGGGGGTGATGTGGCGCAGCATCATCCGCGAGTTGGAGGCGCCCAGGGCCCGCGCGGCCTGCACGTAGTCGTTCTGCTTGGCGGTGATGACGGAGCCGCGCGCGATGCGGGCGATCTGCGGCCAGCCGAGCAGCACGATGAAGCCGATCACCGGCCAGACGGTGGAGCTGGTGACGACGGACAGGAAGACGAGCCCGCCGAGGACGACCGGAATGCCGAAGAAGACGTCCGTGATCCGGGAGAGCACGGCGTCCCACACCCCGCCGAAGAATCCGGCGAGGCCGCCCAGCACCCCGCCGAGCAGCGAGACCCCGAGGGTGGAGAGCACACCGACGGTGACGGAGGTCCGCGCGCCGTAGACGGTGCGGGTGTAGACGTCGCAGCCCTGGCCGTCGAATCCGAAGGGGTGCCCGGGCCGGGAGCCCTCCTGGGCCCTGGCCAGGTCGCAGTCCAGTGGGTCCTGGGTGGCGATCAGTGAGGGCCAGATCGAGATGACCACCAGGAACAGGATGATCAGCCCGGACACGATGAAGACGGGATTGCGGCGCAGGTCGCGCCAGGCGTCGGACCACAGGCTGCGCGGCTTGCCCCCGGGACCGGTGCCCTCGGGACCGCCGGGCGTCTTCTCCAGCGTGGTGCCCTCGTCCATCGCGAGGTCCATCGCACCGCCCGCACCGGCCCCCGAGATCGCTCCGCCGCCCGTCGCGTCGTCCCACGGCTGCTGTTCAGGCATAGCGGATCCTCGGGTCGAGTACGGCGTACAGGAGGTCGACGATCAGGTTCGCCGCCAGGAAGACGAGGACCAGGACGGTGACGAAGCCGACGACCGTCTGCGAGTTCTGGCGGAGGATGCCCTGGTAGAGCTGGTAGCCGACTCCGTGGATGTTGAAGATGCGCTCGGTGACGATCGCGCCTCCCATCAGCGCCCCCACGTCCGTACCGATGAAGGTGATGACGGGGATGAGGGAGTTGCGCAGCAGGTGCCGCACGACCACCCGGCGCCTGGGGAGGCCCTTGGCCACGGCGGTACGGACGTAGTCGGCGCGGGCGTTCTCGGCGATCGAGGTCCGGGTGAGCCGGGTGACGTAGGCCAGGGAGACCGACGCCAGGACGAGCCCGGGGACGATGAGCTCGTCGACCGGGGCCTGAGGGGACACGGAGGGCTTGATGATGCCCCACTCCACGCCCAGCAGGAGCTGGAGCAGCAGTCCCGTGACGAAGGTCGGCACGGCGATGACGACCAGGGTGACGATCAGGACCACGGTGTCGACGGGCCGTCCTCGCCGCAGACCGGTGACGACGCCGAGGCTGATGCCGATGACGATCTCGAACACGATCGCGACGATGGTCAGCCGGATGGTGATGGGGAAGGCGGTCGCCATCAGCTCCGTGACCTTCTGTCCGTTGAAGGCCGTGCCGAAGTCACCGGTGAAGATGTTGCCCATGTAGGTCAGGTATTGCTGCCAGACCGGCTTGTCGAGTCCGAACTCGGTGCGCAGCTGGGCGGCGGTCGCGGGGTCGCACTGGCGGTCGCCGCAGAGACCCGCGATGGGATCGCCCATCACGTTCACCATGAGGAAGATCAACAGCGTGGTGCCGAAGAACACGGGGATCATCTGCAGCAGCCGCCGGATCACATAACGTCCCATGAGGGGCTCCGGGGGTCGGGGCGGGCGGAAGGACCGGAAAGCCGGGTGGCCGGTGCGGCGTACCGCACCGGCCACCCGGCTTCAGCGGGTCACTTGACCTTGATCTGGTCGTACACCGGGACGCTGAAGGGGTTCAGGGAGACGTTCTCGACCCTGTCCGAGTAGCCCGCGCTGCCGTTCTGGTACCAGAGCGGGATGACGGGCATCTGCTCGACGAGGACCTTCTCCGCGTCCTGGAAGGTGGTGACGGCCTTGGCCTTGTCGCTCTCCGCGTTGGCCTTGTCGACCAGGTCGTCGAACTTCTGGCTGCTCCACTTGCCGTCGTTGGACGGGGCGTTGGTGTAGTAGAGCGGCTGCAGGAAGTTCTGGATCAGCGGGTAGTCCATCTGCCAGCCCGCACGCCAGGCTCCGGTGAACTTCTGGGTGGAGACCTGGCTGCGGAAGTCGGCGAAGGTGCCCACGGGCGCGCCGACGCAGGCCTTGTTGTCGCCCATGACGTTGTTGATGCTGTTGCAGACCGCGTCGACCCACTCCTTGTGGGAGCCGGTGTCCGCGTTGTACGAGATCTTGAGCTGGCCGCCGGGGATGCCGCCGCCCTCCCCGATCAGCTTCTTGGCCTCCGCCTTGTCGTACTCGCACGCCGGGCCGCAGAGGCCCTTCTTGAAGCCGCCCTCCTCGCCGAGGACCGGCGAGGTCCAGTCGGAGGCCGGGGTGCGGGTCTTCTGGAAGATCTGGTCGGTGATCTGCTCACGGTTGATCGCCATGGAGAGTCCCTGGCGCACCTTGATCGCTTTCGGGGTGTTCCAGGCCTTCTCGTAGAACGGGAAGGCGAGCGTCTGGATGATGCCGGCGGGCGTGTTGATGTACCGGTCGCCCAGGTCGGCCTCGGCGTTCTTGAGCTGCGAGGCGGGCACGTCGTCGACCAGGTCGAGGTTGCCGGCCGTCAGGTCGGTGTAGGCGGTGTTGTTGTCCGTGTAGACCTTGAGGTCGATGCCGCCGTTCTGCGCCTTGTCCGCGCCGGGGTAGCCGTCCCACCGGCGCAGGTTCATCGACGAGCCCTTGGCGTACTGGTCGATGGTGTAGGGGCCGTTGCCGACCGGCTTGGACAGCCAGGCGTCGTGGTCGGTGTAGAAGACCTTGGGCAGCGGCACGAAGGCCGAGTAGCCGAGGGTGTCGGGCCAGAGCGAGAACTTCTGCGACAGCCTGACCGTGAAGGTCGTGCCGTTGACCACCTTGAGGCCGGAGAGTGTGGCCGCCGTCGCCTTGCCCGACTCCGGGTGCACCTTGTCGTAGCCGTCGATGTACTGGAAGAAGTAGGCGTTCTTCTGGTTGTTCTTGAGGGCGGCGCCGTAGTTCCAGGCGTCCACGAACGACTTCGCCGTGATCTTCTCGCCGTTGCTGAAGGTCCAGTTGTCCTTGATCGTGACGGTGAAGTTCTGCGAGTCCTTCGTGTCGATCGTCCGGGCGATCTCGTTCTTCGCCTCGCCCGTCTTCGGGTCGTAGCGGACCAGTCCGCGGAAGACCATGTCGAGGACCTTGCCGCCCTGCACCTCGTTGGTGTTCGCCGGCTCCAGCGGGTTCTGCGGGTCGCCCCAGGAGGAGCTCACGATTCCGTCGGCGCCACCGCCCCCGCCGTCGTCCCCGCCGCCGCAGGCCGTGGCCGCCAGCGCGACGGCGACGGCGCATACGGCCCACCTGGCCTGTGTGGCTCCGCGCATGGAGTGCCTCCTAGGGTTTCCTTATGCGGCTCAATGCCTCATATCACCCCATATGGCACTTCGTCGCACGTCCTTGTCCGCCGTACGGGCGGGCGGCAACGCGAAACGCCCGGCCCCTCGGGGGCCGGGCGTCCTCAGCGGTCCGAACGGGCGCTACGCCGCGTGGACGACGTCCTTCTCCTCGGCGAAGTGGCACGCCGACTCGTGCGCGGCCGGCGTGTCCGTCGCCTTGAAGCGCTCGGGGATGGCCAGCAGCGGCACCTCGGTGGCGCACTTGTCCTGCGCCTTCCAGCACCGCGTGCGGAAGCGGCAGCCCGACGGCGGGTTCGCCGGCGACGGGACGTCACCGGAGAGGATGATCCGCTCGCGGCCCTCACGCGCCTCGGGGTCCGGTACGGGGACCGCCGACAGCAGCGCCTGGGTGTACGGGTGCGTCGGGTGGTCGTAGATCTGCGTGTCCGTACCGATCTCGGCCATCTTGCCGAGGTACATGACGCCGACCCGGTCCGAGATGTGCCGGACGATCGACAGGTCGTGCGCGATGAAGAGGTAGGAGAGGTTGAACTCGTCCTGGAGCTTCTCCATCAGGTTGATGACCTGGGCCTGGACCGACACGTCGAGCGCGGAGACCGGCTCGTCGCAGATGATGATCTCCGGGTTGAGCGCGAGGCCCCGGGCGATGCCGATGCGCTGGCGCTGACCGCCGGAGAACTGGTGCGGATACCGGTTGATGTACTCCGGGTTCAGACCGACCACGTCGAGCAGGTCCTGCACCTTGCGGCGCCGCTCACCCTTCGGGGCCGCCTCGGGGTGGATCTCGAAGGTCTCCCCGATGATGTCGCCGACCGTCATACGCGGGTTGAGCGAGGTGTACGGGTCCTGGAACACCATCTGGATGTTGCGGCGCACGGCCTTCAGCGCGCGGCCGGACAGCTTGGTGATGTCCTGGCCCTTGTAGAAGACCTCACCGGCGGTGGCCCGCTCCAGCGTCATCAGGAGCTTGGCGACCGTGGACTTGCCACAGCCCGACTCGCCGACGATGCCGAGCGTCTCGCCCTGGTAGAGGTCGAACGAGATCCCGTCCACGGCCTTGACCGCGCCGACCTGCTTCTTGAACAGGATGCCCTGGGTCAGCGGGAAGTGCTTGACCAGGTTGCGGACCTGCAGGATCGGCTCGCCCTGCGACACCGGCGCGTCCAGGGCCGCCACGGCCTCCGACTCGGTGGCCGCGTTGACGGTCGCCACTTCGGTGACGTTCGGGGTGGCGTCCACGGAGTCCTTGTCGAGCTCAGCCATGGATCGTCTCCTTCCAGAAGTGGCAGGCGCTGCCGCGGCCGACCAGCTCGGTACCGTCCTGCTCGGTCACCGGGCGAAGCGCCGGGACCTCGGTACGGCAGATGTCCTGCGCCATCGTGCAGCGCGGGTTGAAGGCGCAGCCCGACGGGACGTGCAGCAGGTTGGGCGGCAGGCCCTTGATCGCGTAGAGCTCCTGGCCCTTCTGGTCCAGGCGCGGGATCGACTCCAGCAGGCCCTTGGTGTACGGGTGCGCGGGGCGCTTGTAGATCTCGTGGACCGGCGCGGTCTCGACGATCCGGCCCGCGTACATCACGGCGATCTTGTCGGCGACGTCGGCGACGACACCCAGGTCGTGCGTGATCAGGATCAGACCCATGTTGAAGTCGCGCTGGAGCTCGGCCAGCAGATCCATGACCTGCGCCTGGACGGTCACGTCGAGCGCCGTGGTGGGCTCGTCCGCGATGATCAGGTCGGGCTCCAGAGCCAGCGCCATCGCGATCATGATGCGCTGGCGCATACCACCGGAGAACATGTGCGGGTAGTCGTTGACCCGCTCCTTCGCCGCCGGGATGCGCACGCGGTCCATCAGCGCGATGGCCTTGGCCTTGGCCTCCTTCTTGGAGACGCCCTGGTGCACGCGGAACATCTCGCCGAGCTGGTAGCCCACGGAGAGGACCGGGTTCAGGGAGGAGAGCGCGTCCTGGAAGATCATGGCGATCTTCTGACCGCGGATCTGCCGCCGCTCCTCGTTGGACATCTTGAGCATGTCCTGGCCGCGGAAGAAGATCTCGCCCTTGGGGATGCGGCCCGGGGGCATGTCCAGGATGCCCATGACCGCCTGAGCGGTCACGGACTTGCCCGAGCCGGACTCGCCGAGGACGGCGAGGGTCTCGCCGGCGCTGACGCTGTAGTTGACTCCGTTGACGGCCTTGGCGACGCCGTCACGGGTGTGGAACTCCACGTGCAGGTCCCGGACTTCGAGCAGCGGGCCGCCCGAGTCGTTCGAACCACGCGGAGCAGGAACATCCGCCGTCTTGTCGATGATGGTCATGTACGCCTCCCTCAGCGCAGCTTGGGGTCGAGGGCGTTGCGTACCGCATCGCCGAGCATGATGAACGCCAGGACGGTGATCGACACCATGACCGACGGGATGATCAGCACGAACGCGGCGTTACGCAGCTGCTCCTGGCCCGAGGAGATGTCGACACCCCACGACACGGTCGGTTCGGCGAGGCCGATGCCCAGGAAGGACAGGGTGGCCTCGGCCGAGATGTAGCCGCCGAGCGCGATGGTCGCGACGACGATCACCGGGGCGATCGCGTTGGGCAGGATGTGCCGGAGCAGGATGCGGGTGGTCGAGGCGCCGAGCGCCTTGGCCGCCATCACGTAGTCGGCCTGCTTGATCGTCAGCACCGAACCGCGCGCGACACGGGCTATCTGGGTCCAGCCGAGGAAGGCCAGCGCCAGGATGACGACCCAGATCTTGCGCTCCTCGAACGAGGTCAGGACGACCATCGCGCCGAGGATGAAGGGGACGCCGAAGAAGATGTCGGTGACCCGGGACAGGATCGTGTCGATCCAGCCTCCGAAGTAGCCGGCGAGCATGCCGACCACGGTGCCCAGGATCGTGACCAGGGCGGTGACGATGACGGCGACCATGATCGAGGCACGGGCGCCGTAGACGACACGCGCGTAGATCGAGCGCCCCTGGATGTCGTACCCGAACCAGTCCTCCTGGAAGAAGTTCCCCCACTTGGGCTTCTGCAGGTAGTGGTTGGCCAGGTCCGCGTAGCGCGGGTCGGCACCGGTGAACAGGCCGGGTGCTATCGCCATCACCAGGAGGAAGAAGATCAGCACGGCCGAGACGACGAACAGCGGGCTGCGCCGCAGGTCGTGCCAGGCGTCCGACCACAGGCTGCGGGGCTTGCCCGCCTTGGCGGCGGGGGCCGGCGCGGCCGTTGCTTCCACGGAGGTCTCCGCGGTGGTTTCCTTGAGCGTCTCAGGCATAACGGATCCTCGGGTCCAGGACCGCATAGAGCAGGTCGACGACCAGGCTGGCGACGAGATAGACGATGACGATCAGCGTCACGATGCCGACGACGGTGGCGCCCTCGCGGTGCCGGAGCGCGTCGAAGACGTTGTAACCGACACCCTTGACGTTGAAGATGCCCTCGGTGACGACGGCGCCGCCGAGCAGGGCACCGAGGTCGGTGCCGAGGAAGGTGACCACGGGGATCATCGAGTTGCGCATCAGGTGGACGCCGACGATGCGACGGCGCGGCAGCCCCTTGGCCACGGCGGTGCGCATGTAGTCGGAGCGCAGGTTCTCCGCGACGGAGGTGCGGGTCAGTCGTGCCACGTAGGCGAGTGACAGGGACCCGAGGACGACAGCGGGCAGGATCAGCTCGTCGGAGCTCGCTTCGAGACTCACGTTGGGCTGGACCCAGCCGAGCTGGAAGGCGAAGAAGTACTGGCCGAGGAAGCCCAGGACGAAGGAGGGGACCGAGATGAGCAGCAGCGTCAGGACGAGCAGGCCACGGTCGCGCAGGGTGTCGGCCTTCAGACCCGCGAAGATGCCCATGGAGATACCGACGACGACCGTGAAGATGAAGGCAAACAGGGCCAGCCGGACCGTGATCGGGAACGCTTCCGAGATGATGTCCGCGACCGGCCGGCCGCTGGCGATCTGCGTTCCGAAGTCACCCTGGAACAGGTTCACGAGGTAGTTCCAGTACTGATGCCAGAGCGGCAGGTCGAGCCCGAGCTCCTTCTTCATTGCCGCGATCTGGGTGGGGTCCACCGTCTGCTCCCCGGCGAGCGCCCGCACGGGATCACCGGGCAGCGCGTACATCATGGAGAAGACCAGCAAGGTTGACCCGAGGAAGACCGGGATCATCTGGAGCAGTCGCCGCGCGACGTAACGCCCCATGTTTGCCTCCGATAGGGATAAAGCAGCCCAGGGGCCGCCCTCCGGATACGGAGAGCGGCCCCCCGGGACCTACTGCCTGGTGTGGGCGGCTGATGGCCGAGTGGGGGCCCTCAGGCGTGTGTTACTTGTTGACGGTGACTTCGGTGACGTTGTAGTCACCGTGGAAGTCGATCGTCACGTTGTCGACGGCCTTCGAGTAGCCACCGTTGGTCTTGTACTCCCACAGCGGGATCGCCGGCATCTTCTCGAGGACGAGCCGCTCCGCGTCCTGGTAAGCCTTGATCGACTCGTCCAGGGTCTTGGCGTTGTCGCCCTTCTTGAAGGCCGCGTCGACCTCCTTGTCGGAGAACCGGCCGTTGTTGGCCTCGGCGGTCGTGCCGTAGAGCTCCCGCATGAAGTTGACGTTCAGCGGGTAGTCGGCCACCCAGCCACCGCGGTACATCGACTTCACCTGGTCGTTGTCACGCGCTTCCAGGTCGGTCTGGAAGTCCGGCTTGGCGTCCGGGACGCAGTCGACCCCGGTCGAGTTGCGGATCGACTCGCAGACCGCGGTCACCCACTCCTTGTGGCCGCCGTCGGCGTTGTACTGGATCCAGATCTTGTTGCCCGGAACGCCGCCGCCCTCGGTGACGAGCTGCTTCGCCTTGGCCGGGTCGAACTTGAACACGTCGGTGCCCAGGTCCTGGTTACCGGCGACGCCCGGAGGCGTGAAGCTGGTGGCGGGCTTGCGGGTGTTGTTGAGCACGGTCTTGGTGATCGTGTCGCGGTCGATGCCCATCGACAGACCCTGCAGGACCTTCGGGTCGATGTCCTTGAAGGTCTTCGAGTAGAAGGTCGGGACGAGCGACTGGATCGCGGCGTACGGCTCGTCGATCGCGCGGTCGCCGAGGTCGGCCTTGTACTTCGGGAGGTCCTTCGGGCCGACCTGGCGGATCATGTCCAGGTTGCCGGACAGGAGGTCCTGGTACGCGGCCTCGACGGTCGCGTAGTTCTTGAAGAGGACACCCTTGTTCTTGGCCTTGTTCGGGCCCTGGTAGTCAGGGTTGGCCTTGACCTGGATGAGCTTCTTGTGGTCCCACTTCTCGAAGACGTAGGGACCGTTGCCGACCGGGGCCTGGCCGAACGCCTTGGTGTCCTTGTAGAACACCTCGGGCAGCGGGGCGAAGGTGGTGTAGCCGAGCTTGTACTCGTAGTACGGCACCGGCTTGGTGAGCTCGATGGTGAAGGTGGTGTCGTCGACCGCCTTCAGGCCGGACATCTCCGTGGCCTTGGGGTCACCCTTCTCGGGGTGGACGTCCGCGTAGCCCTTGATGTCCTCGAACCAGAACGCGTTCTGCTGGGCGTTCTTGACGTTGGCGTACCAGTTCCACGCCTTGATGTACGACTCGGACGTGACGGGAGTGCCGTCGTGGAACTTCCAGCCGGGCTTCAGCTTGACGGTCCACGTCTTGGAGTCGGTCGTCTCCACGGACTCGGCGTTCGTGTAGACGATCTTGCCGTCCGCATCGAAGTCGAGGAGCTGGGTGAAGATCGACTGGATGACGTAGCTGCCGAGCGACTCGTTGGTGTCCGCAGGGATCAGCGGCTTCTGCGGCTCACCGACGTCGATGGACACATAGCCCTCGGGCTTGCCCTTCTCCTTGGAAGCCGAGTCACTGTCACTGTCTCCGCCGCCGCAGGCAGTCGCGGCCAGGGCGATGATTGCCGCTCCCGCGACCCACTTGGCGCTCTTGGCACCACGCATGGGTTTCCTCCTCATGAGTCCACTTTTGACTACAAGAAGGGCACTGGACAGATCACCGACACCCCTGACGGCGATCGTTTGCAGTGCCCCGAGTGTGCTCGTGAGTCCGCACTCCCCACAGTGCGCCGACCCATTGACCCGAGCTCAATGGAGCCAACTATTAAGTAACACCGGGCTGTAAACCACACTTAAAGGGTCTCGGTTTGACAACATCCAGAAGCCATGGTTGCCCGAAATCCGGACAAAGCGATCCCAGACAGACACCCCCGAAACGGACCGTTAACACATGTTCCGGAGAGCGACGCACGATATCCGGACACCTCGGTCATGAAAACGAGTTGACGAAAGGCCTGGACCCCCACAGTTTCTGCGGGGGTCCAGGCCTCATGTCAATGGCACGTCCTGATGGTTCGCCGGCCCGTGGCGGACGAACCCCTGGTCAGGTCAGCCGTTCTTCGCGCGCGAGGCCGTGCGGCCACGCTGCTTGGCGTCCAGGACGACCTTACGGATACGGACGGTCTCCGGGGTCACCTCGATGCACTCGTCCTCGCGGCAGAACTCCAGCGACTGCTCCAGGGAGAGCTTGCGGGCGGGCACCACGTTCTCGGTGGTGTCCGCGGAAGCCGCACGCATGTTGGTGAGCTTCTTCTCCTTGGTGATGTTCACGTCCATGTCGTCGGCGCGCGAGTTCTCGCCGATGATCATGCCCTCGTAGACCTCGGTGCCGGCCTCGGTGAAGATCACACCGCGCTCCTGGAGGTTGACCATCGCGAACGGCGTCACCGTGCCCGAGCGGTCGGCGACCAGCGAGCCGTTGTGGCGGGTGCGCAGCTCGCCGAACCACGGCTCGTGGCCCTCGAAGATGGAGTGCGCGATGCCCGTGCCGCGGGTCTGCGTCAGGAACTCCGTACGGAAGCCGATGAGGCCGCGGGAGGGCACGATCCACTCCATGCGGACCCAGCCCGAACCGTGGTTCGTCATCGTCTCCATGCGGCCCTTACGGGTCGCCATCAGCTGGGTGATGGCACCCAGGTGCTCCTCGGGGGAGTCGATGGTCATGCGCTCGATCGGCTCGTGCGTCTTGCCGTCGATCTGCTTGGTGACGACCTCCGGCTTGCCGACCGTCAGCTCGAAGCCCTCACGGCGCATCTGCTCGACCAGGATCGCCAGTGCGAGCTCACCACGGCCCTGGACCTCCCAGGCGTCGGGACGCTCGGTGTCCAGGACGCGCAGGGAGACGTTACCGATGAGCTCACGGTCCAGACGGTCCTTCACCTGACGGGCGGTGACCTTGTGGCCCTTGCCGCCCTTGCCGACGAGCGGCGAGGTGTTCGTACCGATGGTCATCGAGATGGCCGGCTCGTCGACCGTGATGAGCGGCAGCGCGATCGGGTTCTCGGGGTCGGCGAGGGTCTCACCGATCATGATGTCCGGGAAACCGGCCACGGCGCAGATGTCGCCCGGCCCGGCCTTCTCGGCCGGCTTGCGGGTGAGCGCCTCGGTCATCAGGAGCTCGGTGATGCGCACGTTGGACATCGTGCCGTCACGCTTGATCCAGGCGACCGTCTGGCCCTTGCGCAGCTCGCCCTGCTCGACGCGGCACAGCGCGATACGGCCGAGGAAGTTGTCGGCGTCCAGGTTGGTGACGTGGGCCTGCAGCGGGGCGTCCTCGTCGTACTCCGGCGCGGGGACGGTGGAGAGGATGGTCGTGAAGAAGGGCTCCAGGCTGTCGCTGTCCGCGGGGACGGTGCCGTCCTCGGGCTTGGTCAGCGAGGCGACGCCGTCACGGGCGCAGGCGTAGACGATCGGGAACTCGATCTGGTCCTCGTCGGCGTCCAGGTCCAGGAAGAGGTCGTACGTCTCGTCGATGACCTCGGAGATCCGGGAGTCCGGGCGGTCCGTCTTGTTGATGCAGAGGATGACCGGCAGCTTGGCGGTCAGTGCCTTGCGCAGGACGAAGCGGGTCTGGGGCAGCGGCCCCTCGGAGGCGTCGACCAGGAGGACGACCGCGTCCACCATCGACAGACCGCGCTCGACCTCGCCGCCGAAGTCGGCGTGGCCGGGGGTGTCGATGATGTTGATCGTGATCGGGTCCCCGCCGTCCTTGGGGTGGTACTTCACCGCCGTGTTCTTGGCGAGGATCGTGATGCCCTTCTCACGCTCCAGGTCGTTCGAGTCCATCATGCGTTCGTCGAGGTTCTCGGCGGCGTGCGCGGCGAAGGCGCCCGCCTGCTTGAGCATGGCGTCGACCAGCGTGGTCTTGCCGTGGTCGACGTGGGCGACGATGGCTACGTTACGGATGTCGTGGCGCGTGGGCATGGGTGGCTTGCGCTTCTCTCGGATCGTGGGATCAGGCGTCTCAGTCGGTCTCGAGTCCTCGTACGCCCGCCGGGCGGCACGCCACGGCTAGTCCAATGGTACGGGCCCGATGGGTCCGGGGCTTCCCGGCCCGATCCACAGGGCAGGACTACAGCCACAATTCAGCCGATATTCAGCTGGTATTACGTCATCGTCGAGCCGGTTACCGGCTCGACGGCAAGGGGTGCGGGAAGGCGAGCAGCCCGGGTCGGGGCGGACACCACCTTGCCCGCCGGAAGGTCCGGCGGGCAAGGGAGTTGAGCTCCATCTGAGCTTGGAACAGGGCCTTGACCTGCTACTTCTTCCGATTCGCGGGGGAACCTGCCGCTTCACGCCCGGTGAAGCCGATGTCCTCGTAGCGGGGTGCGGCGAAGCCGAAGGCGCCGATGTTCGCCAGCTTCTTGTCGACGGCGACCAGCTGAGGTCTCTGATAGAGAGGAATCGATCCCGCGGCGGCCCAGATCCGGGCGTCGGCCTGCTTCAGCAGGTCCCTGGCCGCGTCGGCGTCGAGCTCGGCGACCGCGCGGTCGAAGAGCTGGTCGATGTGGTCGGAACCGACCCGCGTGTAGTTCTGCTCGACGAGCAGAGAGCCGTCGGTGGCCGGCTCCGGCTTGGCGAAGATGGGGCGGCCGTCGGTCGCCGGGTAGGCGGTCGCGGGCCAGGAGTACAACGCCAGGTCGTAGTCACCGGAGGCGATGTGGTCCTTGAAGTAGCTCTCGTCGTCGACCTTCGTGATCTGCGTGCTGATGCCGATCGCGTCCAGCATCCCGACGATCTTCTCCCCGACGGTGCGCAGCGACTGCGATCCGGGGCCGGACGGCAGGACGAAGCGGAGGGTCAGCGGCTTGCCGCCCTTGCCCAGGCGGTCCCTGACCGAGGCGGGGGCCGGTGCCGCCGTCCCCGCGGGGGCGTAGGCGCCCGCGGCGCCGCCGGGCTTCTTGTCCTGCGCGGTGACCTCGGTGTCGCCGGCGGGGCGCTCGCCTGCCTTCTCGTCGCCGACGACGTACAGGCCCTCGTCGCGTGAGGCCTTGTCCTCCTTCCCGGCGGCCGGCTTCCCGTCCTTCTCCGTCGCCTTCTTCTCCGCCGCCTTCTCTTCGGCGGCCTTCTTCTCGGCGGCCTTCTTCTCCGCCTCGCTGCCCGCCTTGGTGTCCTCGGTCCTGCGGACGGCTCCCCCACGGGTCCACCCGGCGTCGGCCAGCAGGGCCTGTGCCTCCTTGGTGTCCTGTTCGCCGAGCGCGCCGCTGCCGTCCTTGTACCCGGGCTGCCCCGCCAGGGCCAGGTGGCTGCCGGGCGGCTCGGCGGGCAGGCCGAGCGGCTTGAGCACGGTGTCGGCGAGCTCCTGGCGGTCCAGGGTGCGGGCCACCGCGCGGCGCACCCGGTCGTCGGAGAGCGGCCCGGACTCACCGTTCAGCGCCAGTTGCGTGTAGGCGGGCTCCAGCGACTTGCGCACGGCGAATCCGCGGAGCGACTTCTGCTCGGCGGCGTAGACAGCGACGGCCTCCCGGTTCTTGGCGCGGGCGGCGCGCGCCGCCTCGGCGGCCTCCTCGTCCGAGCCGTGGGCCAGTGCCCATGAGCGCAGAGCGGAGGCCGGGGTGATGCCGGCTCCCGGCCCGTGGGCGGGCGGCACTCCGTTCCCTCCCCGGTAGCGTGCCGCGGAAGCGATGCTGTTCGCCGTCGCGGGGTCGATGTCGGCGACGTCCACCGTTCCCGCGGTCAGCGCGTCGGCGCGGGCCCCGGGCTCTACGGCGCGGAAGACCAGGGACTCGAGCTTGGCCTCGTCGCCCCACCAGCGCGGGTTCCGGTCGAGCACGACCGTCCCCTTGCCCTTGTTCACGCTGCGCAGGCGGAAGGGTCCGGCGGTGTTCTTGAGGGTGGCCCTGGCCCCGTCGTTGAAGGTGCCGGGGGAACCGGTCACCTCCTTCGGGTACAGCGGTGAGAAGAGCGAGCGCCAGTCGCCGTACGGCTTGGAGAACGTGACGCGGACCTGTAGATCGTCCTTGCCGCGTTCGATCTTCTCGATCCGCTCGTACCCCGCGTTGCGTGCGGTCCAGAAGGCCGAGTCCCGGCCGCTCAGCGCCCGCCACTGGGCGACGAAGTCGGGGGCGCCGATCTCCCGGCCGTCGCTCCACACGGCCTGCTGGTTGAGCTTGTAGAGGACGACCTGCTTGGGCTCCTGCTCGATGACCTTCGCCGACTCCAGGTAGTCGGGGTTCAGCCTGGGCTCGCCCCGTGCGTTCATGGGGAAGAGGGAGGGCAGCAGGGCGCCGGTGATCCGTGTGGTCGCGCTGTCGGCGTCCGCCTGGAAGGCGTTGAGGGTGGCGGGGACCGCGTCGATCGCCCAGGTGAGGGTGGAGCCTTCGGTCACCCGGTCCCGCGACGCCGGGGCGATGTCCTGGGGGACGGCCACCGATGTGGGGCCCTCGTTGTCCGAGGTGCAGCCCGCCAGTACAGGGAGCGTGAGCACACCTGTCGCCAGGAGCGCGACCGAGCGGCGCTTTCGGGCCGTCCCGCGTGGGACGCCGACGTGGGCCATGGCTGATACCTCCGGGGCCGGCCCGGCCCACCCCGTACCGGAATGGACCGGATGATGCGTTCTGGTGGCATTTGCAGTTGATCAGACTGATGCGCTGATTCACTGAACGCACCGTGACGCGCGGGCGGAGGCAGACACGGCCGGTGGGGCGCCGGAAGTCACCCGTGCGGCCCCGGCAGCGGCCCGGCGGACCGGTCGGCCGTGCAGCCCGGTCACCACGGCGCAGGCCCTGGGACCCGGACCGCCGCCACGGCCGTTCCGGACCGGGGCCTCTCGCGCGGACCGGCCGGCGACCGGTGCGCGACGCGTCCCGGACCCGCCGGCCGGTGCGGACGCGCCGGGTCGCGGGCGGCAGAGGGCGGACATAGCCTCCCAGATGTGACGCCGCCTGCGAGCCGCACCGGGATGCCCCGGCTTCCGATACCCGGCAGGGTCCTCGTCGCCGTCCTGGTGGCGGCGCTCTGGACCACCCTGCCGGGAGGCCCGGGGGCCCGGGCGGAGGACCCCGTGCCCCTGTCCCGGGACGGGCAGATCACCGACCGGGTGGACGCTCTCGGCACCCGCGAGCCGCAGGTCGAAGCCGCCCTCGACCGCTTGTTCGAAGAGCGGCGGGTGCAGCTGTTCGTCGCGTACGTCCGTGACTTCTCCGGGCGCGACGCGCAGACCTGGACCGACGAGACCGCGAACCGCAACGGGCTGGGCCAGGAGGACGTACTGCTGGCCGTCGCCACGCACGACCGGCAGTACGCCTACTCCGTCGACCAGGGCTCGCGGCTCACCGACGCCCAGCTCCAGGACGTGGCGAACACGGCCATCGAGCCGGCCCTCCGGCAGAACGACTGGGCCGGCGCCGCGATCGGCGCCGCCGGGGGCTACGCCGCGGTGCTCGTCGGTGACCCGGTCCCGGCCCCCGCCGTCACCCCCGGAGAAGCGGATCCCGGGGGCGGCTCGGGCAGCGGCGCCTCGGCGGGCCTGATCGTGCCCGTGGCGGTGCTCGTCGTCGCCCTCGCCGTCGCCGCCTTCGCCTTCACCCGCCGCAGGCGGCGCACGAGGACCAGGACGACACCTGCGGTGGGCGGCTGGGGCGGCGCGAGCGGGGCGGCGTCGGAGCCGCCGGTTCCGCTGGCGGAACTCGACGCGCGGGCGAAGGGGGACCTGGTCGACACGGACGACGCCGTGCGCACCAGTGAGGAGGAGCTCGGCTTCGCCACGGCCCAGTTCGGCGAGGAGGCCGCGGTCCCGTTCGCCGAGGCAGTCCGGCGCGCAAAGGCCGGACTGACCGCCGCCTTCCGGCTGCGACAGCAACTGGACGACGCCGTCCCCGAGGACGACGCGACGCGGCGCCGCATGCTCGACGAGATCGTCAGCCGCTGCGCGGACGCCAACGGGCGCCTGGACGCCGTGTCGGAGGACTTCGACCGGCTGCGCGCCCTGGAAGAGACCGCCCCGCAGGCCGTGGCCACCGCCGAGGCCACCTACCGCGAGCTGGCCTCTCGCGTCTCCGCGTCGGAGACGGCCCTCGGTGCGATGCGGGCCCGCTACGCCGAGCCGGCCTCCGCGCCCTCGGCCGAGGACATCCGGCAGGCCGAGGACCGGCTGGCCTTCACCACCTCCACCCTCGGCCGGGCGCGCCAGGCCGTGGACGGCGGCGACAACGCGCGGGCCGCTGTGTACGTCCGTGCCGCGGAAGGGGCGATCAAGCAGGTGGGCACGCTCCTGGACGCCGTGGGCCGGAGGGCCGGCGAGCTGGCCGAGGCCGCCGACAGGCTGCCGCGCGCGCTCACCGAGGCGGAGACGGATCTCGCGGACGCCCGGGGGCTGCTCGACGGCACACCGCGGGGGGTTCCGACCGCGGATCTGCGGGGCAGGGTCGCCCGGGTCGAAGCGGTGGTGGGCGACGTGAGGGAGGAGCTCTCCTCCGGTCCGTACGACCCCGTCGACGCGCTGCGCAGGGTGGAGGAGGCCGACGCGGCACTGGACGAGGCACTGGCCGGAGCCCGTGAGCGGGAGCACGGCAGCCGGCGGGCGCGTTCGCTGCTCGACCAGGCCATGCTCACCGCGCGGGCGGCGATCGGTACCGCGGCGGATTACGTCGCCACCCACCGGGGAGCCGTCGGCAGCCAGGCACGCACCCGGCTGGCGGAGGCCCAGCGGCGGTGGGAGAGGGCCGGGGAGCTGTCGGCCGGAGACGACCCCCAGGGCGCCCTGGCCGAGGCCCGGCAGGCGGACGCGCTGGCCGTCCAGGCGCGGAGCCTGGCCGAACAGGACGTACGCGGATACCACGACAGGAGCGGTTACGGCGGTCCGCTCGGCGGAGGCGGGGCGGGCGGCGCCGTGCTGGGCGGCATCATCCTGGGCGGCCTGCTCGGCGGCGGACGCGGAGGGTTCGGCGGCGGGTTCGGGGGCGGTTTCGGCGGTCCGGGCAGCTTCGGCGGCGGGGGGACCCGTGGCCGGCGGGGCGGGGGCGGCCGATTCTGACTCCGGTCCGCCCCGCTCGGCAGCCCCCGGCTCCCGTACGACGAGATCTCGCACAAGGAGAGGTGTCATGACCAAGCAGACCGTCCTCGGCCGCGTCACCCAGCTGGCACGGGCCAACATCAACGCCCTGATCGACCAGGCGGAGGATCCGCGGAAGATGCTGGACCAGTTGATCCGCGACTACACCGACAACATCGTGGAGGCCGAGCAGGCGGTGGCCGCCACCATCGGCAACCTCAGGCTGATGGAGGAGGACCACCGGGAGGATGTCGACGCGGCCAGGGAGTGGGGCCGCAAGGCACTCGCCGCCAGCCGGAAGGCCGACGAGCTGCGGGCCGGGGGGTCGGGCGCGGACGCCGACAGGTTCGACAACCTGGCGAAGGTGGCGCTGGGCCGGCAGCTCCGGTCGGAGCAGGAGGCGAAGTCCGCCGAGCCGACGATCGCCTCGCAGACGGTGGTGGTGGACAAGCTGAAGTCGGGCCTGGACCAGATGAAGGGCAAGCTGGCCCAGTTGAAGTCCAAGCGCGACGAACTGGTCGCCCGTGCCGCGTCCGCGCAGGCGCAGAACCGGATGATGGACGCCGTCAGGAGCATCGACGTTATGGACCCGACGAGCGAGCTCGGCCGCTTCGAGGACAAGGTGCGGCGCGAGGAGGCGAGGGCGGTCGGCAAGCAGGAACTCGCCGCGTCGTCCCTGGACGCCCAGTTCGAACAACTGGACAGCCTCGGGGACAGCGCGGAGGTCGAGGCCCGGCTCGCCGCCCTGAAGTCCGCTGCGTGACGGGACGCCGCCGCGGCCCTGACCTGCCGTCAGTACATGCTCAGCAGCTGCTCCACGGAGAGCTCGGCGGCCGGCTCTCCGTGAGGCAGTGCGAGCTCGAACCACACCGTCTTGCCGCGCGGAGTACGCCGCGAGCCCCAGGCGGCGCTCAGCAGCCCGACCAGTTGCAGTCCGCGCCCGCCCTCGTCGGTGTCGCGAGCACGCCGGCGCCGCGGCTGGACGAGCCCGGCGTCCCATACCTCGCAGACCAGCGTGCGGTCGCGGAGGAGCCTGAGCCGGATCTCACCCTCGCCGTAGCGCAGGGCGTTGGTGACGAGTTCGCTGACCAGCAGTTCGGTGGTGTCCACCAGGTCGTCCAGGTCCCAGGCGGTGAGCTGGACGCGGGCCAGCTCACGCGCGCGGGCGACCGAGCGGAGCTCACGCGGAAGCCGCCAGTCCCCCACCGCGTCCGGCGCGAGACCCTGGATACGGGCCATCAGCAGGGCGATGTCGTCCTCACCGTGCCGGGTGTCGAGCGTGGTCAGCACATGGTCACAGACGTCCTCCAGCGGCTGTGACGGCTCGGTGAGGGCCTCCCGGAACGCGTCCAGTCCCTCGTCGAGCGGGTGGTCCCGGGACTCCACGAGCCCGTCGGTGTAGAGGGCGAGGAGCGAACCCTCCCTGAGTTCCACCTCGACCTCCTCGAAGGGTTCGCCGCCGACGCCGAGCGGCATGCCCGGCGGCACGTCGAGCAGCAGGGCCGGCTCGCCCGGCTCGGCCACCACCGGAGGCAGGTGACCGGCGTTGGCGAAGGTGCACCGCCTGGTGACCGGGTCGTACACCGCGTACACACAGGTCGCCAGATAGACCTCGGACAGGTCTGCCTCACGCGACTTGTGGGCGGCCCGCGAGGGCCACTGGGCGCCGCCGCCAGCGGCGAAGCCCTCGCTCCGCTCGCCTCCCCCCGGGGTTCCGAGACCCCGTGCGACCTCGTCCAGGGCGGACAAAACCTCAGCGGGTTCCAGGTCCAGGAGGGCCAGCGTGCGTACGGCGGTGCGCAGTTCGCCCATGGCGACGGCGGCCCGCAGCCCGCGGCCCATCACGTCGCCGACGACCAGGGCCGTGCGGTGACCGGGCAGCTCGATGACGTCGAACCAGTCGCCGCCGACCTCCGTGGCCGTGTTGCCCGGCAGGTAACGGCAGGCGATGTCCAGGCCCGCCGCCTCGGGGTCGCCCGGGGGGAGCAGGCTGCGCTGGAGGATGAGCGCCCGCTCGTGCTCCCGGCGGTAGAGGCGGGCGTTGTCCATGCAGACGGCGGCGCGGGCCGCGAGTTCGGTGGCCAGTGCCCGGTCCCGCTCGCCGAAGGGTTCGCTTCCCTTGGTGCGGGAGAACTGGACGAGGCCGACGACGATGTCGTGCGCGACCATCGGCACGGCGAGGGTGGAGTGGACGAAGCCGCGTTCGTCGCCGGGCACGTCCTCGACCCGGCCGGTGCGCAGGGCGACGGCACAGGGCGAGTGGAACGGGTAGCGGTGGACCGAGCCGAGGGCGGGGGGGCCGGTGTCGCCGTGGGACTTCCCGTCGTCTCCCCCGGGGGCGCCGGTGAGGACTCCGGGGAGCGCGTCGGACACGGCGCTGGCATGGGCGACCCGGCGCAGTTCCGCCGTTCCCGAGCCGGATTCCTGGTGGTGCCTGCCCCAGCTGGCGGGAGAGGACTCCTCGCCGGTGAGCAGCCCCTGGAACAGGTCGACCGACGCCAGGTCGCAGAAGCCGGGCACGGCGACGTCGAGCAGTTCCCGTGCGGTGGTCTCCAGGTCGAGTGAGTTGCCGATGCGCGCGCTCGCCTCGTTGAGCAGGGCGAGGTTGCGGCGGGCGCTGGCCGCCTCGCGGGCGGCGATGTGCCGTTGCGTGACGTCGGTGGCGAGTCCGGCGATGCCGACGGGCCGCCCGGAGCCGCTGTGCACCCGGTAGAGGTTCATGGACCAGTGGCGCCGGCTCTTCGTCCCGGGCGGGGTCCCGACGAGCTGGAGGTCGGTGACGGCGTCACCGGTCTCCAGGACGCGCTTGAGCGTCATGGAGAGGCGTTCGGCCTCCGGGCGGGCCAGGTAGTCCTCCACCGTGCGGCCCCGGTGGTCGTCGGCCTCGCCGCCGAAGACGGTGGCGAAGCGCCTGTTGGCGCGCACGACGGTGAAGTCGGTACCGAAGAGGACGAAACCGAAGGGAGATTGGCCGAATATCGCCTGCGAGGCGGCGAGGTCCGTCTCGATGCGCCGCAGTGCCCTGACGTCGACCACGATGCACAGCGCGGCGCGTTCGCCGCTCTCGGTCTCGCTCGGCATGACGTAGATCTCGGCGAGTCCGCGTGCCGCGTTCTCGCCCGGGATCCGGAACGGGACGACGCCCGTCCACTCCTTGCCGTCCAGGATCTCGCCGACGCGCCTGTGGGCGTCCCCGCGCAGCTCGGCGGGCATGAACGCCTCGACCGGGTCCTTGCCCACCACCTCTTCGGAGGCCATGCCGAAGAGACCGGCGGCCCGCCGGCTCCACTGCTCGATCAGGCCGTCCGGCCCGATCGAGAACGATGCGACCCTGATGTAGTCATAGATCGAGCCGGGCGGGCTGCTCTGCCACATGACGTCGCCCGCCGTCCCAGGTATCTCGCTCACGCGACCGTCCCCTCCAGCTCACACACCGGACCGGTCCTGCCCGCAGTATTCAGCACTACGGGCCTCACCGGCACGGCGTTCACGATCACAGCACGGTCTCAGTCCCTTTCAGCCAGGTGCTGCCCGACCTCCGGTGATCGCTGTGCGTCCCCTCCCACTCCTAACCAGGCAGAGCGAGCTCGAACCACACGGTCTTGCCACTCTTTCCGCGCCGGGTCCCCCAGCGACGTGCGGAACAAGCCACGAGCTGCAGCCCACGACCGCCCTCGTCCTCCGGTCCGGCACTGCGTTCGGTGGGCGGATCCGGAACGGGATCCGAGACCTCCACCAGCAGACTCCGCCCGTCAGCGGTCCCCTCGGGCCGCCCACCGCCGGCGTGCGGACGCACGAGCCGGACACCGATGGGGCCGGAGGCGTAGCGCAGGGAGTTCGTCACCAGCTCGCTGACGAGCAGCACGACGACGTCACCCACCGCCGCGTCGAAGCCCCAGTCGTGCAAGGCGTCGCGGACCGCGTGCCTCGCGCCGCGCACGGAGCCCGGCACCGCCGGAAAGCTCCACTCGGCACGATCGCCGTCGGTATCGGTCACGCCGATCACTTCCCAGGGCCGGCATCGGGGGCATACCCTGCTCAAGGGTCTATTCGCCACATACCCGATATTTGATGCACCGTATCGCAAGCACTGGTCAATGGGGCGTACGGGTGCATCGCCGCCGGCAGAAGACACCGCGCGCCACCCAGGGACCTGGAGGGCTCGCGGCCCGTGCGGCTGGCGGCCCAGGCGGCTCAGGTCCGCGAGGCTTCCCGCAGCCGGCGTACGACCTCGGTCACGGCCGGGCGGTCCTGGTCCAGCCAGTCGACGGTGTCCGCCTCCTCCGGGGCCAGCCAGCGCAGCTCGTCGTGGTCCTCCAGCGGGCTGGGCTCGCCCGACAGCAGCCGGACCGTCCACACCCGGAGGACGTAGCCGGGCTTCAGCGGCCATTCACCCGGGACGCGCTCCAGAGGCTCCGCCTCCACGCCCAGCTCCTCCCGGAGCTCCCGCACCAGGGCCTGTTCACCGTTCTCACCGGGCTCCAGCTTGCCGCCCGGCAGCTCCCAGCGCCCGGCCAGCTCCGGCGGGGCACTGCGGCGGGCGGCCAGGAGCCGCCCGCCGTCACACACGGCCCCGGCCACCACGACGACGGAATCACTCATGCGCCGGAGCGTAACCGGTGCCTTCCCGGGCCCGCGGCCGGCTGTCCGGCCCTCCCCCGGCCCACGGTGCCTACGGGCGCGCGCTCCGGCTCGTTCGCTCCACCCAGTAGAGCTGTTTGTGCCCGTGGCGGTCCAGGCCGTCCGCGATCTTCTGTGCCTCGTCCTGCGTCGCATAACGCCCGACGCGGTACCTGTTGCCGTTGTCGTCCTGTCTGATCACCAGCCAGGGCAGCACGGCCCCACTGTCCGTCATGGCGTTCCTCCCCAGCATCCCGCCCCTCTCCCCACCGGCGTGCACGTCTCTAAGGATCCCCAGGAAACCGCAGTACGCATATGCCCGAGCGTACGCCTGACCTTCACTCAGCGGATGCGTCTTTACACAAAGAGACACGCATCCGGCCATACCGATGGGGCGCACTCTCCCGAGTGCGCCCCTGTCCCCCGTCAGCCGGCCGGCGTCCTCGCGCCGGATGTCCGGCGCCCTCCCCGCTCAGCCGGACGGTGTCCGCACGACGGGCATCGGCATCAGCACCGGGCCGGCCCCCGGCTCCTTGCGGCAGGCGTCCCCGCATTCCGCGTCCAGCGAGCAGCACAGGGAGCAGATCGGCCCCGAAAGGACGGGGCAGTCCGCGATGTCCGGCAGTTCGTAGGACGTCTCGCACACCCCGCAGGTGTGCGTGGCGGTGATGTCGGCGATCACGACGTCGGGGCCGTTCACCGGGTTCGGCCGGGCCAGGTAGTACTTCCCCTTGGTCAGCCACGCGATCAACGGGCAGAGGACCAGCGACAGTCCGGCCGCGATGAAGGTGGAGAAGGCCTCGGCGTGCCTGCCGAACAGACCGAAGAAGGCCAGGATCGAGACGGTCGAAGCGATCACCATCGCCCCGAAGCCGGCCGGGTTGACGGCGTGCAGGTAGGCGCGTTTGAACTCGATGTACCGAGGGCTCAGCCCTATGCGTTTGTTGATGACCAGGTCGGCGGCGACGGCCGTGATCCAGGCGATGCCCACGTTGGAGTAGAAGCCCAGCAGCTTGTTCAGGGCCGCGAACATGTTCATCTCCATCAGCGTCAGCGCGATGGCGAGGTTGAGGAAGATGTACCAGACCCGGCCCGGGTGCTTGTGCGTGATCCGCGAGAAGAAGTTCGACCAGGACAGTGAGCCGCTGTAGGCGTTGGTCACGTTGATCTTGATCTGCGAGACGATCACGAAGAGGGCCGCGGCCGGCAGCGCGAAGGAGCCGAGCCACGGCTTCAGTGCCTCGATCTGCGGCGCGATCGGCTCCAGCGCGTGCGTCTTGCCGACCGCTTCCAGGGCGACGAAGGCGAGGAAGGCGCCGCCGAGTTGCTTCGCGGCCCCGATGACGACCCAGCCCGGGCCCGCGGCGAGGACGGCGATGTCCCACCGCCGCTTGTTCGCCTCGGTCCTGGCGGGCATGAAGCGCAGGTAGTCGGCCTGTTCACCGATCTGGGCGATGAGCGAGAGCGCGACGCCGGTGCCGAGCCCGAAGGCGATCCAGGAGAAGCCCGGCGCGGCGCCCTCCGTACCGGTGAAGGAGCCGAAGGCGCCGAAGGAGCCGGGGGCTTCGACGGCGAGCACCACGAAGGGGAGCACCATGCCGATGATCCAGACCGGCTGCGTCCAGGCCTGCACCTTGGCCAGCGCGCCCATGCCCCGGAAGACGATCGGGATGACGATCAGCGTGGTGACCAGATAGCCCACCTCGACGGGGAGTCCGACGGCCTGGTGCATGGCCTGCGCCATGATCGAGCCTTCGAGCGCGAAGAAGATGAAGGTGAAGGACGCGTAGATCAGCGAGGTCAGCGTCGAGCCGAAGTAACCGAAGCCCGCCCCGCGGGTGACCAGGTCCATGTCCAGGCCGTACTTCGCGCACGCGCGGGCGATCGGGATGCCGGTGAGGAAGATGATCGCCGCCGCGGTCAGGATCGAGGCGAGTCCGCTCGTGAAGCCGTAGGTGAAGACGATCGACGCGCCGATCGCGAAGTCGGCCAGGTACGCGATGCCGCCGAGCGCCGTCCCCGCGACCATCGAGGGTGACCAGCGCCGGAAGGAGTGGGGGGCGTAGCGGAGGGAGTAGTCCTCACGGCTCTCGTCGGCGGCGAGCGCGGCATAGCTGCGCCGTGGTGCCGGGGAGTCCTCCTGCGGCTCCTGTCGCGGCACCTCGCCCGTCGTGGGCGTTGCGATGTCCGTCATCGGGTGGCTTCCCGTCCGTCGGTCCGGTGTGCGGTGACGAACGGGAAAGTAAGACTTGGACATGACAAGCCGTGACGGGGGACGGTTGCCCGCCGGTTACGCCCGGCGCGGGACTGTTAACTCCGCATCACGGAAGGCGGACAGGCTGTCGCTCCCAGCGGTCACCACAGCCGTCCCACGTGCCACCTCAGCTACCCCTGCGGTCACTTGACCGGCAGATGGTAGGCAATCCGGTAGCGGTCGGCGGGAACGACCACGTCGGCCGTCTCCACCGCCCGCCCCGAGGCGTAGTACGTCCGCCCGATCACCATCACCACATGCCCCGGCACGCCGCCGAGCGCCAGGAGCTCCTCCGCCAGCCCCGGGCGCGCACCGACCTCCTCCGCCACGTTGTCCACAACGACGTCGATCGCCGCCATGCGGTCGACGACGCCGCAACCGCCCAGCGGGCCCTCCTCCGGAAGCATCACCGGCGTACGGCCGGTGACGGCCAGGGGCTCCCAGGACGTGGACAGCATCATCGGCTCGCCCGCCTCCCGGAAGACGTACCGCGTGCGCATCACCCGGTCCCCCGGCTCGATACCGAGCCGCTCGGCGATCTCGGCGCTCGCACCCTCCTGCTCGCTGCGGGACTCCCAGGTCCCCCGCACCCCCTCCGCCGTCTGCTCCTGGCGGAACGGATCGATCCCCGCGCCCGGCCGGTAGCCGGAGCGGGCGATCGGGCGGGGGACGGGACGCGCACGCACGTACGTACCCGAGCCCGACCGGCCCTCGACGAGCCCTTCGGCCATGAGCACCTTGCGGGCCTCCAGCGCCACGGTGTCCGAGACCCCGTACTCCTCGCGGATCCTGGCCTGGGACGGCAAGCGGGTATGGGGCGGCAGCGCGCCGTTGACGATCTTCTCCCTGAGATCGCTCGCCACGCGCAGATAGGCGGGCTGCTGACCGAAAGGCACAGGCCACTCCCAACAGGTTGACAGACAGCAACAGCGTGGCAACCGTGGGTTGAGTACCGCAAGCGGAGGCCAGAGTTTCACTCGAAGTGATGACTACCCGCCCACCAGCGCATACCCGGCCCCCGTGCGAGCGGGCACGCCCAGGCTCTTGACCCTTTTTGGTCCAGACCAATACCTTCCTGTGCACAGCACGGCTCCCGCTGCCCCGCCGGCACCCGGAACACCACCGGAATCCGCCACCCGGAACCACCCCGGAACACGCACAGGAACGAGCCCCATGCGCCGAAGAACCCTGACCGGACTGACCACAGCCGCCTGCGCCCTGACCCTGCTGGCAGGCCTCGCCCCCGCCGCCACGGCCGACCAGGACCAGCACGACCGCGGTACGGGCCATCACGGCCGCGCGTACCGGACCGTCGGCTACTTCACCCAATGGGGCGTCTACGGGCGTGACTTCCAGGTGAAGGACCTGGAGACCAGTGGCACCGCGGCCAAACTCACCCACATCAACTACGCGTTCGGCAACGTCAGCGCCGAAGGCCGCTGCTTCACGGGCAACGTGCCCGGCGAGGCGGACGCCTGGGCGGACTACGCCCGACCGCTGGACGCCGCCGGATCGGTCGACGGCGTCGCCGACACCGACACGCAGCCCCTCGCGGGCAACTTCAACCAGTTGCGCGAGCTCAAGGCCGAGCACCCCGGCCTCAAGGTGATGATCTCGCTGGGCGGCTGGAGCTGGTCCACCCACTTCTCGGACGCCGCCCGTACCGCCGCCTCCCGCAAGGCCCTCGTCTCGTCCTGCATCGACCTGTACATCAAGGGCAACCTGCCCCAGGACGGCGCACGCGGAGGCGAGGGGGCCGCGGCAGGACTCTTCGACGGCATCGACCTCGACTGGGAGTGGCCCGGCTCCGCCGGTGACACGGACACGGTCTTCCGCCCCGAGGACAAGCGGAACTTCACCGCACTGGTGCACGAGTTCCGGACCCAGCTCGACGCCTACGCCAAGAGCGGCCGGAAGGGAGGGACCAAACCGAAGCACTACGAGCTGTCCGCCTTCGTCCCCACGGCGCCCGCCAAGATCGACGCCGGATTCGACGTGCCCCGCATCATGCGGGACTTCGACTTCGTCAACCTCCAGGGCTACGACTTCCACGTCTCCGGCGAGGCGACGACGGCCCAGCAGTCCGCGCTGTACGCCAGGGGCGACTTCAGCGTCGACCAGACGGTCCGTGACTGGATCAGGCGCGGCGCCCCGGCCCGCAAGCTCGTGATGGGCATGCCGTTCTACGGTCAGGGCTGGACCGGCGTCACCGGAGGCGGCGACGGACTGGGCCAGCCGGCCGCGTCCCCCGCTCCCGCCACGTACGCCCCCGGCTACGAGGACTACAAGGCGCTCAGGAAGCTGGCCGACTCCGGGCAGTACACGGTGCACCGGGACACGCGCAACGGCCACGCCTGGCTGTTCGACGGAAATACCCTGTGGACGTACGACGACCCGCAGGTGCTGCGGGCCAAGACCTCGTACATCCGCGAACGCGGCCTCGGCGGCGCGATGTTCTGGTCGCTGGACGGCGACACCGACGACGGTGAGCTGATGACCGCGGTCGACCGGGGACTGCGGCGGCGTTAGAGGGCGCCCCCGTGGGGGCCGCGCGTGACCATCCGTCCCGCGCGGCCCCCACCGGAAGCGGACCGTCCGGACACGGGTAATAGATTGGGCACATGGCCGACTCCCCCATGCCGACAGCGGAATACCTCTGCCCCCAGGACGGGACCAGGTCCGACGTCACCGCGCGGGCCTGGTGCTGTCCGGCCTGCGGAGGCCCCTGGGACCTCGACAGGGGCGCCTCGGCGCCGGTGCGCCTGGACACGCTGAGCGGACGCGTCAACTCACTGTGGCGCTACGAGGAGGCTCTGCCCCTGTCCGCCCCGGCCGTCTCACTCGGCGAGGGGCGGACCCCCCTCGTCCCCCTCACGGCCCAGGTCTCGGCCAAGCTCGACTTCCTGATGCCCACGCTCTCCTTCAAGGACCGCGGCGCGGTGATGCTGGCCGAACTGGCCCGCAGGCTCGCCCCGGAGCAGGTCGTCGCGGACAGCAGCGGCAACGCGGGAACGGCCGTCGCCGCGTACTGTGCCCGGGCCGGGCTGCCGTGCACGGTGTACGTCCCCGAGGGGACCTCGCCGAAGAAGACCGAGCAGATCCGTGCCCACGGAGCCTCACTGGTGACCGTGCCCGGCGGGCGCGAGGCCGCGGCAGCCGCCGCCCGGGCCGCCGCCGGCGCCCCCGGCACGTTCTACGCCTCGCACGTCTTCAACCCGTACTTCCTGCACGGCACGAAGACGTACGTCTACGAGATCTGGGAGGACCTGGGCGGCACCCTGCCCGACGCCCTCGCCGTACCGGTCGGCAACGGCACCCTGCTCCTGGGCGCCGCACTCGCCACCGCGGAGCTGTTCGCCGACGGCCTGATCGACCGTCGCCCCGCCCTGCTCGCCGTGCAGGCGGAGGCCGTGTCGCCCCTGGCCGAGGCGTTCCGGGCGGGTGCCGACGTGCCGCCCGGCGCCCCCGGCCACGCCGCGCCCACCCTGGCCGAGGGGATCGCCATCCCCCGGCCGCCACGCGCACGGCAGATCCTCGCGGCGGTCCGCGAGTCAGGCGGCACCTTCCTGACCGTCACGGAGGATCAGATCCGCGCGGCGCAGCGGGACCTGGCCGCGCGCGGCTTCTTCGTCGAGACGACCGGCGTCGCGTGCTGGGCGGCTGTCGGCGGCGTGACGGACCGGAGCGTGGTCGTCCCGCTCTGCGGGGCCGGCCTCAAGACGGGCCTCGCCCCCTGAGGCAGGCGCGCCCCGCCGTGTTCAGTCCGTCCAGTACGTGTCGTGCTTGATGAAGAACTCCGCCCGCTCCTTCTCCGGCCAGTCGGAGACCTGCCCCACCTTCTCGAAGTACTCCTCGCGGGGCGCGCCCGGCGTGAAGAGCAGCAGCATCGACGCGGGCTCGTCCGAGTCGTTCCGGAAGGCGTGCAGCCCGCCCTGGGGCACGTACAGGAAGTCACCCGCCGTGGCGTCGGTCCACCGCTCGCCGTCGTAGATCCGTACCGTGCCGTCGAGGATGAAGAAGGACTCCGATATCGACCGGTGGAAGTGCTCGGCGGGGCCGTCCGCCCTGGGGCCCATGTTGATCCGGTAGAGCCCGAACTCGCCGTGCGTCGACTCCGACGTGGCCAGGTAGTGGGTACTGCCTCCGCTGCGTGGCAGGAAGTCCGGCGCGGTGCCGGCCGGCCGGTACCGCGCGCTGATCTCGCCCTCACCGCCCGTGTGGACGGGGTCCGGATACGACATGCCGCTCTCCCTGCCTCCGGCCCTGGGACCGGTCCGCTCGTCCCGCGCGCCGGTACCGCACCGACGGCGTCCCGCTGCCTACCTTCGTACGGTGAGCCTCAAGCGCATCTCTCTTCTCGCGCCCCTCGTCGCGGGTACGCTGATCGCCCCTCCGCCACCGCTCTCCCACGCCGCCGGGCCCGCCCCGGCCCCCGTGTGCGGCAGGGCCGCGACGTCCGACGGCGCCTCCTGGACGCCGACGTCGACCGTCTTCGGGGAGGCCGGAGGATACGACCCGTACGTCGGCAACGGCTACCTGGGCCACCGGGTGCCCGCCGTCGGCGCGGGGTACGCCGCAACGGGCGGGAAGACGGGCTGGCCCCTCTACACACCACGGTACGACGGCGCCTTCGTCTCCGGGCTCTACGCGCGCGACGCGAGCCTGGCCGAGGGCCGCGAGGTGATCGCCGCACTCCCCTCCTGGACCACGCTCGACGTGCGCGTCGGCTCCGAGACGTACGGTTCGGCCACTCCTCGCGGCCGTATCTCGCGCTACCGCCAGACCCTTCACCTGCGCTGCGGCGTCGTGGTCACCTCCCTGCGCTGGACCACGGCCGACGGCCGCGCGACCGACCTGGCCTACGAGGTGCTGGCCGACCGGTCCGACGTGCACACCGGCGCGGTACGCCTGCGGATGACCCCGCACTGGAGCGGCACCGCGACGGTGACGGGCCGGCTGGACGAGCGCGGGGCTCGCCGGGTCACGGTCGCCGCGGACGGCACGTTCCGCACGCTCGGCACGGAGACGGAGGGGGCGATCGTCCAGCGGGGCACCGACGGCGCCCGGACGACCCGGGTCAGGGCCGGCCGCTCGTACACCTTCGAGAAGTACGTCGGCGTGGACACCTCTCTCACCTCCCGCACGCCGCTCACCGCCGCCCGGGCGGCGGCGGACCGTGCGGCCCGGCGCGGCTGGTCCGCGGTCCTCGCCGGAAACGCGGCGGCCTGGCGCGAGGCCTGGGCGGCTGACGTCAGGACACCGGGCAGTCCCGGCCTGCAGGCCTGGCTGCGGGCGGCGCAGTACGGGCTGCTGGCCGGCACCCGGCCCGGTTCCTCGGACAGCATCGCCCCGGCGGGGCTGACCAGCGACAACTACGCGGGCATGGTGTTCTGGGACGCCGAGACCTGGATCTATCCGGGGCTGCTCGCCACCCGCCCCGAACTGGCCCGGTCGGTCGTCGAGTACCGCTACCGCACCCGTGACGCCGCCCGTGCGAACGCCAGGGAGCTGGGTCACGAAGGCCTGTTCTTCCCCTGGACGAGCGCGAGCAGGGGGCGCCTGGACTCCGAGTGCCAGAGCTGGGACCCGCCGCACTGCCTCACCCAGATCCACCTCCAGGGAGATGTCGCGCTCGCCGTCTGGCAGTACTACCTGGCCACCGGCGACCGCGCCTGGCTGGCCGGGCGGGGCTGGCCACTGCTGAAGGGCATCGCCGACTTCTGGCAGTCGCGCGCCACGGCGAACTCCGACGGCAGCTACTCGGTGGAGAACGTCGCCGGCCCCGACGAGTACAGCAACGGCGTCACGGACGGCGTCTTCACCAACGCGGTCGCCGCCACCGCCCTGCGCAACGCCACCCGCGCCGCCGTGGTCCTCGGCCACCCGGCACCCGCGGGCTGGACCCGGGTCGCCGACGGGCTCCGCATCCCGTACGACACCGGACGGAAGGTGTTCCTCCAGTACGCCGGCTACAACGGCTCGACCATCAAGCAGGCCGACGCGGTGCTGTTGATCTACCCGCTGGAGTGGCCGATGGAGGAGGGAGCCGCCGCCGCGACCCTCGACCACTACGCCGCCCGGACCGACCCGGACGGCCCCGCGATGACCGACTCCGTGCACGCGATCGCCGCCGCCGCGATCGGTCAGCCGGGCTGCGCCACGTACACCTACCTCCAGCGCGCCGTGCGCCCGTTCGTCCGGGGCCCGTACCACCTCTTCTCCGAGGCGCGGGGCGAGAAGTCCGGCGCGCAGGACCCGTTGTCGGGCTTCCCCGCCGAGGACTTCCTCACCGGGAAGGGCGGGCTCCTCCAGGTCTTCACGCACGGGCTGACGGGACTCAGGCTGCGGGAGGACGGCGTACGCCTCGACCCGCTGCTGCCCCCGCAGCTCCGCGACGGCGTGGAGCTGACGGGGCTGCGCTACCGGGGCCGTACGTACGACGTCGCGATCGGCCCGAGGACGACCACGGTCCGGCTGACGGACGGCGCGCCTTTCACCGTCCACACACCCCAGGGCCCGCGCCGCCTCTCCGGCTCCCTCAGCCTCCCCACCCGCCGCCCCGACCTCACCCCGACATCCGACGCCGCCCGCTGCCGGCCCGCGACGGCCACCTCCGAGGCCCCCGGCCTGTACGCCGGGGCGGCGGTGGACGGCAGCCCGTCGACGTCCTGGTCACCGGACGGCGCGTCGGGCACGCTGACGGTGGCGCTGCGCCACGTGACCCGGATCGTGTCGCTGACGCCGCGCTGGACGGATACCGCACCGGCCTCCCACACCCTGGAGACCTCCCTGGACGGCCGCACCTGGCGCCCGTACGAACCGGGCGCCACGGCACGCCGGGTGCGGCTGACGGTCCGTTCGGCGGACGCGGAGAAACCGACGGGAGTGACGGAACTGACTGTCGGTACGGGCGCGTAGGCGACCGCGGGCGCGGCCCCGCCCGCGCCTCGCGCGGCCCCGGTGGCCGAGGGGAACGGGAAATCCCGAAAGCCCCATGCGTCGGTGGCCGCTGCAACTAGAGTGCCGTACATGATCAGCACCGTGGTCAACGGCGTGTCCCTCCGCTACGACGATCAGGGGCCGCCGGACGGCATACCGGTGGTGCTCGTGCACGGCCACCCGTTCGACCACACCATGTGGGCTCCTCAGGTCACCGCGCTCTCGGCTGCCGGGTACCGGGTCGTGACACCGGACCTCCGGGGCTACGGCGGCAGCGAAGTGGTGCCGGGCACCTGCCCGTTCTCCGATTTCGCGGACGACATCGCCGCCCTGCTCGACACGCTCGGCCTGCGGCAGGTCGTCATCGGCGGTGTCTCCATGGGCGGCCAGATCACCATGGAGTTCCTGCGGTCCCACCCCGGTCGCGTACGCGGGCTCATCCTGTCCGACACGTCCCCCGTCGCCGAGACGGAGGACGGCAAGACCTTCCGCAACGCCCTCGCCGACCGGCTCCTCGCGGAGGGCATGGGCGGCTACGCGGACGAAGTGATCGACAAGATGATCGCCCCGTACACCGTCACGGCTCGTCCGGACGTCGCCGAGCACGTCCTGTCCATGATGCGCGGCACCGCCCCTGCGGGGGCCGCCGCCGCCCTCCGGGGGAGGGCCGAGCGGCCCGACTACCGCGACACCCTCGCCGGGACCACGGTGCCCGCCCTCGTCGTGGTCGGCGCCGACGACTTCTACATCCCGGTGAGCGACGCCCGGGCCACACACCGCCTGATCCCTTCCGCCGATCTCGTCGTCATCGAGCGGGCGGGCCACCTCCCCGGCGTCGAGCAGCCCGCCGCCTTCAACGACGCGCTCCTGCACTTCCTCGGCACGCGGGTGGCCCCCCACCACTGAGGGACAGCGGCCGCCATGAGTAGTAGCAAGAAGTACTCGATCAGCCTGCCCGAGGACCTCGCCGAAGCCGCACGCGCCCACGTCGGGCCCGGCGGCTTCTCCGCCTACGTTGCCGAAGCCCTCGAACAACGGGTCGCCATGGACAAGCTCCGGGAGATCGTCGCCGACTTCGAGACCGACAATGACGAACTCACCCGCGAGGAGATCGAAGCCGCCCGCACGCTGCTACGCCATGACCACCGACAGGCCGGCGGGGCCGCCGCCTGATGCCCGGCACCCTACTGCTCGACAGCGAAGGCCTCTCGAAGCTCTACCGCAAGGACCGCGCCGTCATGGCCCTGGTCCAAGCGGCATCGGAGGAAGGCGTCCGCGTGGCTCAAGCGCCATGACCACCCTCGATGCCGACTACGAGCGCATTCACCCCGCCCGCATCAAGTGGGTCTTCTCCCACGTCGACGTTCACGACGTCACCAAGGAGATCACCGATCAGGCCGCAGCCCTCCTGCGCAGCCACCGCCTCCACGGCCACAAGTACGCCATCGATGCCGCCTTCGCCCGCACCGCACCGCAGCGACTTCAGCGCTTCGCGGCACAAGGACTCCACGCGGACGTACACCTGCGCCCGACCCATCGACAAGCGGGCCGGGCACAACTCTTGACTGCTCGTCAGACGTTGAAGCGGAATGTCTGCGGATCGATCCTGACCTGGGGCGGAGCCGCATTTCCCGCCCTGACCAGGCATTTCTCCGTTAGTGTGCGTTGGGTCCCGGCGGCTGTTTACGGGTGTCCTGCGGACTGCCTGCGGACTGACCTACGGGGTTTCGACGGAGGCGAGGTGCCTGCGCAGCTCCGCGGCGATGTCTTCGTCGCGGCCCTCGGCCGGCAGCGGCCACGGATCCTGGTCGCCGTTCGCCACGGCAAGGCTGCTCGCGAACCAGACGAGGTGCGGCGCGGGCACGAAGGAGTCCCGGAGCCACCGCGCGAAGACAGCGGCTTCGCCGGCAGTCACGTCGGTCAGGGTGATGTAGGCGTAGTCGGGTCTGGGCATCGACGCCGTCCCGTCGATCCATACACCGGATGCCAGCTCGATCTCGAAATCGAGGACGGGAACGCTGTGGATCCCCGAGATCCGATAGTCCACAGCGGGCTCGGGGAATGCCTCCCTGAGAGCCCTCTCCAGGGACCCGGCCGTGGCGCGCCAAGCTCCGCCGTCGCCCTGAAGCGGGTAGAAGGCGAATTGGTGCGGCTGTTCCGTTCAGTCGGCACAGTCCTCCTCTGGCCTCGAGGCCCCGGATCTCGTTGTTCGCGGGGTACTCCACGGCTTGCTCCGCCCCACCTTGCCCGGGGCAACTGGCGTGGCAGGTCGTGAACGGCTGCGATTCAGGCCTGACTGTCAGTGTGATCCGGCATGCTGAGGGGCCAGCCGAAGCCAAGGGGGATACGCCACGTGGGTGGAGTCGATACGGCACGGGGCATGGGATTCCAAACTGCGTGCGCCATCCTGCAGCTCATCCGCGCCCCGGAGGAGTACCCGGATGCTGCGGCCTTCCGGGTGGAGGGCGCCGACGAGGCTATCGATTTCGAGGTACGCGACGCGCAAGGGCGGCCGCTGCTGCTCGCGCAGGCGAAGACCCGCGTCGAACCGGGTTCGTGGTCCGGTACGGAGCTGGTGCGACTGGCCCGCCGGTGGGGGGCCGCAGATCCCGGCGGTACGGCAGTGCTTCGGTTCCTCTCGGATGCCCCCGTGCACCCGTCGGGCCAGGCGCTGCGGGACGCGGTGGCCCGAGCTCGAGCTATAGCGGACCCCAACCGGTGGCTGGCGGAGTGCGAGGGTCTGGTGCCGGCCTCCGTCACGCTCACCACCGAGGATCACGCGCTGCTGCGACGGCTGGAGATCGAGACCCGGATCGGCCCGTGGGAGCAGATCCTCGACCAGGCCCGGCTGGAACTGTTGCGACTGTCCCCCGTCGCCATGGCCGCGGCAGAGGTCGACGGCACTGTCGACGCACTCTTCGTGAAGATGTTCCAATGGTCCGGGGACCGCATGCTTGCCCGGCGCACGGTCCGGTTGGACGAGCTTCCGGTGCTCCTGCACGGACGCCACGCCGCGCCCGGGGCGGGGGCGATCAAGGCGCTCGGGCCCGGCCGCGCGCTCTTCCGGGAGGTCCCCTCAGCTGTCGGTGTGCGCGGCCGTGACCGGGAGCTGAGGGTGCTCAGGGAGCGACTCGAGAGGGAGCCCGATGCGGGCACAGCCCGCGTGGTGGTGTCCGGACTAGGCGGAATCGGCAAATCGAGCATCGTCCGGCTGTACGCCCACCGGTACCGGGACTCATACGAGTTCGTCTGGTGGATCCCCTCCGACACCCGGGAGGACGTTCTCGCCGCATACCGGCGGATGGTCGCCGAGGAACAGCAGGGGATCGGGGCGACGACCGAGGAGGAGATCCTCGCCCAGGTCGGCTCCCGCCTAGCGCGCTTGGGCCCCCAGCTGCTGCTGGTCTACGACAACGTCACTGACCAGGACCAGCTGCACGGACTGGTGCCCGCCTGCGACGGGGCACATGTGCTGGTCACAACCCGCGACTCGGCCTGGGCCGCGGCGGACGGCGGGCTCGTTGTAGAACGGATGAAAGCCGACGAGGCCACCGCCTGGGCCGGGGAGCGCCTGCCGGATGTCTCCACGGCGGAGGTGTCCGCGCTGGTTAACGCGGTGGAAGGCATCCCGCTCGGCATTTCCCAGGCCATCGGCTACATCGCGGCGACCCAGTGCCCGGTCGGCACCTATCTGGCGGAACTCGCCGAATGCCGGACCCGATTGCTCAACGAGTCTGGCTTCGTGCCACTCGACTACCGGCCGGGTGTGACGCTGACAGCGGCGGTGACCCTGAGCGTGGGGAAGGTACTCGATCGGGCGCTGCAGTCTTCCCAGGGCTCGGCACAACATCTCGCCGCCGAACTACTCGCCCGATGTGCCCTACTCGCGCCGGACTTCATTCCACTCCACCTCGCCACGCTCGACCTTCCGCCCGAATCCGCGGCTTATGGCGCCGTGGCAGAGCTGCGCAGATTCTCCCTGATCGACCCTCGGGACGGCGTGCTGGCGATCCATCGCATCGTCCAAGAGGTCATCCGCGCGATGCTGGACGGCGATGCCGTGGACGTGATGCAAGGGCGCTTCCAGTTCGAGCTGGTGACGCGGCTGGTGAAGTGCCAGAAGCAGCACGCCTGGGCTGAGGCTGCCGTCCTGATCGAGCACGCGGTTCATGTGGCACACAACGTACGCGGCAGCGGCAATGGGGACGGCAACACCGTCGCGCTGCTGGCCAATGTCGCCGGAGCCATCATGAACGTGCACGGTGATCTGCTGCGCAGCGAAGGGCTGTTGCGCGAGGCTCTGGACATCGTGGAGCAGGCGGGAGACGGGGTAGTGGACGATCCTGTCTATCGGCGGGCCGCGACGATGACCATCTTGGCTCAATGCCTACTAAATCAGTCACGCTTCGAGGAAGCCGCGGAAGCGGCGCGAACTGGCTGGACCCTGCTGGAGGGTATGGAGGTGCTCAACGGGGAGGGCTTGGAACACCTGCTGCTGGCCCACGAGTCCGATATGCGCGCGGCCGTGGCGCAAGACCGGTACGCCGATATTGCTCGCGCGAGCACCCGGCTCGAAGCTGTGCTGCGACGCGAGGACGTGGAGCCCGCGATCGCGCTCCGAACCCGGCTGCAACAAGCACAAGTGCTCGTGTGGATCCAGAACTGGGACGACGCGGCACTGGTCATCGACCAGGCCAGGGCAGAAGCTCCAACCGACGCTGAGGCGAACACGGAGCTGCGTTTCCTGGACGCGACCATCAGAGCATCCAAGGGCCGACTGGAGGAAGCCCTCGCCATCACCGCCGCGATCCCCGAGCCCGACGAGCGGACGGCCACGACGATCGTGCGCCACCATGCGGACCACATGGTGGAGGCGGCACATGCTGTGATGGTCGGCAGTCTCAACAGACATGAGAAGGGCCTCGCCACGGAGGCATGGCTTCTCCAGGCTGCGGAGTCGATGATCGACCGGGCGGAGGCCTTGCTACGAGCACACACCGAGGCCGGGCCGGAGGTGTTGGCCCCTGTCTTCCAGCGTCGCGCAGTTCTGGCCATGACTCGGTATCTGGTGGGGCATTCAGACGGGGATAGCAAGAGGGTCCGCGCTCTCATGCACGAGGCCCTCGGGCTGTTTGAGGCGGCGGGGCTGGGCCATGTAGCGCTCGCAACTACGGCGCGCCGCTACCTGGATTTGGGAGAGCTGGACACCCAGGAGAAGGGTTCCGAATATTTAGGCGTTAGCGCGCCGCCGATTGTCCCGCTGCCACCTTCGGGTGACGCCGGCACCTACCGGATTTCCGAGTTCCCCTGGCTCGACGCCGTAGCGCTTGCTCAGGCCGTTCCGCCCGAGGCCCGGCTGCTGTACAGCTTGGTCGGAGCCACTGCCTACCACCTGGGAGGCCAGGCGGCACCCTCCCCCACCTTCCTATCCCTCGCGTTCGCTGCGGCACTGCGCTCCTTGGGGTTGGACGGTCAACTGCTACCCGCAACTTTGCGAGTGACCCGAGGCGACGGCAGTCTCCTAGACCTGCCCAAGTGGAGGCTCCCGCCAATGGTCACCGAAGATGGAGAGGTCTTGGGGCACGTGGCTGTCTGGTGCGAGGAAGCTAGGCGACTGGTGGACCCGGCGCTGCTGCTCGGCCAGAGCCGATTCGGCCCCAACACGGCAGAGCACGCGATCTTTCGGGCTCCCACCGTTCTACCGGTACCCGGGTTGGATGCTCTGCTCGGCTGCAGCCCAGCCACGCACCGAGAGGGGCACCTGCTCGCGTACGAGTTCCGCCCCGACTGGGAGGGGCAGCTCGGCAAGGTAATCGCCCATGTGAACGGGGCGGCGGTCGCCGACTTCGCGCGGGTACTCTCCGCCTCCGCCACGCTGGCTGCCTCAACCGATCTGGAAGCCTGAAAGTAAAGGCGGTCCGGAACAGCCCGCCCTCGGGTGAACATAGGGAACGGCATCCGACCTGGTGTCGCCCTGCGGGCTGGAGTTCTGCGGACTGCTGCGGACAGCACAACGGCCTGACCCGCGTTCTCACAGGTCAGGCCGTCTGTGGGTAGGTGATCAGACGTTGAAGCGAAATGTCTGAAGCCAGATCCTGACCTGCGGCGGATCCCCCTTCAGGGCTCTGACCTGGGATTTCCTGGTTGGCACGCGTTGGCTCCCGACGGCCGTTTACGGGTGTCCTGCGGACTGGCTGCGGACTGGCCGGGCACCCAGTCAGAGAAATGCATGGCTCACCAGCGGGACCTCCAAGGAGACTGCGCAGGTGAGCAACTTCTACCCCTGCCCGTGCTGCGGACATCGCGTGCTGGACGCGATGCCCGGCTCGTACGAGATCTGCCCCGTCTGCTTCTGGGAGGACGACGGGGTCCAGTTCCGCTGGCCGACCATGGCCGACGGGGCGAACAAGGTCTCCCTGATCGAGGCCCAGCGCAACTACCAAGATTTCGGCGCCTGCGCCGAGCACGGCCGACGGTACGTCCGCCCGCCGACCGAGGACGAACTGCTCGACCCCGCCTGGCGCCCCATCGACCTGACGCGCGACTCCTTCGAGGACTGGGGAGCCGAGGACCGCATTCCGTGGCCTGATGACCACTCAGTGCTCTGCTGGTGGCTCCCCAGCTTCTGGCGCCGCGACCACCCGGCGTCATGACCACCCACATCGAGAGGCTCGCCCAGCAGCTCGACGGCGAGTCCGGCGAGTCCTACGACGCCCGCGCTGAACTGATCCACATCGGATCCGCCGCCACCCTCGCCATCCTCGACGCCCTCCCCTCCCTCGGGGGCTTCGGGCAGCTGACCGTCATCGAGGTCTTCGAGGAAGTCGCCGACCCCCGCTGCGGCCCCGCCCTGATCACCCTGCTCGACGGCGACAACCCCACCGTCCGGCACTGGGCGGCCTCGGCCCTGGCGAGCTTGGAGATCGAGGACGCGATTGAGCCCCTGCGCCGCGCCTACCGCGCCTGCCTGGAGCGGCGGACTCCACCCGACGAGTCCGAACCCGTCGCCATCCGCTGGGCCCTAACCGATCTCGGCGCCCGCAGCCCCGTCGTCCCCTCCCTGACCGCCCGGCTGCAAGCCAGTACCGGACCGGACAGCCCCGGCTGGCCCTCGGCCCACTTCGCGGAGATCATCGACGACCTGGCCGACCACTCCCAACTGGTCCTCTACTCCCAGTTCTGGCGAGTGGACGCCGGCCAGACGTACGGCGTCTCCGGCACCGGCCTCGACTGGCAGCTCGACTGGACCGCGCCCTGGGAGCACCTGGTCGAGGAAGCCCGCGCCTGGTCCCTCCTGGAAGCCACCGAAGCCCCCGTCGCCGACAATATCTTCGTTGCTCCCACCTGGATCGACCGGACCGACCTGCACCCGGAGAGGTGACCGATGCCGTTCCAGCACCCCGAGGAGATCGGCTACGGCTACGTGATCAAGCGCTACGCGGCAAGGAAGGACTCGGGCCACGCGCGCTACCTCATCCTGAAAGGTGGTCGATTCCTTCGGCCCGAGTGGCCTCACGCCCAACATTTCGCCCATCACCTCATCGACGACGCGGCCACGATCACCGATGCCGAGTTGGAAGCCCTTCTCGGCTACGAGTGGCGCTCGCGCCTCACCGCCGCGTGGCTGATCGGCGTCGACCGCCGCGATCGGTTCCGCGAACGCATCGGCGATCTGCTCCTGGCCAGCGAGGTCTGCTTCTCCGGTAGCGCCTACTGCTTCGCCCTGGCCCGCTTCGGCACCCACGCGGACGCCGAGACCCTCACCGCCTACCTCGACCATTACCTCCCCCGCACCGACCTCCGCTACGACCAGCCCGCAGCCCTTGGCGCCCTCCTCCGCCTCGACGCCCACCTCGGCACCCACCACGCCGACCGCTTCACCCAGCCCGACGGCCTCTGGGACCAGTGGCTCAATGCCCTGCCCCACCTGTGCGGCCACCAGGGCTACGTGCCCGACGAGCCGCGCCGCTGGACGGACCTGCAATGCGACTTCGCCAACAGCTGGACTGAGCCGTAGACGAAGCCCTCGGCTGCGTCTACACAAAGTCCCTCCTCGACCACGCACACCGGACCCGTGTGGATGTACCCCCGCGCTCGCCCGCCCCAGACGCACGTCGAGCTGGCCACGATGACCGCCCCGGTCTCCGACAAATTGGAGCCTGCTTCCTGGAATCAGCCCAGATCCCACATGTGACATCTCACCCGATGTACTGAAAGTCACACCCGCTCCTTCCGTTCGGCCTAGCCTGAACGGCATGCGAGTCCGTAACACCGGACCCAACCGTGGGGGGTGCACATGAGGTTGCTGTCACACGTTGAAGCAAGCCCAGAGCAGATGCGGATCCTGGCCGACACGCGGCCGGGCTTTCATCTGGTCCGTGGCGCCGCCGGGAGCGGCAAGACCACCACCGCACTGTTGCGCCTGCGGCAGCTGTGCGCCACCAGGCTTAGCCGTCGCGAGCGACTACAACTAGTCGACCCTGTGCGAGTGCTGGTACTTACCTACAACAAGACTCTGCAGGGATACGTCGGAGAACTAGCCCGTCAGCAAGTCTCCGGCTCACCGGGGCTGATCCTTCACGTTTCGACCTTCAGCAAGTGGGCCGTCGGGATGGTCGGCAATGAGGGCCTCGTCGATCGCGAGCGAACCCGGCCGGCCATCGGCAGCTTGGCTGCTTCGGTTCCACTTCCAATCGACTTCGTCATCGACGAGGTCGAATACCTCATGGGACGCTTCCGCCCCGACGAATTGGAGGACTACCTAGGCGCCCGCCGAGAAGGGCGAGGTCAAGCTCCCCGCGTCGAGCGAGCACTTCGCCAGCGCCTACTGACCGACGTGGTCCTTCCATATATTGCACACAAAGAGAAGCAGGGCTGGCGCGACTGGAACGACATCGCCGCGGAAGCTGCCTTGGTGGAAGGGTACCCGGCCTGGGATGTCGTGATCGTAGATGAGGCACAGGACTTCAGCGCCAATCAGGTACGTGCAATCGCTGCACACGTTGGTGCCGAACACACCACGACATTCGTCATGGACGCGACTCAGCGCATCTACCCACGCTTCTTCACCTGGCCCGAGGCTGGCGTCCAGCTCGTGAACTCCCATGTCTTGCGCAGCAACTACCGGAACACCCGGCAGGTTGCTGCCTTCGCGCGCGGACTCGTTGAAGGACTACCCAACGAGGATGACGGATCACTCCCTGACTTCCACGCATCCGATCGCGACGGCCCGCTCCCTACTGTCGCGGTTGGCCGCTTCGGCGCTCAAGTGCGCTACGCGATCCGACGTCTGCGCACCGAGATCGACCTGACGAGCGAGTCTGTCGCGTTTCTCCACCCGAAGGGCGGCGGATGGTTCGACCACCTACGACAGGAATTGGATCGCGAAGGCATCGCCTGGTGTGACCTGACTCGCGCATCCGGTTGGCCGTCTGGGCCCGAGTCAGTCGCCCTCTGCACCATCCACTCGGCCAAGGGGCTGGAATTCGACCATGTGTTCATGCTTGGCTTGAACCAGCAGGTCACCCCCCACGGCGACGAGGAAGGCGATGCAATGCTGGACATGCTCCGCAGACTGCTAGCCATGGGCGTAGGTCGGTCCCGTGAGACCGTGACCCTGGGATACAAGGCCGACGATCCGTCAACGCTTATCAACCTCTTGGCCGTCGGCACGTACAAGGAAGTGCGCCTGTGACGTCCACCCAGGACGCCCCGGAGACCAAGGATACGGTCGAATCGATCATTACGAGCCGGGAGATCTCCGAGGCACTCCACTTCACAACCAATCTCGGACTGCTAGGAATTCTTGGCACATCCGCAGTACTCAGCCGACGGCAACTCCCATCCGAGAAATATGTAGAGCACATCTATACACCAAATTGCAGCACTCGAAAAGATCACGCTTGGCTTGACTATGTCAATCTCAGCATTTCCCGCATCAACGATTCCATGTTCGATGCCAGCAAGCGATGGCACGAGGTCGATGAAGTGTGGTGGGCCGCGTTAAGCTTCGAAGCCGAGATTTTGAGCGCTCCTGGCGTCTATTTCACAACCACGAACAACATCTACCCCTCCGTTCGCAGGGGCACGGGCGCGGACGGATTGAACGCACTGTTCGCCGAGGTGGTCAGCGGGCGCTACTCTCAGCCGATGGTACGAAGAGTCGGGCAGCCAACCTCTTGGACTACTGACCGACAGGCGGAAGTCCTGTACCCGAGCCGCCTACCTCTGGCGCAGCTGCAGCGCATATATGTGCGCGAGGAGCATCACGCAGACGACATCAGCGGCTGGTTCGCCAGCTTCCCATCAGCCCCCACCGTTCCTATCATCTGCGCACCCAAGGTCTTCACATGAGCCCGAATGATGCAAGTATGCACATCCAGCAGCGACTGCACTCGGCGCTATGGGCAGCCTGGGCGGATGCACTTGGATTCATCAGCGAGTTGACCGACGAGGCGGGCCTCCGTCGTCGCCTAGCCGGAGGAACCCTGCAGCATCCGGTCGAGTGGAAACGCCGTATTGGTGGAAAATTTGGGGTAACCGTTCCACTACCCGCCGGAACTTATAGCGATGACACACAACTTCGCCTGGCAGTCGGACGAGCGATCCGCCCTAGTGGTTTCGACCCTGAAGTCTTCTCGAAGATCGAGCTTCCTGTCTGGACTAGTTACTCCCTTGGTGGCGGGAAGGCGTCCAAGGCGGCGGCATCCCATATCGCCGGCACTGGTGTTCCCTGGTTCGGCAACTTCTACAAAGGGTGGACTGACGCTGGAGGGAATGGCGCCGCAATGCGTGTGCAACCCCATATCTGGGCGGCGCAGGAACCGAGTCGGGTTGGATCGCATCTTCTGGATGTTCTAATCGATGCTGTGATCACCCATGGTCACCCACGAGCCCTTGTTGGCGCCCTGTTTCACGCGATGACTTTGGGGTTCATGCTCGATCGCGGCCGAACTCCACACCCCGTCGAGTGGGTCAGCATCGCTGACGAAATGCATCAATTTCCCTCGATAATCCGCCAACACTCAGAGCTCTCCTTGTGGTGCTCCGCCTGGGAGCGCAGCGCCGAGAAAACACTAGACGCTGCCTGGGAGGCCACGGTCCTCGAAGTGATCGAGATGTTTAACGCGGCCGAGGAGTTTGCACATTCCGGCAACACCGCGCTACAGGAGGAGGATTTCGAATCCCTTCGGACCGCCTACGAGCTACTTATCGAAAAGCTTGACTTGCGTTCACCCGCCACCAGAGGGAGCGGGACGAATACAGTTGTCGCCGCCCTAGCCTTGGCGGTTGCCGGCTCAAGCCATCCCATCTCCATCCTGCAAATCGCCGCTCAGGCCGTGGGGACAGACACAGACACAATCGCCACGATGGCAGCCGCCTTGGTGGGAAGCGTTACCAACGACGAACCGCCTTCCAATGTCGCTGATTACAAATACATTGCGACTGAAGCCGTCCGCCTCGCAGCAATTTCCGCGGAAAACCGAGAGCACATGGAGAACTTCACCTACCCGGATCTCCTCCATTGGGAGGCTCCCAGAACCCAGGCAGGCGCTGTCGGTCTGGTGGAGGGCAAGCCTGCCTTGGCCGGGCTGGGTCTGTCCGACAGCTTGACGCTGGCTGGGACCGCTCAGTCATTTTCCTGGTCCTGGACGACGCTAAATTTCGGTCAGACCGTCCTGGCCAAGCACCGCACAGTGTTGGACGAGCTGCCAGCCACACAATGCCCTGCGCCCCTACAGAGGGGTACAGTTCACAAAGAGTCGAACCCAGCCCAGTCGGAACCCACGCACAGCATGGTCCAGCAGGAAATTGAGCTCATGCCCGTGACAACGCCACCAGAGCACCGAGAACCCGCAGGTCCTAACCGCCGGCGCCCCAGCGGGGGACAAGACCTTGATGTCGATGCCATGTTGGAATGGCTTCGTGCTCAGGGGCGCACTGACCAGGCCATCGGATATGCCGTTCGACGCATCGCCGAGCTTGGTACAACGGAACAAATGATCGCCTTCACTGCAACCATCCAAGCTGAGATCAGGCTGCACGCCGGTCAGACGCACCGTACGTTCTAGCCTGCCCGCCGGATCGCCTCAGACGGTGGCCGACCGCGAGGACTCAGATCCCTAATTTCAGTTCAGGGAGCATGATGCTCACGCTTTTTGCCAACCCATCGCGGAGACCGCGGCGCCGTCGTTGAGATAGTGGTGGAGGGCGCTGGCCGTAGTGTCCACGAACGCGTCGGGGATGGCGTTGGCATCGACCCAGCGGACCTGAGAGTGCTTATGGGGTTCACGGTTCTCCGGCTCGCCGGTCCAGCCGTGAGCGGCGAAGACGACCGTGAGGAAGCCATTGGGGGACTCAACGCCCCAGGCTCCGTGAATGATGTGCGCGACCTTGAGGGACTCGGGCTTCACCGTGAGGCCGGTCTCCTCGTAGAGCTCGCGGACTGCGGTCTCGGTGATGGGCTCGCCCGGTTCGCTCTTTCCGACGGGCAGGTCCCACATCCCCTGGGCGAACTTGGCGTTCTCGCTGCGCTGGAGGAGCACGACGCGGTTGGTGGCCTTGTCGTGGACGATGACGGCCGCGACCAGCAGGGTCATGGAGTCGAGCGCCGGCTTGAGGGCTGGGGGGCGGTTGTCGGTCTGCTGGGCCACGGGGTTCCCTTCGTCGGGCGGGTTGTTGGGCATGTTAGGCGAGGGCCTCGCGGGCTCGGCGGGCGAGATCTGCGGCGCCGGGGACGCGGCGGCGCTGGAATACCGCCAGGGTGGAGCGGATTGAGGTGATGGCCTTGCGGGTGCGGTCTGAGGTCATGCCTTCCATGAGGACCAGGGCCTGTGTCCAGGCCGCGACTGCTTCGTCGGCTCGGGCCTGGGCGGCGAGGCTGTCGCCGAGGTCGGCATGGGTGAGGGCGTGGACGCGCTTGTACTTCTCCGGGTCCCAGCGGGTTAGCGCGTCGCGGTGCTGCTGTTCCGTGCCGATGTGGTCGGCGAGGTCGGTCAGCGTGCGGGCGGTGTGGCTGGCCACGGTGCCGGCGGCGGGGCCGCTGACGCGGGAGAAGCTGGGCTGGGGACCGTCCTCGCGCAGGAGGGCGTCTTCGGCGGCGAGGAGAGCGCGGGCAGCCAATGGGTTCTCGCCGACGGCCGCGTAGGCGCGTGCGTGCGTGATGTGGAGGAGAGCTTCGGTCTGGCCGTCCACGTGGCCGAGGCCGCGGGCGAGCGCGCCTTGGACGAGGTCCACGCAGTGGTGGGGTTGCTTGAGGCTGAGGGACTGGTGGGCGAGGGCGCGCATCATCCAGGAGGCATGGCCGTGGGCGTCTGCTTCGCAGGCGAGCTGGTAGCCGACCTGGTAGTAGCGCTGGGCGGCGCCTTCGTGGCCGAGGTCGTGGTGCTTCCACCCTGCGAGGTAGGCGAGTTCGGCGACGGCGCCGAAGGCGGCCTGGCGTAAGGCTTCTGTGGGGAAGCGGCCGCGCAGCATGGGGGCTGCCGTGTCGGCGAGGTACGCGGTGACCGTGGTCAGGCCGTGCCCGCCGCCGAGCCTTTCGTCGGCGGCGCTGAAGGCTGCCGTGATCTGTCGTACGACGTCGATGTCGTCGCTGCCGACGAGGGAGCGGGCGGTGCGGGCGCGGAGCATCCGCGAGGTGGCTTCGTGGTCGTGCAGGAGCGGCATGGCCACGCCGGCCGTGGTGAAGGCGGCGATGGCGAGGAAGCGGCGGCGCTCGACGTCCGCGCGGCCGAGGTCGGTGACTGCGGTGACGGGGTCGGTGTCCGGCGGCGACTCCGTGTCGGGTGAGTGGAGGCCGAGATCGGTTCGGGTGACGACGCGTCCCAGTCGCCGGGAGAGGGCTTCGGCGAGGTACTGGCCTGCCTGACCAGACGGCGTGCGGGCACCGCCCACCCAGTGGGAGATGGCCGACTTGTTGGTTTGGAGCAGTTCGCCGTTCTCGGCGGCGATGCGGCGTACGTCCTTGGCGAGCGCGTCATACGTGCACCCGGCGGCGTTGATCGTGTCGCGCAGCTGGGAGTTGGCGCTGATCGGTGCCGCCACGATCGCCTCCGCTCCGGATCTGTAAACCGTGTATACCGCTTGACCTCGCGCACACCGTACCCACTCTGCGTAGCGGACGGTTCACTTATCGACAGCCGCCCCACTCACGGCATCGCGGGCCGGGCGGCCCCCAAGTTCCGTACGCCCCAACGGGCTCGGGCATTCCTGTGCCCCGGTCCGGACGATCAGAGACGGAGACACGGTGACCACCATCGACACCGCGACCATCACGGTCGAGCTGCCCGACGCCTTCGACCCGCGCTGGAACCGCCTGCCCGGCATCCAGGTCGACGGCCGACGCATCACCATCGACCCGGCCGAGTACTTCTTCCGCTTCGAGTCCAACACCTGGCTCGTCGCCGACTGGGAGCTGGTGAAGGCGCAGCTCCTGGACGTGAACGAGACGACCGAGAGCGCGGTCGAGCAGCTCGCGCTCGACTTCATCAAGCAGCACAGCGAATCCACCTCCGACGCCGCCCGTGTGCTGACGACGGCGTACGGGGTGTACGCGTACCTCTTCCGCGAGGAGCACCTGGCCGGCCTCGGCCTCTCGCAGATCACCGCCGACCACCTGCGCATGCTGCGCGAGGCCGCCACGCTGATGGCGCTCAACAAGGTCGAACTGGACGGGCACATCTCCAACGTCGGCCCGTGCTGGTTCTTCCCCGCCGCCACGTCCGTCGTCTTCGACCTGGACGACGAGGCGGGCGGAATGCTGGACGAGGTCTACCACGGCGGCTGGTTCAACGAGCACCGCCGGATCGAGTCCATCAAGGCCCACGCCGCGCTCGGCGGCCGACTCGTGCACGGCTGCCAGTCGGTGCCGGACCAGTCCGGCGGCGTCGTCGCACCCTACGGTGCCTCGATGGCCAACTTCCGCGACGACCTGGCCGAGTTCAAGGCGGGCTGGATCGAGCAGGTCTACGCCCACCGCGTGACCGCAGCCGAGTAACCCTGCCCCCAGTACGGCTCCGGGGCGGGCCAGCTCGCGCGCGCCCGCCCCGGAGCCCACCAGTCCCCTGGAGACCCCCATGGCCCAGAGCCTGTCCGCCACCCTGCTGAACGACCTGTGCGCTCTCATCGGCAAGCCCTTCCCCGAACGTACCGAGATTCGCGTCTGGGGCATGTCCGGCGTCGAACGCGTCACCTTCCCCGACAGCACCACGGCCGTCTTCAAATACGCCAAGGAACCCTTCGACCGCGAGGCCCAGGCCCTGCGATTGGCCTACCAGCGACGGCTCCCGGTCCCCACGCTCCACGCAACCGCCCTGCGGGGCAAGTGGCTCGGGATGCTCATGGACGACCTCGGCACCCCCGTACGGGACGCAGACGACCTCGACGGCGTCGCCGCCGCCGTGATGCTCCATGCCGCCCGCCCGGCCAGCGGTCTGCCCCTCCTCGACGGGGCGGGCCTCGCGGCCCTGCCCGGCCGTGCCTTCGATCACCTACAGCGGCTGCGGAAGACCGACCGATGGACGGACTGCGACGACATCGAGACCGCGCTGGGGAAGATCTCCGCCGCGGCCGAGACCCGCGTCCAGGGGGCGACGCTCGAACCGTTCGGCTGGGTCCACTCAGAGTTCCACCCCACGAGCGTCCACATCGGGGAGAACGGCTGGCACCTCCTCGACTTCGCACGCGCCTTCACCGGACCCGGCCTGATCGACCTCGCCTCGTACCACGGCACCACCGACGTACCGAGCCCCTTCCGCATGCGGGTGCTCCTGGAGCAGTACGTCGCCGCAGGCGGTCATGCGGACGCCCTCGCCGCCCGGGGCGGCCTGACCGCAGAGGCATGGGCCCTGGGTTGGCATCGGATGTGGGCCGTGGAGTGGTTCATGGAGCAGGCCATCCGCTGGATCGACGACCCGGCCAAGGACCCCGCGTACATCCCCGTTGTCCGCCGCCACCTGAACGACGTGGTCCAACTCCTGGAGGTCTAGGTGCTCGCCCAGGTCTCCCCCTGGTACGCCCACGCAGCCCAGCGCACAGCCGCCGCCCCCGCACACGCCCTCACCGCACCGGCCCGGATGGAATGGAGCACCCACGCCGGCCTCGGTCCCGGCGCCGAGATCCTGGGCCGGGACCTCTGCGGCAAACGCGTCCTGGAGCTGGGCTGCGGCCCCGGCCACAACGTGGCCCACCTCGCGAAGCACCACCAGGCCCACGCCACCGGCGTGGACCTGATCGGCCTCCAAGTGCGCCGCGCCCGCTCCCACTACGGCCACATCGACGGCGCCACCTTCGCCGCCGGCCACGCACTGCACCACCTGCAAGCCACCGGCCAGACCTTCCACGCGATCTACTCCATCTTCGGCGCCGTCGGCCTCGTCGCCCCCGAACTCCTCCTCACCGCCATTTCCCGACGCCTGGAACCAGGCGGTGTCCTGGCCTTCTCCGTCCCTCACCCGGCACGGGCCGGAAGACATCCATCCACGGACGACCGTCCGCGCGAGGACTACGTCACCATGCCCGACCGCACCCGACTGCCCCTCGCCCGATGGGAGTTCGACGCCCGCCGCTGGGGAGCCCACCTCTCCCGGACCGGCCTGGGCGTCACCTCGACGGTGGAGCTGCGGCACCCGCGCCGCGACCCGTGGCCCACCACCCTCCTGATCACCGCCCGCAAACGCTGACCGACGGAGGCAACGATGGCCCCGCCCTACCTGCTCCTCGACATCGACGGCGTCCTCATCCCGTTCCCGGCCGCCGACGGCAGCACCCCGCCCACCCACGTCCGCCACACCGTCCTGCCCACCGGCCGGCACCCCGACGACCCCGTGCCCATCTGGCTCGACCCGAGCCAGGGCGGCATTCTCACCGACCTCCTGACCAGCGGGCTCGTCACCCCCGTGTGGTGCACAAGCTGGCGCAAGGACGCCACCACGATCATCGGCCCCCTCCTGGGGCTGCCCGACTTCCCTTACCTCGACCTGCCTCATCCTCAGATCACCACCAGTCACCCCGACGGCTACCTCTGGAAACGAGACCACGTCGACGTCTGGCTGGCAGACGCCCCCGCCGTCTGGATCGACGACGACTTCACCGGCCTCGACCATGACTGGGCAGCAGAGCGCACCGCCAAGGGGACGCCGATCCTCCTCGTTCAGCCAGACCCACACCTCGGGCTGCAGCCCGAGCATCTGACCGAGGTGGCGAAGTGGGTCGCGCAGTTACCCACAGCCCACGCCGTCTGACGACTGGTGCCCTCGCTACCGCGAGCGGCGAGGGCACCAGCGTGTTGCTCGAGCGTCTACCGTCTGCGGTCCGTGGCGGGGATCGGCACCGCTGATGTCGGAGTCGGCTGGAACACTGCGGCCGTGATCAATGAAACAACTCCGGACCTTCCTGATACTCCCGCCGGTTCCCTGCCACCCACAGCACAGGCTGAACTCGCCGACATCGCCTGGGAGGAGCTGCCGCACGTCTGTACAGGCCAGCACAGTGTGCATGACACACCGGACATCCTCGGCGCTGTGCTCGCCACCGACCCGGCCCGCCGGGTGCGGGCTGTGGAAGACCTGTATCGGCTGCTCCTCAATCGGGAGCAGGTTTTTCCGGCGTCCGCTCCGGCGGCCTTGGTCCTCGCTCGTGTTCTTGACGATCCGCGCACCCTCGCCGAAGACCGGTGGGAGCGCAGGGCCGGCCGGCGGTCGCTTCGCGCCGAACTGCTGAACTGGCTTGCTTCGTTCGCCGACATCACCCGCCTGGACGTCGAAGACGGCGTCGGCACGGCGCAAGATCTGGCTGCCGCCCGTGCGGCAAGGCCAATACTCCACGACCGCATCGCGGATTTCTGCGACGACGACGATCCACTGGTGAGGGAGGCCGCGCTTGCGGCTACAGCCCTGCTCCTGGCCGACCCCGCCCTCACCTCGTCCGTACCCCGATACGCCCCCGCCGTCCGCGAGGTCCTTGCCGTGAGCGCGGACTCGTACTACCGGTGGATCGCCCGGGAACGGCTGGCCGCCTGCGGAGAGGATGTCACCGGTCTCGTCACTGCGGAGGAGGAGCGCCGCGCAGCCCTGGACCGGGCAGGCGAGTTGGCGGATGACCCATTCGGCCGAGACCAGGAGCAGGCGATCCGCTGGCTGGAAGAGCAACCCGGGGACACCGCGGCTCCGGAACGATTCGGTCACCGGCGAGAGGACCGGACCGCGCCCATACCGGCCGCCCCGGACGAGCCGGCACCCGAGCCGCCCGTGGCCGTCACGGGGAGCGAGGCGGGGTACTGCGGCCCGTGGCGGATTGCCCGGGAGAAGGAGCGCGCCGAGTGGACGTTCACGCCATATGTAGGAGTCGGCCCCCTGCACTTTGGGATGACTTTGGAAGAGATCACCCACGTCCTCGACGAAAGACCTGCCGTCGTGTCCTACTCCCACCACGGCGAGGGCCAGCAACTCAACTACGCAGACTTCACCGAGAGCGGGATCAGGGCCCTCTTCCATGAGGACCACCTGGGGTGCATCGCCGCCGACGCCCTCACCGGCCCCCAGGTGAGACTGGACGCTACCCCGCTGACCGGTTGCGTCCCTTCTGACGTGGAGAACTGGCTGGTCCACCGCACAACACGGCTTGGCAGCCTGGCGTACAGCGTCGCTGGCGATCCGGTCTTCGCCGACCTCGGTCTAGCAATCCGCTCCCAGCGGGCCGACGACGTCGTCCTGACCCGCCCCCTCTTCCTGCTCTACGACTGGCTCGACCTGTGGCACGCACTGCCCAGTGAGGAGTGGAACTGCTCGTGAAGTGTGGTTCGCCGGTCGACCTCACCTGAGTGCGAGGCCGACCGGTACAACATTCCGCCTAATCGAGCGATAGCGGGGTCAACGGTGTCGACTGCGCCTTTCGAGACTCATAGCCACTGGTGCGGCCGGAGGGTGTGGGACAGGGGGCATGGGCGATGTTCCGCTGATGATGCTTCGACTGTGAGCTGCTTGCGTCCTCCTGTTCGGCTGAGCGGTGATGCGCCAGGCGAGAACCTCGGCCGGGTGCTCGGCGCTGTTGAGCTCCCGCTGGGCGCCCGCCTCGGCCAGGAGGCGTCGGGGGTTGGGGCCGGCGGCCTCGGCGTGGGCGAGGGTTGTGGTCATGGCGGTCCAAGTGGGGTCGGCGAGGATCCGGTCGGCGTGGTCGGGGAGGGCCGCGCGCACGTCCTGTTCGAAGCGGCGGGCGGTTGCGGCTCGTGGTGCGCGGCGGGCCAAGTCCGCTAGGACGGGTGTGGCGGCCTGCTGGTAGCCCGTCTGAAGATGGCGGAAGGCTTCTTCGGCCGCAGCGGCCTGCTGTGCGTGGCCGCGTTGCTCGTGCCACTTGGCGGCGGCACCAGCGAGGTACACGGTGGCGAAGAGCAGGGCGATGGCGAGTCCGCCCGGCTCGTTGGAGGCATGGGCGAGTTCCTTGGCGGCCGTGCGTAGGGCGGTGCCGGCTTGGTGGTTGGCGCGGGTGGCGGAGCGGCGGGCGCGGTTGAACGTCGAGGCGGCTGCGCGTAGCTCTGCGCGGTGCGGGCCCGGTGTGGCGCTGGCGATGTTGTAGAGGGTGTCGCCGAAGGCGGCGAGGTGGGCCTGGGCGGCAGCATCGTCGTCGGAGTCGAGGACGATGTACGCCGTCTGTATCGCGGTGATGGTGCGCTGCCACGGCTCGGCGGGGTCTGCCGCGAACCGGGGGCGGTCGGCTTTCTCCTGGTCGGGGAGACGTTCGCGGAGGCGGTTGATCGAGAGGTCGGGGGCGAGTTTCGAGCCGCCGTACCAGACGGGGTCGCCGGCGCTGTTGGTGTCGCCGGGTGCGGCGAGGCTGTAGCCGATCACGTCGCCGCTCTCGGGGCCGAGGCGCGTTTTGACCTTGATGCCGAGGGTCTGCAGCACGGTGAAGTAGTCGGCCTCGGTGTGCACGGCGGCGGCGACCGCGTACGCCCGCTCGCGCAGCCAGTGCCGAGCCGTCACCGACTGGCCCTGACGCTCGGCCTTGGCGCGTTCGGCGCCGGTGGGGGTGCGAGGCGCGGTGAGGTCGCCGGACTTCAGGCGGCGCAGGCCGAACTCGGCCTCGATCCTGCGACACTCGGCCTGGGCTCGGCGTCCGTCCTGGTGGGTGCGTGGGCGGCGGCCGTCGGCGCGGACAGTGGTGGCCATGATGTGGATGTGGTCGTCAGCATGGCGGACCGCGATCCATCGGCATGCCCTCTCGTCGCCTTCGGGGGCGATGCCCGTGGCGTGCACGACGCGGCGGGCGACCTCGGCCCACTCGTTGTCGGTGAGGTAGCGGTCGCCGGGGGCGGTGCGTACCGGGCAGTGCCAGACGTGCTGCGGTGGCTTCTTGCCGCCGAGCTCGCGGGTGCGGAGGTCGACGTGGTGGTCGAGTCGTTTGGCGAGCTGGCTGTAGGTGGCTGCCGGGTCACGGCTGGGGTCGGGGGCGCCAGCCATGTCCCAGGCGGCGACAATGTGGGGATTGGTGTGCTAGTCGCGGCGGCCGGGGCCGAAGAGGTAGGCGATCAGTCCGCGGCTGTCGGAGCCGGTGGAGACGTCAGGAACCATAAGCCGTGCCTTCCGCGAGCAGCTGGTCGATGAGGTGGTAGCTGTTGTGTGCCGCTTGCTCGACGCGGTCGAGGACCGCTTCCGCTCGCTCGGGCACGGTCCCTCGGTTGATGGCTGCGGTGATCCGGTTGAGGTTGCTGCCGATGCGGTTGAGCGCGACCGTGTGCGCCTCGACGGCCTCGATCAGCGGGCGCAGAGGATCGTCCTCAGGGCTGCCGAGCATCCCTGCTTTGCCCCGTGCGACGGCCAGGGCCGCGTCCCCGACGAATCCGGCGAACCTCTGACCACACTGCTGAGCGGCGACGCTGATCTCCTCAACCGCGCTGGGCGTGAAGCGGATGGTCTTCTCCCGGTCGCGCCTCTCGACGGTGCGCTTGCGGTTCATCTGCGCGGGCAGGGCGGGGGCGTCGAGATCTCGCCAGGAGGGCTGCTCGACGGGCAGCGCTGCCGTAGTCGACGTGCCGGGAGGGATGGAGGCGGCGGCAGGCTGGCCAGAGTCCTCAGCCACCCCCTGCTCCGGCTCGGGCGCCCCCTGGCGCTCGGCCTTGTCCTCCGCCACCCCTGGGGCGGGGGCAAGCGCGGACGAAGCCTCGTTAGAGGCTCGTTCGCTCCAGCTTGCTGCTGGTCGTCGGGTGAGCCTGAACAGCTTCTTACGGCGGCGGGAAGTGGTGTCGTCCTTCGATTCGGACATCGTTGCGCTCCGTCAGTGGTGAGGGGTGAAGGTTCGTCGCATCCGTCGCGTGGCTGGTCAGCACAGGTACGGAGAGGGCCGCAGGTACGGAGTGATCCGTAACGGCGAGGAGATCCGTCCCCGCGCTGACCTGCGCGGGGACGGATGCGACGGATTGCTACGGACCTGGTGTCAGCGAGTGGGCCTGGGGCCTGCGGGCCCTCCCGGCGGGCCGGTGGGCAGCGTCCCGGACGGAGGGGCGGGTGGCATGCCCGGGGTCGGACGTGCCGGGGCCTCGGCGGTGGGTGCCGACGGGGCGGGTCGGGGCAGTAGCGGGCCCAGGCGTCCACGAACTGGTTGCGGGCGTACGCCTTGGCCTGCCGGCCGTTCTCGAACCGGTAGTTGGCCGGGCTGATGCCGAAGTCGCGCAGCAGATTCGCCAGGTGGTAGGCGTTCAACCCCTTCGTGCCGTACTCCGCCCACGGGGCCTCGGCGTCCTGGATCAGCACGGCCAGCAGGTCCTGGCTGCGCAGTGCCTCCCTGCCGCCCTCCTGGTCGAAGACACGGCGGATGTCACGCAGCAGCCGTGTCTTCAGCGTCGTCTGTTCGTCTTGGACCACCTCGTTGCGTGTCATCGCCAGACAGGCGGCACGTGCCCGCGCGGGCCAGTGCCCGCCGGCGAGGTCGGCGACGATGACGAGCGGCTCCCATGTGTCAGCGGCACGGTCCTCGACGGGCATCTTCGGCACCGCGCCCGCGACGGTGCCGCGCTGCGGGACCAGCCAGTCGGCCAGCCGGTCGCGCAGCGCGTGCAGTTCCGGCACGGAGTACCGCGATCGGAACGGGGTTATCCGCTCGCCCGGCTTGCGCTTCTGCATGCGGATGACGATTGCCCGGTCCATGATCGTGTCCGGCAGGTCACCGATGCCGGCCAGCGCCGCCATCGCGAAGGTGGGAAACGCGGTCGGCTTGTGCTCAGGACCGGAGATCCGCCAGGCGGGTCGGTTGCGCTGGTGCCCTGCGTTCAGCAGGCCGCGCAGGTCCTCCTTGTCGCCCGCCTTGGGGCCGAAGATGGTGTCTGCCTCGTCCACCAGCAGTGTCGGCGGTTTCTTGCCGATGACGCGGAAGACGACAGCGGGGGACGTGTTGACCGTCATCATCGGCTGGTGGACGGTCTCGTAGAGAACGTCCAGGAGGCGGGACTTGCCGCACCCCTTGGTCGGTCCGACCACCGCCAGTCGTGGCGCGTGCTGGAGGGCGGGTTGGATGTGGGAGGCCGCGACCCAGAGGGTGACGGCGGTCAGGGCCTCGTCGCTCGGCAGCACCACGTACCGCCCGATCGCCGTGCGGAGGTCGTCCAGCAGCGCGCTGCCCTCGCCTGCCGCCCCGGCGCCGTCTTGGGTTTCTGATCCGCCTGGAGCAGGATCGCCTGCGCTGTCCGGCAAACCGGGTGTACTCCGATTCGGGGCATCGGAGGTCACGCCTCCCGTATCGGGGCGTGGTTCCGTCCGCTCCTCGCGGTTCCGAGGCAGACCCTGGCCCGGGATCGCGATCGGTGGCCAGGCAACACCGGATGCCTTCGAGGTGGCGGGGGACGTAGGGTCCTTCATAGATGTTCCTCTCGGGTGGGGCGAGACGGGCAAGGTCTCGCCCCCGACCAGTTCGTTCAGGGATGGGCGACGTGCAAGGGGATCTCCGGCCCTCGGCGTAGGCGCGCCGAGGGCCTTTGCTGTGTCCGGACGGGTCGGCGGCTCATGAGGCCAGGCCCCAGTCCTCTCCGCCATCGATCAGCGCGCGCTCGTAGCGCAGCAGTTCGGCCTCGGGGTAGAGCACCCGCTTGCCGACCTTGATGCTGCGGGGTCCCTTCTGGAGATGGCGCCAGTAACGGACGGTGCTCTCGGCGGTGCGGTAGCGCTCGGCTACCTCGGCGGTGGTCAGGTATCGCACGCGTTCCCATTCGGCTAGGCGGTGATTCGATATGCATAATCAGTACCTCATGATCGGCGGTTAGCCAAACCGGGAAGCCTATGTTTCAATTTGGATAGCGACGGTCGCGATGGAGGTTCGATGGCAAGCGAGAAGCCCGAGGGTGGCGAGGTGCCGCTGCTCTACAGCGAAGGCAACGTGGCGGGCCGCGTGGCCCTGGAGCGCGAGGTCAGAGGGTGGAGCACGACCGAGCTTGCCGAACGGGTGACCAGAGCAGGCGTGAAGATGAACCAGACGGCCGTCTGGCGCATCGAGAACGGCTCACCCCGTCGCCGGATCAACCTCGACGAGGCGCTCGCCTTCTCCCGCGTCTTCGAGCTCCCCCTCGAAGAGCTGATGTCGCCGCCCCTCGAAGGGCTCGACATCGACAGCCGACGACTCGTCCAGGAAGCCGTCGAAGCGTTCTACGAAACCCGTGACGCCCGCGACCGCCTGCACCGCGCCGTGGTCGCCGTCGCCGGCCACATCAAGGCCCACCCCGACAGCTCACGCGCGATCAACGAACAGTGCCTCCGCCTCATGGGCGACGAGCGAGACGCTCGCACCCTCACCAGCGACATCCAGGACGGCGGCCACTACTGACAACCAGCACCAAGGAGAAACCACTTGGCGAACATCCAGAAGCGCCCCAACGGCAAATGGCGCGCCCGATACCGCGACCTTGACGGCAAGGAGCACGCCCGCCACTTCGACCGCAAGATCGACGCCCAGCGCTGGCTCGACGAAGTGACGACTAGCGTGGTCACCGGCCAGTACGTCGACCCGCGCTCGGCGAAGAAGCCTTTCAAGGAGTACGCGGAGGAGTGGCGGGCCAGCCAGCCGCACCGGCCGTCGACGGCCAAGGCCGTAGCCCAGCACCTGCGTTGCTACGCCTACCCCGTCTGGGAGAAGCGGGCACTCGGCGCGATCAAGCCCGGTGACGTGCAGAGCTGGATCACCATCCTGACGACCACCCACATGCTCGCCGCAAGCACCTCCCGCACCGTCTTCAACACGGTCAACGCCGTCTTCCGGGCAGCGGTCCGCGACCGCATGATTCCGCACAACCCCTGCACCGACGCAAAGCTGCCCTCAGTTCCGAGGAGGAAGGTCGTACCCCTGGCCGTCGAGCAGGTGCGGATGCTGGCCGAGGAGATACCCGGCCGCTACAAGGGCCTGGTCCTGCTGGGCGCTTGCACGGGGCTCCGCCCCGGCGAGCTCTTCGGCCTCCAGCTCCGGCACGTGGACCTGCTGCACGCCACCGTCTCGGTCGAGCAGCAGATCCAGCAGACCGCCAAGCACGGCGTGTACGTCTGCCCGCCCAAAACCGCTCGCTCGTACCGCACGGTCCCGCTCCCCCGCATAGCGGTGGATGCGTTGAAAGCCCACCTACGAAACTTCCCCGCTGATGGGCCCGAGAGCTGGATCTTCACGGCGCCGCAGGGCGGGCCCGTGATCTACACGCACTTCATGGACGGGTCGTGGCGGCCCGCCTGTGCGAAGGCCGACATACCGAAGGGCACCGGACCCCACGCCCTCCGGCACCACTACGCCAGCCTGTTGATCAAGCACGGCGAATCCGTGAAAACGGTCTCCGAGCGCCTCGGCCACACCAACGCGGCCATGACGCTGAACATCTACACCCACCTGTGGCCCGACTCCGAGGAGCGGACCCGGGCCGCCGTCGACAAGGCGTACGCGGACCAGTCCGCCGATGCCCAGCCACAGGTCGACGAAGCGGCGTAACCGCTCCCCCGCGTGCCGGACCCATCCAGCACCTGCGGACTCTATGCGGACCGCAAAGGCCGCCCAACCCGCTCCGCCGCAGGTCAGACGGCCTTTCGCCGAACGTATTAGACGTTGAAGCGGAACTCCACCACGTCGCCGTCCTGCATCACGTAGTCCTTGCCCTCCATGCGCGCCTTGCCCTTGGCGCGCGCCTCGGCCACCGAGCCCGTCTCGACGAGGTCGTCGAAGGAGACGATCTCCGCCTTGATGAAGCCCTTCTCGAAGTCGGTGTGGATCACACCGGCCGCCTCCGGGGCCGTGGCGCCCTTCTTGATCGTCCAGGCGCGGGCCTCCTTCGGGCCTGCCGTGAGGTAGGTCTGGAGACCCAGGGTGTCGAAGCCGACGCGGCCCAGGGTGGCCAGGCCGGGCTCCTCCTGGCCCATGGACTGGAGGAGTTCGAGGGCCTCGTCGTCGTCGAGCTCGATCAGCTCGGACTCGATCTTGGCGTTGAGGAAGATGGCTTCCGCCGGGGCGACCAGGGCGCGCTGCTCGGCCTTGAAGTCGTCGTCGACCAGCTCGTCCTCGTCGACGTTGAACACGTAGAGGAACGGCTTGGTCGTGAGCAGGTGCAGCTCGTGCAGGAGCCGGCCCTTCTCGGTGCCGGCCGTGATGCCCTTGGAGAAGAGCGTGTCGCCGGCCTCCAGGATCTTCTGGGCCTCCTCGACGGCGGCGAGGACCGCGGCCTTCTCCTTCTGGAGGCGGGCCTCCTTCGTCAGCCGCGGGACGGCCTTCTCGACGGACTGGAGGTCGGCCAGGATCAGCTCGGTGTTGATCGTCTCGATGTCGTCCTTCGGCGAGACCTTGCCGTCGACGTGGACGACGTTCTCGTCCTTGAAGGCACGGATGACCTGGCAGATCGCGTCGGACTCGCGGATGTTCGCGAGGAACTTGTTGCCCAGGCCCTCGCCCTCGCTCGCGCCCCGCACGATGCCCGCGATGTCGACGAAGTCGACGGTGGCGGGGAGCAGCTTCTGCGAGTTGAAGATCTCGGCGAGCTTGTTCAGGCGGGGGTCGGGGACGCCCACCACGCCGACGTTCGGCTCGATGGTGGCGAACGGGTAGTTGGCCGCCAGCACGTCGTTCTTGGTCAGGGCGTTGAACAGGGTCGACTTGCCGACATTCGGCAGGCCGACGATTCCGATCGTGAGCGACACTTTGGCGACTTCCTGAGATGAGGAGAGGGGCTGTCCGGGCGGGCCGGGGAGCGGGCCGGTCCTCCAGTTTACGGGCGGGGCCGGGCGGCCCGTCACGGGTGCGGGGACGGGGGCCGTCCGGGGCCGAACGGTCCTGTTTCGGCCGTGTGGGATCGAACGCAACGCCAAGGTCGGCCAAAGCGCGTGTCCAACGCCCGAAAGAGTGCACCGGGCGACCTAGGTTGTCGGGGTGGAGCAGCACAGGACACGTACCCCGCAGCGCAGGCAGCCCCCGCAGGTTCCGCCGGCCCCGCCCGGCGGCCTCGGCGAGGTCACGGCCGCGGCCGCCCATCCGGTGGCGGTGGCGGTCGCACCGGCGGCGGGCCACTCCGGGCCGGGATCGCGGCCCGGCGGTGTCCCGCCGGTGGTTCTGGCGCTGCGCCGGTTCCCCAACCCCCGGCTGACCGGCATCGGGGCCGGGCTCTTCGCGGCGCTGACCATGTTCCTGCTGGCCTGCGCGGACCGGCTGCTCCTGGGCGGTTCCGAACTCGTGTACGGGCTGCTCTTCCTGCCCGTCAGCGCCCTGACCGCCCTCTGGGTGCGGCCCGCCGACCTGGTGACCGCTCCGATCATCGTGCCCATCGCCTTCGCGGTCGGCGTGATCCCCGTCGCCGGTGGCACCGGCGGCTTCGGCGGGCAGGCGATGGCCGTCGTGACCGCGCTCGCCGTCCATGCCGGGTGGCTGTACGGGGGCACGCTCGTCGCCGGGCTCATCGCCAGCGTGCGCAAGATCCGGCAGATGCGGGAACGGCAGCGCCACCTGCTCCGGGCCGACCGGGCTGCCGCCCGCCGCCCCCGCGCCTAGGGCTGCCTTCCGGCGGCCGCCATGGCCGCGCCGACGATGCCCGCGTTGTTCTGCAGCTCGGCCGGGACCATCTCGGCCCGTACGTGCTCGATGAGCGGCAGGAACTTCTCCGCCTTGCGGCTGACGCCCCCGCCGATGATGAAGAGCTCGGGCGAGAACAGCATCTCCACGTGGACCAGGTATTTCTGCACCCGGTGCGCCCAGTGCGACCAGCTGAGGTCCTCGTCCTCCTTGGCCTTCGTGGAGGCACGCTTCTCGGCGTCGTGGCCGTGCAGCTCCAGGTGGCCGAGCTCGGTGTTGGGGACCAGCTGCCCGTCGGTGAAGACGGCGCTGCCGATGCCCGTGCCGAGGGTCAGCATGATCACCGTGCCCTTGCGGCCGCGGCCCGCCCCGAAGGTCATCTCGGCGACACCGGCCGCGTCGGCGTCGTTGAGGATCGTGACGGGCTGTCCGATGCGGTCGCTGAGCAGCGTCCGGGCGTCGGTGTCGATCCAGCCCTTGTCCACGTTGGCCGCGGTCCTGGTGACGCCGCCGGTGACGACCCCGGGGAACGTGATGCCGACCGGCCCCTGCCAGTCGAAATGCCCGACGACCTCGGCCACACCGTCGGCCACGCTCCCGGGCGTGGCCGGGTGGGGGGTCAGTACCTTGTGGCGCTCCTGCGCCAGCTCTCCGCGGTCCAGGTCCACGGGCGCGCCCTTGATCCCTGAACCGCCGATGTCCACACCGAAGATCTTCATGCCGTCCACGGTACGGGCAGGTGGCGCGGACCACTCCCCGGACGCCCGAACCGGCGGGCGCCCCGGGGCGGTCCGGGGGGACGGGCACCCCCGAAGGGCGTCCGGCGACAGCCTGGGCCCGGGTCCTGCGGCGACCGCGTGGGCGTGCCCCGGGTCACCCGGCGGGGAGCGGGCGCACGGCATGGATCGGGCGCACGGCGGGGAGCGGGCGCACGGCGGCCAGCCGCTACGCCCGTGTCACTCGGAGAGTGCCGCCGCCTCGGCGCGCAGGTCGCGGCGGAGTTCCTTGGGCAGCGAGAAGGTGATCGACTCGTCGGCGGTCTTCACCGTCTCCACGTCCGCGTAGCCCCGCTCGCCCAGCCACTCCAGGACCCCGTCGACCAGGACGTCGGGTACGGAGGCCCCCGAGGTGAGGCCGACCGTGGTGACGCCCTCCAGCCACGCCTCGTCGATCTCGTCGGCGAAGTCCACCAGGTGGGCCGCGGGCGCGCCGGCGTCCAGGGCGACCTCGACCATGCGGATCGAGTTCGAGGAGTTCTTGGAGCCGACGACGATGACCAGCTCGGCGTCCTCGGCCAGCTTCTTCACCGCGACCTGACGGTTCTGCGTGGCGTAGCAGATGTCGTCGCTCGGCGGGGAGAGGAGGTTCGGGAACTTCTGCTTGAGCGCGCCGACGGTCTCCATCGTCTCGTCGACGGAGAGCGTGGTCTGGGAGAGCCAGACCACCTTCGACTCGTCGCGGACCTCGACGTTCGCGACGTCCTCGGGGCCGTCGACCAGCGTGATGTGGTCGGGTGCCTCGCCGCTCGTGCCGATGACCTCCTCGTGGCCCTCGTGGCCGATCAGGAGGATGTCGTAGTCCTCCTTGGCGTAGCGGACGGCTTCCTTGTGGACCTTGGTGACCAGCGGGCAGGTCGCGTCGATGGTGGCGAGCTTGCGCTCGGCTGCCTCCGCGTGGACGGTCGGGGCGACTCCGTGTGCGGAGAACATCACGATGGAGCCCTCGGGCACCTCCGCGGTCACGTCGACGAAGATCGCGCCCTTCTTCTCGAGCGTTTGCACCACGTACTTGTTGTGCACGATCTCGTGGCGGACGTAGATCGGCGCACCGTACTGCTCCAGGGCCTTCTCGACGGCGATCACGGCGCGGTCCACGCCCGCGCAGTAGCCACGGGGCGCGGCGAGCAGGACACGGCGGGCAGGAGTAGCAGTCATGCGTCCCATCGTAAGGCCGTACCGAACAGGCGCCGGGACAGCGGGGTCGTGAGACTGATGCGTACGCAAGCGAGCGACGGAGGCTTCATGGCGGGCAGCGGCAGCAGCGCGGAAGAGGGCAGGCTGCGGCGCACCCTCGGTTTCCGCGACCTGGTGGTCTACGGGCTGCTGTTCATCGCGCCCATGGCCCCGGTCGGCGTGTTCGGCACGCTGGACGCCAAGTCCGACGGGGCCGTGGCACTCGTGTACGTCGTGGCGACCGTGGTGATGGCCTTCACCGCGTTCAGCTACGCCCAGATGGTCCACGTCGCGCCCCTCGCCGGATCGGTCTTCGCGTACGCCCGTAAGGGGCTGGGGGAAGGGCCCGGGTTCATCGCCGGCTGGATGGCGATGCTGGACTACCTGCTCATCCCCGCGGTCGCCTACCTCTTCTCCGGGATCGCGATGAACGCGCTGGTCCCCGAGGTGTCGCGGTGGGTGTGGACGGCGATCGCGGTGGTGGTGACGACCCTGCTGAACCTCTGGGGTGTGCGGGCCGCCGCCCGGGTGGGCTTCGCCGTGCTCGCCATGGAGATCGTGGTGCTGCTGGTGTTCGTGGTGTCGGCTGTGGTGGTCCTGGTCCGCGACGGGGCGCAGCGTGGCTGGCTGACGCCGCTCACCGGGGACTCCGGGTTCTCCATGACGGCGGTGATGGGGGCGGTGTCCATCGCGGTGCTGTCCTATCTGGGCTTCGACGCGATCGCCTCGTTCGCCGAGGAGGTGACAGGGGGGTCGGCGAAGGTGGCGCGGGCGGTGCTGTTCTGCCTGGTGCTCGCCGGGGCCCTGTTCGTGGCCCAGTCGTACCTGGCGGCGCTCCTGGAGCCGGTGAGCTCGGCGGAGCTGGCAGCGGATCCGGTGAAGCAGGGGTCCGCGTTCTACGACGCGGTGGATGCCTCGGTCGGTACCTGGCTGCACGATCTGGTGGCCGTCAGCAAGGCGATCGGTGCCGCCTTCGCGGCGCTGGCGGGGCAGGCGGCGGCCGGCCGGCTGGTGTTCGCGATGGCCCGGGAGCGGAGGCTCCCCTCGTTCCTGTCGCGGATCGACGCGAAGTCCGGGGTGCCGCGCGTGGCGATCACGGGGGCCGCCGTGGTGACGCTGGTGGCGGCGGTGTGGGCGGCCCGGCGCGACGACGGGCTGGATCACCTGGTGTCGGTGGTGGACGTCGGCGCCCTCACCGCGTTCGTGCTGCTGCACGCGTCGGTGGTGGGCTGGTTCGCGGTACGCCGCATGGAGGGCCCGCCGAGCTGGTGGCGTCATGTGCTGATGCCGGTGGTGGGGGCGGCCGTCCTCGTCGCGGTGATCCTGGAGGCGACGACGAGCGCTCAGCTGGTGGGGTTGTGCTGGCTGGGGATCGGACTGGTGGTGCTCGCGGTGCAGTGGGGGCGGCGGGCCGCCTGATTGTCGGTTCCGGCCGATACGCTCGCCCGTATGGCTCTCACTACGTCCCCGGAAGCCCCGCTGCCCGTCGGCGACGTGTCACGGCTGATCGGCGGCTGGATCGACCGGCTCGGCGCGGTCTGGGTCGAGGGGCAGATCACCCAGTTGTCACGCCGGCCGGGGGCCGGCGTGGTGTTCCTGACCCTGCGCGACCCGTCCCACGACATCTCGGTGAGCGTGACGTGCTTCCGGCAGGTCTTCGACCGGATCGCCGATGTGGTGACGGAGGGCGCGCGGGTCGTCGTCCTCGCGAAGCCGGAGTGGTACGCCCCGCGCGGACAGCTCTCCCTGCGGGCCACGGACATACGGCCGGTGGGCATCGGCGAGCTGCTGGTGCGCCTGGAGCAGCTGAAGAAGTCGCTGGCCGCCGAGGGCCTCTTCGCGCTGGACCGGAAGAAGCCGCTGCCCTTCCTGCCGCAGCTGGTCGGCCTGGTCTCCGGGCGGGCGTCGGCGGCGGAGCGCGATGTGCTGGAGAACGCGAGGCGGCGCTGGCCCGCGGTGCGCTTCGAGGTGCGCAACACCGCGGTGCAGGGGGTGCACGCCGTCAGTCAGGTGGTCCAGGCCGTCCAGGAGCTGGACGGGCTGCCGGAGGTCGATGTGATCGTCGTCGCCCGCGGGGGCGGCAGCGTCGAGGACCTGCTGCCGTTCTCCGACGAGGCACTGATCCGGGCGGTCGCCGCGTGCCGCACCCCGGTGGTGTCCGCCATCGGGCACGAGCCGGACTCGCCCCTGCTCGACCTGGTGGCCGACGTACGCGCGTCGACCCCTACGGACGCGGCGAAGAAGGTCGTGCCGGACGTGGGTGAGGAGCTCGACCGCGTCCAGCAGCTCCGTGACCGGGCGCTGCGGACCGTGCGGGGGCTGATCGACCGGGAGGAGCGGGGGCTGGCGCACGCGCTGGGCCGGTCCTCGATGGAGCGGCCGCAGCGGATGGTGGACGAGCGGGAGGCGGAGACCGACGCGCTGGTGGGGCGGAGCCGCAGGGTGCTCGGCCACCTGCTGGACCGCGCCGACTCCGAGCTGGCGCACACCCGTGCCCGGGTCGTGGCGCTGTCGCCCGCGGCGACGCTCGAGCGGGGTTACGCGGTCCTGCAGCGGCCGGACGGGCACGTGGTGCGCTCGCCCGGGGACGCCGGGGCGCCGGGCGAGGAGCTGCGGGCGCGGGTGTCCGAGGGCGAGTTCACCGTGAGGGTCGCCCGGTGAGGGGCCCGCTCTGTCGGAGCCCGCGCATAGGGTGGTCGGCATGACGGACGACGGGACGACGACGGCGGCGGCGACGGGCACGCTCGGGTACGAGCAGGCGCGGGACGAGCTGATCGAGGTCGTGCGCCGCCTGGAGGCGGGCGGCACGACGCTGGAGGAGTCGCTGGCCCTGTGGGAGCGCGGCGAGGAGCTGGCGAAGGTGTGCCGGCGCTGGCTGGAGGGCGCGCGGGCCCGGCTGGACGCGGCACTGGCACGCCCGGAGGAGCCCTCGGAGGCCGGCGGCGGCGCGGACTGACCGCGCGCACCGCCGAAGGGCGGGACCGCTGTGCGCTGGATCACTCCGGGCCGATTTAGTTGAACTTTAATCTATTCTCCGGTTACGGTGGCCACGTCGCTCGACCCGTACCGTCCGGAAGGTAACGCCACAGATGTCCCTCGTTCTTGACCCCGCCGCCCAGGACCTCCTCTTCCGCGAGGCCCGCACCGCCAACACGTTCACCGACGAGCCGGTGACCGACGAGCAGGTCCAGGCGATCTACGACCTGGTCAAGTACGGCCCCACCGCCTTCAACCAGTCGCCGCTGCGCGTGATCCTGGTCCGCACCCCCGAGGGCCGCGAGCGTCTGGTCAAGCACATGGCCGAGGGCAACCGCCCGAAGACCGCGACCGCCCCGCTGGTCGCGCTCCTCGTCGCGGACCACGAGTTCCACGAGGAGCTCCCCGCGCTCATGCCGCACTTCCCGCAGGCCAAGGACGCCTTCTTCTCCGAGCGCCCGGTCCGCGAGCAGTCCGCCGCGCTGAACGCCGCGCTTCAGGCCGCCTACTTCATCATCGGCGTCCGCGCCGCCGGCCTGGCCGCCGGCCCGATGACCGGCTTCGACGCCGCGGGCATCGAGAAGGAGTTCCTGGACGCCGACCACAGGCTGCTCATGGCCGTCAACATCGGCAAGCCGGGCGAGGACGCCTGGTTCCCGCGTCTGCCGCGCCTGTCCTACGACGAGGTCGTCACGACCGTCTGACGTCCGGCCCTCCCCGGACCATCCGAAAGCCCCGCGGCGCCCGAGCGCCGCGGGGCTTTCGCGGTTCTCCCCGACCCGGTCCGCCGGATCCCGAGAAGGTCCCCGCGGAAGGTCAGGCGGCGGGGGTGGGGGCGCCGGAGGAGGCCGTCCTCAGCGCGGCGGCCATCTCCGCCAGCCGGTCCGCCGGGGCCGAGCCGGTGACCACCGTCGTCACGCCCTCGGCGCGCAGCACCAGCGCGTCGTACTTCGGGCCCTCCCAGACCTCCCAGACCCGGCCGGACACCTCACGCGTGCGACCGGTGGCCTCGGCGTCCTGGCTGACCTGGGGGACGTACTTCTTCGCCGGGGTCGTCGACTGCTCCACGGCCACGTACCTGTCGTCCGGGTCGAGGTAGCCGAGGTGCCAGCCGGCGTCGTTGTGCCCCTCGTACGAGACGGAGGTCGGCTTCCAGCCCTCGGCCAGGCCCGCCGGGGCCGCCACCGGGTACGGCGCGGCGCGACGGGCCGTCGCGAGCTCCACGCGGTAGTCGACCGCCTTGACCGGGTCGGCCTTGTCGTCGTGCGGGATGAAGATGTAGACGACGCCCGCCACTGCGGTGATCACGAGCATCGACAGGATCATGTCCCGGACGGTCTGCTTGCCTCGCTTGCTTGCCACGGACTCAATGGTGGCATGAGCCGCCGGACGCCCGGCCATCGGGCACCCGCTCATAAGTGACCCGCTCTGCTCATTTTATCGACCTACCGATAGAGTCGCAGCACCCTCTTTTCCGGTCGTCGTCGTACAGAAAGGTGCGCTCCGATGTCCGAGCATCATCTGCCGTCCCAGCTCGAGGTCTCCCCGGAGGCCCCCGACCGCAACCTGGCCCTGGAGCTGGTGCGGGTCACCGAGGCCGCCGCCATGGCCGCCGGGCGCTGGGTCGGCCGCGGCGACAAGATCGGCGCCGACGGCGCCGCGGTGAAAGCCATGCGTACGCTCGTCTCCACCGTGTCGATGAACGGCATCGTCGTCATCGGTGAGGGCGAGAAGGACGAAGCCCCCATGCTGTTCAACGGCGAACGCGTCGGCGACGGCACCGGAGCCGAGGTCGACATCGCCGTCGACCCGATCGACGGCACCACGCTCAACGCGAAGGGCATGCCCAACGCGATCGCCGTACTGGCCGCCGCGGACCGCGGTGCGATGTTCGACCCGTCGGCCGTCTTCTACATGGACAAGCTGGTCACCGGCCCCGAAGCGGCCGACTTCGTCGACATCAACGCGCCCGTGTCCGTCAACATCCGGCGGGTCGCCAAGGCCAAGAGCTCGACGCCCGAGGACGTCACCGTCGTCATCCTCGACCGGCCCCGGCACGAAGGCGTCGTCCGGGAGATCCGGGAGACCGGCGCCCGGATCAAGTTCATCTCCGACGGCGACGTCGCCGGGTCGATCATGGCGGCCCGCGAGGGCACCGGCGTCGACCTGCTCATGGGGATCGGCGGCACGCCGGAGGGCATCATCTCGGCCTGCGCCATAAAGTGCCTCGGCGGAGTCATCCAGGGCAAGCTCTGGCCCAAGGACGAGGCCGAGCGGCAGCGTGCGCTGGACGCCGGTCACGACCTGGACCGGGTCCTCTCGACGGACGACCTCGTCAGCGGGGACAACGTGTTCTTCGTCGCCACCGGGATCACCGACGGCGAACTCCTGCGCGGTGTGCGGTACCGCGCGGAGACGGCGACCACGGACTCCCTGGTGATGCGGTCCAAGTCGGGCACGATCCGCAGGATCGACTCGACGCACCGGCTGTCGAAGCTGCGTGCCTACAGCGCGATCGACTTCGACCGCGCCAAGTAGCCCCGGCGGCACGGATGTGGGGACCGCCCCGTGCGGGGCGGCCCCCACGTCCGTACGCGCTGTCTCAGCCCGCTGCGGCTATGCGCCCCGTCGGGGCGGACGCCTTGAGCTCCATCTCGCGCCTCCTGCGCCGGGCCAGCACCACGCGGCGCTCGGCGGCGGTGAGTCCGCCCCACACGCCGTAGGGTTCGGGCTGGATGAGCGCGTGCTCCCGGCACTCCACCATGACCGGGCATCTCGCACAGACCTGCTTCGCGGCTTCCTCACGGGACAGCCGGGCAGCAGTCGGCTCCTTCGACGGGGCGAAGAACAGCCCGGCTTCGTCCCGGCGGCACACCGCCTCCGAGTGCCAGGGCCCCGCCTGATCCTCCCGCGCGGGTGCGCGCTGGGGCGGTACGGCGGCGACCTGCAGGGGCTGATGCGGCATGTGCAGCACGGTCCACTCCTGACGACGGCTCGGGCTTCGTGAGCGAGGGGCGATGCAGCTCTCCCTACCCGCTGTACGCACGCCTAAGCACTGAGTGGCGTCGCCCGGTGACCGCCGCGGTCACGACGCGTCGCCGACTGGCCGGAATGCGTGCCGGCTCAGCCGCCCGGCTCAGTGGCCGAGGTGCTTGCGCAACTGCCGGTGCAGATTGGCGATGAGCTTGCCGCGCTTGGGCTTCGCCTCGACGCTCCCGAACACCGAGTAGCCGTTCACGACGACCACCGGCGCTTCCGGGTCCGCCGATTCCAGTGTGTCGACCTCGAAACTGCCGAAAACGCCCGTCCCGCTGCCCCGCAGCGAGATGTTCTCCGGAACCTTGACCTCGACACTGCCGAAGATGGACGTCGCGTTGATGACCGTCAGACGCTGGCCGAAAAGCGCCTCGGTCAGGTCGATCTCGACACTCCCGAAGAGCGCGAAGGCGTTCGTACGGCCACCGACGCGCCAACGGCCCCTGCGGGTGGAGCCGCTGAAGACCGCCACCAGGTTCTCGGCGGGGCCCGCCGTGCCCTCGGGGCCGTATCCGTAGGGCGAGGCGGCCTGCCCGGCGGTGCCGTGCGGCGTCGGCAGGTCCTGGACCAGCGGCTCGAGCTCACCGACGGTCTTGGCCCGGTAGACGAGGTCGACCCGCTCGGCGTGCTCCTCGGCGGTCAGCCGGCCCTCGGCCATGGCCTCCCGCAGGATGTCCGCGATCCGGTCGCGGTCCGCGTCGGAAGCGCGGATTCCGGCGGGCGCGGGACCGGCCGGAGCGACGGGCTGCTGGGGCTGCTTCTCGAGGTCCACCGGACCAGCCTACCCAGACGCGATAGATCGCGACCAGTGCCTCACCGGCCCTGCTCGCAATCCGGCCTTCCCGAGCGGGCGCCACGGGTGAGCCTTACCTCACAGGTCCGGCACGCCCAGGGGGTCCTACCCTGGTGGATGCGCTGCCCAAGGGTGGACAGCTGCTGTCGCCGAGTGAGGAATGGCCGTAATGCCAGAGTTTGCGTACTCCGATCTGCTCCCTCTGGGAGAGGACACCACGCCGTACCGGCTGGTGACCGCCGAGGGCGTCTCGACCTTCGAGGCCGACGGCCGTACGTTCCTCAAGGTGGCTCCTGAGGCCCTGCGCACCCTCGCGGCAGAGGCCATGCACGACATCTCCCACTACCTGCGCCCCGCCCACCTGGCGCAGCTGCGCCGCATCGTGGACGACCCGGAGGCCTCGTCCAACGACAAGTTCGTGGCGCTGGACCTCCTGAAGAACGCGAACATCGCCGCCGCGGGTGTGCTGCCCATGTGCCAGGACACCGGTACGGCCATCGTCATGGGCAAGCGCGGCCAGAACGTGCTCACCGAGGGCGGTGACGAGGAGGCCCTGTCGCACGGCATCTTCGACGCGTACACGAAGCTCAACCTGCGCTACTCGCAGATGGCCCCGCTGACCATGTGGGACGAGAAGAACACCGGCTCGAACCTCCCGGCGCAGATCGAGCTGTACGCGACCGACGGCGGAGCGTACAAGTTCCTCTTCATGGCCAAGGGCGGCGGCTCGGCCAACAAGTCGTTCCTCTACCAGGAGACCAAGGCGGTCCTCAACGAGGCCTCCATGATGAAGTTCCTGGAGGAGAAGATCCGTTCACTGGGTACGGCGGCCTGCCCGCCCTACCACCTGGCGATCGTCGTCGGCGGCACGTCGGCCGAGTTCGCGCTGAAGACCGCGAAGTACGCCTCCGCCCACTACCTGGACGAGCTGCCCGCCGAGGGCTCCCCGACCGGCCACGGCTTCCGGGACAAGGACCTGGAGGAGAAGGTCTTCGAGCTGACGCAGAAGATCGGCATCGGCGCCCAGTTCGGCGGCAAGTACTTCTGCCACGACGTCCGGGTCGTCCGCCTCCCCCGGCACGGCGCCTCGCTGCCCGTCGCGATCGCCGTGTCCTGCTCGGCCGACCGCCAGGCGACCGCGAAGATCACCGCCGAGGGCGTCTTCCTGGAACAGCTGGAGAAGGACCCGGCGCGCTTCCTCCCGGACACCACCGACGAGCACCTGGACGAGGCGGGCGACGTCGTACGGATCGACCTGAACCGGCCGATGGACGAGATCCTCGCCGAGCTGACCAAGTACCCGGTCAAGACCCGGCTGTCGCTGACCGGCCCGCTGGTCGTGGCGCGCGACATCGCGCACGCCAAGATCAAGGAACGGCTCGACGCGGGCGAGGAGATGCCGCAGTACCTCAAGGACCACCCGGTGTACTACGCGGGCCCCGCGAAGACGCCCGAGGGGTACGCGTCCGGTTCCTTCGGCCCGACGACGGCCGGCCGCATGGACAGCTACGTCGCGCAGTTCCAGGCGGCGGGCGGCTCCAAGGTGATGCTCGCCAAGGGCAACAGGTCCAAGCAGGTCACGGACGCGTGCGACGCGCACGGCGGCTTCTACCTCGGCTCGATCGGCGGCCCCGCCGCCCGTCTCGCGCAGGACTGCATCAAGAAGGTCGAGGTCGTCGAGTACGAGGAGCTCGGCATGGAGGCGGTCTGGCGGATCGAGGTCGAGGACTTCCCCGCGTTCGTCGTGGTCGACGACAAGGGCAACGACTTCTTCACCGAGCCCGCCCCGGCGCCGACCTTCACCAGCATCCCGGTGCGCGGCCCCGGCCTCGGCTGACCGCACACCCGTCCGGAGGGGCGCACCGGTGGCCGGTGCGCCCCTCCGGCATGTGCGCGTGCGGGCGGCCGGGACGGTGGGGGAGTGTGAACGTCGTGGCGTCGCGTGATCCGCTCCGCGCCCCGGGGCAGGAGGAGCGGGGGGAATACGGCGGGCGCGGACCGTGCTCGTTCCAGCAGGAGGTATGAACACCATGGGTGAACCGGCCGAGAACACGCAGTACCGCGTCGAGCGCGACTCGATGGGCGAGGTGAGGGTACCGGCGCACGCCAAGTGGCGTGCCCAGACGCAACGCGCGGTGGAGAACTTCCCCATCTCCGGGCAACGTCTGGAACGGGCCCACATCGAGGCCCTGGGCCGGATCAAGGCGGCGGCGGCCAAGGTCAACGCCGAGCTGGAGGTGCTGGATCCGGAGATCGCGGACGCCATCCGGGAAGCCGCCGCCGAGGTGGTGGCGGGGCACTGGGACGAGCACTTCCCCGTCGACGTGTTCCAGACGGGTTCCGGCACCTCGTCCAACATGAACACCAACGAGGTCCTCGCCACGCTCGCCACCGAGCGCCTGGGCCGCGAGGTCCACCCCAACGACCACGTCAACGCCTCCCAGTCGTCGAACGACGTGTTCCCGTCGTCCATCCACATCGCCGCGACCGCGGCCGTCACCGCCGATCTGATCCCGGCTCTCGAGCACCTGGCCGGGTCCCTGGAGCGGAAATCGGCCGAATTCGCGGACGTCGTGAAGTCGGGCCGTACGCACCTGATGGACGCCACGCCCGTCACGCTGGGCCAGGAGTTCGGCGGTTACGCGGCGCAGATCCGCCACGGCGTCGAGCGGCTGCACGCCTCGCTCCCCCGCCTGGCCGAACTCCCCCTGGGCGGCACGGCGGTGGGCACCGGGATCAACACCCCGCCCGGCTTCTCCGCCGCGGTGATCGCGGAGGTCGCCCGCACGACGGGGCTGCCCCTCACCGAGGCCCGCAACCACTTCGAGGCGCAGGGCGCCCGGGACGGGCTCGTCGAGGCCTCGGGCCAGCTCCGTACCGTCGCGGTGTCACTCACCAAGATCTCCAACGACCTGCGCTGGATGGCCTCCGGCCCCCGCACCGGACTCGCCGAGATCAGCCTTCCCGACCTGCAGCCCGGGTCGTCGATCATGCCGGGCAAGGTCAATCCGGTCGTCCCGGAGGCCGTACTGATGGTGGCGGCCCAGGTCACGGGCAACGACGCCACGGTCGCCGCCGCCGGAGCGGCCGGCAACTTCGAACTCAACGTGATGCTCCCGGTGATCGCGAAGAACCTGCTGGAGTCGGTCCGGCTGCTCGCCAACGCCTCCCGGCTGCTCGCCGACCGCACGGTCGACGGCATCACGGCCGACGCGGAGCGGGCACGGCGGTACGCGGAGTCCTCGCCGTCGGTCGTCACCCCGCTGAACAAGTACATCGGCTACGAGGAGGCGGCGAAGGTCGCCAAGAAGTCCCTCGCCGAGGGCATGACGATCCGGGAGACGGTGCTGGCCGGAGGATACGTCGAGCGCGGCGACCTGACGCCGGAACAGCTCGACGAGGCCCTGGACGTGCTGCGTATGACCCGGCCTTGACGTGTAACGCGCCGCGTCGGCGGGTGCGTCCCTAAGATCTCTTCATGGCAGCGACGGAAGCGGGTACGGGAGCGGGCACCGGGCCGGGTGCGGGGGACGGTGTGCGCTGGTCACCGGGGGACCGGATCCTCTGGCGCTACCGGGCCAACTCGAGGCCCGGCGACGGGGACGGTCACTCGGTGCACATCTGCCGGCCGGTCACGGTCGTCCAGGACACGGACGACCTGCTGGCGGTGTGGATGGCCTCCGGCACCGAGTGTGTGCGGCCGGTGCTCGCCGACGGCACCCAGGTGCACGCCGAGCCGCTCGCCACCCGTTACACACGCCCGCGCACGACGGTGCGCTCCCGGTGGTTCGGCTCGGGGGTCCTGAAGCTCGCACGCCCGGGTGACCCCTGGTCGGTCTGGCTGTTCTGGGACCGTGGCTGGCTCTTCCGCAACTGGTACGTCAATCTTGAGGAGCCGCGCTCACGCTGGGCCGGCGGGATCGACTCGCAGGACCACTTCCTCGACATCTCGGTGCGTCCCGACCACAGCTGGGAGTGGCTCGACGAGGACGAGTTCGCGCAGGCGCAGCGGGTCGGGCTGATGGACCAGGCCACCGCCCGGCGGGTGCGTGAGGCGGGGCTGGCGGCCGTCGAGGTCATCGAGCGCTGGGGCTCACCGTTCAGCGACGGCTGGGAGCACTGGCGGCCGGACCGGGGGTGGCAGGTCCCCCCGCTCCCCGATGACTGGGACCGCACCCCCGCTCCCACGCCGCCGTGAGACCCTTGATGCACCCCAGGGGGGCGAACGTAGGATCGCCCTCCATGAACCGCTCCGCCGGACCGATGTGCCACAACCGGCGTCACGGGCCCGGGGCCTGACCACAAGTCACCGCACGCATCGCATGAGACACACGGTCCACGGAGCCGGGTGGACCGTGCGGTCGCACGAACCACTACGAGGGGGTGGAGACGTGCTCGCTGTCCGCTGCCCGGCCGACGGAAGACCCCATACCGGTTCCCCCGGTGGCCGTACGGTTTCGGCCCCTTTTCCGAGGGCATCCGGTGACAGCCGTTGTTCTCACCGCTCTTGCCGGGGCACAGTTGCGCCCCACGAGGTGATTGCCTCATACAACCGGCCCGGACGGACGGAATCCCACGCGTGACGGAGCATCCCACCTCCCACGAAGGCCGGCAGCCCCTGGCCGCCCGGCAGCAGGAACGCGCCCGGCCACGGCAGCAGGAGGCCCCGCCGGGCGCCGCCGCCACCGCCGCGATTCCCGGTCCCTCCCCGGTTCCGGCCACGGCGAAGGGCCCGGGACCCGACGCCGTACCGCATGCGGTGCCCGGCACGGCCCCCGAGGCGGCCGGGCCCGTCGCCGACACCCAGACGGTCACCCGGCGCGAGGGGGACCGGCTGCGCTTCGTCGGGGCGGCGACCCGCCGGATCGCGCGGGGCATCGATCTGGACGAGATCGTGCTGGGTCTGTGCCGGGCCAGTGTGCCCACGTTCTCCGACGCCATACTCGTCTACCTCCGCGACCCGCTCCCGGTGGGCGACGAGCGGCCCGTCAACCCGTTCGTGCTGAGGTTGCGGCGTACCGACAGACTGCGGCTGGCCGACGAGGAGAACGAGAGCGGCCCGGAGGGGGAACGGCTGCGGCTGCCGGTCACCGACCCCCAGGCCGGGTTGCTCCCTGCCGCCGACCTGTGCGAGATCCGGGCGGGCGGCGCGCTCGCCGAGGTGCTGCGCGGGGTGCGGCCCGTCTTCGGCGACTCCGCGGCGGCCCGGGTCGCCCTGCCCGAGCTGCTGGGCGCGGGCCGGGCGGTGCCGACGGGGCACCGCGCGATCCTGGCTCCGCTGCGCGGCCGTCGCCGGGTGATCGGCGCGGCCGTCTTCCTGCGCGGCACGGACCGTCCGCCGTTCGAGGCCGACGACCTCCTGGTCGCCGCCCAGCTGGCCACGCACACCGCGCTCGGCATCGACAAGGCCGTGCTGTACGGCCGTGAGGCCTACATCGCCGACGAGCTCCAGCGCACGATGCTGCCCGACTCGCTGCCCCAGCCCACCGGCGTACGCCTGGCCTCGCGTTACCTTCCCGCCGCCGAGACGGCCCGGGTCGGAGGCGACTGGTACGACGCGATCCCGCTCCCCGGCAGCAGGGTCGCCCTGGTCGTCGGTGACGTGATGGGGCATTCCATGACCTCCGCGGCGATCATGGGCCAGCTGCGGACCACCGCGCAGACCCTGGCCGGCCTCGACCTGCCTCCGCAGGAGGTCCTCCACCACCTGGACGAGCAGGCGCAGCGGCTCGGCAGCGACCGCATGGCGACCTGCCTCTACGCGGTGTACGACCCCGTCGCCCACCGCATCACCATCGCCAACGCCGGCCACCCGCCGCCCGTGCTGCTCCACCTCGGCGGCCGGGCCGAGGTGCTGAGGGTGCCGCCGGGTGCGCCGATCGGTGTCGGAGGGGTCGACTTCGAGGCCGTCGAGCTGGACGCCCCGGCCGGGGCGACGCTGCTGCTGTACACGGACGGCCTGGTGGAGTCCCGGATGCGGGACGTCTGGACCGGTATCGAGATTCTGCGGGAGCGGCTCGCCGCCACCGCCCAGCTGACCGGGCCGGACCACTCTCCGCCGCTGGAAGCGCTCTGCGACGACGTGCTGGACATGCTCGGGCCGGGTGACCGGGACGACGACATCGCACTGCTGGCCGCCCGGTTCGACGGGATCGCGCCGAGTGACGTCGCGTACTGGTTCCTGGAACCGGAGGACGCGGCGCCGGGGCGGGCGCGCAGGCTTGCCCGCAGGGCCCTGAGCCGGTGGGGGCTGGACGACCTCTCGGACGAGGTGGAGCTGCTGGTCAGCGAGGTGGTGACCAATGCCGTGCGCTATGCGGAGCGGCCGGTGACGCTGCGGCTGCTGCGTACGGACGTCCTGCGCTGCGAGGTCGGTGACGACTCCCCGCAGCTGCCCCGGCAGCGGCGTGCCAGGGAGACGGACGAAGGTGGCCGGGGACTGTTCCTGGTCAACCGGCTGGCCAGGCGGTGGGGGGGCGACCCGGCTGTCGACGGGCAAGGTGGTCTGGTTCGAGATCGCCACGCCGTAGGCGCGGGCGGGCCGGGCCCAGGACACGGGTGAGGGGCGGGTGCCGGCCGGCACCCGCCCCTCACCCGTCGCTACTGGCCCAGCAGGCCGTCGCTGCCCGGCCGCTCGCCCGGCGGCTCGTCCTCGTCCCCGGGGCCCTTCGTGGGAGTGGGTGACCCGCTCGGCGTCGCGGAGGGGCTGTCGCTCGGGGGCTCGGCCGACGGCGATTCCTCGCCGGGTGTCCCGCTCGGCGACTCGGAGGGCGTCTCGGGCTCCTCGGACGGGGTCTCGGACGGCTCGGGGGTCTCCGACGGAGTGGCCGGGGGCGTCTCGGTCACGGCCGTCTCGCCGCGTTCGACTCCCTGCAGGTCGAAGGTGGCGTTCGAGCCGCCCCCGAGCGCGCCCAGGGTGTAGTCCGCCCAGATCCTGGCGGGGAACCCGCCTCCGTTGGCCCGGCCGGAGTTGGCCGTGCCGGTGAGGCTGACCTGGCCGCCGCCGTCCGCGGTGGACTCCCCGAAGAGGGCCACGGCTGTGGTGAGCTCCGGGGTGTAGGCCGTGAACCAGGCGGCCTTGTTGTCCTCGGAGGTGCCCGTCTTGCCGGCGGCGTCGTAGGCGGACGTGCTGGCCTCGCGGCCGGAGCCGACGTCGACGACCTCGGTCAGTGCCTTCGTCACGGTGTCGGCGGACGCCCGGCTGATCACCTGGCCGCCCACGCCGTCGACGGGCTCCATGGTCCGGTCGCGGTGCACGGCCGACTTGACGATGGTCGGAGTGACCTTCTTGCCGTGGTTGTCGAGGGTGGCGTAGACGCCGGCCATGTCCCAGGTCGAGGCGTTCATGGTGCCGAGGGTCATCGAGGGCGTCTCGGGGAAGTTCTTGTCCGGTACGCCCAGGGCGAGCGCCGTCTTCTTCACGGCGCTCGGGTCGGCGTCGACGACCATCTGCGCGAAGACGGAGTTGATCGACTTGTCCATCGCCCTCTGGACGGTCGGGCTGTCGTAGCTGATGTCGTCCTCGTTCTGCGGGGCGAACGGGATGTCGCTGCCGACCACGGGACGTTTGCTGGTCCCGTCGTAGACGGTGTCCAGGCCGATCAGGTCGCCGTCCTGCGTGGTCGCGCCGTTCTCCAGCGCGGAGGCGAGCACCAGCGGCTTGAAGGTGGAGGCCGGCTGGTAGTCCTGGCGGGTGGCGTTGGAGATGTAGTGCTCGGTCGCTCCGACACCGCCGTACAGCGCGACGACCTTGCCGGTCCTCGGGTCCACCGAGGTGGCTCCTGCCTGGACGGTCGCGTCGACCTTGCTGTTCTCGCGGTCGAGCTGGTCCTCCAGCTGGCGGTCGACCGACTTCTCCAGCTGCTTCTGCTTCTTCTTGTCGATGTTGAGGGTGACCGTCCAGCCGCCGGAGTCCAGCATCTCGTCGGTGATGCCCTGCCGCTTCATCTCGTTGTTCGCGGCCTCGACGAGGTAGCCGGTCTGGCCCTCCATGCCGGGCGCCGCCTTGGGCTGGTCGGGGACGGGGAAGGTCATTTTGTCGCGTTCGGCCCGGTCGAGCCAGCCCTCGTCCACCATGTTGTCCAGCGTGTACGCCCAGCGTTCCTTGACGAGCTTCTTGCCGCCCGGGGTGGCGTTCGCCCAGTCGTACTGGCTGGGGGCCTGGAGCAGGGCCGCGAGATAGGCGCCCTGAGCGGTGTCGAGGTCCTTGGCGTCGACGCCGTAGTACGCCTGCGCCGCCGCCTGGATGCCGCTCGCGCCCCGCCCGTAGTACACGGTGTTGAGGTACCCGGCGAGGATGTCGTCCTTCTCCATGCGCTGGTCGACCTTGAGGGAGATCACCAGTTCCTTGAGCTTGCGGGTGACCGTCTGGTCCTGCGTGAGGTAGTAGTTCTTCACGTACTGCTGGGTGATGGTGGAGCCACCCTGCTTGCCCTTGCCGGAGAGCGTGTTGAGCAGGCCGCGCGTGGTGCCCTTGAGGTCGACGCCCTGGTCACGGTAGAAGGACTTGTTCTCGGCGGCGACGAAGGCGTGCTGGACGCTCTTGGGCACGACGCCGAGATCGACTATCTCCCGGTTGACCTCGGAGTTGCTCCGGGCCAGGAGTGTGCCGTCGCTGTACTTGTAGACATTGCTCTGCTTCTGGGCCTGGGCGTTGGCCGCGGGCACGTCGACGTACACGTAGAGGGCGGCGAAGGCGCCCATCACGAGCAGGCACAGCCCGAAGAACGTCCCCAGCAGCCTTCGCCAGGTGAAGAACCGGCGTGTGCCACCACTTCCGCCGGCTCGCCGCGCATCCGCTCGACCCATCGCTGTAGTGCTCCCGTTCTTCTGCTCGTACCACTGCGGTCAGACCTGCCAGCTAACACTGAGAGCCTGGACAAAAGACAAGCGATCCGGTCTTTTCCGGACGTGAGAATCAGCACCCGACCCCTAGGGAACCGACTCCCGAGAGGTGCGCAAGGTTGCGAAGCGCGTTAATGTGTAATCACATTGCTAGCGCGGCGCGAGCCGCACGAAACGGGGGACCCATGTCCGCACCGCACGACCTTCCCGGCCCCACCGGCCCCGGCACCGATCTGACGCCCGACGCCCCCGAGATGCCCGAGCCGCAGGTCAGGGAGACGACCGCCCACTCCATCCCCGGCGGACTAGGGCTCCTGCTGACCGTCCTCGGGGTGTTCGTCGGGGTGGCCCTGGCCATCATCGGCGGAGTCCTCGGCTCCGACGGCCACAACGGCGTCGGCATCCCGGTCCTCGTCATCGGGCTGCTCCTGACCGTCGCCTCCTTCTTCTGCATGAGCGGTGTGAAGATGGTCGCTCCGGGCGAGGCCCGGGTCATCCAGCTCTTCGGCCGCTACGTGGGCACGATCCGCGCGGACGGGCTGCGCTGGATCAACCCGCTGACGTCCAGCCGCAAGATCTCCACCCGGGTCCGCAACCACGAGACGGCCGTCCTGAAGGTCAACGACGCCTACGGCAACCCGATCGAGCTGGCGGCGATCGTCGTGTGGAAGGTCGAGGACACCGCGCAGGCGCTCTTCGAGGTCGACGACTTCCTGGAGTTCGTCGCCACCCAGACCGAGTCGGCCGTCCGGCACATCGCGATCGAGTACCCCTACGACGCCCACGACGAGGGCGGGCTCTCCCTGCGGGGCAACGCCGAGGAGATCACCGAGAAGCTCGCGGTCGAGCTCACCGCCCGGGTCCAGGCGGCCGGCGTGCGCATCATCGAGTCCCGCTTCAGCCACCTCGCGTACGCTCCCGAGATCGCTTCGGCGATGCTCCAGCGGCAGCAGGCCGGGGCGGTCGTCGCGGCCCGTCAGCAGATCGTCGAGGGCGCGGTGGGCATGGTCGAGATGGCTCTGACGCGGATCGCGGAGCAGGACATCGTGGAGCTCGACTCAGAGCGCAAGGCCGCGATGGTCAGCAACCTCATGGTGGTGCTCTGCGGCGACCGTGCGGCGCAGCCGGTCCTGAACACGGGCACGCTCTACCAGTGACCGACGACGCGCCCCCTCCTCCCCCGGGCCGGACGCCCCGGGGCGGGCCCGCCCGGAAGCAGATGCTGCTGCGGCTGGACCCCGCGGTGCACGACGCGCTGGCCCGGTGGGCCTCGGACGAGCTGCGCAGCGCGAACGCGCAGGTCGAGTTCCTGCTGCGGCGGGCGCTGGCGGAGGCGGGCCGGCTCCCGGGCGGCGCGGCCCCGATAGCCCGCCGGGGCCGGCCCCCGAAGAGCCCGCCACCGGAAGGGCCCGAACCACCGGAGTGACCCCGCACGGGCTTGATTCCGCCCCTGCACCCACCCGACGCAGGCCGGCGCATTCAAGCCCCGCCGGCGATTGAGGCGCGGGGGTTCGGGGGCGGAGCCCCTGAGGTGGGCCCGCCTCAGGGGCTCCGGCGCCATATACACGCCAGGTATACACACCGTGTACAGTGCGGCGCATGTCAATCGGTCACACCCTCCTCGGGCTCCTGGAGTCCGGCCCCCGCCATGGTTACGACCTCAAGCGCGCCTTCGACGAGAAGTTCGGGCACGATCGCCCCCTGCACTACGGCCAGGTCTACGCGACCATGTCCCGTCTGCTGAAGAACGGGCTCGTCGAAGTGGACGGGGTCGAGACGGACGGCGGGCCCGAGCGCAAGCGGTACGCGATCACCGAGGCGGGCATCACCGATGTCGGCGCCTGGCTCGCGCAGCCCGAGAAGCCGGAGCCGTACCTCCAGTCGACCCTGTACACGAAGGTCGTCCTGGCGCTGCTCACCGGCCGCGACGCCGCCGACCTCCTGGACGCCCAGCGCTCCGAGCACCTGCGCCTGATGCGCGTCCTCACCGAACGCAAGCGCCGGGGCGACCTCGCCGACCAGCTGATCTGCGACCACGCCCTGTTCCACCTCGAAGCCGATCTTCGCTGGCTGGAACTGACCGCCGCCCGGCTCGGCAGACTCGCCGAGGTGGTCACCCCGTGACCCCCGCCGGATCGCTGCTCGCCGCCCGCGACCTCCACAAGGCCTACGGTTCGACCCCCGCGCTCGACGGCGCCTCCTTCTCCGTCCACGCCGGCGAGGTCGTCGCCGTCATGGGCCCCTCCGGCTCCGGCAAGTCGACGCTGCTGCACTGCCTCGCCGGGATCGTCACCCCCGACTCGGGCACCATCAGCTACGGCGACCGCGAGCTGTCCGCGATGTCCGACGCCGAGCGCAGCGCCCTGCGCCGCAGCGACTTCGGCTTCGTCTTCCAGTTCGGCCAGCTCGTCCCCGAGCTGACCTGCCTGGAGAACGTCGCCCTGCCGCTCCGCCTCGACGGCGTCAAGCGCAAGGAGGCCGAACGCACCGCCCGCCAGTGGCTGGAGCGCCTGGAGGTCGAGGACGTCGCCGGGCAGCGCCCCGGCCAGGTGTCCGGCGGTCAGGGCCAGCGCGTCGCCGTGGCCCGCGCCCTGGTCGCCTCCCCCAAGGTGATCTTCGCCGACGAGCCGACGGGGGCGCTGGACTCCCTCAACGGCGAGCGGGTGATGGAGCTGCTCACCGAGTCCGCGCGGCTGGCGAACACAGCCGTCGTACTGGTCACGCACGAGGCGCGGGTCGCCGCGTACTCGGACCGCGACATCGTCGTACGCGACGGCCGGTGCCGCGATCTGGAGTACGCCGTATGACCTGGCTGCGTGACCTCGGCCTCGGTCTGCGCCTCGCCGCCGCGGGCGGACGCGAGGGCTGGGCGCGGACCGCGCTCACCGCTGTCGGGGTCGGCCTCGGTGTGGCACTGCTGCTGGCCGCCTCGTCGGTCCCCCATCTGCTGGACGAGCGTTCCGCACGTGACCGCGCCCGTGCGGAGGGCTCGGCCTCGTGGAACGGGAAGGTCGAGAAGTCCGACACCACCGTGCTGCGGATCGGCGCGGAGACCGAGTTCAGGGGACAGGTCGTCACCGGCTTCCTGATGCGGCCGGAGGGCACGCACCCGGTCACCCCTCCGGGGGTCGAGTCCCTCCCCGCCCCGGGCGAGATGGCCGCCTCCCCCGCGCTGAGGGAGCTGCTGGCCTCACCGGAGGGCAGCCTCCTCAAGGAACGCCTCCCGTACCGGATCTCGGCGACGATCGGTGACGCGGGCCTGCTCTCCCCGGGCGAGCTGTACTACTACGCGGGCAGCGACACCCTGACCCCGGCCACCGGAGGTCACCGGGTGGGCGGCTACGGGGACAGGAAGTGGGGCGACGAACTGCCGCCCGTCCTGGTCGTCCTGGTCATCCTTCTCTGCGTCGTGCTCCTCGTGCCCGTGGCGGTCTTCATCGCCACCGCCGTACGGTTCGGCGGCGAACGCCGGGACCGCCGGCTGGCCGCCCTGCGCCTGGTCGGTACGGACATCCGGGCGACCCGCAGGATCGCGGCGGGTGAGGCCCTGTTCGGCTCGCTGCTCGGCCTGCTGGCGGGGGCGGGGATCTTCCTGGCCGGCCGCGGGTTCGTGGGCGAGGTCGAACTGTGGGGGCACAGCGCCTTCCCGTCCGACCTGGTCCCCGCCGGATGGCTGGCCGCGCTGATCGCGGTGGCGGTACCCCTCGCCGCGGTGCTCGTCACCCTCGCCGCCCTGCGCTCCGTGGCCGTCGAACCGCTCGGCGTCGTACGCGGCGCCGCCGGCCGGCGGCGGCGCCTCTGGTGGCGGCTGCTGGTGCCGGCCGCGGGAACCGCCGTGCTGGTGCTGACCGGGCGGGTGGACGAGTTCACCCCCGCCGACCCCTACCCGATCGCGGCCGGCGCCGTACTGGTCCTCCTCGGGCTCGCACTGCTGCTCCCCTGGCTGGTCGAGGCGGTCGTGCGACGGCTGCGCGGCGGGCCCCTGGCCTGGCAGCTCGCCGTCCGCAGACTCCAGCTGAGCAGCGGGGCCGCGTCCCGCGCGGTCAGCGGCATCACGGTCGCGGTGGCGGGCGCGATCGCCCTGCAGATGCTGTTCGGCGCGATGGGTGACGACTTCGTACGGATGACGGGACAGGACCCGTCCCGCGCGCAGTTCACCACCTACTCCCGGAACGTGAGCGGGGAGGCCGCCGCCAGGACCATCGAGGACTTCCGGGCGACCGAAGGGGTCGAGAAGGTCATCGGCACGGTCGAGACGTACGTGACCAGGCCGGGGCGGTACGAGGCGAACGACATCCAGCCCACCACCACCCTGACGGTCGGAGACTGCGCCACCCTGGCGGAGCTGGCGGCGATCGGCTCCTGCGAGGACGGGAACGTCTACGTCGTCCACCCGGAGGGCGACAAGGAGCGGGCGGACTGGATCGACGAGACGGCACGCAAGGGCGAGGCGATCGAGCTCAACTCCTCCCGCGGCCTCGAGCCGGGTGCCACGTCGATGCTCTGGACCCTGCCGGCAGCGACCCGGACCGTGCGGGCCGGGCTCGACCCCCTCGGCAAGGAGCACTGGGGCATCATGGCGACACCCGGTGCGATCGACCCGGCCACCCTGCCCAACGCCCGGATCACGGCCCAGCTCAGGGTCGACGAGGGCGTGGCGGACGTCGCCGAGCACGTGAGGAACACGGCGGCCAGGATCGATCCCACGATGCGGGTCGCCACCCTGACCTCCGTCACGCGCGACCGCCAGTACGCCGGCGTCCAGACGGCGTTGCGGCTGGGCGCGGTGGCCACCCTGATGCTGATCGCCGCGTCCATGCTGGTCTCCCAGCTGGAGCAGCTCCGGGAACGGAAGCGGCTGCTGTCGGTGCTCGTCGCCTTCGGTACCAGGCGGGTCACCCTCGGCTGGTCGGTGTTCTGGCAGACCGCCCTGCCCGTGGTCATCGGCCTCCTGGCCGCGACGGCCGGCGGCCTCGGGCTCGGCGCCCTCATGACGTGGATGCTGGACCTGACGGTGACCCGGTGGTGGGTGTTCCTGCCGATGGCGGGCGCGGGCGGGGCCCTCATCGTGGGCGTGACCGTCCTCTCCCTGCCGCTGCTCTGGCGCCTGATGCGCCCGGACGGCCTGCGGACGGAGTGACGGCAGGGGTGAGCGCGCCGGAGGCGCGTTCACCCCGGCCCGGGCACCCTGACCGGCAGCTCCGCCATCGCGGTGCGCAGCGCGGCCGCCAGCTCCTCGAACTCCTCGTGCCGTGCCGTACCCGTCCGCACGGCCAGGGCCACCTGCCGCGAGGGCGCCGGGTCCGTGAAGTACCCGGTGGACAGCGCTTCGTTCCGCCCGGTCTCCACCGTCACCGCCGTGCGCGGCAGCAGCGTCACCCCGAGTCCGCCCGCGACGAGCTGCACCAGCGTGGAGAGCCCGGCCGCGGTCGTCGTCACCGCCGCCCCCTGGGGGCGTCCCGCCTCCCGGCAGATGTCCAGCGCCTGGTCGCGCAGGCAGTGCCCCTCGTCGAGCAGCAGCAGCGGGAGGTCGCGCAACGTCTCGCGGGACAGGCCGGTGCGCCCGGCGAGTTCATGCCCTTTCTCCATGACGAGCACGAAGTCCTCGTCGAACAGCGGGAGTTCCGTGACACCCGGCACCCCGAGCGGCACGGCGAGCAGCAGCAGGTCCAGCCGCCCGGCCGCCAGCCCGTCCAGCAGCGAGGAGGTCTGCTCCTCGTGGACCTGGAGGTCCAGGTCGGGATAGCGCTCATGGACCAGCCTGAGCACGGCGGGCAGCAGATACGGGGCCACGGTCGGGATCACGCCGAGCCTGAGTATCCCGGTGAACGGCGCGCGCACCGCCTCGGCCTCCTCCATCAGCTCGCCGAGCGCCTCCAGCACCGCCCGGCTCCGCACCGCGAGGCGCTCCCCCTCCGGCGTGAGCAGCACCTTGCGCGTCGTACGCTCGATGAGCTGGACACCCAGTGCCACTTCCAGCGCGGACACCGCCCCCGAGAGCGCCGGCTGACTCATCCCGATTGCTGCCGCCGCGTCCCGGAAGTGCAGATGTTCCGCCACCGCCGTGAAGGCGCGCAGCTGGGAGAGGCTGGGCTGCTTGACCTTATTGGCCTGATTTACATACGCCACTGATAGGCACCTCCGATCACACCGACCGAGTGTAGCTATTTCCGTGATCAATGCACTGTGTGCCAAGGTGGGGACTGTCCAACCCCCAGGAACGCCCTCAAAAGGGGATTTCCTACGCAGCAAGGAGTGCGCGTGCTCACTGTCGGTGACAAGTTCCCCGAGTTCGACCTGACCGCTTGCGTGTCGCTGGAGAGCGGCAAGGAGTTCGAGCAGATCAACCACAAGACCTACGAGGGTCAGTGGAAGGTCATCTTCGCGTGGCCGAAGGACTTCACCTTCGTGTGCCCCACCGAGATCGCCGCCTTCGGCAAGCTGAACGACGAGTTCGCCGACCGTGACGCGCAGGTCCTCGGCTTCTCCGGCGACTCCGAGTTCGTGCACCACGCCTGGCGCAAGGACCACCCGGACCTGACCGACCTGCCCTTCCCGATGCTGGCCGACTCGAAGCACGAGCTCATGCGTGACCTCGGCATCGAGGGCGAGGACGGCTTCGCCCAGCGCGCCGTCTTCATCGTCGACCAGAACAACGAGATCCAGTTCACGATGGTGACCGCCGGCTCCGTGGGCCGTAACCCCAAGGAGGTCCTGCGGGTCCTCGACGCCCTGCAGACCGACGAGCTCTGCCCCTGCAACTGGACCAAGGGCGAGAACACCCTCGACCCGGTCGCCCTCCTCTCGGGCGAGTGAGCTGATACGACATGGCACTCGATGAACTGAAGTCCGCCATACCGGACTACGCCAAGGACCTGAAGCTGAACCTCGGTTCGGTCATCGGCAACAGCGAGCTCCCCCAGCAGCAGCTGTGGGGCACCGTCCTGGCCTGCGCGATCGCCTCGCGCTCGCCGAAGGTGCTGCGCGAGCTGGAGCCGGAGGCGAAGGCCGCCCTCTCCGCCGAGGCGTACACCGCGGCGAAGTCGGCCGCCGCCATCATGGCGATGAACAACGTCTTCTACCGCACCCGCCACCTGCTGTCGGACCCCGAGTACGGCAACCTCCGTGCGGGTCTGCGGATGAACGTCATCGGCAAGCCGGGCGTGGAGAAGGTCGACTTCGAGCTGTGGTCGCTCGCCGTCTCCGCGATCAACGGCTGCGGCCAGTGCCTGGACTCCCACGAGCAGGTGCTGCGCAAGGCCGGCGTGGACCGTGAGACCATTCAGGAAGCCGTCAAGATCGCTTCGGTGATCCAGGCGGTCGGCGTCACCCTCGATTCCGAGGCCGTGCTCGCCGGGCCGTAACCCGCAGTATCTTTGTACGAGAAGGGCCCCGTGGACGACCGACCGTCCGTGGGGCCCTTCTTCCATGCCCGCCCGCCGGCCGGGGCGGGCCTGGTGGCTACCGCTTCTGGTCGTCGGGCGCGCCGGCCTCGTCGGAGCGCTCGGCCCCGTCCGCGGCGGCGGGGCCCGACGCCGGTGCGTCGTCCGCGGGGAGCGGCCGGGATGCGGGCGGTTCCGTCGGAGCGACCGAGACCGCCGTGGCCCCGTGGGGCCCGGGTCCGTGGAGCGCCGACGCGTCCGGTCCGAACGAGCGCAGATAGCCGACCACCGTGTTGGTCACCGCGACCAGGGGCACGGCGACGACCGCACCGCCGATACCGGCGACCATGCCGCCCGCCGCGACCGAGAGCACCACGGCCAGCGGGTGGACGCGTACGGCACGGCCGAGGATGAAGGGCTGCAGGATGTGGCCCTCGATCTGCTGGACGGCGAGCACCACGATCAGCACCATCAGGGCGGTGAACACACCCTGGGTGACGAGCGCGACGACCACGGCGAGGGCTCCGGAGACCACGGCGCCGACGAGGGGGATGAAGGCGAAGAGGAAGATGAAGACGGCGAGGGGGACCGCCATCGGCACGTCGAGGAAGTAGATCCCCAGCCCGATGAAGATCGCGTCGATCAGGGCGACGATCACCGTGCCCCGCACATAGGCGGTCAGCGTCCGCCAGGCGCGCGGACCGGCGCCCGCGACTCCCGGCCGGGCCTGGGAGGGCACCAGCTTGAGCACCCACTGCCAGATGCGCTTTCCGTCGTAGAGCAGGAAGAGCGTCGAGAACATCGCCAGCAGCAGCCCGGTGAGGACCTCCACCATCACCGTGACGCCCTGGAGCCCGGCCGAGGTGATCTCCTCGGTGTTGGTGCCGATGGTGTCGCTGAGGTTCTTCGCGATGTCGTTGATCTGGGACTCGGTCACATGGAACGGGCTGTCGAGGAGCCAGCGTTTCAGCTCGTCGATCCCGTCGCGCACCCGGTCGGACAGGTCGTCGAGGTTGTCCATGACCTGCCACACGACGAACCAGCCGACCAGGCCCATGACGACGAAGCCGAGGACCGCGGTGACCGCGGTGGCCAGACCGCGCGGCAGCCCGAGCCTCCTCAGCCGTACGACGGTCGGCTGGAGCATGGCGGTCACCAGCAGGGCGGCCACGAAGGCGAGGACGACCAGTTGCACGGCGCTGATGACCCGCATGAGCACCCAGAGGGTGCCGGCCAGGACCAGCAGCCGCCAGCCCGCCTCGGCCGCGACGCGCATCCCCCAGGGGATCGCGGCGACCGGGTCGGGCTTGGCCGCGACGGAAGGGGCGTAGGCGGGCGGGCGCGGCACCTGTTCGGCGGCGACGGTGGAGAGCGTCGACGAGGACCCGCTGGTGGCGTCGGCCTCGGCGCGGCGCTCGTCCTCGGCGCGGCGTTCTTCCAGGCGCGCCCCGATCTCGGTGAGTTCGGCGCCCAGCCGGCCGAGCCACCCCGGAAGTTTGGACATGGATCTTTCCTTCCCCCGTACGCTCCACGCACGCCCCGGAGCTGTCCGGAAGACCGTACACGCGCGGAGCTCCGCACCGTGAGACGGTGCGGAGCTCCGCGGAGTTGCGAGCGGACCCGGCGGGGTCCTAGTACCAGTGGTTGGCCTGCCAGAACGACCAGGCCGCGCAGGGGCTGCCGTAGCGGTCGCTGTTCATGTAGCTGAGGCCCCACTTGATCTGGGTGGCCGGGTTGGTCTGCCAGTCCGCGCCCGCGGACGCCATCTTGGAGCCCGGCAGCGCCTGCATGATGCCGTAGGCACCGGAGGACGGGTTGGTCGCCTTGTAGTTCCAGCCCGACTCGCGCTCCACGATGTTGCTGAAGCACTGGAACTGGTCGGCCGGCATCATCTGACGGGCCATGGCCTGGACCTCGGCCACGCTGTAGGAGCCCTGCGACGAGAACGAGGAGGCGTCACGGACGGAGGACCGGCTCGCGCGCTCGGCCTCCTTCTCCTTGGCCTCGCGCTCCGCCTCCAGCTTGTCCTCGGCCGCCTGCTTCTTCGACTTGGCGTCCTTGGCGGCCTGGATGCGGGCCGTCTCCTCGGCGGACTTCTTGGCCGCCGCGTCGGCCGCGGAGGCCTGCGCGTCGGCCTGCTGCGTCAGCGAGGCGGTCTGGACCTGGGCCTGCTGGCCCGCGGGGATGTCTGCGAGCAGCGTGGTGTCGGCTGCGGCCGCCTCGAAGTTGTTGTCGTCGGCAGCGGGAGTGCTGCCCGACGCAACGCCTACGACGGCGCCTACGGTGGTGACCGCGGTGGCAGATGCCACGGCGAACCCCCGGACCGAGATCCGGCTCACACGGTGTCCTTCCAGCATCGCCCGCTTAGGTGACCTCGCGGGCGCGATCGTGCCCCTGACACTGGCCTCCCTACTGCTTGGGTCACGGGAGGCACGGGCCCGGTGGGCGACTTCCCTGCGGAAGCGCCGCGTGGTGCTCGCGGGCGGCATACGGACGACGGTTGTTGAGTTGTGTGGTGCGTGGCGCCTTCGGAGGTGCCCAAGTGCCGTATGCGGGGCCTGACGGAAGCAAGACTCTGCCGGAAGGACACGGCGCGTTGCAATTCTGTGTTGCGTGTGAAAGGTCACACCTCGTTTGGCGCACAACATTTTCGGAAATGACGGCGCAGCACGATGCCGCCCGGCTAAGCTCCTTGGCTCGCCGGGCGGCATCTATGGGGTGTAGCGGGTCAGATGTGGCCGTCCTCCAGCATTTCGGTCACCAGTGCGGCGATGGGTGAGCGCTCGGAACGGGTGAGCGTGACGTGCGCGAAGAGCGGATGCCCCTTCAGCTTCTCGACCACGGCGACGACTCCGTCGTACCGGCCGACCCTGAGGTTGTCCCGCTGCGCCACGTCGTGGGTGAGGACCACCCGCGAGTTCGCCCCGATACGGGACAGCACGGTCAGCAGGACGTTCCGTTCGAGGGACTGCGCCTCGTCGACGATCACGAACGCGTCGTGGAGCGAGCGCCCCCGGATGTGGGTGAGCGGCAGGATCTCCAGCATCCCCCGCCCCAGCACCTCTTCGATGACCTCGCGCCCGGCGACGGCCGACAGCGTGTCGAAGACGGCCTGCGCCCAGGGGCTCATCTTCTCGGACTCGCTGCCGGGGAGATAGCCGAGCTCCTGGCCGCCGACCGCGTAGAGCGGCCGGAAGACCATCACCTTCTGGTGCTGCCGGCGCTCCAGCACGGCCTCCAGGCCCGCGCAGAGTGCGAGTGCGGACTTGCCCGTACCCGCACGGCCGCCCATGGACACGATGCCGACGTCCGGATCGAGGAGCAGATCGAGCGCGATGCGCTGCTCCGCGCTGCGGCCGTGGATCCCGAAGGCCTCCCGGTCGCCGCGCACGAGTCGCACGTTGCCCTCGGCCGTGACCCGGCCCAGTGCCTTGCCCCGCTCGGACTGGAGGACCAGCCCCGTGTGCACGGGGTACTCGGCGGCCTCGGGGATGTAGAGGCTCTCCTCGCCGAACAGCAGGTCGACCTGTTCCGCGGCGACGGGAAGTTCCGCCATCCCGGTCCAGCCGGAGTCGGTGACGGCCAGTTCGGCGCGGTACTCCTCGGCGAGGAGACCGACCGACGAGGCCTTGATCCGCAGGGGCAGGTCCTTGGAGACGACGGTGACGTCGTACCCCTCCGCCTGCAGGTTGCGCGCGACCGCGAGGATCCGTGAGTCGTTGTCCCCCAACCGGTAGCCGGCGGGCAGCACGCCGGGGTCGGAATGGTTGAGTTCGACACGGAGCGACCCGCCGAGATCCCCGAGCGGGATCGGGGCGTCCAGCCGGCCGTACCGGACCCGGAAGTCGTCCAGCAGGCGCAGGGCCTGCCGGGCGAAGTAGCCGAGCTCGGGGTGGTGCCTTTTGGCCTCCAGCTCCGTGACGACGACGATCGGCAGCACGACTTCGTGCTCGTCGAAGCGGGTCACGGCTTTGGGGTCGGCCAGCAGGACGCTGGTGTCGAGAACGTAGGTGCGCCTGTCGGGCATGCGGCGCTTAGTGCTGGTCACCACGGAAGGACGTACCCCCTCGGACGAGGTCGGGGAGTGCGACGGGCGTCGCGGAACTTCCCGAAGGGAGAGGACGGACCGGGTTCGGGCCCTGTGCGCGGGCCGAACGCCGGCCCTCGCGTCGGCCGCACGGTGTGCGGTCCTTCGTGTGCAAAGGGCCTCCCGGGCGAGCGGGCTGGGTGCCGCTCACTTGGCTGCGACATCCGCCTGGTTGCTGACCGGACATCGACCTGAGAGCTGTATTCCCTCCCACACGCGAAGCCATGCCCCTGCCTGCGAGAAGGTGCGCCTGACCGGGCCTCCCGCCCCGGTTCTCCGTCCTTCAGCCGTCCACCGGGTGAACGGCGCCCGTCAGGTCCCGTAACGCCGGTGCCGCGCCGCGTAGTCGCGAAGGGCGCGCAGGAAGTCGACCTTGCGGAAGGCCGGCCAGAAGACCTCGCAGAAGTAGTACTCCGAATGGGCGCTCTGCCAGAGCATGAAGCCCGACAGGCGCTGCTCCCCGCTGGTACGGATCACGAGGTCCGGGTCGGGCTGCCCGCGGGTGTAGAGGTGCTCGGAGATCAGGTCCGTGGAGACGATCTCGGCGAGCTCCTCGAACGTGGTGCCCCGCGAGGAGTGCTCCAGGAGGAGGGAGCGGACCGCGTCCGCGATCTCCTGACGGCCTCCGTAGCCGACGGCGACGTTGACGATTATCCCGTCGACGCCCGCCGTGGCCTCCTCCGCCTCCTTGAGGACGGTCTGGGTGCGCGACGGCAGCAGGTCGAGGGTGCCCACGTGGTGGACGCGCCAGCGTCCGTCGGACGCCAGCTGGCGCACCGTGTTCTCGATGATGCCGAGCAGCGGGATGAGCTCGGCCTCAGGCCTGTCGAAGTTGTCCGTGGACAGCAGCCAGAGGGTGACGACCTCGACGTCGGTCTCGCTGCACCAGCCGAGCAGCTCCGAGATCTTGTCCGCGCCGGCCTGGTGTCCCTGCACGGCGGAGCCGCCGGATGCCTTCGCCCACCGCCGGTTGCCGTCGAGGATGACTCCGATGTGCTTGGGCACCTGGTCGTGATCCAGGCGGCCTTCCACCCGGCGTGCGTAGAGCCCGTACACCAGGTCGCGCAGATTCACTGAGTTCACCCTCTCGGTTCCGTACGGGCCCGGGGCCCGCCCTCCCCCTCGCCGGGGGTCCGGGGCCGCCCCCCGGGGGGATCGCCGCGCGGTCCGCGCACCGCGCTCCCGCGCCGCGGACCGGCATGTCCCGAAGCCGCCACATTACTGCGGACGGGTCACGAGGGCCCAACCCGGTCTGTCACAAGTCCGTGATAAGGAGTGAAACGTGACTGATTCCCTCTCCTACCTCGCCGACGAGTCGCGTTACGACTCCATGGAATACCGCCGCACCGGCCGCAGCGGGCTCAGGCTGCCCGCCGTCTCGCTCGGCCTCTGGCACAACTTCGGCGACGACCGCGCCCTGGGTACGCAGCGGGCCATTCTGCGCCGCGCCTTCGACCTCGGCGTGACCCACTTCGACCTGGCCAACAACTACGGCCCGCCCCCGGGCTCGGCCGAACTGAACTTCGGCAAGCTCTTCCGCCAGGACTTCGCCCCCTACCGGGACGAGATCGTCGTCTCCACCAAGGCCGGATACCGGATGCACCCCGGCCCGTACGGCGAGTGGGGTTCCCGGAAGTACCTGTTGTCCTCGCTCGACGCCTCCCTGCGGCGGACGGGCCTCGACCACGTCGACATCTTCTACTCCCACCGCTTCGACCCCGCCACCCCGCTCGAGGAGACGATGGGCGCGCTGGCCTCCGCCGTCAGCCGGGGCAAGGCGCTGTACGCGGGCGTCTCCTCCTACAGCGCGGCGCAGACCGCCGAGGCGGCGCGGATCCTCGGGGAGATGGGCGTACCCGCCCTGATCCACCAGCCGTCGTACTCGATGGTGAACCGCTGGATCGAGGCCGACGGGCTCCTCGACACGCTGGAGACCGCCGGTATGGGGTGCATCTCCTTCGCGCCGCTGGCCCAGGGGCTGCTGACCGACAAGTACCTGACGGGCATCCCCGAGGGTTCGCGTGCCAGCCAGGGCAAGTCGCTGGACCCGGGGCTGCTGTCCGACGAGATGGTGCGGCGGCTGCGCGGGCTGAACGACATCGCGCGGGGCCGCGGGCAGTCCCTGGCGCAGCTCGCGCTGAACTGGGTCCTGCGGGACAGCCGGATGACCTCGGCCCTGATCGGCGCGTCGAGCGTGAGGCAACTGGAGGAGAACGTGGCCGCGCTCGCCGCCCCCGCGTTGACGGCCGACGAGCTGAAGGAGATCGACACCTTCGCCGTGGACACCGCCGGCACCAACATCTGGGCCGACCGGGGCTGAGGCACGGCCACCGCGGGCCCGGCTCGCGTACGCCGCCCGGCGTCCGGCACGGGGCCTCCACAGGTGCCGCACCGGGGCCGCACACCGGGCACACGGTCAGGGCACAAAAAACGGGCCGGTCCGTGGGGGGGGTTACGGACCGGCCCGAGGGGGGGTTTCCACCATAACCCTTCGTAAGTGATGGTGGGTGCCACGCCACGGAATAATCACTCTCCGGATTCACCGGACTGCGCTGCGGGCACATCGGCCGGCATCTCGCCGACCCCTCCGTCCCGGTCATCGAGGACAGGTCCTGTCCTGTAGGCGGCCTACATTCGGCCCATGACGACACGAGCCCCGCGCACCACCGTCAGCTGGTCCCAGGCGAACGCCCGACGTCTTGACCGGCAGTTCCTCTCCGGACGTGCCCCTTCGGCTCCCCACACGGCCGGGGACGTCAGCGGCGGTGTGGCCGCGATGCTCGGGGCAGACGCACAGGTGATGCCGGCCGCCGAGCTCTCGGTCGCGCTCCGGGCGCCGGGGGCGACGCGTACTGATGTGCGTACGGCTCTGTGGACGGACCGGACCCTCGTGAAGACGTTCGGACCGCGCGGCACCGTGCATCTGCTGCCGGCCGACGAGCTGCCGATGTGGACCGGAGCCCTGTCGGCCGTACCTGCGGGCCGCAACCCGTTCCCCAGGGACGCCCGGATGACGCCTGAGCAGGTCGAGGAGGTCGTGGCCGCCGTGGGCGACGCCCTCTCGGGGGCCGAGCTCACGATCGACGAGCTCTCCGACGAGGTCATCGCGCGCACCGGTCCCTGGGCGGGCGACCTGGTGATGCCGGCGTTCCAGGGGATGTGGCCGCGCTGGCGCCAGGTGCTGCATCTGGCGGGCCACCGTGGTGTCCTGTGCTACGCGCCGAACCGGGGCAGAAAGGCCATGTACACCGGCCCCGGGACCGTCCCGATGCCCGGCCCGGATGCGACGGCCGCCCTCGTCGGGCGCTACCTGCGGGCGTACGGTCCCGCCACACCGGACCACTTCGCCCGGTGGCTGGCCGCGCCGCGGGCCTGGGCCGGGCAGCTCTTCGCGGACCTGGCCGGGGCCGGCGCCATCGAGGAGGTGACGTTCGAGGACTGCGGGACGGCCTGGGTGGCGTCGGGCGACACCCTCTTCCCGTCCGCCGCGCCGAGCGGCGTACGGCTGCTCCCCTACTTCGACGCGTTCACCATCGCCTCCCGGCCCCGCGAGCGGCTCTTCCCCGGCGCGGCGTACGGGCGCGCGCTCGCCGGCGGGCAGGCGGGCAACTTCCCGGTGCTGCTGGTGGACGGCACGGTCGCCGGGGTGTGGCACCAGCGCCGTACGGGGAAGCGGATCGCGGTGACCGTGGAGTCTCTGGTCCCACTGGACGCCGGGCGGACGCGCGCGCTGGAGGAACGGGTGGAGGAGCTGGGCAGGGCCCTGGAGGGGGACCCGGAGCTGACGCTGGGGAAGGTGACCGTGGGCGGTCACGCCTAGGGCGGGCTCAGCAGGGCAGGAAGCGGATCGCCACCGTGTCGCCGCCGACGACCACGAAGTCGCCGTTCTCGCACCGGATCACCGCTTCGCGCACCTCACCGTGCCCGTCGCGCCGCTCCTGCGTGCCGGTGACCGTCCAGGCCCCGCCGTACGGAGGGGACGGCAGCCGGCTCAGGTGCTCGAACTGCCACTGACCCGCGGGCACACACCAGTCGGGAAGACCGGGCCAGGCTCCGGACGTGATGCTCAGGGTGTGGTCGGAGGCGCAGGTCAGCAGGACCGACTGGCCGCCCTCCAGCACGAACTCGACGGCTTCCGGCTCCCCCGCCCGGCCCTCGGGCCGGTAGAACAGGCCGTGGACGGCGGTGATCCGCGCTCCCGTGAGCCAGTCGGCCTTTCCGTGGCGCGGCCGGCCGGCCGGCGGGCTGATCTCCCCGCCCGGCATCTCGCTTCCCACCGACATGACCTGCTCCTTCGTTGTGCGCTCAACTACCAGGGTCGCACTACTCATGGGTAGGACGGTGGGGAGGGTGATGCCGTTGCAGCCACGGCCCGCGAAGCCGCCCTCAGCGTAGGCCTGTCGGGGTCGGCTCCGGCTTGCGTGCCTCGATCAGGAAGCGGGAGCTGTGGGCGACGAACGGCCCCTCCTCCTCGATCCTCCTGTGCAGGGAACGCAGTTGGGGCAGGTAGGCGCCGACGGTGAACTCCGGCACCATCCAGATGACCTTGCGCAGGAAGTAGACGACGGCCCCGATGTCGAGGAACTCGATACGCAGCCGCTCGGCACGCAGGTCCGTCACCTCCAGCCCGGCGGCCTCCGCGTCGTCCCGCGCGCGCCGCGGGTCCCGGGCGCCGCGCTCCCCGGGGGACCGCGGGCCGAGGAAGTACTCCACGAGCTCGAACACGCTCGCCGGGCCGACCTGCTGGGAGAAGTACGTGCCGCCGGGGGCCAGCACCCGGGCGATCTCGGCCCACCAGGCAGTCACCGGATGCCGGCTGACGACCAGGTCGAAGGCGTCGTCGGCGAAGGGCAGCGGCGGCTCGTCGGAGTCCGCGACGACGACGGCGCCACGCGGGTGCAGCAGGGCGGTGGCCCGCGCGACGTTCGGCGGCCAGGACTCGGTGGCCACGGTGAGCGGAGGCAGCACGGGCGCGGAGGCGAGCACCTCCCCTCCCCCGGTCTGGATGTCGAGCGCGGCCCCCGCCCGTGCCAGCCGGTCCGCCATGGCGCGCGCGTACCCCCACGAGGGGCGCTGCTCGGTGGCCCGCCCGTCGAGCCACGAGAAGTCCCAGCCGTCGACGGAGACGGCGTCGGCCTCGGCGACGAGGGCGTCGAAGCGTGCGTCGGAGGCGGCGGGAGAAAGGGGTGCGGACGATCCGGTCATACGGGAAGGGTGTCAGCCCGCGGGGGCCCGGCGCGACCCCATATTCCGTATGTCCGTGCGCCGGGTGGGGTTCAGGCGGCGAGGCCACCGAACAGCAGTCCGAGCAACGCCCCCGCGATCATGAACGGGCCGAAGGGGATGCCCGTCTTGCGCCCGGCGCGTCGCATCAGCATCAGACCGGCCCCGTACAGCGCGCCGAACAGGAAGCCGGCGAATCCGCCCGCGAACAGCACCGCCCAGCCGTACCAGCCGAGCCCCACGCCCAGCGCGAGGGCGAGCTTCACGTCACCGAAGCCCATGCCGTTCGGGTTGATCAGGAAGAGCAGGAAGTAGAAGCCCCCGAGCGCCGCTCCGCCGAGCAGGGCGGAGGTCCAGGAGCCGCCGTGACCGGGCAGCAGCGCGGCACCTCCCAGCAGTGCCGCCGCGGCGCCCGCGAGGGGAAGCGTCAGCGTGTCGGGGAGCCGGTGGACGCGGCGGTCGATGACGGCGAGGAGCACGGCGACCGGGGTCAGCAGCAGCCAGACGGCGGCTTCGGGCCGTGCCCCGGCGGCGGCGGCGAGTGCCACACAGGCGAGCACGGTGACGACCGGGGCGACCACGGCGGGGGCGTAACGCCCCCGGCCGGAGGGCCGGGGGGCTGCGGGGGCCGCGCCTCCCGCGAGCGAGGGGACGGTCGCGGCGCACACCGCGCACCTGGGCGAACCGAGCCAGCCCCGGGCCGGCCCCGTGAGCGCGTGCCCGGCCGGACAGGCGTCCCTCCAGGACTCCTCGGGTTCGACGGAGAAGCGGTACGCGGCGCGCGGGAGCAGCAGTCCGGCGGCCGCGCCCCAGAGCGCGGCGACCGCGATCAGTGTGGCGTCCACGGAGCCGACCCTAGTCCGGCCGTGCGGCGGGGTCTTGGGCCCTGGGACCCATCGGTGTCCGTTCGGGGCCCACGGAACCGCCGGGAGGGCTACGGTCGCTTCCCATGGGGAAATGGCGTGACGGCAGCGGGACACTGACGGTCGGGACGGACGCCGAGGCGCGGGAGGTGCCGCTGCGCGTCGCCGCCTCGTACCGGGCGCGGGCACGCGGGCTGCTCGGTGCGGACGGGGTCGACGGGGCGCTCCTGATCACACCGTGCGGCAGCGTGCACACCTTCCGGATGCGCTTCACGATCGATGTGGCGTACCTGGACCGCGGGTTCAACGTGCTGGCGGTCCGCACGATGCGGCCGGGCCGGCTCGGCCTGCCCAGGCTCCGCGCCCGTCATGTGGTGGAGTCGGAGGCCGGTGCGATGGGCCGCTGGGGTCTGCGGCCGGGGACGCGGGTGCGGATCTCGGTACCCGTCACGGAAGTTTCGCCGCCTGCGCGGTGACCAGATCGGCGGGGACCTCCGGCGCCGTCGCCGTCAGGTAGTTGGCCGCGTAGAAGGTGACGACCGTGGAACCGGTCCGCACGAGGTGGAAGACGAGCGGGACCCTCACCCCCTCCAGGCTGCCCGTCACCTGGTAGGCGAACGACTCCTGGCCGGCCCCGGCCGCGGGCAGGGTCTTGACCTCGGTGTAGGTGGACGGCCCGTCGTCGCTCGTCGTGCGGAACCCCCCGGCGCAGGCCCGCACCGCGTCGCGGACCGAGCGCAGCAGTTCCTCGGCCCCGCCCTTCGGGTGCGAGGTGAGGATCTCGGTGACGACGGTCTGGTCGTCCTGGCCCTCCTCCCTCGTGTCCATGGCCGTACGGAAGACGGTGGCGGCCGGGGCGGGTTCGGGCGAGCCGTTGATGATCGCGGTGATCGGCCGGCAGGCCTTGTCCCCGGGCTCCTCGGTGCCGCGTTCGTCGGTGCCCTCCAGGGGCGCGATCTCGTAGCCCGCCACTTCGTCCGTGGCGAGGACCACCTTCGCCAGCTCGGCCTCGGTGAGGGTCCTGCCGTGGGTGGTGGGCGTGGGGGCCGGGGCGGCGGTGGCTCCGGGCGTGGCGGCGGAGCCGTCCCCGGAGGCCGGGGTCCGGGAGGCGGTGGCCCTCCCGCCGGCTCCCCCGTCCTCGCCGCCGTCCGGTCCGCAGCCGGCAGCAGCCAGGCAGAGGACCAGCGTGCCCGCCGTCACGAAAGTGGTACGTACCTTCATCGTTCACCGCTCCCGCCCGCTGTGCACCGGATCAGCACGCTAACAACCGGGGCGTCGCCGGCGCGTGGGCCCGTGGGCCCAACTCACGGCGGCCCCGCCCCCAGCAGCGTCCACGCACCGTACGCGGCGGAACCAAGCGCCAGCGCGGCGACGACCGCGCCGGGACCCACCGTCGTACGCAGTCGCGCGAGCGCCACCGCGGGGGGCAGGAGCAGGGGGAAGGCGGGCATCATCAGGCGCGGCCGTGAGCCGAAGTAACCGGAGCCGATGAGCGAGATGACGACGACCGCGACGCCGTACACCAGCACGGGGAGCGGCTGCCTCTGCCGTACGCACAGGTACACGAGCATGCCCAGCAGCCCCAGCGCGGCACAGAGTCCGGTCGCGGCGGGAAGCGGCAGTCCCGCGATGAACACGGCCAGCGCCCTGCCCCCGTCGATGCTGTTGCCCCACTGCGCCTGGACGTCGAAGTAGGCGAACGGGCCGCCCTCCCGCACGGCGACGAACACGACGTAGGACAGCCATCCCAGCGGGGCGGCGCAGACCCCCAGGAGCATGTGCGCGTTCCGGCGCAGCAGGCCCCGCCGTGCGCCGGCCCGCCACTCCCGCAGGAGGACGACGGCGGCGGTGAGCGCGAGCGCCGCGATGAGCGCGGCCGCCGAAGGCCGGGTCAGCCCCGCGAGCACGCACAGCGTGCCCGCGGCGACCCAGCGGTCTCTGAGCACGGCGTACAGGGACCATGCGGCGAGGGCCGTGAACAGGGTCTCGGTGTACGCCATCGACTGCACGAACCCGGTCGGGTACGCGCCCCACAGGGCGGCCAGCACCACACCGGCCCGCCGGCCGTACAGCCGCGCCCCCACGGCGAAGATCCCCCAGGCCGCGAGGAGCCCCGCCAGCCAGGCGACGGCGATCCCGGCGCCCTGCACGGTGAAGGGGGTGACCGTGGCGAGCGCGCGTTCCAGAGCCGGAAGGAGCGGGAAGAAAGCCAGGTCGGGGTGGACGCCTCCGTCGGGGAGGGTGACGGTGTAGCCGTAGCCGTCCTCGGCGATCCGCTGGTACCAGACGGAGTCCCAGCGCCCGCCCAGCAGGTGCAGAGCGTCCTTCCCCACGGCCGACGCCCACGCCCAGAGGACGAGGAGCCCGACGGCTCTGACCACCGCGTAGGCGCCCAGAGCGGGGGCGGCTGCGGTGAGCAGGTGCATGACGCGCTGCCGGGCGCTGCGGGATTCGGGCGCCGCCGGGCGGGAGGGCGTCTGCTGATCGGGCATGCGGCCGATTATGAGCCCGCCGCTGCGGGGGCCGGTGGGCCGGGGCTGTCAGGAGGCCGGGTGACCCGGCCCGGACCGGTCCCGACAACGGGGGCCTGAGGGCGCTGGGGGCAGGGAAACGCGGGGATTCACGGGAGCCGGGGGCTCACGGAGCCCGGGGCCTGAGGCGCCTGCGGGACCTGCCGGGTGCCGAGCCCCCGGCCGGCCAGGGGGGCGACCGTACGGATCAGGCATCAGCCCGTGCGGGAGGAGACGGGACTCCCCGTCGGTCAGGGGCGGCGGCCCGGCCGTGGGCACGCGCCGTCGCCTTCGGGTGGCGGCCCGGCCCGGCGCCGTGGGGGTGCGCCGGGACGGGCGTCGATCACCTGCAGCGCAGACGCTATTGACCCGCCGGCCTTCCCGTCTTGGGCCCAGGGGCCCAACCCGGGTCCTTGCCGTCCCCCGGGCGGACCCACCCGTGGCCGGGGCGCAGCTCCGGTGTCGCACGACGGTGCCGTCACCGGGCACCGAGACAGCGGCGCGCTGAGGCACTGCCGTCCGGGAGCGGCCGACTGCGCCGGGCCGGTGCCGGCCGGCCGCCGGCACCGGCACTTCCCCGCCCGGTCACCCCGCAGGCCGCACCCTCGTGAATCTCGCCGCCATGACCGGCCCGAGCTCCCCGACGATCGCGTGTCCCGGCTTGCCCGGGAAGGGCAGGTACTCCAGGAACGAGGTGTCGATCACCTCGTCGATGCCGGGCACCCCGCGCGCGCTCTGCTCCTCCAGGAAGGCCAGCGTCCGCCGCCAGTCGGGGGCGTCGGCGTCGGCACCGAGATAGGACTGCACGGTCTCCTGCGTGACGTCCCAGAAGAACACGTGCGGCAGCACGGTGCCGTTCTCGTTGAACACGTGCGACTCGTAGAGATCCTCGAACTCGGGGATCCGGGAGACCAGGTCCTTCACCAGCTGTACGTCGGCGGTCATCAGCACTCATCCAGCCCCGGGTAGTTCTTGTGGCCCTTGTACCTGCCCAGCTGAGCATCGTCGATGGCCTGGATCAAGATCTTCGCGATCTTGATGTCCTTGGGGCTCCGGATCACCTGCTCCTTCTTTCCGCCCTTGAGCCGGATCTCGTCCTTGGTGAGGAAGTTCTGCAGCGAGGCGCGGAGCTGGGCCGTGCTGCGGATGTGGTTCTTCCCCTCGACGCCCGGGGCTCCGTTGGCCTCGGCGCTCGCGGCTGCCATCGCGCTGCCGTCACCGACGAGTTCCGCGTTGCCCACCCCGTGGTACAGCGCGTCCACGATCTTCTGCAGCCTCGCGTTGTCCACGGCCGGGATGCTCGCGGGGCCGTCGTTGTTGTGGACGAGCAGTCCGGTGCGGTCGGCCACCACGTAGTAGGTGTGGATCCCCGCCACCGTCAGGTCGTGCGTGGTCCGGCGCTGCGTGTAGCGGGTCACGGAGGCGACGGCGAGTGTGGTTCCGTCCGCGGTGCGGAGTCCGGCCCCCGGCTCGATGTCACCGGCGTCGACCCAGCGCCCCTGGTCGGCCAGCCAGAAGGGGTGCGTGTCGGTGGCCGTGACGACGGCCGGTCCGTGGGCGGTGCGCAGGGTGAGCCGCGTGAAGTGTCTGTCGTCGTGGGTGGTGATCGCCTGCTCGACCTTCCGCACCCCGGTGCGCCCGGTGTACGGGTCGGTCGCGACCACCTTGTCGTCGACAGCGACCTTCTCGATGGCGAGGCGGCGCCCGTCGGCCAGGAGTACGGGAGTGCCGGGCAGGAAGCTGTGCCGAGCGGGACAGGCGGTCGGCCGGCTGTCCGGCTTGTCGTCCTTCCTGGGCGGGTCCTTCTTCTCTGTGTCGAGCTTCCTCTTCGCGTCCGCGAGCTTCTTCTCCGCGTCCGTGACCTTCCCACGGTTCTTGATCAGGCCCTTCAGCCCGTCATAGAGGTCCCCGCCGTGCTTCTTCAGCTTCTGGATCAGCTCCGCGGCCTTCTTCCACTTCCACGGCGCCCCGTACTTCGCCGCCAGCTTGCCGACCGCACCACCCACCAGGCTCAGCAGCACATTGATCAGCGTCTCCGTGCACGCACCCATGTCCCCCTTGGTGATGCAATCCAGAGCATCGGTGATCCCCAGCTCCTCAGCCAGGATCTTCGCCAGCTCCTTCGCCGCTTCCAACGCCTGGTCGGAACTCGACTTCTCCGCCGCCCGGGCGTCCTGCAACTCCTTCAGCGCGGCGTCGTAGTCCAGCTGCGCCTGCGACTTCGGCCCACCGTCGTCCGAAGCCGGATCGCCCTCACCCGGTGAGCCCTGCGCGTCGGAGTCCCCACCGGACCCACCACAGTCACTCCCACCGGTCACCTCACAGACCGCCACACCGAGACGCTCGGCCAGCTGGGGACCCACGCCCGTCGCCACCAACGCCCCGACGACCGCCACCACCACCAGGACAAGACCCACGTACTCGATCGCACCCTGACCACGCTGACTCCGCCGCAGGCCCAGCAGACGCACCCCCGTCCGCGGCGCCCTCCCCCGCGACCGACGACGAAGCAGACCACGCGACCGACGCCCCAGAACCCCCCGACCAGACATACACCCGACGCTAACCAGCCCACACCACCCACGTCTTGGGCCCGGGGGCCCAACATGGCGTCCTCCGCGCCCTGAGGCATCCCGGGTCCTCCGCGTCTCGCGTGCCGGACCCGGCGGACCGGGCCCGACTCGCCGTGCGAGGGTTTTCCGGCGTTCGCACGACTGGTCGGGCGGACGTGGCAGCGCGAGAGAAGGGTGACAGCGGATGACGGCCGGTTCATCGGTACCGACGACGGAGGAACGCGCGGAACAGCCGTCGTCCGGCGGAGCCTCGCCACGGCCACGGCTGGTCCGGGACCTCTCGGTGTCAGCCGTACTGGCCGGGGTGGTCGCGGTCGTCGTCTCCTACTCCGGCCCGCTGGTCATCGTGCTCTCCGCCGCCCGTGCCGGGCACCTGGACGCGGGGCGGACCGGTTCGTGGATCTGGGCGATCTCGATCGGCAGCGGGCTGACCTGCATCGCCCTGAGCATGCGCACCCGGATGCCGGTCATCACCGCCTGGTCCACCCCGGGTGCCGCCCTCCTGGTCACCAGCATCGGCTCGTACGCGTACGGCGAGGTGATCGGCGCGTTCGTGGTGTCCGGTGTCGTGACCGCCCTGATCGGGGTGACCGGCCTCTTCGGGCGGCTGATGCGGATGGTGCCCGACGCCGTCGTGTCCGCCATGCTCGCGGGCACCCTCTTCTCGTTCGGCGCCGACGTGTTCACCTCGCTGGAGCACACCCCTGTCATCGCCGGGTCCGTGCTCCTGGCCTACCTGCTGGGCAGGCGCCTGCTGCCCCGGTACGCCGTGCTCCTGGCTCTCGTCGCGGGCGTGGTGTGCAGCGCCGCGAGCGCGAGGCTGCACGTCCGGCTGGACCATGCCGGCCTGGTGCAGCCGGTGTTCACCACACCCGCCTTCTCCGTGGCCTCGCTCGTCGGGATCGCGGTCCCGCTGACCCTGGCGACCCTGGCCTCCCAGAACGCGCCCGGCATCGGCGTGCTGGCCGCGTCCGGGTTCCGGCCCGACGACCGTCTGCTGGTCGGCTCGACCGGCCTGGTCTCGGCGGTGCTCGCACCCTTCGGCTCCCACGCCGTGAACCTCGCGGCCATCACCGCCGCGATCTGCACGGGCCCCGAGGCCCACCGCGATCCCCGGCGCCGCTACGTCGCCGGGGTGGCCTGCGGTTCCGCGTACCTGGTGGTGGGGGCGTTCGGCTCGACCCTCGTGGCGTTCTTCGCGGGGCTGCCGAAAGAGCTGGTCGCCGCCCTCGCCGGTGTCGCCCTCCTCGGTGCGCTGTCCGGCGGGCTGACGGGCGCGGTACGGGAGGAGAAGGACCGGGAGGCCGCGCTGGTCACCTTCCTGGCCACGGCCTCCGGTGTCACCCTTCTCGGCATCGGCTCGGCGTTCTGGGGACTGGTCTTCGGAGTGGGCGCGCACGTCCTGCTCGGCGGCCGCCGTCGCGCGGCCGCTTCGGCACCGGCTGATCCCGGGGAACCCGCAGGGCGTTGACGGGGCCCCGGTCGCCGCGGCGCCGTCTCAGCTGTCCCACGGGAGCGTGGCCGGACGGCGGTGCCACCACCAGCCCCGGTCGGCGACAGCTGAACCCGACCTGGTGAGGTGGCCCAGCAGCGCACCCGAGTCCGGCTCGGTGCCGCGCCGGAACACCTCGTCCAGCTCCGCCACGGCCCGGGCGATCAGCTCGCGTTCCGGGCCGGCGGTCTCGGCCAGCTCCCCCAGGCCGTCGCGGATGCGCAGATCCTCGACGTACAGCTCGAAGGGATAGCGCCCGCCGGGCAGCCGGCCGGCGTCGATCCGGCGCACCAGCCGCTCCCAGAGCAGCAGTGCCTCGCGCGCGCGGTTCACGGTGCCGGCCGCCGGGGCGCAGCCGTGCGGGTCGGCCGCCTCGGCGAAGGCGTCGGTCACCGGGGTCCCGATGTGTCGCCCCCGCAGGATCTCGGCCAGCACCTCGACCCGGGCCGCCGGGAGCTGCTTCATCGGGGCTTCGACCGCGTCGACCGTACAGACCGGGAGGTCGCCCTCCCCCTCGTACAGACGGGCCCGTGTGACCGTACCGTCCGGGCCTGCCGCCCAGTACGCCGACGGGGCCTCCTCCTGAGCGGGGCGGAGGACCGTCGTGCCCAGGCCTTTCGCGAGCTCCAGCGCCGCCGCCTCGGCCGACGGTGCCGTCACCCCGTCGGACACGGAGACGTCCCAGCTGAGTGCGAGGTCCCCCGCCACGGAGCGATACGTGCACAGCACCGGGGCGTCCCAGTTCCTGTCGTCCGCCTCTTCCGTGTCCTCGTCGGCGAGGTCCACGGCCTCCGGTTCCACTCCGAGGGCTCCGGCCAGCGCCGACGCCATGGCGTGCGGTGCGGGCCGGTGCACGGTCAGGAAGCTGTAGGTCGCCGTCACGCATACGTCCCGTCGTGAATCCTCTTGGCCTTCCGGACCACCTCAGGACGGTCGAGAAGGCGGGTGCCCCTGTCGTAGCCGGTGCTTCCGTTCTACCACCCGCCTCGGCGGTCTCCCTGAGTGCCGCGTACTCGTTCCCGTGATGCCCCCGTGCCGGAGACCGGGAAGACCCGCCCGAAGCGGGCCGGCAGGCCCACCGCTCCTGGCGGCGACGCGAGTTGGGCCCTTATTTGGGGCCGGGGGCCCAGGTCGGGCGCGATTCCCAGCCGTACATTCACCCCGAGGGACAACAGGGCGGATGTCGACGAGAGGTGAACCGTGAGCGGTGGCAGAGACTGGGGAGGCAGAGTCCCGGGCCGTGTACCGCCGGGCGCCGGCGGGAGCGGCTGGTTCTTCCCCCTGAGCCGTGGCTGGGCGGCCGGCGCCCTCGTCTACGTCATCGCCGGGTACCTCGTGGCGCGGACACTCGTCGAGACCCTGGCCACCGATGAACGCCTCGGACAGTTCGGCTGGCGACTGGCCCTGCTGCATCTGCCCAGCATCGCCGTGACCGTACTGACGGTCCTGGCCTCCGCCCGCGCCCTTCCCGACCGGCAGAAGGACTCCCGCGTCCAGTACCTCCTCGGCACGCTGGCCGTCCCCGTCGCGGGACTCGCCCTCGGTTACGTCGTGACGTGGGACGTGGTGGACCCCGAGGGCGTCCTGATGCCGGTCGTGGCGATGGCCACCGGCGCCGCCGTCGGGCTCGGCACCGACCGGCTGCTGGAGGAACGGGGCACCGGGCCCGCCGCCCTGCCGACGCACACGCGCTCCTACGACTGGCGTGACGGCGGGGCCGCCGCCCTGGAGTACACCGGGGTCGTCATCCTGGTCGCCGCGCTCGTGGGCGCGCTCGTCATGACCGGTGTCGCGGGCCGGATCGGCGAGCGCTTCCGCTGCGCCGTCAGCGCGCTCACCGGGGGCGGCACCTGCACGACGGGCGGGGACGGCACGGCGAAGCCGAAGACCGACGCCGACTACGAACCCAAGCTCTGCCAGATCTCCAACATCTCCGACACCGCCGGAGGCAAGGTCAAGATCGGGTGGTTCGAGTGGGGCGAGGAGTACGGCTTCCAGCAGAAGGTCGCCCAGGCCGGCACCGACGTGAACCAGGACGGCAGAGTCGACGAGAACGACAAGCTCGTCTACATGACCTTCACCGACGCCGCGTCCGCGGGCGTCAACGCCAGCACACCGGGCGTCAAGCTCGGCAGCCTCGGCAAGGCGGACGTCGACATCGGGGGCGGCATCAAGATAACCAATGGTGACACCTGGGTGTTCAAGAGCGAGGAGGACGCCCAGAAGATGCGGGACGACATCGAGGAAATGAAGATGTGGGAAACCTCGATGAAGCACAGCGGCGGATACGGCGGCGGCTGGTACTCCGGCATGAAGTGGGCCGAGAAGATGGAGGACATCGAGAAGAAGATCGGCGACAAGAAGATCTCCTACTCGTCCCTGGGGATCAACGTGTACGCCGACGGCGGCCTCTCCATCAAGCCGGGCGACGAGGACAAGCTCGGCGCCAAACTCGGCGGCAAGGCGAAGTTCTCGCCGGACGTGACGATCACCAAGGACGACGTCAACGGCAACGAGTCGTACACCTACACCGCCAAGCTCGAGATCGAGGGCAAGGTGGGCGGCAACGCCGGTCCGCTGGGCGGGACGGCCGGGGCCAAGGACTCCCGCACCGGAGCCATCACCGTCACCCGCGACCAGGAGACCGGGAAGATCGTCCGCATCGACATGACCAGGACGGTGGAGACGACCTCGACGTCCGACAAGGGCGAGGTGGGCGGCGACAACGGCAAGAAGGACGGGGACAAGCGGGGCGGCAAGGGCAGCGTGACCGACTCGTCCGGGGACACGGGTATCGAGGTGCAGACGAACTCGGTCGTCTTCGGCAAGGAGACCGACAAGATCACCGAGGCGAAACGCTCCCTCGCCGAGGAGTGGCTCGACGGCTCAGGCAACAACACCGCACCGTTCGAGTACATGTTCGGCGACCACTCCCTGCAGGAGAAGCCTGCCGGGACCGACCCCTTCGAGCAACTGATGTTCCAGGACGGCCTGTCCAGCACCATGCGGTACCTCGGTGAGACGGACGCCCAGGAGTTCGGCTTCGAGGTCTCCCTGGGCATGAGCCTCGGCTTCTCGATCTCCGACGAGCACAAGAAGGAGACACTGACGGAAGCCCGGTTCCTCGGAGCTCCGCAGGGTGACAAGCGCACCTACCTCCCCTACAGCTACTGCGCGCGTTGAACACACGAGACCGCGAGACGAAGAGGCGATGACGTTGACGAAGTCCATGGCGCTCGGCGCGGCCGTCGCCGCCACGCTCGGCCTGATGCTGCTCAGCGGCTGCGGTGGCACGGACGCCGCCGCGGTCCCGGACGGCTGGGGCACGCTCGACACGAGGAGTGTGTCCGTCGGATACCCCGAGGACGAGGGATACGCCCCGCAGCCGGCGTCCGAGCGCAGCAAGGCCAACGCGGCGGTCGCGCTGAAGCAGGAGAAGGGCGTGCGCACCGGCATGGTGTCCGTCCAGCTGGACTTCGCCACCGGTGTCGACGACGCCGGTGAGGCCGCCGCCGCGGCAGGCGCCGGGATCGGCCTCGGAGCGACCCGTAAGGACACCCGGGACGTGCGCCTCGCGGGTGAGGAGAGCGCCCGGGAGGCCCGCAGGATCGACTACGAGTTCACGTCCACGGGCGAGGAGGCGACCCCGGCGAAGGGGACGCGCATGACAGGCGTCGTGGTGGCCGGCGTCGACTCGAAGGACGTACCGTTCGCCATCCGGATCAACGCGGTGAAGGGTGCGCTGACTCCGGCCGACCTCGACTCGTTCGTCGAGTCCATCACCGTCAAGTAAGCGCGGAGGAGCCCCGCTCATGGACGTACTGCCCGGTGGTACGGCCACCTTCCTCCTGCTGTTCGGCCTCTTCCTCGGCGCCTTCGCGGCCCGGTCCGGCCTCCGGCTCCTCCGCGTGCTGCGGCTGCTCCGGCACGGCGAACACGTGGAGGGCCGGTGCGCGGACCGGCGGGTGGTGGACCGCGGATCGGGCGCGGAGAACCGTTACCGCACCGAGTACGTATTCGCCTTCCGCACCCCGGACGGCCGTGAGGTGGAGTTCACGGACCACGCGCCGGGCCCCTTCGGCTACGAGGTCGGGGCACCGGTGCGCGTCTCCTTCGACCCGTCTGCCCCGGACCGGCGGGCTACGGTCGCGGGACCGGGCGCCTGGGGGCCGGTACTGATGCCGGCGGTCTTCGCCACGGTGCTCGGCCTGTTCTCCCTGGGTCTGCTGGCCGCGTTCGCGGCGACCGTGGGCTGAGCACCGTCCCCACGAGTCGGCCGGCCGGGCCGGCCACCTGTGCTGGCACGTTCAGTGGCCCGGTACCGAGGTACCGGGCCACTGGATGAGGGGCGGAGTCAGGAACTCGCACCGCGCGGGAAGGAGATCTCCACGCGGCGGTTCTTCTTCCGGCCTTCTTCCGTGCTGTTGTCCGCGATGGGGTACTGCTCGCCGTAACCACGGATCTCGAAGGTGACCGTCGTGCCGAGCTCTTCGGACAGCACCCCGTTCACCGCCTCGGCACGCTCCTTGGACAGCACGTCGCCGTGGGCCGAGGAGCCGAGATCATCGGTGAACCCGAAGACGCGGACCTTGACGGCCTTCTGCGCCTCGATCTCGGCTGCGATGGCAAGGATGCGGGAGTTGGCCTCGGAGCTCAGCTTCGCGCTGTCCTTACCGAAGAGCACCTCGGCCTGGAGAGCGAACTTGATGTCCGAATTGGTGTCCTCACGGCGCTCCTCGCCCCCGAGGTCCTCGACCACGGACTTGATGTCGAGGACCTTGGGTGCGGCCAGCGTGGCACCCTCTGGAAGCTTGAGATCGGAGTCGTTGGGATCCACCTCCACCGGAGCCTCAGCCGAAGCCGAGGGGTACGGAGTGTCGTCCGCGTCCGCTTGGGGGACACCTGCCATTCCGAAGGCGAACACTCCCGCGAGCACAGTCGTCGCCACGCGGGCACCGGCCCGTCCTGGACGGGTGAGGGCGCCAGTCATCAGGAGATCTCAATCGTCGCGTTCGGGAAGCCCGGGAACTGCAGGTCCACCTTGCTCGTCGTGTTGGGCGGGGCGGGGAACTGGGCGAAGAAGTTCAGACTCTTGCCCGCCTCGATGCTCGACGTGTAATTACTGGTGGTGAGCGCCCGATTGTCCGTGTCACGCAGCACGTAGTAACGCTTCTTGCCGACGGAGTCGACCAGTGTCATGCCTGCCAGTGAGGGCCCGGCGCCCTTTACCGCCTCTTCCTGGCCGCTCCACTCGACGGGCGTGGTGAAGCCCTCGCTGCCCGGGTTCTTGAAGTCGCCGCTGATGGTGAGGAACCCGCCGCTGTCACGCTTGGCCGTGTACACGACCATCTCGATGCCCTTGTCGTTCTTGAGGGTGGCAAGAGTCGAACTCCTGTCGGGCAGCGTTTCACCCTCAGGAGCTTCCTCTTCCTTGTCCTTGCCGGATTCCGACGAGGCTGCGGGCGCCTTGTCCTGCCCCCCCTTGTCGCCGCCACAAGCGGCCACGGAGAACACCAGTGTCGATACCAGGAGGGCGGCAGCCCCAGCCCGGCGCACATTCCTCACGTGCCGGTTATTCATGCGTGATCCTTTGCGTTGATTCACGGTCAGCGTTCGGCCAGTCGAACGGAGAAGAGGTCGCTCATGTCGGGCATGAGCGCCAAGTCCTTGGGATTGATCACCCATACTCTGCTGTCACAGACGACTGTGCCGGGCGACAGCCCCGTGGCGTCCGGGTTCGGGATGAATTTGCAACGCGACTTGACGACGGACACCGCATCCGCCTCGGCGCGTTTCCCCTCCGTGCCCGGGACGAGGTTCGCACTCATCCCCTTGTTCGACCTGACGCCGACCCGGAATCCCCAGCGCCCGTCGAAGAGCATGGCGCAGTCGACGTCACCGGCGTCGTTCCGCGCGGCGAACCTGGACGCCTGCGCACAGCCGTTGTAGGTGCCCGGGAAGGGCCCGTTGAACAGGTGGGTGAGGTAGGCCCTGTCCAGGATGTGAGCCCGGAGGTCGACCTCGAGCTGGTCACGGGATTCCTGGGCCGCTGCCAGCGCCGAGGCATCGGCCGCACTCTGGGCACCGTTACGTCGGACATCCGCCTCACCGAACGCAAAGAACACCAACGCAAGGAAGAGCAGGCCCGCCACCGCCGTGATGTACAGCGGTGCGGCCTGCCCTGACTCGCGGAGAAGCCCTCGGCTCACTTGTTGAGGACCTCGTTGATCTTCTCCTTGAACTTGTTCGCGATGGTGTCGCCCATCTTGGTGTTCAGGAGCGCGACGACGATCGCCACGACGAGGATCGTGATACCTACGTACTCGAGGGCGCCCTGACCGTTGTCCCGGCGACGCTTCATGTGGTCGACCGTGGTGTTCGCCCAGCTGTTCACGTAGACCCGCGTGCTGACTGCGGCCTTGAGCGCGGCGTCCTTCATCATGGTGTTCCCCTCCGAGTGCGGCCGGCCGCTGGCCGGCCGACGCTGCTGCGTAAGTCTTCGTGTCGTCCGCGCTTCCGGCTTCCTCCTGGCCGGTCTCGCTTCCGACATGCGAAACGTACGTCGGGGCACCACCCGCACACATGGGCCTCCGGGCCCAACTCCGGGCCCACTCCCTCAGTTGGGCCTTCGGGCCCAGCGCGTGCTCAACCATGCCTCGTCGGCCCCCCGGTCGACATGCGGTGCCAGAGGGCGATGGCCTCGCCCCGGCTACCGGCGTTCAACTTGGCGAAGATGCGGTTGATGTGGTTCTTGACGGTCTTCTGGCTGATGAAACAGGTGGCGGCGATCTGCTGATTGGTCATGCCCGACGCGATCAGGTCCATCACTTCCACCTCCCGTTCACTCAGCTCGGCGACCATTGCCTGGGGCGCCGCGGCAGGGGCTCCCGTAGACGAATATCCCACAGAAGATTGCGCGAGCGAAGAGTTTTCCGCACATCCGGGCCGACGCAACTCCCCCTGCCCTTCCGCGCTGTACGCGTCCGCCCCCCGGCTCGCGTCCCCCTGCAGGCCTTGCGTGTGTGCGGATGCAGATGGCTGACCGTGTCCACCGGCGGATCCCTGGCCGGAGCCGCTGAAAGCCGTTCCCAGACCGTCGGGGAGAGGACGGGCCACCTGCTCGGGGCCCGTGGGGCCGCCGCGTACGGACCGCAGCAGCGCGCTGGACGCGGAGTGCGTGAAGTGGGCCCGCCCCTCCTTGGTGTCGCGCACGGCCGCGACCAGCTGATCCGCGGTGAACTCGCCGTGCACGAGATAACCGCCGGCCCCCAGACGCAGCGCCTCGTGGACGATCTCGCTCTCGCGGCTGTAGGTCATCATCAGCACGGGCGCGAGCCGCACCAGGTGCGGGAGGGCCGAGATGCCGTCGACGCCGGGCATACGCACGTCGAGCAGGATGACGTCCGGACGGTGCCTGACCGACACCTCGTAGGCCTGGCGGCCGTCGCCGGCCTCCGCGACCACGTCGATGTCGTCCCGCCCCTGGAGCAGAACCGTCAGCCCCGCCCGTACGACGGGGTTGTCGTCGGCGACGACGACCCTGAGGGGCACCGCCGCCGGCAAGGGGCCGGGGAAGGCCGGGAAGGCGGCGGACTCACCGGACGCCGCGGGGACCGCGGCACCAGGCGTGCTGTGCGAACTGAGGGCGCTGGGGTTCGAAGACGTGTGCTGCGAGACATGGGGATGCCGGTCCCATTGCTCTCCGGAGCCTCGGGACGTCTCGTTCTGCATGGTGCGGCCTCCTCTCAGAGGGGGACGGTTTCGTGGCGGCTGTACCACCGGTGTCATTCGCGGGTTCCCGCGTGTTCACCCGGCGGCGACCCGAGCGGGGGCCGCCGCGTCGCCGGGTACGGGGAGGAGCCGGGGAGGGCCGGCGGTGTCAGGTCCATGGCAGACAGGGACAGATCGAGGCGGACCTCGGTTCCCCGGGTGGCCTTTCCCCGGCCGATGCGGATACGGGCCCCGATGGAGGCGGCCCGCTCGACCATGCCGACCAGGCCGAAGTGCCCGGCCTTCCTCAGGTCGGCGAGCGAGGTGCCCGGGGGCAGGCCGTCGCCGTCGTCGTACACACTGATGCGCACCACATCGCGCACCAGTCCGGCGGATACGTCCAGGCGCTGTGGACGAGCGTGCCGGTGGGCGTTCTCCATGGCCTCCGTCGCGATGATGAGCGCGTGCCGGGCCACGGCATGGGGGATGCGGGGTACCGGACCGCTTCCGATCCGGTGGAACGCCGTCGTCACCGTGTGGCGGCGTCCGAAGTCCTCGGTCCGGGCGCGCAGTTCGTCCAGGAGGTCCACGCCGCCGTCCAGGCCGGACTCGCGGCGCAGGTCGGAGAGCAGCTCCCGGGATTCGGCGGCGGCGCGGCGGGCGGAGCGGGCGACGAGCTCGGCCTGGTGCTTGACGGTGAGCGGGTCCATCCGGTCGGCCGAACCGGCCAGGCCGTCGGCAGCCAGGGCGAGACCGTGCAGCGTCTTGGCGACCGAGTCGTGCATCTCGCGGGCGAGACGGGCCCGTTCCTCCTCGACCGCGCTGTTCACGGCGAGGCGCGCCCGTGTCTCGGTGAGGGCCTGGGACGCGGCGCCGAACCGCAGCAGGAGCCCGCGCAGGGTGCTGCCCACCGCACCGGCCATGATGCAGAGGCCGACCATGAGGAGCGCCGAGGCGTCGGCTTCGGCCTTGCCGTTGATCCCGTAGGCGGCGGCGAGAAGGAGGGTCTGGAAGACAGCGAAGACGGCCCCTCCCCGCCAGCTGTAGACGAGACCCGCGAGGAGCGGGGTGCAGACGGTGACGTACGACAGGGTGGACCCCGGCGACGCGGCGAAGAGCAGCAGGGCGCCGAAGAGCATGTCGACGCCGAGGAGCGCGGGGTGTTTCAGGAGGATCGGGCCGAACCGTTCCCAGTCCCTCATCAGGAGGTAGGACACCATCACGGTGACGAGGACCGCCGCCCCGACCAGCCAGCTGCCCAGCTCGTCGTCGACGCCGTTCAGCGCGAAGGGCGCGGCCAGGGCCGTCATGGCCAGGCGGAAGCCGAACAGCTGCCGGCACAGGGCCTGCAGTGCGTTGATCTGGATGGGCAGTGCCGGTACGTGTCCGGGCTGGGCACCCGGCGCCGCCGCGTCCGGGCCACCGGTCAGTGCGGGGCCTCTCGGTCCGGGTCCCATGTGCGGTTCACCTCCTCGTCCGCGCTCGTCGCCATGCCCTCAGCCCCCGAAGACGTCGCCGATGTCGACGTTCGCGGCGTAGTAGAAGCCCACACCGATGAGGATCATCGTGCCGGGGAGCATGAAGCTGGTCACGATGAGCGTCGCCTTCGGCACCGCCTTGGACGCCTTGCGCCGGGCGTTCTGCGCGTCGGTGCGGCGCATGTCGTTGGCGATCTGGATCAGGGTGTCGACGATGGGCGCGCCGAGCTCCTCCCCCTGCTGGAGCGCCGACACGAACATGGAGACCTGCTCCGATTCGTTCCGCTTGCGGAGCTGGTCGAAGGCATCACGACGGCTCACCCCCATGTCCATCTGGCGCAGGGTGATGCGCAGCTCGTCGGCCCACGGACCGGAGTACTTCTCCGACACCCGCTCGAGTGCCTGACGGAACCCGAGCCCCGCGGACACGACCACCGCGAGGACGTCCAGGAAGTCGGGCAGGGTGCGGTCGATGTCGTCCTTGCGCCGGCCGATGGCGGACCGGATGAGCACGTCGGTCCAGAAGAGGCCGTAGACGAAGAACAGGACGGCCAGCACCATCTGTCCGTTCATGAGCATGGCGAGCCCCGCCAGGGTCCCCAGGCCTCCGTAGACCGCGCGCCGCGCCGCGTAGCGGTCCACGGTCATGCCGCCGGGATTGCCCGCCATGTCCAGCTTGCGGCGCAGCTTGTCGACCCGCTTGGGCCCCATCATCCGCAGCACCCTGGGGGCGTACCGCATCCCGAGCCGGTCCACCGCGCTGCCGGTGGCGGTGGTGCGGCTGGCGCCGACCTCCAGGGCGACCGCGAGGTCGCCCGGCAGTTTGGCATCGGCACGGTACATGCGGAGGCCTTGGAAGACCCCGTGGACGGCAAGCCCGAAGACCAGTGCGAGCAGTAGTTCCATAACGGCCTCTCCCCCTTCAGATGCGTACGCGGGTCAGTCGGTTGATCAGGAAGAAGCCGAGGGCGTAGAGCCCTGCGGCGATCACCACGGCGACCCGCCCCGGGAAGGCGCTCGTCATGTCGTCCAGGGCGCCGTCCCGCATGCCGTTGATCAGGAGCAGGAAGCCCAGCCCGAGAATCGGCACCGCGACCGCCGTCACCTTCACCTGGGAGAGCAGCGTGGTGACTTCTCGCCTGGTCTCCTTGCGCTCCTCCAGCGTCTCCGTGAGGTTGCGCAGCGAGGAGACGATGGCGCCGCCGGCCCGGCTGGACAGGATCAGCGTGGAGACGAGCACGTTCAGTTCGCGGGAGGGAAGTCGTTCGACGAGTTCGTTGAGCGCGTCGTCGAGGGAGTGGCCGACGGCCAGCCGGTCCGCGACCCGGCGCAGCTCCTCGTGGGCCGGGTCGTCGAGTTCCTCGACGGCCATGGCGATGGCGGTGCGCAGCGCGAGGCCCGCCTGGGTGGCGTTGGCCAGTACCCGGGTGAGTTCGGGGAGCTGGTTGATGAACGCCTCCGTGCGTTTGGCGCGTTGCCAGTCGAGGAAGGCGTTGCCGCCCCACAGGCCGATGAGGCCGGCGAGCAGCCCGAAGAACGGTGCGAAGACCGCCCCGGCCACGAAGTAGAGGCCGAGCAGGGCGGCGATGACGTAGACGAAGTACTCACCGGGCGTGAGGTCCAGCCCGGTGGCCGAGATCTTGCGCTCGATGCGCTTGCCGAGACCGGTCTTGCGCAGACGGCGGTCGACACCCCGGAAGCGCCGGCGGCGGCCGCCGATGGTGACCTGTCCCGTCTGGGACATCCGGTCGTACAGGAGCTGCCGCTGCGCCTGGCCCGACGAGTACGTGTGCACACCGATGACGGCGAACAGGCCGGCGAGCAGCGTGACGCCGATCGTCAGGAGCGGAACACTATCCATGTCGGGCGAAGACCTTCTCGGTGAGCGGCGGGCGGGGGGCTGGAGACGGGCCGGGGCGCCCGTGGGTGGGTCAGGCGGTGGATCTGCGCACGGCCAGCTGCTCCTCGGACTCGGCGACGCCGAAGGCGGCCGGGATCGCCTCGTTCGTCATGTAGAGGCGTTCGGCCACGCGGCGGGGCATCGGGTAGTACTCGAAGGCGCCGTGGACGCGTCCGTCGGCCGCCATCGGACGGGCGTTGAACCGGCAGACCGAGACGATGCGGTAGTCCTCGCGGCCGTGCGAGTCGACGACGGCGATCTCGGTGATCCGGCGCGATCCGTCGGCATGGCGGGTGAGCTGCACGATCACGTCGACGGCGCTGTTGATCTGGTCGTGGATCGCGACGAACGGGATCTCCACCTCGGACATGGAGCTCAGCGTCTGCAGTCGCATCAGGGCGTCTTCGGCGCTGTTGGCGTGGACGGTGGCGAGGGAGCCGTCGTGGCCCGTGGACATCGCCTGGAGCATGTCCAGTGTCTCGCCGCCGCGGACCTCACCGACGATGATGCGGTCGGGCCGCATGCGCAGGGAGTTCCGCACCAGGTCGCGGATGGTGATCTGGCCCTTCCCCTCGACGTTGGAGGGGCGGCTCTCCAGTGTGATCACGTGGGTCTGCTGGAGCTGGAGCTCGGCGGAGTCCTCGATGGTGACGATGCGCTCGCCGTCCGGGATCAGTCCGGAGAGCGCGTTGAGCAGGGTCGTCTTCCCCGTGCCGGTCGCACCGGAGACGATCACGTTGAACTTCGCCCGGACGAGTCCGGCCAGCAGGAGCAGCATGTGCTCGTCGAGGGAACCGAGACTGATCATCTCCTGGAGCGTGAAGGCACGGGGGAAGCGCCGGATGGTGAGGATGGGGCCCTTCAGCGAGAGGGGCGGGATGATCACGTTGACTCGTTCGCCGGACGGCAGGCGGGCGTCGACCATCGGGTTGGCCTCGTCCACCCTTCGGTTGACGGTGGAGACGATGCGCTCGATGGTCTGCATGAGCTGCTCGTTGGACGAGAAGCGCATGGGCAGCAGCTCGAGACGGCCACCCCGCTCCACGTAGACCTGTTCCGGTCCGTTGACCATGATCTCGCTGATGGAGGCGTCCTCGAGCAGGGGTTCCAGGATGCCGAGGCCGAGGGCCTCGTCGACGACCCTGCGGATGAGCTGCGACCGCTCGACGGTGGAGAGGACCGGTCCCTCGCGGCTGATGATGTGGCCCAGCACGCGCTCCAGCCGCGCCCTGCGCTCGGCCGCCGCGAGGGCGGACATCTCGGCGAGGTCGATCTCCTCCAGCAGCTTGGCGCGGTAGACACCGACCAGCCGGTTCTCCTCGCTCAGCCCCCCGGCCGGCTCGGGCCCGGTGATGCGCGCCCGCAGGCTCATTCCCTCAACTCCCTGTCTCGGTTCGGCATTACGTCGGTCAGTCGCGTGGCATGGTGGCGCTCTTCGTGACCGACCAGGAGTCCAGCAGCGGCAGCAGGGAGGGCACCTCGACCTCGGTGGTCACGGTCATCTCGTCACCGCCTCCGGACGGGGTGAAGGTGGCACCGTCCGCGAGCCAGCCGCTCATCGACGCCCGTCCCGCCTGCTCGTACTTCCATGCCTGGCCGTCGAGCGACGCCACGCGCGCCGCCGCACGCGATGCCGTCCCCGCCTGCTGTGCCGCGTACACCGCGATACCGAGCTGGACCACGGCGAGGGCGACGACGAGGAGGATGACCAGCACCCCCACGTACTCGATGGCGGCCTGTCCCCTCTGCCGCCGGCCGCTTCGCGGTGCGGGCGTCCCGGTCGCTCCGGGCTGTGGGCGCGTCACCACGCCCCCCGATTCTCCAGTGCGGCAGCCGCCTCACCCGGTACCGTCATCGGCAGGTTGAAGGCGCCGGGGAAGAGCAGCGGTACCTTGAGGTCCACCCTTGCCGTGACCATGTCGCCGCTCGCGCTGCATCTGAACGAGGCGTCCCAGGCGTTCGGCAGGTCCTCGCGGCCGGCTCTCTCGCACGCCGCCTGCCGGCTGCCGTACGTGGACGTGGCCGCGGTGACTCCCTTGTCGGCCGCGTTGCCCGCCAGCATGAAGGTGTAGCCCACCACCCCGGCCTGCCACATCAGGGCGAGCGTGACCAGGATCAGTGGGAGCGTGCCGGTGAACTCGATCGCCGCCTGCCCCCGGTCATCGCGCGGGCCGTGCCGGCGGCCCGTCACGGTCGGTCCCTCTGCTGGATGTCCCATGGCTCGACTGTCCCCCTCGGTATCGGTGAGCGGCCCTTACTTCGCACGTCCGCGGCGGCCACCGAGCGCGCCTCGATCGCCTCTGAGCCTGCCTTGCTTGTCCGTACCCTCGGTGTTCTTCACCAGGCCGAGGTCCCCCGCGAGGCCCCACAGTGCCTGCTTGACCGTGGACTTGGCCTCCAGGTCCTGCATGCGGCCCGCGTCCACGACCGCCTGCAACTCCTTGAAGGCCGCGGGGATCGCGATGCGCGCGACCTTCGTGGCGGTGATCTTCTCGATCAGCGGCGGCTGGATCTCCGTGTTCCGGTTGTACCGGTTGACGACGGTGATGGTCTCCTCGGCCTTGCGGATCTGCAGCCGGTCCCAGAGCCGGACCATGCGCTTCGCCGCCCGGACGGTGACGACGTCCGGAGTCGTGACCAGCAGCGTACGGTCCGCCATCTCGACGGCTGCGGCGTTCGCCGTGTTCATGTGGGTGCCGCAGTCGATGACGACGATCTCGAAGCGGTGTCTGAGCGCGCTGATGATCTGGCGTACGACCCGGTCGCTGACCTCCTCACCGCGCTCCCCCTCTCCCGGTGCCAGCAGCAGTCCGAGACCGGTGTCGTGGTTGAACAGGGCGTCCTGGAGGACCCGCGGTGAGATGTCCTGGATGGTGGAGAGGTCCACGATCGACCTGCGGAACTGCACGTCGAGGTAGGAGGCCACGTCACCGGACTGCAGGTCGAGGTCGGCGAGCGCCACCGTGTGACCGGACGCCTTGGCGGCCAGGGCGAGCTGGACGGCCACGACGGTCGTCCCGACACCGCCCTTGGCCCCGCTGACGGTGACGACCGTTCCGCCGGGCCCGGTGAAGACGTCCGCGCCCTGGCCCAGATGGCGGCGGACGCCCACGGACCAGCCTGCCGCGGCCTGCACGCGTGTCGCCAGTTCCTCGTAGGAGAGGGGCAGACCGACGAGGCCTCGCGCGCCGGAGTCCATCGCGGCCGAGTAGAGCCCGGGGCTCGCGTCGGCGGTGACCAGCACGACTCCCACCGCCGGGAACCGCAGGGACACCTCCCGGATCAGCTCGAGTGCCGGTACCGGGCCGATCCGCTCGTGGACCAGCACGACCTCCGGCAGCTCGTCCAGCGATTCCGAGGCCAGCCGCGCCAGGGTGTCGAGCAGCGAGGTCGAGTCACCCAGCGGTCCGGCCGGCTCCGCGTCCGGGAGCTGGCTGAGCAGCGTGGTGATGGATCGGGCGGCGTCGGGGTCACCGACGGCCGGGAGGATTCGTGTGCTCATCCGGCCCTCACTTGTTCTTGTCTTCGTCGAGGTTGTAGCTGCCCTCACCCGGACGAAGGGTGGTGGGACTGTTCTCCGGCAGGAGGGCCAGCCGTACGTGCTCGGCGAAGGACTCCGCGTAGGCCACGCGCTGGGCGTCCGTGGTGTTGAGGGCGAACGTGATCGGCACGGCCTCCGTCGGTCCGCCCCGGTCGTCCGCCTTCGGTTCGAGGGCGGTCAGCTGGCCGACGTCGATGACTTTGGCGTTGGGCACGATGACGCGGGAGGTGGGTTTCTCCCGCTCGTTCTCCGCGGCGAAGGTGGCGAAGATGTTGACGAGGTTGCCCGGCCGGATCTTGCCTGCGACACCCGTCGCAGCGTCGATCATGATGGCTATCTCCTGTTCGCCGTTCTCCACCCTGGGCCGCGAGACGAGCATGTCGTCCTGCAGCAGGGAGCCCTTGTTCAGCTGGGTGACGGCGATCTTCCCGTTGATGATCGAGAGGTCGGTGACCGCGTTCTCGGACAACCAGCGCTCGGGCATCCTGACCTTCTCGAACTGCCCCGGCGCCAGCGGCGCGTAGGGCGCCACGTTCGTCTTCACCTGGTAGGCGGTCACCTCCGGCCCGACCTTCGAGTTGACGTCGCTGATCACCGAGAGGACGCCGGCGAAGGCGCCGAAGGCACAGAGGACCGAGAGGAGGAGAAGGATCACGCCGCGGCGTTGCCGTGAGTTCATGAGCGGAGCAACCTCGTTGGGAGTCGTGGCCGATGAGCGGAGCGGACGGATGAAGCGGATCGGGTCCGGGTGGGGACGAACCTCGTGGAGACGCAGGCGCCGTTCGTCCGGGATGCCGGTTCCTGTCTCGGCGGCACTCGGCCGGGAAGCACCGTGCGGCGTCCTACGACCCGTGTCGCAGGGGTGTTCCTTGGTTCAGGACACCTGAGCCGTTGCTTTGGTTCTCCTGCGGACGCAGCGGGGCGGAGCACAACCCGCAGCGGTCCCCGATGAGTTCGTTGCCGCACCAGGTGCAGACCTCCCTGCGCACCGAGGAAACCAGCTGGTAGATGACCGAGATATCGGGCAGGAAGGCGGCGAACTCGATCATCTTCGACGTCCCCCACCACCCCGGTGAGTCCGTGAGCGGTGCGACCTCGTGCACCGCTTGGACCCCCCAGGCCGGCGCGATCGTGCTGGTCACCCAGTCCGACTGCAACTGCCCTTTCGCGACGAGGAGATGCGTTCCGAACTCGGGTCCGGTCAGCTCCCCCGTCCCGATCTTGATCAGTTGGGGGTTCGGGTTGGCCATCACGCCGAACTGTGAGCCGGGGACCCACGACTTCGCGTGAGCCTTCAGGCTGACAGGGACCCGGTCGAGTCTGGTCACCGAGTTCAGGAGGGCTCCGGCATGGATGTAGTGGGAGAGCAGTCTGGCCGCCGAGGCGACCACACCGGCACTGAAGTCACAGATGGACAGCTGTCTCAGTTGCCGGACGAGCACGGCCACCCCCAGGGGCGGCAGGTCCACCTTGAGCAGCGCGATCCTGTCGCTCTCCAGCACCGATCGGACGGTGTGCAGGCGCCGTTCGTGGGCGGGCGCGATGTTGGCGGGATAGACGGCGATCACATAACCGTGCTGGTCGAGCAGCAGCTGCATGTCGGACAGCGCCGTGTCCAGCGCCTGCTCGCCCGGCGCGCGCAGGAGCGCCGCAGGCGGTGTCTGCTGATCGGTCGGCGGTAGCACCAGATCAGCGCTGGTCACTGCTATTGCGGTCGGCACGCTCTTCCCCGTTCGGCTCCGGCCGTCGTCGGGGTGACTCCGGCCGCAATCGCTCCTGCTCCGTGCTTCTTCTCCAGCACTTTAGCCACGTCAAACCAGGCAGAGAACAGATATCGGAACCCAGTACGAAGACGTGCGGTACACGCGTTCGCAACGCCTCCGTGCGAAATCGGACGAAAAGAATGTTCGTTAACCGCTGTACCACTGCGGAGAGTTACCCCGACCGCCCGGGACCGGAAATGGTGAGAATTCGTCCTAGCACGTCAGAACGGGTGTCTGCCGCATTTTCCGGCCGCCCTGAAAATCCACTGCGTCACCACCCGGCATCCCGGCCGACTCACCCTCGCGAGTGGCCCACGCGAGTGCCGGAGTCGTCACCCGATGGTGGCCCCCGCCCCCGGGCGGGCCCCGCTTCCACCCGTGCCGTACGCCTCCGGATCCGCCAGAGGTCTTGACAACTTGATTGGTCTGGACCAGTTTATCGGCCAACGGTGGCCACCGTTCCCGCCAGCACCCCCAACTCCCCCACCGGAGGCAGCAAGTGGAACGCTCCGCAGGCAGCAGCAGGCACAGAAGACGCCGGGTCCGGCCGCTCCTCGGCGTGGCCGTCACCGGCGTCGTGGCCGGGGCACTGGCCTTCACCGGGCTCACCGGCACGGCCCAGGCGGCCGACGTCAACGTGGCCAGGAACGCCGGGTTCGAGTCAGGGCTCGCGAACTGGACCTGTTCCGCGGGAAGCGGCACCACGGTCTCCTCCCCCGTGCACGGCGGCACCTCCGCGCTCAAGGCCACTCCGGCCGGGCAGGACAACGCCAGGTGCACGCAGACCGTGTCCGTGAAGCCCGGTTCCACCTACACGCTGAGCTCCTGGGTGCAGGGCGGTTACGCCTATCTCGGAGCGAGCGGCACGGGCACCACCGACGTCTCCACCTGGTCGCCCGGATCCAGCAGCTGGACCCAGCTGAGGACCAGCTTCACCACCGGCCCCTCCACCACCTCGGTGACCGTCTACACCCACGGCTGGTACGGCCAGGCCGCCTACGTCGCGGACGACATCCAGGTGACCGGGCCGGACGGCGGCGGTGGCACGGATCCGGAGCCGGCGATCCCCGGGACCCCCGCCGGGCTGGCCGTGGGGACGACCACCGCCTCCTCCGTGGCCCTCACCTGGAACGCGGTCTCCGGCGCGACCGGCTACACCGTCTACCGGAACGGCGCGAAGGCGACCACCTCCACCGGTACCTCCGCGACGGTGACCGGTCTGGCCGCCGACACCGCGTACCAGTTCTCCGTCAGCGCGACCAACTCCGCCGGTGAGTCGGCCAGGTCGGCCACCGTCAGCGGGCGTACGGCCAAGGCCACCGACCCGGGGGGTCCGACGACGTCGGTGCCCAAGCACGCGGTGACCGGCTACTGGCAGAACTTCAACAACGGCGCCGCCGTCCAGAAGCTCAGCGACGTCCCGGCGAACTACGACATCATCGCCGTCTCCTTCGCGGACGCCACGGCCACGCCCGGCGCCGTCGCCTTCAACCTGGACACGGCGGGGCTCAACGGCTACACCGTCGCCCAGTTCAAGGCCGACATCAAGGCCAAGCAGGCCGCCGGCAAGAACGTCATCATCTCCGTCGGTGGCGAGAAGGGGTCCGTCGCCGTCAACAGCGACGCCTCCGCGACCGCCTTCGCCGACTCCGTGTACGCGCTCATCCAGGAGTACGGCTTCAACGGCGTCGACATCGACCTCGAGAACGGCCTCAACTCCACCTACATGACGAAGGCGCTGCGCTCCCTGTCCTCGAAGGCGGGTGCCGGCCTCGTCATCACGATGGCTCCGCAGACGATCGACATGCAGTCGACCTCCGGCGAGTACTTCAGGACGGCGCTCAACATCAAGGACATCCTGACCGTCGTCAACATGCAGTACTACAACAGCGGCTCGATGCTGGGCTGCGACGGCAAGGTCTACTCGCAGGGCTCGGTGGACTTCCTCACCGCGCTCGCCTGCATCCAGCTGGAGGGCGGTCTCGCCCCGTCGCAGGTCGGCCTCGGTGTTCCCGCCTCCACCCGGGGTGCGGGCAGCGGCTACGTCGCCCCGTCCGTCGTGAACGCGGCCCTGGACTGCCTGACCAAGGGCACGAACTGCGGATCGTTCAAGCCCTCCAGGACGTACCCGGACCTGCGCGGCGCGATGACCTGGTCCACCAACTGGGACGCCACCGCGGGCAACGCCTGGTCCAACGCGGTCGGTCCGCACGTCCACGGACTGCCGTAACCCCGCCGGACGACGCCACGTCCGGACGTGACCCCGTCCGGGCGTGACCCCCTCCGGGCGTGACGCGCTCGTCCTCCGGCCCAGCAGCGCCGCCGCTCCCCCGGCGGCGCTGCTGCGTCGTGGTGGCTCCTACGCCGGTGTCACCAGGGCAGCTCGCGCACCTGCTGGACGCACAGCACGAGGAAGAGCAGCCCGGCCGCGCCCAGCATCCCGTTGCTGAGCCAGCCGTTGCGCCACTCCCGCGGCGTGCGGGAGGAGTTCAGCAGCCACAGCAGGGTCAGGGCGAGGAACGGCATGAAAAACGCGCCCAGGACGCCGTAGGCGATGACCAGTCCGAAGGGCTCGTCCAGCCACAGCAGCGTCATCGGCGGGAAGGTCAGCCAGAGCAGGTACGCCCGGAAGGGTACGGACCGCTGCTGCCGGCCGACCTTCTCACTGCTCGCCTTCTCCACCTCCGCGCCGTCGCGCGCTGCCCGGACGCGTTCCACGAAGTCGGCGAACATCAGGCTCACGCCGTGCCACACACCGATGAGCGACGAGAACGACGCCGCGAAGAAGCCGACCAGGAACAGCTTCGCCGTGCCCGCGCCGAAGCGGTCCTCCAGGATCCGGCCCAGCTCGATCAGCCCGCGGTCACCCTTCGTCAGGGCGATCTGGGAGGAGTGCAGAAGCTCGGCGCCGACGATGAGCATCGCGACCACGAAGATGCCGGTGGTGATGTAGGCGACCCGGTTGTCGATCCGCATCACCTTCATCCACGAGGTGTCGGACCATCCCTTGGCGTTCACCCAGTACCCGTACGCCGCCATGGTGATGGTGCCGCCGACCCCGCCGATCAGCCCGAGCGTGTAGATCAGCGAACCGTCCGGGAGCACGGGGAGCAGGCCCGCGAAGGAGGCGCCGGCGTCCGGCGCCACCCGGATGGCGACGTAGACGACCACGACGAACATGACGCCGATCAGGACCGTCATGACCTTCTCGAAGACGGCGTACTGGTTGAACCAGACGAAGACGAGGCCGACCAGGCCGGTGATGATCGCCCAGGTCTTCAGTCCCGGTCCGTCGGGGAAGAGCGCCACGATGGGCAGGGCGCTGGAGGACATGGCCGTCGCGCCGTAGACGAAGCCCCAGATGACGACGTACACCGCGAAGTACCCGGTGGTCCACCCGCCGAGGGTGCGCCAGCCGTCGAAGAGGGTGCGGCCCGTGGCCAGGTGCCAGCGGCCCACCGCCTCCGCGAGGGAGATCTTCACGAGGCAGCCGATCACGGCCGCCCACATGAGCGTGTAACCGAACTTGCTGCCCGCGATGAGTGTCGCGACCAGGTCCCCGGCCCCGACACCGGTGGCCGCCACGACGATGCCGGGCCCGATATGACGCCAGCTGGATGTGCGCGGCCGGGAGCCCTGCTCCCCCGCCTCTGTGGTTTCGCTTGTCTCCGCCATGTCGATCAACGAAGCGCATCGCGCCGGTTCGCACAAGGGGGCGCGGCACACCGCCGTCATGCCCCCGCGCCGCCGCGACAGCTGTGGACGTCCGGTGAGCGGGGGCGGTGGGGCGCGCCCCGGCTCCCCGGGGGACGCCCGGTGCGCCGGACGGGGCAGGCGGCGTCCGGCGCCGGGCCGGATCAGGCCTGGTCAGTGGCCTGATCCGGGGTGGCGGACCCTAGATCACCAGGCTCAGCGCCGCCGCGACCACGAACCCGGCGACCGAGAGGACCGTCTCCAGGACCGTCCAGGTCTTGAGGGTGTCGCGCTCGGAGATGCCGAAGTACTTCGAGACCATCCAGAACCCGCCGTCGTTGACGTGGGAGGCGAAGATGGAGCCCGCCGAGATCGCCATGATGATCAGCGCGAGGTGGGCCTGCGACATGTCCTGGCCCTCGACGAGCGGGACGACGATGCCGGCGGTGGTGACGATGGCGACGGTCGCCGAGCCCTGCGCGACCCGCAGGACGACGGAGATCAGCCAGGCGAGCAGGATGACCGGCAGGCCGACGTCGTTGAAGGTGTCGGCGAGCGCGTCGGCGATACCGCTCCCCTTGAGTACGGCTCCGAAGATGCCGCCCGCGCCGACGACCAGCAGGATGTTGCCGACGGGCTTCAGCGAGGCCGTGGAGACCGATTCGAGGGACTTGCGGGACCAGCCGCGCCGGATGCCCAGCAGGTAGTAGGCGAGGAACAGCGCGATCGTCAGGGCGACGAACGGGTTGCCGAAGAACTCGATGACCGAACGCGGGGTGGACGGGTCCAGCGCGATGGAGGAGAACGTCGCCGCGAGGATGAGGATCAGCGGGGTGCCGATGATCGCGAGGACGGTGCCGAGCGCGACGGGCCGCTCGTGCGGGGTGACACCGGCGGCGCGCTGTTCGGCGACGACCGCGGCCTTGGACTCCTCCGCCGCCTCGACCATGTCCTGCGGTACGTCGACGAAGACGCGCTTGCCGATCCAGGCGGCGTAGCCCCAGGCGGCGAGGACGGACGGGATGCCGACGAGGGCGCCCATCAGGATGACCCAGCCCAGGGAGACGTTGAAGAGGCCGGCCGCGGCGACCGGGCCGGGGTGCGGCGGCAGGAACGCGTGGGTCATCGAGAGGCCGGCCAGCAGGGGCATCGCGTACAGGACGACCGACTTGCCCGAGCGCTTGGCGGCGGCGTAGACGATCGGCGCGAGGACGAAGATGCCGACGTCGAAGAAGACCGGGATGCCGAAGATGAGGCCGGTGAGGCCCATGGCGAGCGGGGCGCGCTTCTCACCGAAGAGGTTCAGCAGGCGGGCGCTCAGGACCTCCGCGCCGCCGGACACCTCCAGGATCGCGCCGAGCATCGTACCGAGGCCGATGATGATCGCGACGTGCCCGAGGATGCCGCCCATGCCGGACTCGATGACGGAGACGGCGGCTGACTTCTGGACCGTGCCGAAGAGTTCGGTGACGGAGAGACCGGCACCCAGGCCGACGGCTATGGACACGGCGAGCAGCGCGACGAAGGGCTGCAGCCTGACCTTGATGATCAGGAAGAGCAGGAGTGCGATCCCGAGGGCGGCGACGGTCAGCAGACCGGGCGTTCCGCCGATCAGGAGGAGCAGTCCACCGGTGTGGGGTGGCGCCTCGGGGGCGGGGGCGGCGGCGAGCAGCATGAGCGGTCAACTCCGTTGGTGACGGGGCCCTTCGGGCAGGGGGGAGCGCGGCACGGCGCCCCTCGGGGGGAGGGGTGGGGCGCCGTGCCGTGGGGCGGGCGGTTCAGGGGAGGCGGCTCACCGGTGGCGGATCGCCGGACCGGTCGGCCAGGTGCTCAGGTGATCAGCCGAGGACCGCGAGTGCGTCGATCTCGATGAGCAGGCCCTTGGGCAGGCCGACGTACACCGTCGTACGCGCGGAGGCGGGTGCCTTGAGGCCCTGCTCCTCGAAGTACTCGTTGTAGATGGCGTTCATCTCGGCGAAGTGGTCGACGTCCGTGAGGTAGACGCGCATCATCATCACGTCGTCCCAGCTCGCGCCGCCCTCCTCCAGGATCGCCTTGACGTTGGCGAAGGTCTGCAGGGTCTGCTCGCGCAGCGTCGGGCCGGCCGGCGTGGGCGCCTGTCCCTCCACGGCGGGGAGGAAGCCGACCTGACCGGCGACCTGGAGGATGTTCCCCTTCTTCACGCCGTGCGAGAACTTGGCGGGCGGGGCGGTGTGCGTGCTGGGGGTGAGGGCGGTCTTCTCGGTCATGGCGCTTCAGGCTTTCTTGGTGGGGGTGGTGCCGGAGTACTCCCGGCTGATCGTGTCCGCGGTGCGGCGCACCAGCGGGAGCAGGGTGAGGAGTTCCTCGGCCGTGACGACCACGTTCGGTGCGGACACCGACATGGCGGCGACGACCCGGCCGTCCGCGCCCCGGATGGGGGCGCCGACGCAGTTGATGGACTCCTCGTGGCCGCCGAGGTCGGTGGCCCAGCCCTGTTCGCGGACGACGGCGAGTTCCTTGAGGAAGGCGCCGGCGTTCGGGAGCGAACGGGACGTGTACATGGGGTAGTCGAGCCGTTCGGCGATGGCGCGCCGCTCGGGCTCGGTGAGGTCGGCGAGGAGCAGTTTGGCGACCGCCGCGACGGTGATCGCGACGGGTTTGCCGATCCGTGAGTACATCCGCACGGGGTAGCGGCTCTCGACCTTGTCGATGTAGAGGACCTCGTTCTCCTCGTACACGGCGAGGTGGACGGTGTGCCCGCACTGCTCGTTGAGCGCGACGAGGTGGCTGTGGGCGATCTCGCGTATGTCGAGGTTCTCGACGGCTTCCTGCGCGAGTGCGAAGAGCCGGGCGCCGAGGCGGTAGCGCTGGTCCTCCTGGCGGTAGACGAGTCCGTGCTCGTGGAGCGTGCGGAGCAGGCGCAGCGCCGTGGACTTGTGGACGCCGAGACGTATCGCGACCTGGCCGAGGTCGGCGGGGCCCTGGGCGAGCAGCGGCAGGATGCTCAGCGCGCGGTCGACGGTCTGGCTCATGTGACTCGTACCTCCTCGTTCGCCCCGGGGGCGGCTGTCCAGCCGGGGCCGAGACGAAGTGTGCCCCAGGCCTCGTCGTCGAGGGCGGCGAGCCGGTCGGCGTACGCGCGGGGCGGGGGGTCCGTGAGGTCACCGGGGACGGTGAGGACGGCGGCCGCCATGAGGTGGCCGTGCCGGGCGCGCTCGCGTACGGGCAGGTCGCGGAGGGTGGCGGAGAGGAACCCGGCGGCGAAGGCGTCTCCCGCGCCGACGGCGGCGACGACGTCGACGCGCAGGGAGGGCACGGTGGTGACGGTGTCCTCCGCCGTGCCGCCGCCCGTCCTCGCGAAGACCGTGACGCCGTCCGAGCCGCGCTTGACGACCAGGACGTCCGGTTCGGGCAGGACCGCGCGGATCGCCTCGGTGCCGTGCACGCCCCACGCCTCCTCCGCCTCGTCCTCGCCGACGAAGACCAGGTCGCAGCGGCGGGCGAGGGCGAGCAGGACCTCGGGGCCCGCCTCGCCGTCGCGCCACAGGCCGGGGCGGTGGTTGACGTCGAAGGAGACCAGCGGACGGCCGTCGCGGGGGGCGGTGAGGTCGTGGAGGAGCGCCAGGCAGTCGGCGGAGAGCGCGGCCGTGATGCCGGACAGGTGCAGGATCCGGGTGGCGAGGAGGTCCTCGTAGGGGACGTTGTCCGGGGACATCGCGGAGGCCGCGGAACCGGCCCGGTAGTACGCCACCTCGTGGGTGTCGGTGGCCCGGTCCGCCGCCGTGCGGAAGTAGACGCCGGTGGGGCGGCCCGGGTCGCGTCGCACGGCGGAGGTGTCGACGCCGTAGCCGGCGATCGTGGCGACGAGGTGGTCGCCGAAGCCGTCCGCGCCGACCCGGCCGACCCATCTGGCGCGGTGGCCCCCGGCGGCGAGCGCGCAGGCGACGTTGGACTCGGCACCGCCGATGCCCCGGCCGAAGGAGGGGACGTCGGCGAGGCGGCCCGGCTGTGAGGGCAGGAACGTCACCATGGACTCACCGAGGCAGACGACGTCCGCGGTGGCTGTCCTGGCTGCGTGTCCGGGCACTCTGGGCTCCTCATGGTCGGCCGTGGGCGCCGGTGCTCACCATTGACCCGGCATCGGCTCGGATGTTAGACAGCGTTAAGCGATATGCGCAATGGCCGTTGCAGATGCTGCAACGAGCATGTTTCCGAGGAGGACCCCTTGGCCGCCCAGCAGCCCGCTGACCAGCCCGTGACGGCACTCGCCGGTGAAGTGGTCGACCACCGCTTCAAGGCGCTGCCGCCCGATGCGGAGGGGCTGACCGTCGGCGCCCTGGCGGCCGAGCGCCGCAATCTCTTCACCGGCGGCTTCACCACCCCCGTCCTGGCCCTGTCCGCCGAGTCGGTCGAGGCCAATCTCGCCCTGCTGGAGACGTACGCGGAGCGGCACGGCCTGGCCTTCGCGCCCCACGGCAAGACGTCGATGTCACCGCAGCTCTTCGCCCGCCAGCTGGAGTACGGCGCCTGGGGCATCACCGCGGCGGTCCCCCACCAGGCCCGGGTGTACCGCGCCTACGGCATCCGGCGGATCTTCCTCGCCAACGAACTCGTCGACGCCGTGGCGCTGCGCTGGCTGGCCGGTGAGCTGGACGCCGACCCGGACTTCGTCTTCGCCTGCTACGTGGACTCCGTGCGCGGCGTCGAGCTGATGGACGAGGCACTGCGCGCCGCCGGTGCCGTCCGCCCCGTGGACGTCGTGGTGGAGCTGGGGGCCGGTCAGGCCGCGCGCACCGGTGCCCGTACGGAGGCGGACTGCGCGGCGGTCGCCGACGCGGTGGCCGCCACGTCCACCCTGCGCCTGGTGGGCGTCGCGGGTTACGAGGGCGAGGTACCGGACGCGTCCCCCGAGCTGGTGCGGCAGTGGCTGCGCCGGCTCGTCGCCCTGGCCGCGGACCTCGACGCCGCCGGGCGCTTCCCCGCGCTGGCCGACGGTGAGGAGATCCTGGTCAGCGCGGGCGGCAGCGCGTGGTTCGACGCGGTCGCCGATGTCTTCGCCGAGATCCCCGCGATGAGCCGGCCCGTACTCAAGCTGCTGCGTTCCGGGGCGTACGTCAGCCACGACGACGGCCACTACCGCCATCTCACCCCCTTCAACCGCATCCCGGAGGAGGGCGCGCTCCAGCCCGCCTTCCGCCTCTGGGCCCAGGTCGTCTCCCGTCCCACCCCCGGGCAGGCCTTCGTCAACGCGGGCAAGCGCGACGCCGCCTATGACCTGGACCTCCCCGAGGCGCAGGTCGTCCGCTCCGCACGCGACGGCTCGGTACGGCCCGCCACCGGCATCACCGTCAGCGGGCTGTCCGACCAGCACGGCTGGGTGCGCACCGAGGCGGGCGCCGAACTGGAGGTCGGCGACTGGATCGGGATGGGCCTCTCGCACCCCTGCACGTCCTTCGACAAGTGGCAGCTGATCCCGCTGGTCGAGGCGGACGGCACCGTCACCGACTACATCCGCACCTTCTTCTGAGCACGGCGGAAAGCCCCCACCCCGAAAGGCGACCTCCCATGGACCTGGTCATCCGCGACGCCCGCGTCGCCGACGGCACCGGTGCCCCCTCCTACCGTGCCGACGTGGGCATCACGGACGGCCGGATCACCGAGATCCGCAGCGAGGGCGACGGCCCCCGCCCCACCGCCGCCCGCACTCTGGACGCGGACGGCCTCGCGCTCTCGCCGGGCTTCATCGACATGCACGCGCACAGCGACCTCGCCCTGCTGCGCGACCCCGACCACAGCGCGAAGGCCGCCCAGGGCGTCACCCTGGAGGTCCTCGGCCAGGACGGCCTCTCCTACGCCCCCGCCGACGACCGCACGCTCGCCGAGGTCCGCCGCTCCATAGCCGGCTGGAACGGTGACGGCGGCGACATCGACTTCGACTGGCGCACCGTCGGCGGCTACCTGGACCGCCTCGACCGCAACTTCGGCGGCCAGGGCATCGCTGTGAACGCCGCCTACCTCGTCCCGCAGGGCACGGTCCGGATGCTCGCCGTCGGCTGGGACGACCGCCCCGCCACCGACGCCGAGCTGGACCGCATGAGGGAGCTGGTCGCCCAGGGCATGGCCGAGGGCGCGGTCGGCATGTCCTCGGGCCTGACGTACACGCCCGGGATGTACGCGAAGGACGCCGAACTCACCGAGCTGTGCCGGGTCGTGGCGGCGCACGACGGCTACTACTGCCCGCACCACCGCTCGTACGGCGCGGGGGCCCTCGCCGCGTACGAGGAGATGGTGCGGCTCACCCGCGACGCGGGCTGCGCCCTCCATCTCGCGCACGCCACCATGAACTTCGGTGTGAACGAGGGCAGGGCCCCCGAGCTCCTCGCCCTCCTGGACGACGCCCTCGCCACCGGCGCGGACATCTCCCTGGACACCTATCCGTACACCCCCGGCTGCACGACCCTGGTGGCGATGCTGCCCAGCTGGGCGAGCGAGGGCGGCCCCGAGTCGGTCATGACCCGGCTCGCGGACCGGGAGACGGCGGAGCGTATCCGCCACCACATGGAGGTCGTCGGCTCCGACGGCTGCCACGGCGTCCCGATCGAGTGGGACACGATCGAGATCTCCGGCGTCGGCTCACCCGCGCTGGCGGACCACGTCGGCCGTACGGTGGCCGAGTCCGCCCGGCTGCGCGGCGAGGAACCCTGGGTGACGGCCCGCCGGCTGCTCGTCGAGGACCGGCTGGGCACGACGATCCTCCAGCACGTCGGCCACGAGGAGAACGTCCGGCAGATCATGCGCCACCGGGTCCACACCGGTGGCAGCGACGGCATCCTCCAGGGCGACAAGCCGCACCCCCGCGCGTACGGCACTTTCCCCCAGTACCTCGGGCGGTACGTACGGGAGCTGGGCATCCTCTCCCTGGAGGAGTGCGTCGCCCACCTCACCTCCCGCCCGGCAGCCCGCCTGCGCCTGCCGGACCGCGGGTACGTCCGCGAGGGCTACCGCGCGGACCTGGTCCTCTTCGACCCGGCCACCGTGGCGGCCGGATCGACCTTCGAGGAGCCGCGCACCCTGCCGGTGGGCGTCCCGCACGTCCTGATCGACGGCCGCTTCGTCATCGAGGACGGCAGGCGGACGTCCGCCCTGGCGGGCCGGGCCGTGCGGGGCGGCGGCCGGCGGGCGGCCTGACGCCGCCCCGACGCCCGGGCGGGTCCCGCCCGCTGTCGTGCCGTCAGGGGCTGTGGGGAACCACTGAGGTGTCTGCGTAGTGTCGGGGTATGACACTCGACCTCGACGCCTACTTCGCCCGCATCGGCTGGTCCGGGGAGCGCCGCCCCACCGTGGAGGTGCTGCGGTCCGTGCACCGCGCCCACATGCTGGGCATCCCGTTCGAGAATCTGGAGCCCGTCCTCGGCAGCGCCCCGTCGCTCGCGCTCCCCGACCTGGAGAAGAAGCTCGTCCGCAGTGAGCGCGGCGGGTACTGCTACGAGCACAACACCCTCCTCGCCGCCGCCCTGACCCAGCTCGGGTTCCGGGTGACACTGCTGACGGCGCGGGTGGTGCTGGGCGCCGCGCCCGGTGACGTCAGGCCCCGCACGCACATGCTGATGCGGGTGGACGTGGAGGGCGGGTCCACCCCCTGGCTGGCGGACGTCGGCTTCGGCGCGCACGGCGCGCTGCTGGAGCCGATCCCGTTGGCGGTGGACGCCGAGCTGCTCGACACCCCGCGCCGCCACCGGCTCGTGCACGCCCCGCACGACGGGCCGCTGGAGATGTGGGAGCTCCAGGCGGACAAGGGCGGCTACTGGGAGCCGCAGTACGAGTTCACCCTGGAACCGTTCGAGGCCCCGGACTACGAGGTCATCAACTGGCACATCGCGACCCACCCGCGCTCGCCGTTCCGCCAGGCGGTGTACGCGCAGCGGACCCTGCCGGGCCTGCACCGGGCCCTGTCCGGCCGGACGCTGGTGGAGACCGCCGACGACGGCACGGTCGAGGAACGGGAGCTGGGCGACTCCGCGGAGGTGCTGCGCGTGCTGGCCGAGGACTTCGGCGTACGGCTGCCCGAGGGGACCGTGCTGCCCGGCTGAGCGACGGGCCGGTACGGGGCGCGCCGGCGCCGTCAGCCACGCGTGGCGCATCTCACCCGGCCCCGCGCTCACGCCCGCTTTCCAAGCCGCGGCGCCGCCCCGACCGGCCGTTCCCACGGTGCGCGGCCGGGGCGGCATGCCGATGGAAGACCCGGCGCTCCCTCGCACGGCCCCGGAGGGAGCAACGGGTACGCGAACGGGGCGCACCGCGCGAAACGCGGTCGTAAGCTCGCAGACATGCAGGTCATCCAGTCCACGAAGCTGTCCGGCGTCTGTTACGAAATCCGCGGCCCCGTGCTCGAGGAAGCGATGCGGCTCGAAGCCGCAGGTCATCGCATCCTCAAGCTCAACACGGGCAACCCCGCGGCGTTCGGTTTCGAGTGCCCCCCGGAGATCCTCGAGGACATCCTGCGCAACCTCTCGGGCGCGCACGGCTACGGCGACGCGAAGGGCCTGCTGTCCGCGCGCCGCGCGGTCATGCAGCACTACCAGACCAAGGGGATCGACCTCGACGTCGAGGACGTCTACCTCGGCAACGGCGTCTCCGAGCTGATCCAGATGTCGATGCAGGCCCTGCTCGACGACGGTGACGAGGTACTCGTCCCCGCCCCGGACTACCCGCTGTGGACGGCCTCCGTCTCGCTGGCCGGCGGCACGGCCGTGCACTACCGGTGCGACGAGCAGGCCGACTGGATGCCCGACCTCGCCGACATCGAGCGGAGGATCACCGACCGCACCAAGGCGCTGGTGATCATCAATCCGAACAATCCGACCGGCGCCGTCTACGACGACGAGATGCTGCGCGGCCTCACCGAGATCGCCCGCCGCCACAACCTGGTCGTCTGCTCCGACGAGATCTACGACCGGATCCTCTACGACGGCGCGACGCACACCCCGACCGCCGCCATCGCCCCGGATCTGATGGTGCTCACCTTCAACGGGCTCTCGAAGAACTACCGGATCGCGGGATACCGGTCCGGCTGGATGGCGGTCTGCGGACCGAAGGCCCACGCCTCCTCCTACATCGAGGGCCTGACCATCCTCGCCAACATGCGCCTGTGCGCCAACATGCCGGCGCAGCACGCCGTCGCCACCGCCCTCGGCGGCCGTCAGTCGATCAACGAACTGGTGCTGCCGGGCGGGCGCATCCTGGAGCAGCGGGACGTGGCCTACGACCTGCTGACGCAGATCCCCGGGGTGACCTGCGTGAAGCCGAAGGGGGCGCTGTACCTCTTCCCGAGGCTCGACCCCAAGGTGTTCAAGATCAAGGACGACCGGCAGATGGTCCTCGACCTGCTGCGTGCCGAGAAGATCATGGTGGTGCAGGGCACGGGCTTCAACTGGCCGGAGCCCGACCACTTCCGGGTGGTCACGCTGCCGCCCGCGAAGGATCTCACCGACGCGGTGACCCGTATCGGGAACTTCCTGGACGGTTACAGCCAGCCCTGACGGCTCCGCCGGACAGCAGGACCGGACCCGACACAACTTTAGACAGAATCCAATGTAGGATGGCCTTACTGCAACGCCAGGAGGCCACCCATGTACGAGCCGATCCGCACCAAGTCGGTCCACACATCGGCCGACGACGCCGATTTCCCGCACCGCAGCCGCGAGGAAGAACTGGACATCCAGCTCGCCGGCCATCTCGCGGCGCTGCTCGCCGTCACCGACGAGCTGGGGCTCACCGCCGAGGGTGACCGCGTCGCCGCCCAGGTGGCGCGGCTGCGCGGCGCACCGCCCGCCCGGCACGCCGGACGGAGCGACGTGCCTCCGGCCGCCCTGCACCGCCGCGCCCACACCCTCGCCGGCCGGGCGCTCGTGGTGGCGGCGTCCCGCGCCGACACCGCCGTGGCGATCCTGGCGGCCCAGGCCATGGACGTCCATGCCGCGGCCCTGTCCGCGCCGGCCGCCCTGGTCGGCGCCCCCTGACGGCCCCGGTCCACGGGTCGCGAAGACGCGTGGACCGGGTGCCACACACACGAGCCGGGTGCGGTCCGCACCCGGCTCGGGCGCGCACGGACTACGCCGCGGGGCGGACCCGTACCGTGGCCGACGCGGTCGACGCGCTGTGCAGGTCGTCCCCCGCGTACGCGACCGTGTAGACGACCTCGCCCCGGACCGAGGCCAGGTCGTTGATCCGGAAGGTGCCGTCCGCGGCGACCGCCGCCGACGTGAGCGCGCCGGTGCCCCGCCTGTCCGTGCGCTGCACGGACAGGGTGATGCCCGCGGGCAGCGCCCGGCCCTGTCCGGTCAGGGTGCCGGTGATCTCCAGCCCCTGGTTCCTCGTCGCCTCCGCCGGAGCCGTGAGCGCGATGGCCGTCGGGGCCTTGGCGACCGTGACCTGGAGCGTGACGTCCTCGGCGGGGCGGTGGGTCACGTCACCCAGGAAGGACAGGGTGTACGTGGACCCGCCGACCAGTGAGGGGACGTCGAGGACCGTGAAGGTGCCGTCGGCGTCCACTTCCACGGCCGCCAGCCTCCGGTCCCCGTTGGCGTCATGACGCGTCGCGGAGACCTTGACCGGCTCCGCCGGGGCGGGGCCGTCGAGTTCGAGCCGGCCACGGATGCCGAGCGGCTCGCCGACGACCGGGGTGCCCGGGGTGGTGGACGGCGTGCCCGTGAAGCGGGAGTCGTACTGGGCGGCGGGGGGCTGGATCACGTGCAGCCAGTAGGCGGACCCGGAGGCGTTGGTGGTCACGGCGAAGAGCCGGGAGCCGTCCCCGGACCACCCGAGGCCTCGCGGGGTGACGCGGGAGCCGTCCAGCTCGCCTTCGAACGCGAACTCCAGCGCCGTGGTGCCCTCCGCCGGATCGGCCTTCTGGATCAGGAGGTCGGCCGTGGACCCGGAGGCCGCGGCGCCCCGCGCGATGTACTTCCCGTCCCCGCTGAACGCGACGGCCGACGCCTTCGCGCCCTCCGGCAGCGGCTGGTACGGCGCCGGGGCGTCGGACAGGTCCGCGGTGTCCAGCAGCCGGGTGCCGTGCGCGGCGTCGGCGACGGCCAGCCGGCTGCCGTCGGAGGACAGGGCCAGGTCCTTCAGGTCGAGCGCGCCGTCGCCCGCGCTGTCGGCGAACCGGCGCTGCGGTCCGCGCACGAGCGTGTCGCCGCTGCTGTCGAAGACGGTCAGATAGGGGTCGGTGCCGCCCGGAGTCAGCGTCTGCCCCATGGCGAGCAGGTCCGGGGCCTGGGGCGTGGTCGCGAACTGGAGCCTGCCGGCGCCCTCCCAGCCGGTGTAGGAGAGCAGGCCGTTCGCGCTCCCGTACAGATAGCTCTGACGCTCGTCGCACAGGGTGGTGTATCCGATGTCGGTGTGCCACACCTTGCCACCCGCGTAGGCGACCTGGCGCCCGCACTGCCCCGACCAGTTGGTCCCCGTGTGGGTCGTCTTCCCGAACGTCCCGGTGTCGTACGCGGAGATCCGGTTCATCTCGGAGACGTACAGCTTCGACCCGTCGTGCGCGAGGGCCATGCCGCCGACGGAGCCGTACGTACTGGGCAGTTCACCGACCTTCTGGCCCTGGAAGTTGTAGACGTGCACCGACGTCTTCACCGTCGTGGACCGTGTGTCGTCACTGACGTAGACCCGCTCGTGCGCGGAGTCCACGACCATGGACGAGAACGACGAGATGGGCAGCTTCGCCACGTCGTCGTCCGCCGCGTGGGCAGCCGGCGCGGAGAGCACGGTGAGTCCCGCGCCTCCGAGCGTGAGCGCGAGGAGTGTCGCGAGGCCGCGCTTCCTCTGTCCTGTCCTGTTCAACTGGTTCCCCCACAGAAGAGTTGACGGCGCCTGACGTCCTCTGCGGCGCCCCGTGGGGATCATGCAACAGATGTGGAGGATGTGTGTGCAAGTGGTTGGCGATGCATGGACGTTCCCACCGAATCGGGACGCCGTGCCGTCCCAGCCGCTCTCCTGTGGAGGAGCGGCACCCGGAACCATGAGGGGGCTCCGGGTGCCGTGCCGCGGCGGGCCGCTGACCCCACAGGTCAGGGCGGATGTCGAAGGGACCCGGCCGCGGGGACGGGGGTGGGTCAGCCCAGGCGCCGGACCAGCGCGCGGTACTCGTCCCACAGTTCCTTCGGCGTGTGGTCACCGAAGGTGTTGAGGTGGTCGGGGATCAGCGCGGCCTCCTCGCGCCAGACCTCCTTGTCCACGGTGAGCAGGAAGTCGAGGTCGGACTCGGAGAGGTCCAGCCCCTCGGTGTCCAGGGACCCCTTGGCCGGCAGGATGCCGATCGGCGTCTCCACACCCTCGGCCCTGCCCTCCAGGCGCTCCACGATCCACTTGAGCACGCGGCTGTTCTCGCCGAAGCCGGGCCAGACGAACGTGCCGGCCTCGTTCTTGCGGAACCAGTTCACGTAGTAGATCTTCGGGAGCTTCGACTGGTCCGGCTTGTCGGCGCCGACCTCGACCCAGTGCTTCATGTAGTCGCCCATGTTGTAGCCGCAGAACGGCAGCATGGCGAACGGGTCGCGGCGCAGCTCGCCGACCTTGCCCTCGGCGGCTGCGGTCTTCTCCGAGGCGACGTTGGCCCCCAGGAACACACCGTGCTGCCAGGTGAAGGACTCGGTGACCAGCGGGACCGCGGAGGCGCGGCGGCCACCGAAGAGGATCGCCGAGATCGGCACGCCCTTCGGGTCCTCCCACTCCGGCGCGATGATCGGGCACTGGCCGGCCGGGACGGTGAAGCGGGCGTTGGGGTGGGCGGCGGGCGTGCCGGACGCGGGGGTCCAGTCGTCGCCCTTCCAGTCCGTGAGGTGCGCGGGGGGCTCCTCGGTCATGCCCTCCCACCACACGTCGCCGTCGTCGGTGAGCGCGACGTTGGTGAAGACGGAGTTGCCCCACAGGGTCTTCATGGCGTTGGCGTTGGTGTGCTCGCCGGTGCCGGGGGCGACACCGAAGAAGCCCGCCTCGGGGTTGATCGCGTACAGCTGGCCGTCCTCCCCGAACCGCATCCAGGCGATGTCGTCGCCGATGGTCTCGACGGTCCAGCCGGGGATGGTGGGCTCCAGCATGGCGAGGTTGGTCTTGCCGCAGGCGCTCGGGAACGCGGCGGCGACGTACCTGCTCGCGCCGCGCGGGGGCGTGAGCTTGAGGATCAGCATGTGCTCGGCGAGCCAGCCCTCGTCCCGGGCCATGACGGAGGCGATGCGCAGGGCGTAGCACTTCTTGCCGAGCAGGGCGTTGCCGCCGTAGCCCGAGCCGTAGGACCAGATCTCGCGGTCCTCGGGGAAGTGGGAGATGTACTTCGTGGTGTTGCAGGGCCACGGGACGTCCGTCTCGCCCTCGGCCAGGGGTGCGCCGAGGGTGTGGACGGCCTTGACGAAGAACCCGTCGGTGCCGAGCTCGTCCAGGACGGCCTGCCCCATGCGCGTCATCGTGCGCATCGAGACGGCGACGTACGCGGAGTCGGTGATCTCGACACCGATCGCGGAGAGCGGCGAGCCGACCGGGCCCATGCAGAACGGGACGACGTACATCGTGCGACCGCGCATGGAGCCGCGGAAGACGCCCTTCTCCCCCGCGAAGATCTCCCGCATCTCGGCGGGCGCCTTCCAGTGGTTGGTGGGGCCCGCGTCCTCCTCCTTCTCGGAGCAGATGAAGGTGCGGTCCTCGACGCGGGCGACGTCGCTCGGGTCGGACGCGGCGTAGTACGAGTTCGGGCGCTTGACCGGGTCGAGCTCGGTGAAGGTGCCCTTGGCCACGAGCTCCTCGCACAGGCGCTCGTACTCGGCCTCGGAACCGTCGCACCAGACCACGCGGTCCGGCTGGGTGAGGGCGGCGATCTCGTCCACCCAGGAGACGAGCTCCTGGTGCCGAGTGGGAACAGTGAGGGGAGCCGCGATGTCTCGCGCCACGATCGCTCCTAGTCGAGAGGGTGTGTTGTCAGGCCCCGTGGGGGCTGCGACCCGGATGCTGACCCCTTCGAATTCCCCTGGCGCTCATCCGGTGCCGACCGCACTCATTTGATCATCCGACCAACGCGCCCATATGTCCAGAGGGCCGCACACGTGAGCATCACCACTCGGATCGGTTACCTACGGAAGCGTAGGTAACATGCCGATATGACTTCTGCCGCCCCCGCGTCCGGACCCGTCGAACTCACCGATCCGGTACCGGTGAAACCGCGGATGCGCGGCTGGCTGCACGCCGGAATGTTCCCCGCGGTGGTCATCGCCGGAGCAGTCCTGCTCACCCTGGCCGACAGCACGCGCGCGCGGGCCGCCTGCGCCGTCTACGTACTCAGCGCCTGCCTGCTGTTCGGCGTCAGCGGCGTCTACCACCGGGGCACCTGGGGCCCGCGCGGCGAGGCGGTGCTGCGCAGGCTCGACCACGCCAACATCTTCCTGATCATCGCGGGCACCTACACGCCGCTGGCCCTCCTGCTGCTGCCGGAGTCCACCAGCCGCCCGCTGCTGTGGGCGATCTGGGGGGCCGCCGCGGCCGGGATCGCCTTCCGCGTCTTCTGGGTCGGTGCCCCGCGCTGGCTCTACACCCCGTGCTACATCGCCATGGGCTGGGCGGCGGTGTTCTTCCTGCCGGACTTCATGCGCGCCGGCGGCGTCGCGGTGCTGGTACTCGTGGTCGTCGGCGGGCTGCTGTACAGCGCGGGAGGCATCATCTACGGCCTCAAGCGCCCGAACCCGTCACCGGCCTGGTTCGGCTTCCACGAGGTCTTCCACTCTCTGACACTGGCGGCGTTCATCGCGCACTACGTCGGCATCTGCCTGGTCGTCGACCGGCACTGATCCACCCGGGCACGTACGGCGGGGGGCCCGGCCGCGGCCGGGCCCCCCGGCCGTACGTGCCCGGGTCAGCCGCCCAGCTTCCCGGCCAGCTCCCCCGCGTCCGTCGTCGGGGCGTCGCACACGAAGTGCCGGCAGACGTACGCCGTCGGCACACCGCCCATCAGCGGCCGGTCCACCAGGAGCGGGAACTCGGTACCCGCGTCCGGCCCCTCGCCCACCGCGACGACCGCGCCGGGCGCCCGTCCCAGCAGGGCCGCCCGGTGCAGTTCCCCGGAGACCGGGCCGGCCACCGCGACCTCGCGCGGACCGTCGAGCAGCGCCTCGGCGACGGCCAGTCCCCAGCCGATGAACCTGGGCGCCTTGGGGCCGAGCGCCCCGACGATCCCGAGGGCGCCCTCAGCGGCCGTGCGGTGCGCCTCGGAGCCGGTGTGCGCGGCGTAGGAGAGCAGCGCTCCGGCGGCGGCGGTCCAGCCGGCCGGGGTGGCGCTGTCGGTGGGGTCCTGAGGGCGTCGGATCAGCCGCTCCGCGTCGTCGGCGGTGTCGAACAGCTGTCCGCCCTCACCGGTGAAGCGCTCCAGCACGATGTCCAGCAGGAAGCCCGCGAACTCCAGCCAGGCCCCCTCGCCGGTGACGGAGGCCAGTGCGAGGAACCCCTCCGCGACATCGCCGTAGTCCTCCAGGACCCCGGCGTTGTCCCCGGCGCGGCCGTCCCTCGACGTGCGGCAGAGCCGGGCCACGTCACCCATGTGCACCCGCACCAGCAGGTCAGCGGCCTCGGTGGCCCGTTCGACGAGATCCGGGCGGTCGAAGTAGGCCCCGGTCTCGGCGAGCGCGGCGATCGCCAGCCCGTTCCAGGCGGCGACGATCTTGTCGTCGCGTTCGGGGCGTACCCGCAGCTCGCGCGCCGCGAGCAGCCGGGCCCGCACGTCGGCGACCCGGGCTGCGCCGGCCTCCTCCGCGTCACCGGGCCACGCCGCCCGCAGGACCGAGGACCCCTCCTCGAAGGTGCCCTCCTCGGTCACCCCGAAGTACTCCGCGGCGAAGGCCGCGTCCTCCTCACCGAGCACCTCGCGCAGCTGCGCGGGCGTCCACACGTAGAAGGCGCCCTCGACGTGGCGCCCCTGCGCGTCCTCGCTGTCGGCGTCCAGCGCCGAGGCGAAGCCGCCCTCGGTGGTCCGCAGCTCACGCACCATGAAGTCGGCCGTCTCCAGGGCGACCCTGCGGGCCAGATCCGACCCGGTGGCCCGCCACAGGTGGGCGTACACACGGCACAGCAGGGCGTTGTCGTAGAGCATCTTCTCGAAGTGCGGGACGACCCACTCGCGGTCCACCGAGTAGCGCGCGAAGCCGCCGCCGAGCTGGTCGTAGATCCCGCCGCGCGCCATGGCCGCACAGCTGTCGGCGGCCATCTGCAGGGCGCCCTCGGCACCCGTACGGGCGTGGTGGCGCAGCAGGAACTCGATGACCATGGACGGCGGGAACTTGGGCGCGCCGCCGAAACCGCCGTGCTTCTCGTCGTAGTCGCGGGTCAGCCGCAGCAGGGCCTGCGCCAGCTCCACCTCACCCGGCAGGCCCCCCTCCCCGGCGGTCAGGGACCGGCCCGCCAGATCGCGGACGATGCGCCCGGCCACCTCCGCGACCTCATCGCGCCGGTCGGACCAGGCGGCCACCACTCCTTCGAGCACCTGCCGGAAGGAGGGCATGCCGTGGCGGGGCTCCGGCGGGAAGTACGTGCCGAAGTAGAAGGGCTCGGCGTCGGCCGTCAGGAAGACGGTCATCGGCCAGCCGCCCTGGCCCGTCGCGGCCTGCACGGCCTCCATGTACACGGCGTCGACGTCGGGCCGTTCCTCGCGGTCGACCTTCACCGGCACGAAGTGGGCGTTGAGGTAGTCGGCGGTGGCCGTGTCCTCGAAGGACTCGTGGGCCATCACATGGCACCAGTGGCAGCTGGCGTAGCCGACGCTGAGCAGCACGGGTACGCCACGGCGCCGGGCCTCCTCGAACGCCTCCGGCGACCACGGCCACCAGTCGACGGGGTTCTCAGCATGCTGAAGCAGATAAGGCGAGGTCACACCAGCCAGCCGGTTCATACGGCCCAGCCTCTCACAGGGCCCGGCCCTGACGCGGGGAGCGCGCGGGGTCCGGACCGGGCGGCCAGGCGTCGCGGACAGCGGGGCCGCGGAACTCCTCGCAGGAGGTGCTCCGCGCGAACCGGCCGCCGCCGCCCCGGTCCTCGCGCGCCCCGCTCTCTCGCGCTGACGGGCCGTACGCAGGACACTGGACGCCTGTGACGGCCGGACGGGTCGCAGTCGCCGGAACCTGGGGGGACGCATGCGGGACAGCCATCGGGCGGAAGCCGAACGGCTGTTGGTACGTGCCGTGGAGGAAGAGGCACGGCGGACAGGAGGCCGGACGGACTCCGGCGCGCTGCTGGCGCGGGCGCGGGGCGCGCTCGACACGATGGCGGCGGGCGTGGCCGACGAGTACGCCGCCTACACCCGCGCACTGGACGCCGCGGAAGCCGGTCGGCAGCCGCTGTCCGCGCGGTTCAGCAGGGCGAACCTGGGAACACCCCTGCTGGTGACGGCCGTTGCCGCCGCGTCGGCGTTCGGTGCGGACCTGGCGCTCGGCACCGCGTCCGGTCTCGCCCTGGGCGCGGGCGCGGTCGTCGCCGTCGCGGGGACGACGACGACGGTGGCCCGGGTGGCCGCCGCGCACTGGCCCGCCGCCCATCGCAGGGCCGGCGAACGGAACCAGCCCGGCGGCCCGGAACAGTTGCGGCTGGAGTGGCTGACGGCCCTGGAGGTACGGGGCATCCGCCCGTTCCTCGACCAGCAGCGCATGCTGACTGCCTCCGCTCGCCCGGCGAGGAAGGCGGGCACGTCCGTGGTGGCGCAGTCGCGCGGTGGTGACCGCAGTGCCGCCGCACGCACCCGCGCGCTCCTCGAGCAGTCCTTCGGCCATCTGCCCGCGGTGGACGGCCCGTTCGCCGGCCGCCGTGGCGAACTGGCGCGGATCGCCCGGTGGGTGCACGCCGCGCGCGCCGCGACGGAGACCCGGCCGACCGTCGTCGTGCTGCACGGGCCCCCGGGGTCCGGGCGCACCGCACTCGCCGTACGGGCGGCGCACGCGCTCAAGGACCAGTTCCGCGGGGCGTGCGTGGTCGACCTGCGGGGCGACGTCGCCGGCGAGGCCCCGCTGCCGACGCGGGACGCCCTGCTGCACCTGCTCAACCGGCTGGGGGCGCCGCGCGAACAGCTCCTCTTCCGGGAGAGGTCATCCGCCGAACAGCACGTACGCCGGCTGGGCGAGCTCTACCACCAGCACCTGACGGGAACGCCCGTCGCGGTCGTCCTGGACGACGCGACCGACGCCGCCCAAGTGCGCACGCTCGTTCCCGAGCGCTCCGACAGCCTCGTCCTCGTCACCTCCCGTGAGCCCCTCGAACTGCCCGGCGACCTCCCGGCGAGGGTGTACCACCTGCCCGTCGGCGCTCTGGACGCCGCGGGCGCCGAGGAGCTGCTGCGCGAGTCGGCCTCCGACGAGGAAGCCGGTCCCTACGACCACCCGTCGACGGACACCGTCGTCGAGCTGTGCGGCGGGCTGCCGCTGGCGCTGCGCGTCGCGGGCTCGTCCCTCGGCGCCCGCACCCGGGCCGAGCTGGCGGCGGCCCTCGGGGCGTACGGTCCCGTCGCGCCCGTCGAGCGTGCCCTGTGGCTGCGCTACACGGACCAGCCCGAGGCGGCCCGCCGGCTGCTGCGGCGCCTGGCCCTGGCCGGCCGGGCCAGCCTCGGGGCCGCCGCGGCGGCGTCGCTGCTCTCCTGCGACGAGCAGGAGGCCGGCCGCCTGCTGGAGGCCCTGGCCGGGGCCGGGCTCCTGGTCCACGTGCGGGGGGCCCGCTACCGGCTGCACGACCTCGTGCGGGACTTCGCCCTGGCGAGACTGCTCGACGAGGAACCGGCGGCCGACCGTACGGCCGCGCAGGAACGCCTCGTCCAGAACTACGCGGAGCTCGCCGACGCGGTGATCCGCATGGTGGACGGCAAGATGTCCACCCGCGCCGGGCAGTTCGGCTCGCACGGCTTCAGCTCACTGGACGCCGCCCTGCGGTGGCTGGACGACGAGTCGAGCTTCATCACGTCGGCGCTGCGGCACGCGGAGGGTGTCGACCAGCGGGCGGTGCTCCACCTGCTGGGCGCCCTGTGCGACTACTGCCTGCTGCGCGGTGACCTCTACCGGCTCGGCGAGATCAGCGAGCTGACGCAGGCCGTCGACCAGGGGCTCCTGGAGCGCTCGGTCCAGTGGCGCACGGGCATCGCCGCCCGGCAGCTCGGGGAGCTCGACAAGGCCCGCACCACCCTGTCCGCCGTCGTCGGCCTCTACCAGGAGGCGCACAACGACGCCGGAGCGGCCCTCGCGCTCTGCTCGCTCGGCATCACGCTGCACCACCAGGGCAACCTGACCGAGGCCTCGGCGCGGCTGCGGGAGGCCCTCGCCCTGCAGGCCTCGCCGGAACAGGCCGAGGACCGCGCCTGGTCCCTGCACGCCCTGGCCGCCGTCGAACGCGACCGGGCCGGTCTGGCCGAGGCCCTGACCCTGCTGGACACCGCGCTCGCCCTGCACCGCGAGGGCGAGTCGCTGCACGGTGAGGCCTGGACGCACTTTCAGCTCGGTCAGGTCTGCCTGCGGATGGGCGAGGTCGCGAGGGCCGAGGAGGAACTGTCCACCGCGCTGGACCTGTACGGCCGCACCCGGGACGAGCGCGGGGAGGCGTGGGCCCTGACGCAGCTGGCGCGGGCCCGCCTGATGGACGGTGACCCCGCCCCGGCGGTGGAGGAGCTGCGCGGGGCACTCGCCCGGCACCGGGGCAACGAGGACGCGCGCGGCGAGGCGTGGACGCGGTACTACCTCGGGCAGGCGCTGGAGGAGGACGGCGACACCGACCAGGCGGTGCGGGAGCTGGAGCGGGCCCGCACGATGTTCTCCCGGATGCGTGACGTGTACGGGCTGGCGTGCGCCCGCCACCACTCGGGGCGCGTCACCCGCGACCAGCGGGCGGCGCAGACGGGGAACCTGCGCAACTCCGGCTTCGCACGGCAGCTCCTGGTGGACGCCCGTGCGGACTTCCGGCGGATCGGAGTGGCCCACGGCGAGGCCTGGACCTGCCTGGAGCTGGCCCTCATCGACGGCGGCAACAACCGTGCGGCGCAGGCGCTGGAACTCTGCGGCGAGGCCGTCGCCCTGTTCGCCTCGTACGGCGACGCCCGGGGCGGCGACTGGGCGGCGTTCCTGCGGTGCACGCTGCTGCCGTACGCCTCGCCCGGCGGCAGCGAGGTGGGCACGGCGGTGGCCCAGCAGGAACTCGCGGACCTGCTGGAGGCCGCCCACCCGCTGCGGGACGCCCACCTGGAGGACTGCGCGGAGGCCTTCCGGGTGGTCCTGGGACGCGGTGTGGACCTGGACGACGGCTGGCAGGCCTGGCGCCTCGGCCTGACGCCGTCCCGGCACGCCCGCGAGGTGATGGGGGTGCCGGTGGGCGTGCGGCCCTGACGGGGCCCCGGGCCGGGCCGGCCGCCCGGCCCGCCGCGTCAGCCCCTGTCCGGGGCCTTCGCCTTTGCCTTCGCCGGGCCGGAGGTGGCCGCCTCCCCGTCGGTGCCCGCGGGCTCCGCCGTCGGGTCGGGGGCCTCCTCGAAGTTCACCCGGCCCATGTGGCGGTTCATCGACTTCATCAGGAACCACACTCCGACGGCGAGCGCCGCGAAGACGAGGAAGCCGAGGACGCCGGGAGTCACCTTGTTCTTGTCGAGCTCGTCGGCGGCGAGCGGAACGAGCTGCGTCAGTGCCTGGGTCGCGTACATATCAGGCATTGTCGCGGATGCCCGCGAAGAGGTCGTCCTCGGGGAGGGAGGTAGCGACGAGGGACTTCGCGAGCTCGTACTCCTCGGTCGGCCAGACCTCCCGCTGGACGTCCATCGGCACCCGGAACCAGCCGCCGTCCGGATCGATCTGCGTCGCGTGCGCGATCAGCGCCTTGTCGCGGATCTCGAAGAACTCGTCGCACGGGATGTGCGTGGTCAGCGTGCGTTCGGCGCGCTCGAACTCCTTCCAGCGCTCCAGCCAGTCGCCGTACGGGGACTCCAGCCCGCGGGCGAGGAGGGCCTCGTGCAGGGCGACCGTCCGCGGCTTGTTGAAGCCCTGGTTGTAGTAGAGCTTCTGCGGCTGGAAGGCCGGGCCGAACTCCGCCTCGGGGAACCTCTCGGTGTCCCCGGCGCCGTCGAACGCGATCATCGAGATCGTGTGGGTCTTGATGTGGTCGGGGTGCGGGTACCCGCCGTTCTCGTCGTAGGTGGTGATCACCTGCGGCCTGAACGCGCGGATCTTCGCGACGAGGCGCCCCGCCGCCGTCTCGTCGTCCTCCAGTGCGAAGCAGCCGTCGGGCAGCGGCGGCAGGGGGTCGCCCTCGGGCAGGCCCGAGTCGACGAAACCGAGCCACTCCTGCTTGACGCCCAGGATCTCGCGGGCCTCGTCCATCTCCTTGCGGCGCACCTCGTGGATGTTCGCCTCGATGTACGCGTCCCCCTGGAGCTTCGGGTTCAGGATGGATCCCCGCTCGCCCCCTGTGCAGGTGACGACCAGGACGTCCACCCCCTCGGACACGTACTTGGCCATGGTGGCCGCGCCCTTGCTCGACTCGTCGTCGGGGTGGGCGTGAACGGCCATCAGTCGCAGCTGCTCGGTCAAGACTCGGTCCTCAGTGATTGGTCGCGTCGGTCGGCTTCTATAGTGACTGAACCGGGGGGTGGAAAATTCCTCGATCTCCGTCACGGGAGGAACGATCATGGCAGCGGTGCGCGAGGCCTTGCCCGAGGGGCGCTACGGCCGGTCGCGGGACCAGCGCGCGGACCGCAGGCTGAGGATCATCGGCGCGGTGCTGGGTGCGGCCTTCCTCGCCATGATCGGCTGGTTCGGTTACGACTACGTGGCCGGCCAGGACATCAGCGCCGAAGTCATCAAGTCGCGGATCGCCTCGGACGCCCGCGCGGAGGCCCACCTCGAGGTCCGCAAGGAACGGGACGCCGAGGGCCACTGCACGCTCCGCGCCCTGAGCGAGGACGGCGGCGAGGTCGGGCGGGCGGACTTCAGGTTCGACGAGCGCTCCGAGCGGATCGACGAGGTCGTCTCCCTGCGCACCACCTCCAGGGCGACGGCGGTGGAACTGAAGGGGTGCGCCGCGGGCGGCTGACCGCTTGGGGGCGCGCGCCGCGCCGGACGCCCGCTCTCCCGCCCCGACCTGCGCGGACGCGCGTGTGATGATTTACCTTCTCCCCCTTTTCGCGCGGAATTGTTAGGCTCGTTGTTTCGCCCACCCGTGGCAGCGCATGCTTGGGGTAGGGCGTTGCTTTGTATTCCCAGCACCGACGAGGAGCACCCTGTGACCCAGACCAGCGATAACGTCACCTGGCTCACGCCGGAGGCGTACAACCAGCTGAAGGCGGAGCTGGAGTACCTGTCTGGTCCCGCGCGCACGGAGATCTCCGTCAAGATCGCGGCGGCCCGCGAGGAGGGTGACCTCCGCGAGAACGGCGGGTACCACGCGGCCAAGGAGGAGCAGGGCAAGATGGAGCTCCGGGTCCGTCAGCTGACCCAGCTCCTGGAGCACGCGAAGGTCGGCGAGGCACCTGCCGACGACGGCGTGGTCGAGCCCGGCATGGTCGTGACCATCGCCTTCGACGGCGACCCGGACGACACGGTCACCTTCCTGCTCGCCTCCCGTGAGTACGCGAGCACCGACATCGAGACGTACTCCCCCCAGTCACCGCTCGGCACGGGCGTGAACGGCAAGCGGGTGGGCGACGACGCGGAGTACGAGCTGCCGAACGGCAAGAAGGCAACGGTGAGGATCGTCTCGGCGAAGCCGTACCAGGGCTGACCCCCCACAGCACCGCGAGAGCCCCGGCCGCACGTGCGGCCGGGGCTCTCGCGTCGCGCGGGGTCAGGCGGTGGCCGAGCGGTACCTGCGGACCGCCAGGGTGCGGAAGACCACGATGATCAGGACCGACCAGATGACCGAGGCGAGGATCGGGTGCCGCATCGGCCAGGCGTCCGGGGTGACGAAGCCCGGCGGCACGTTACCGAACAGCTCGCGGCAGGCCGCCACGGTCGCGCTGAACGGGTTCCATTCCGCGATGTGGCGCAGGACGGTCGGCATCTGGTTGGCGTCCACGAAGGCGTTCGAGATGAAGGTCAGCGGGAAGAGCCAGATCAGACCGCCCGACGTGGCCGCCTCCGGGGTGCGCACGACGAGGCCGATCAGCGCGCCGATCCAGGAGAACGCGTAACCGAGCAGGAGCAGCAGCAGGAAGCCGAGCAGCACCTTGCCGAGGTTCTCGTGGGTCCGCCAGCCGATGATCAGTGCCACCCCGGCGAGTACGACGAGGGTGAGCGCGGTCTGCACGAGGTCGGCGAGGGTGCGTCCGGTGAGGACGGCGCCCCGGGCCATCGGCAGTGACCTGAAGCGGTCGATCAGCCCCTTGTGCATGTCGTCCGCGATGCCCGCTCCGGCGCCGGCGGTGGCGAAGGTGACGGTCTGGGCGAAGATCCCGGCCATCAGGAACTCCTTGTAGGCCGTGGGCGAGAGGGAGCTGCCCACCTTGATGGATCCGCCGAACACGTAGGTGAACAGCACCACGAACATGATGGGCTGCACCAGACCGAAGATCACCATTTCGGGGATCCTGGCCATGCGGATCAGGTTGCGCCTGGCGACGACCAGGGAGTCGGCCACCGACCGGCTGATCGCCCCACGCGAGGTGAGCGGTGCCAGGTCCCGCGCTTCTGTGACGGCACTCACTTCCCGTCCTCCTTCCGGCTCTGTGCGGCGTCGGTCGATGGGTCCCCGCCGTTCCTCCCGATCTCGGCGGCATGGCCGGTGAGCGAGATGAAGACGTCGTCGAGGGTGGGGCGGCGCAGCCCGATGTCGTCGATCTCCACGCCCTGGGTGTCGAGGTCGCGGATCACCTCGGCGAGCAGCTTGGCCCCGCCGGTGACCGGGACGGTCAGCTTGCGGGTGTGCTCGGCGACGGAGATCTCTCCCTTGCCGTACCTGGCGAGCACCGAGCGGGCGGGGTCGATCTGGTCGGGCTGGTGGACGACGACCTCGACGCGCTCACCACCGGTGCGGGCCTTGAGCTGGTCGGAGGTGCCGCGGGCGATGACCTTGCCGTGGTCGATGACGCAGATGTCGTGGGCGAGGTGGTCGGCCTCCTCCAGGTACTGCGTGGTCAGCAGCAGTGTCGTCCCACCCGCCACGAGTTCCTCGATGACCTCCCACAGCTGCTGCCGGTTGCGCGGGTCGAGTCCGGTGGTGGGCTCGTCCATGAACATCACCGGCGGGGAGACGACGAGCGCCGCCGCCAGGTCGAGGCGGCGGCGCATGCCCCCTGAGTACGTCTTCGCGGTGCGGTCGGCCGCTTCGGCGAGGTTGAACTTCTCCAGGAGCTCCCCGGCCCGCTTCTTCGCGTCGCGCGCCCTCATCTGGTAGAGCTGCCCGACCATCTGGAGGTTCTCGCGGCCCGTGAGGTACTCGTCGACGGCAGCGAACTGGCCGGAGAGGCCGATCGAGCGGCGTACCTCGTCGGGGTGCTTCAGGACGTCGATGCCCGCCACGACGGCCCGCCCGCTGTCCGGCCGGAGCAGGGTGGTCAGCACCCGGACGGCTGTCGTCTTGCCGGCGCCGTTGGGCCCCAGCAGGCCGAGGACGGTGCCTTCGGGCACGTCGAGATCGACGCCGCCCAGTGCTCGTACATCGCCGAAGGTCTTCACCAGGCCTTCGGCGTAGATGGCGCCTGGCATAAAGGAGTCCCCCAGTTGCTTTCGCGTGAGTTCCTGAGCGGATCGTAGAGTTTCCGGCCCCTCGGCGGCGGGAGGACCGGATTGTTCGGCGGTGCACCGTAACGCGGCGGGTGGCGGCCGACAACGGGATTTCGCCGGGTCGACGGCCGTTCAGGACCTCACGAGGTAGCCCGCGGCCCGCAGCGCGGAGGCGACCTCCTCGCAGTGTTCCGGCCCCTTGGTCTCCAGGTGGAGTTCCACCTCCGCCTCGGTGAGTCCGAGCCTCGGATCGGTCCGCACGTGGCTGATGTCGAGCACGTTGGCGTCGGCGACGGAGAGGGTGGCGAGCATGGCGGCCAGCGCCCCGGGCCGGTCGGTGAGCCGCAGCCGCAGGCTGAGGTAGCGGCCCGCCGCGACCATGCCGTGCGTCAGGACGCGCCGCATCAGCAGGGGGTCCACGTTGCCGCCCGACAGTACGGCCACGACGGGGCCCCGGAAGGACTCCGGATCGCTCAGCAGCGCCGCGACGGGGCTCGCCCCCGCCGGCTCGACGACCATCTTCGCCCGCTCCAGGCACAGCAGCAGGGCGCTGGACAGCTCGTCCTCGGAGACCGTGCGGATCTCGTCCACCAGCTCCTGGACCAGCGGGAACGTGAGGTCGCCGGGGCGCCCCACCTTGATCCCGTCGGCCATGGTGTGCACCTGGTCGAGCACCACCGGATGCCCGGCGGACAGCGAGGGCGGGAAGGCCGCCGCGCCCGCCGCCTGCACACCGACCACCCGGACGTCGGGACGCAGCGCCTTCACCGCGACCGCGATCCCCGCGGCGAGACCCCCGCCGCCGATACCGACGACGATCGTGCGGACCTCCGGGCACTGTTCGAGGATCTCCAGGCCGACGGTGCCCTGCCCCGCGATGATGTCCGGGTGGTCGAAGGGGTGGATGAACACGGCGCCGGTCTCCTCCGCGTACTCCTGCGCGGCTGCCAGCGTCTCGTCGACGACCTGGCCCTGGAGCCGGACCTCGGCCCCGTAGTCCCGGGTGGCGGCGACCTTCGGCAGGGGAGCGCCCACGGGCATGAAGACCGTCGAGCGTACGCCGAGCAACGACGAGGCGAGTGCGACACCCTGCGCATGGTTTCCGGCACTCGCGGCCACCACTCCGGACGCCCGTTCGACGGGGCTCAGGCCGGCGATCCGCACGTACGCCCCGCGCAGCTTGAACGAGCCGGTGCGCTGGAGGTTCTCGCACTTGAGATGGACCGGCGCCCCGACGAGGGCACTGAGATGGCGGCTGCCCTCCATCCCGGTCGTTCTCGCCACCCCGGACAGCATCTTCTGCGCTCCTCGGACGTCGTCGAGGATCAGCGGAGGAAAGGGGCCTGACGTACGGAAGGTCATGACAGCAAGTCTTGCAGCTCGGAGCGGTCGCAGCCGTCGCATCTCATGGCGGCCTGCGGTGGTGTCCACAGGTTTGTGCAGCGCTGGTACACGTTGCCCCGTGGCCGCGTACTCTGTCCCCCACCCATCCGACACCGCACGAAGAGAGCCCCCGGCCATGCCCCCTCAGGACATGACGACTGCTGCGTCTCCTTCCGGGGGCGCGACCCCCGGACATCCGGGAACGGACCACCTGCTCGACGCACTCCAGCACCAGGTGGCCGTCTTCGCCCGCCGCGCCGAGCAGACCCGCCTCGGCGGTGTCGGCCAGGTCCGCAACTCGATGGACCGGGCGGCCTACCTGCTGCTCAACCGGCTCGACGTGGAAGGCCCCATGGGCGTCAAGGCGCTGGCCGCGGGCATGGGGATCGACTCCTCGACCGTGACCCGTCAGGTCGCGCCACTCGTCGACACCGGCCTGGTCAAGCGCACCTCCCACCCGGAGGACGGGCGCGCCGTCGTGCTCCAGCTGTCACCGCGCGGCCAGGCCCGTCTCGAGGAGGTCCGCGCCTCCCGGCGTGAGCTGATGTCCCAGGTGACCGACGGCTGGAGCGAGGAGGAGCGCGACACGTTCTGCGCCCTGCTGACCCGCTTCAACGGTTCGCTGGCGGCCCGGCAGGCGGCGTACCAGCCGGCCCCGGAGAACTGACGGCCGTTCCCGGGGCCGCGGCCGATCCGGAACTACCCTGGAAGGGCCTGCACTCGCGAACCGAGGAGGCCGTCATGACACGGAAGACCGCCGACTGCCGTAGGTATCCGAGCGTCTCGGACTGCACGCTCACCATGTCCGGTGAGGAGGACGAAGTCGTCCGGGCCGCCGCCGAGCACGCCGTCTCGGTCCACGGGCACACGGACGGCCCGGAGCTGCGCGAACAGGTCCGGGCCTCCCTCGAGGACGAGAAGACCGCCGTCTGAGGTGTGCCACGGTCCGGCGGCCGGGACCGGGTCCCGGCCGCCGGACCTGTGGTCGTCAGCCGAGTGCCTGCGTGAGGTCGGCCAGCAGGTCGTCCGCGTTCTCGATGCCCACGGACAGCCGGACCAGGTCGGCCGGCACCTCCAGCAGCGAACCGGCGGTGGACGCGTGCGTCATCCTGCCGGGGTGCTCGATCAGCGACTCCACACCGCCGAGCGACTCACCGAGCGTGAAGAGCTTCGCGCGGTTGCAGACCTCGACCGCCGCCTCCTCGCCGCCGGCGACCCGGAACGACACCATCCCGCCGAACGCCTTCATCTGCTTGGCGGCGACCTCGTGCCCCGGGTGCTCCGGCAGCCCCGGGTAGAGGACCTGGGTCACCTTGGGGTGCCGGGTCAGCAGGTCGGCGGCCTTCGTGGCGTTCTCGTCGTGACGGTCCATGCGGACCGCGAGGGTCTTGATGCCGCGCAGGACCAGCCACGCGTCGAAGGGCCCGGCCACGGCGCCCATCGCGTTCTGGTGGTACGCCAGTTCCTCGGCCAGCCCGGGGTCGCTGACGACGAGCGCGCCGCCGACGACGTCCGAGTGGCCGCCCATGTACTTCGTGGTGGAGTGCACCACGACGTCGGCGCCGAGCGAGAGCGGCTGCTGCAGGTAGGGGCTGGCGAAGGTGTTGTCCACGACCAGTCGCACGCCGGCCTGGCGGGCCACTCCGGCGACGGCCGCGATGTCGGTGATGCCGAGCAGCGGGTTCGACGGCGTCTCCACCCAGATCGCCTTGGTACGCGGGGTGAGCGCCGCCCGCACCGCGCTCACGTCACAGGTGTCGGCGACCGAGAACTCCACGCCCCAGCGCGAGGCGACCTTCGCGAACAGCCGGAAGGTGCCGCCGTAGGCGTCGTTCGGGATGACCACGTGGTCCCCGGGCGTCAGCAGCGTCCGCAGGAGGCAGTCCTCGGCGGCGAGGCCGGACGCGAAGGCGAGCCCGCGGCGGCCGCCCTCGAGCGCCGCCAGGTTCTCCTCCAGCGCGGTGCGGGTGGGGTTCGCGCTGCGGCTGTACTCGTAGCCGCCGCGCAGCCCGCCGACGCCGTCCTGCTTGTACGTGGACACCTGGTAGATCGGCGGGACCACGGCGCCGGTGAGGGGATCCGCCGTGTTGCCGGCGTGGATCGCAAGGGTCTCGAAGCTGTGCTGGTCGCTCATGGGGCCCGAGCGTAGTTCGTCGGGCGGTGAGTTACAGGCCACTCGCCGCCCGGATACCCGTCCGGGGACAATGGGCCGCATGGAGATTCTCTGGTTCCTGCTCGCCCTGTGCATGCTCGTAGCCGTCGTGGGGCCGGTCATGCTGCGGCGCCGTGGCGGTATCCGCCAGGTCGCCCCCGGTTCGCCCGACGCCGCCGACCCGGACACCTACGGCTTCGCGCGCCAGGAGGAGCTGGACGTCCGGATGCCGGGACCCGACCAGGACCTCCTCGACGTCCTCGAGGTCGTCCAGGGCACGCAGAACTGGAAGGCTGCCTCGCAGCTGCTCGCGGGGACGCCCACGGAGAGCGAGGTCCGCTGGCAGCGGGTCCAGGCGTTCGCCGGCGCCGCTTCCCTGGAGCTGGCCCAGCGACCGGGTGCCGGCGGGGCGTGGCTGAGGACGTGGCGGGCCGAGGCCCCGAAGGACGCCGGCGCGGCGGCGGTGCACGCGGAGTTCCTGGTGCAGCAGGCCTGGCGGACCGGCACCGTGGGCACCGACGACTTCCGGATCATCCTGGAGGAGGCCCGCACGGTCTGCGGCGAGGCCGCCCTGCTCGCCCCGGGCGACCCCGTCCCCTACATCGTGGAGCTGGCCGTCGCCCGTGGACTGGGTTACTCGCACGAGGAGTTCGACCGTCTCTGGGTGAAGATCATCGACCGTGCCCCCGCGCACATGGGCGCGCACATCGCGGCCCTGCACTTCTGGTGCGAGAAGTGGCACGGCTCCCGCGAGGAGGCCGACCGCTTCGCGACGACCGCCGCGGCCCGGGCCCCGCAGGGCTCCCTGCTCGCCGCGCTGCCGCTGTTCGCGGTGTACGAGCATCTGCCCGAGGTCAATCTGGTGCAGGGCTTCTACCAGGGCGCCGTCGTGACGAAGGCGGTCGAGGGCGCGATGTTCGCGGTGCACGCGGCCCGTCCGGACGACCCGGTGCTCGCCCACGTCCGGCACCTGCTGGTCCTCTTCCTGGTCCGCATGGAACGCTGGTCGGAGGCGATGCACCAGCTCGTGCACATCGACGGCCACGTGGGCGCGCTGCCCTGGACGCAGAACCCCGACCCCGCCGCCGAGTACACGGTGTACCGGGCGCTGGCCGTCGCCGGTTACGAGGCGAACGGCGGCAGCCCGGCCACCCTCCTCCACTGACCCGGCACGACCCGCCCCACCGATTGGACCGGCAGACCCATGGCACGACTGATCCCCATCGTCCTGATAGCCCTCGCCGTCTGGTTCTGGGTGCGTGCGCGGAGGAAGACCGCCGCGTACATGGCCTCCTACGAGAACCCGGCGGGCGGGCACCGCGACGGCGAGCGCCGCGAGCCCCCGGCAGCCTGAGCCCACGGAATCCGCCGCGCCCCCGCGGCGTTGTACGGACCGAACCCGACCCCCGGAGGAGCCCCGCATGTTCCTGACCCACCGCACCCCGCAGCTCCCCACCCCCCAGGAGGCCCTGCGCGGCCGTCCCACCCCGGAATTCACGGTGCCGTCCCGCCACACGGTCCTCGGCAACCCGCTGACCGGCCCGTATCCGCAGGGCCTGGAGGTCGCCGACTTCGCGCTGGGCTGTTTCTGGGGTGCCGAGCGCAAGTTCTGGCAGACGGAGGGCGTGTGGACGACGCTCGTCGGCTACCAGGGCGGCTACACCGAGAACCCGTCGTACGAGGAGACCTGCTCGGGCCTCACCGGTCACACGGAGGCGGTGCGCGTCGTCTTCGACCCGAAGGCCGTGAGCTACGCGGAACTGCTGAAGCTGTTCTGGGAGTCCCACAACCCGACCCAGGGCTTCCGCCAGGGCAACGACGTGGGTACGCAGTACCGCTCGGCCCTCTACACCCACTCCCCCGAGCAGGCGGAGGCCGCGGAGGCGTCCCGCGAGGCGTACCAGCAGGTGCTGACGGGCGCCGGCTTCGGCACGATCACCACGGAGATCCTGCCGGCGGAGGGCCGCACCTTCTGGCCTGCCGAGGCGTACCACCAGCAGTACCTGGACAAGAACCCCGACGGCTACTGCGGCATCGGCGGCACGGGAGCCACCCTGGAGTCCCCCTCGGAGACGAACTGGGGCCGTGCCTGCCCGACGGGTATCGCTCCCGCCCCCGGAGCGTGAACAGGGGCCTCGCGTAAGGATCTGGGCCCCGCCTCCCGGCTGCCGCCGGGGTGCGGGGCCCACGCCGTCAGGCGGCCAGCCGCACCTCGCCCATCGGAGCGCGGGCGGGAGCGGACCGTCGCGCCGGGCTGTCGCGGACGAGCTCCCGCTGGGCCAGGCTCAGCACGTCCCCCAGCCCGAGCCCCAGCGCACGGGCCGCGGCGGCGAGCACCTCGGACGACGCCTCCTTGCGGCCGCGTTCGATCTCGGAGAGGTACGGCACGGAGATCCTGGCGGTCTCGGCCACGTCCTTGAGCGTGCGCCGCTGGGCGGCGCGCTCGCGGCGCAGGACGTCACCGACGAGGTCCCGCCAGAGAGGTTCCCTGGCGGCGGGCGCGGGGCGCAGGGGGATGACGCGGGCTCGGTCCGGCTCGTGGCTGCTCATCGTCCCAGCGTAGGAACGAAGCGCCCGGCGCGGGAGGGGAACGCCTGCGGCGCCGGGCGGATCTGCTGCCGGCAGAACGGGGGCGTCCGTGAGGGGCCGTGCCGGCCTCCGGGTACGGGCCGGAACACGGCCGTGGCCCGTTCCTCCGACGCCTTCGGCGGGCCTCCGCCGGGCCCGGTGCCCGCTGTCCGGGGCCGGGCGGAGGCACGGGCTCAGATCAGGCCCTGCGCCAGCATCGCGTCCGCGACGATCTCGAAGCCGGCGATGTTGGCACCGACCACGTAGTTGCCGGGGCTGCCGTACTTCTCGGCCGTGGTGTGGCAGGAGTCGTGGATGTGGCGCATGATCTGCGCGAGCCGCTCCTCCGTGTGGGCGAAGGTCCAGGAGTCGCGGGACGCGTTCTGCTGCATCTCGAGGGCGCTGGTGGCCACGCCTCCCGCGTTGGCCGCCTTACCGGGGGCGAAGGCGACGCCCGCCTCCTGGAGGACGTGCACGGCCTCCGGGGTGGTGGGCATGTTGGCGCCCTCGGCGACCGCCTTCACCCCGTTGCGCACGAGGGCGAGCGCGTCGGCCTCGTGGAGTTCGTTCTGGGTGGCGCAGGGCAGGGCCACGTCCACGGGGACGCTCCAGACGCCCGTTCCCTCGACGTACCGCACGTGGTCGCCGCGCCGCTCGGCGTACTCGGAGATCCGGCCGCGGCCCGTCTCCTTGATCTCCTTGAGCAGCTCCAGGTCGATGCCCTTGTCGTCCACGACGTAGCCGCCCGAGTCGGAGCAGGTCACGACCGTCGCACCGAGCTGCTGGGCCTTCTCGATGGCGTAGATGGCCACGTTGCCGGAGCCGGACACGGCGATGCGCTGGCCGTCGAGGGACTCACCGCGCACACGCAGCATCTCGGCGGTGAACAGGACGCAGCCGTAGCCGGTCGCCTCGGTGCGCGCCTGGGCCCCGCCCCAGCCGAGCCCCTTTCCGGTGAGCACACCGGACTCGTAGCGGTTGGTGATCCGCTTGTACTGGCCGAAGAGATAGCCGATCTCCCGGCCGCCGACGCCGATGTCACCGGCGGGGACGTCGGTGTACTCGCCCAGGTGGCGGTGGAGTTCGGTCATGAAGGACTGACAGAACCGCATGACCTCCGCGTCGGACCGCCCCTTGGGGTCGAAGTCGGCGCCGCCCTTGCCCCCGCCGATCGGCATGCCGGTGAGGGCGTTCTTGAAGATCTGCTCGAAGCCGAGGAACTTCACGATGCCGAGGTTGACGGAGGGGTGGAAGCGCAGACCGCCCTTGTACGGGCCGAGCGAGCTGGAGAACTCGACGCGGAAGCCGCGGTTGACGTGGATGTCGCCCGCGTCGTCCGACCACGGCACCCGGAAGATGAGCTGACGCTCGGGCTCGCAGATCCGCTCGATGATGCGGGCGTCGACGAACTCCGGCCGCTGCGCCAGCACGGGGCCCAGGGTGTCGAGGACCTCGCGCACCGCCTGGTGGAATTCGCCCTCGCCCTGGTTGCGCCGCAGGATCTCCGCGTAGAGCGGCTCGATGACGCGGTTCTCCGCGGCGCGCGGGGTGAGGGAGTCGGAACTGGCCGGCATCTGATCAAGACCTTCCGTGGGTGGGCTGTCGCGCGTCGGCGCTCCCTGTCCCCGGAGGCGCCTGAGGCCGTGAGGCCGTCGCACGCGGCAAGTCTCGCAGCGCGGCCCGGTCCCGTCCGGGCGACATCCACATAGTGGCCACGGTTGTTCGCCCCGGTACGGGGGTTCCGTCCCCGCGCGGCCCCGTGACGCCGGGGCCGTGCGGTCCTCCGCCCCGGCGTCACGGAGCCGCGCGGGTGGCGAACCTCACAGCCCGAGGAGGGCGGCCGTGAGGTTCGCGCCGTCCCGGAGCGCGTACGCCGAAGGCGGCGGCGCCCGGGGATTCCGGGTGCCGCCGCCTTCGGAAGGGGAGGGGCGTGCGGATCAGGCCTGGGAGCCCGCCGTCCACTCCGACCAGCTCATGTTCCAGCCGTTGAGGCCGTTGTCCGGGGTGATGGTCTTGTCCGGGGAGTTCTTGACGATGACCACGTCACCGATCAGGGAGTTGTCGTAGAACCAGGCGGCGGGGGTGTTCGGGTCGTCGGCACCCTTGGTGTCGGAGAGGCCGACGCATCCGTGGCTGGTGTTCGCGCTGCCGAAGATCGACTTCGCGCCCCAGTAGTTGCCGTGGATGAAGGTGCCCGACGTGGACAGCCGCATGGCGTGCGGCACGTCCTTGATGTCGTACTCACCCTTGCCGTCGTCGTCCGTGAAGCCGACGGTCGAGCCGTCCATGCGGGTCTCCTTGAACTTCTCGGAGATCACCATCTGGCCGTTGTACGTCGGGTTGTCGGAGGATCCCGCGGAGATCGGGATGGTCTTGACCGTCTTGCCGTCCCGGGTGACGGTCATGGTGTGCGCCTTGGCGTCCACGGTCGAGACCTGGTTGCGGCCGACCTTGAAGGTGACCGTCTTCTGCTGCACGCCGACGACGCCGTCGGCGCCCTCGACGCCGTCCAGGGCCAGCTTCAGCGTGACGGTGGAGCCACCCTGCCAGTAGTTCTCGGGGCGCAGGTCGAGGCGCTTTGCGTTGAACCAGTGGCCGACGACTTCCTGGCCGCTGCTCGAGGTCACCTTGATGCCGTCCTGGACGGCCTTCTTGTTGGTGATCTCCTTGTTGAAGTTGATCGAGACGGGCATGCCGACGCCGACGGTGGAACCGTCCTCGGGGGTGAAGTTCCCGATGAAGCTGTTCTCCGGCGAGACCGTGGTGAAGGAGCTGTTGGCGTGGGCCGCACGGCCCTTGCTGTCGGCGGCCGTCGCGCTGATCCGGTACGTCGTGGAGCGTTCGAGCTGGCCGCTGGGCTTCCAGCTGGAGCCGTCGGCCGCGAGGGCGCCCTCGACGGCGTCGCCCTCCGCCGTCGTCATGGTGACCTCGGTCAGCTTGCCCTTGGCGACGGTGACCATCGCGGCGTTGTTGATGCTCGCGTTGGTGGCGCCGTTCTTCGGCGCGATCGTTATCTGTGCCTCGGAGGCGTCCTTGGCGGCCGCCTCGTCCACCTGCGCCTGTGACGTCTTCGAGCTGTCGGCGCTCGCGCCCGTGCCGCTGCCGCCGTCGTCGCTGCAGGCCGAAAGCACCAGCACTCCGCCGAGCAGTGCGGACGCGGCCATGAGGCCCCGGCGCCGCTTGCTGTCCGTCATCACACGCTTCTCCATCGTTGCCGATTCCCCAAGATCCCCGGACAGGGTCGCCCGACGGCGATTCCCCGTCAATGTTCCAAGAACACCGCGACCGGGTCTTCCGTTCCACATCCACCGAGGATGTGGGGAACACCACTCATCGACGCACCCGGGGCCGCGGCGGTTCCCGCCACCTGGGAGGAGGGGCCCGCGGGCGTCAGCGTTCCGTTTTCCCTCCGCCTTCTTCGTCGTCCGTGTCATTGTCCTCGATCCCGTAGTACGCCTCGTCCCCGTCCTCTCCCGCGGCCCAGTCCTCGGCGTCGGGGTCGTAGTCGATCGTCTCGCTGCTCCAGGAGGCCTGGGCGAGCTCGACGCCGGGCACCTGGCTGACCAGATCGAACGGGTCGATCAGCGAGGCGAGGGCTTCCGCTGCGTCTTCCCTGACCGTCTCCTCGGCATGCGTGCGTTCCTCGGCGGACTCGTCGGCCGACGCTCCGGAAGCGGTGAAATCCGCGGCGATGCTCTCCAGCGCGGTACCGGTCAGGGCGTCCGCGTCGCTGACCTCCAGCACCATCTCCACGCGAAGCCGAACAAATGAGGGTGTCTTCGAAGTGCTCATACGCCGGAGCGTAAGGCTCCCGGGACCTGTGGCTTTCCTCCGACCCGCTGCTTTGCTTAGCATCGGCCCGCAGGGCTAACTGATGGTTGTCGCAAGGGGATCGATTCTGTGTCCATGGCTCGTCGCACGCTGCTGACCACCACGGCGGCAGGCACCCTGCTCTGTGCTCTCTGGTTCGTCCCCTCCGCCAACGCGACCGGCGAAGCAGAGACACGGAGCGGTTCCACCGGCTCGTCCGCCGGTTCCTCCGCCGGGGCGGCGCAGGCCTTCGCCACGAAGGAGTCCGCCTCCGGCGACCGGCTCGCCGACACCGGGGCGGGCATCGACACGACTCCCTATCTGATCGGCGGCACGGCGTCGCTGTGCGTCGGCGCGGGTTTCGTCGCCTACTCGGTACGCCGGGGCGGCACACCGGTCGCCGGCCTCTGAGGCGCGCCGGGGCCGCCGCGTCCGGTGACGGGTGCGGCGGCCCCTCGCGTGCCGCGCGGTCAGGCCAGCGGGCCCGTCACCTTCTCCACGGCCGCGACCAGCCGCCCTTCCCGTACGAAGGCCTCGGCGGCGGCCAGGTCGGGGGCGAGGAACCGGTCGGGGCCCGGCCCCTGGACGCCGGCGGCCCGCAGGGCCTCGATGACCGCCCGGGACGCGGGCGCGGGGGTCAGCCCCTCGGCCGCGCGCAGCTCGACGGCGCGCGTGGCGGCGTACAGCTCGACGGCCACGATCCGCGCGAGGCCGGTGACCGCGGTACGGAGTTTCCTCGCGGCCGACCAGCCCATGGAGACGTGGTCCTCCTGCATGGCGGAGGACGGGATCGAGTCGACGGACGCCGGGACCGCGAGCCGCTTCAGCTCGCTGACCAGGGCGGCCTGCGTGTACTGGGCGATCATCAGCCCCGAGTCGACACCGGCGTCGTCGGCGAGGAACGGCGGCAGCCCGTGCGAGCGGTTCTTGTCCAGCAGCCGGTCCGTGCGGCGCTCGGTGATCGACCCGAGGTCGGCGGCGACGATCGCCAGGAAGTCCAGGACGTACGCGACGGGTGCGCCGTGGAAGTTGCCGTTGGACTCCACGCGCCCGTCGGGGAGGACGACGGGGTTGTCGACCGCCGAGGCCAGTTCACGGTCCGCCACGAGGCGTCCGTGCGCGAGGGTGTCGCGCCCGGCGCCGTTGACCTGGGGCGCGCAGCGCACGGAGTAGGCGTCCTGGACCCGGGGGGCGTCGGACGTGAGGTCGGCGTGCCGCCCGGTGAGGCCGGAGCCTTCGAGCACCCGCAGCATGTTGTCGGCGGAGACGCCCTGGCCGGGGTGCGGGCGGATGGCGTGCAGCTCCGGGGCGAGGACGCGGTCCGTGCCGAGGAGCGCCTCCAGGGAGAGCGCGGCGGTGATGTCCGCGCCGGTGTAGAGGTTCTTCAGGTCCGCCAGGGCCATCACGAGCATGCCCAGCATGCCGTCGGTGCCGTTGAGGAGCGCGAGCCCCTCCTTCTCGCGCAGCTCCACGGGGGTGATGCCGTGTGCCGCGAGCAGTTCGCCGGCCGGCCGCACGGTGCCGTCGGGGCCCTCCGCCTCGCCCTCGCCCATCAGGGTCAGGGCGCAGTGCGAGAGGGGGGCGAGGTCGCCGGAGCAGCCGAGCGAGCCGTACTCGTGGACGACGGGGGTGATGCCCGCGTTGAGCACGTCCGCCATGGTCTGCGCGACCTCGGGGCGTACGCCGGTGTGACCGGAGGCGAGCGTCTTCAGCCGCAGGAACATCAGCGCCCGGACGACCTCGCGCTCCACGTGGGGGCCCATGCCCGCCGCGTGCGAGCGGACGATGTTGCGCTGCAGCTGCGCCCGCAGAGCGGGGCCGATGTGCCGGCTGGCGAGGGCTCCGAAGCCGGTGGAGACGCCGTAGACCGGCTCGGGCTTGGCGGCGAGGGCGTCGACGGTCTCCCGGGCCGCGGAGAGCGCTTCGACGGCGGCCCGGGAGAGCTCGACACGGGCGCCCTGGCGGGCCACGGCGATGACGTCCTCGGCGGTCGTACCGGACGTCCCCACCACGACTGTATGCATATCCATATTCAGAAGCGTACGGACTGAAAGCCGCGATGTCACCAGTGGTCGTGCGGTTGACCCCTTACGCCCTCACCCGGGCCGGCCGGCGGGCCGGGGCGTCACCGGTCCCCGCCGGGCGGACTGCCCCGCAGCCTGCGGCGGTCGTGGGGGGACCTGGGCGGCGAGTCGGCGAGCCGGATCACGTCGCCGTCGCGCCCGGCGACCACCGGCCTCGTGGAACGCGCGGCCTTGGCCCGGTACTGGGCGGCGTCCGCCAGCCGGAAGAGCCTGCGGGCGGAGGGGACCGGGCCGATGTCGTCGCCCGTGGACGCGACACCGCAGGAGACCCCGCCACCGGGCTCCAGGGCGACGGCCCGCGCGCAGAGCTCCTCGGACACCCGGACCACGTCGTCGGCGGGCGGCCCGACGGTCAGCAGGCAGAACTCGTCGCCGCCCAGGCGTGCGGACAGCGCGCCCGGAAGCATCGCGCCGCAGAGCGAGAGTACGGAGCCGAAACGTTCCAGCAGCCGGTCGCCGACCGCGTGGCCGTGCGTGTCGTTGACCGCCTTGAGGCCGTTGAGATCACACACGACCAGGCTGACCACGGCGCCTTCACCGTGGTGCAGGTCCACCGCCTCGTCGAGGCGCAGATCCACGGCCCTGCGGTTGGCGAGACCGGTCAGCGGGTCCGTGAAGGCCAGCTTGCGGACCTCTTCGAGCCGCTCGGTCTGTGCGATCCCCGCCGCGACCACGGCGGCCAGCACGGTCGCGAAGTCCGCGTCGTCCCGGCCGAAGTACGGAGCCCCCGCCGGGCGGGCCACGTACAGCTCCCCCCAGGCCCGTCCGTGCAGCACGATCGGCGCCACGACGCAGCAGCCCCGGCCGCGCCGGCGCAGCGCCGCGACCCGCTGAGGGCAGTACGGGCGGGCGCCCCGGGCCGGTGCGCCGGCGGCCGGAGCGCCGTCGGCGGTCTCCACCCAGGCGTCGGGCTCGCCGCCGCCCGCCCAGCGCTCGTGCAGGAACTCCGTGATCTCCGGGAACTGGTGCACGGGGTAGGACTCGGCCTCGGGGAACTCCTCCTCCCCCTCCGCCCGCTGCCCCGTGTTCACCAGCACCCGGAGCCTGCCCTGCTCCCTCTCCCACGCGGAGAGGGCGGCGAAGCTTCCCGCCAGCGCCTCGCACGCCCCGGCCGCCGCGGCGTGCCAGGACTCGCGCGGGGTGCAGGCCGCCGCCATCGCCTGTGCCAGCGCAACCACGGCACGCAGCCGCGCATCATCGCCCATCGCCCCAGCTTAGGTACATCTGTGACGATGTGATCAGTCGGCGGCGCTGGCGATCTTCAGGTCACCCGGCGGCCCACCCGCCGGGCCGGGCGGGTGGGCTCACTCGCCGGGCCAGGCGGGCTTCCGCTTCTCGTTGAACGCGGCCACGCCCTCGGCCCGGTCCCCGGAGAAGGCGACGGACCGCCATGCGGCGTCCTCGACCTCGAGCCCGGCGCGCAGATCCAGCCCGTGCCCCAGCCGCAGTGCGCGCTTGGCGGCCCGCAGCCCCACCGGCGAGTTCGCGGCGATCCGGCCACCGAGGGCCAGCGCCTCCTCCCGGTCCCTGCCCTTCTCGACCAGCTCGTCGACCAGTCCCAGCTCACGCGCCTCGGCCGCCTCCACCCGCCGGGCGGTGAAGACCAGCTCGGCGGCGCGGGCGGCGCCGACCCTGCGGGGCAGCAGCTGCGTACCGCCGCCGCCCGGGATGACGCCGACGGACACCTCGGGCAGGCCGACGACGGCCGTGCGGTCGGCCACGATGACGTCGCAGGCCAGCGCGAGCTCGAAGCCGCCACCGAGGGCGAAGCCGTGCACGGCGGCGACGACCGGCATGGGCAGTTCCAGCACCCCGGTGTACGCGGCCCGCGCCGTGGGCCGCTGCCTCACGAGCTCGGCGTCGGTGAAGGAGTTGCGCTCCTTGAGGTCCGCGCCCACGCAGAAGGCCCGTTCGTGGCTGGACGTGAGCACGGTCGCCCGCACCCCCTGGTCGGCGCCGAGCGCGGCACAGGCCTCGGCGACGGACCGGGCCATCGCGGTGCTCACGGCGTTCATCGCCCCGGGCCGGTCGAGCACCAGCTCCGCGACGTGCTCCTGGCCCTCGTGCCGCCGCACGACGACGAACTCCCCGTACCTCTGCTCGGACGTGACACCCATGCTGCACCCCTCCGGTTAACGAGCGTTACCGGAATCCTAGGCGGGGTCACACGGGGCCCGGGAGGGGTCCCTCCCGGCCCTCGGCCTCGGCGCCCCCGTCAGGCCGACGGCTTGCCCCGCCGCGCCAGCAGCCACGGTTCCACCACGCCCAAGCCCCGCACCGGCCGCTGCCACATCGGCTGCAGCCCGAAGCGGTACGGCGGCGGCGGCTCCCCGTCCGGGCGGCCCTCCTTCTCCGCCAGCCGTGCGCGCTCGGCCGCCGCGGCGGCCTCCTCGGCCTCCGACGCGGGGGCGTCGCCGTTCCTGATCAGTTCCTCGGCGAACGCGCCGTCGACCAGCACCGCGTCCTTCGGCGCTATCGACGTCAGCCGGCTGGCCAGGTTCACCGTCGTCCCGAACACGTCGCCCATACGGGTGGTGACCGTGCCGAAGGCGATGCCGACCCGCAGCGCGGGCATCGTCGTGTCCTGGGCCATCGCCTCGACCAGCCGGAGCGCTATCTCGCCCGCCGTACCCGCGTCGTCCGCGGCGAAGAGCACCTCGTCGCCCAGGGTCTTGATGAGCCGTCCGCCGTGCGCGGCCACCAGGTCCGCCGAGGTCGTCTCGAAGGCCTCGACGAGCTCGCCGAGCTCCTCCTCCTCCAGCCTCCGCGTCAGCCGCGTGAACCCGACCAGGTCCGCGAAGCCCACGGCCAGCCGCCGGTCCACCATCTCCTCGTCGTCCGCCGCCTGCACGACCCGGCCCGTGGCGGCCGCCAGCTGGCGCCGCCAGACGTAGACCAGGAACTCCTGCAGTTCGGGCAGGAGCAGCTCGATGAGCGGATAGGTGACCTCGGTCCGGGTCATCCCGGCCTCGGGTGGCTCGGTGAGCCCCTCGAGGAAGGAGTCGATCTGCCACTCCGCCAGGCGGGCGGTGGTCTGCCCGGTCGACCGGGCCACCTGGATGGCCATCGGCTCGCTGAGCAGCCCGGCCTCCACGAGACCGGCGAGGCGGCGCAGCGCCAGGACGTCGGCCTCGGTCAGCGCCTTGGCCTGCCCGATGTCGGCGAAGCCCATGGCCCGCCAGAACCGGGACGCCAGGTCCATCGAGACCCCGGCGGTCCTGGCCGCCTGGAACGGCGTGTAGCGGCGGTCGGCCCCCAGGATCAGGGCCTCCAGCCGGATGGCGAGCGGGTCGTCGGTCGGCTCGGCCGTGTGGTCGACCTCGTGATGCGGTGTCGAGTGGACCGACGGTCCCGACGAGGGCTCCGCGCCGTCGTCGGAATGCGTGTCGTCGACGGTCACCGGCCGCCTCCTGCCCGTTCCCTGCGCACTGCCCTGCCGATCTGTCGCTGGATCGCCTCAACGATACGGCAGGTGTGCCCTGGCTCACGTCCCCGGTCACGCCGTCACGTGTCCGTCATACGTGACATCACCCGTATGTGCGGCAACTCCGGATCAGGTGAGACCTCCCTCCTCGCCCCGCAGGTGGACGATGTCGCCGGCCGACACGGGCTCCTGCAGCCCGTCGCCCGTGGCCAGCACGAGCCGCCCGTCCCCGTCGATCGCGACGGCCTCGCCGACGAGGGACCGGTCGCCCGGCAGCTCGGCGCGCACCGTCCGGTCGAGCGTGGCGCAGCCGGCCGCGTAGGCCGCCTGGAGCCCGCTCACGGCGGCGTCGCCGTTCGCGTCACGCCACTGCCCGTACCACTGTTCCAGTGACCGCAGGACGGCCCGGAGCAGGGTCTCGCGGTCGGTGGAGACGGCTCCGGCGAGTGCCAGCGAACCGGCGTGCGGGGCGGGGAGCTCGGCGGCGCGCAGCGACACGTTGAGCCCGATGCCGATGACGACTCCGTCCCCGGCCCGCTCGGCGAGGATGCCGCCGGTCTTGCGTTCCGTGCCTCCGATCGTCACCAGGAGGTCGTTGGGCCATTTCAGTGCCATGTCGACGCCTGCCGACCGGGCGAGGCCCGTGGCGGCGGCGACACCGGTCAGCAGGGGCAGCCATCCCCAGCGCTCGGCGGGCACGTCGCCGGGGGTCAGGTGGACGGAGAGGAAGAGGCCCGAGCGGGGCGGGGCCGTCCAGCTCCGGTCGAGCCGTCCGCGGCCCGCCGTCTGCTCCTCGGCGACCAGCACCGCCCCTTCGGCCAGGCCTCCGCCCGCGGCCCGTGCGGCGAGGTCGGAGTTGGTGGAGCCGGTCGTCTCGACGACGTCCAGGGAGGTCCACAGGCCGCCGGGCCTCAGCAGCCCTCGGCGCAGCGCAGCGGCGTTCAGGGGCGGCCTGTCGAGGTCCGACCAGCGGTTGTGCGGCGCATCGGGAGGTGTCATGCAACCCACATTAGGTGTGGCCAACGACGCACTGCCGAACGGTATCCGCGCCGATACGCTACGGGTCAGTAGCCAACAGCCGACGAGCACGCAGCCGTCGAGCACGAATGGGTCCAGCACCTACTGGATGTACCAGCCGTCCCCGTGACCAGGCAGGGAGCCGCCACCCGATGTCCGAGCCGCAGAGCGACATCCACACCACCGCGGGCAAGATCGCGGACCTGCAGCGCCGTATCGAAGAGGCCACACACGCAGGTTCCGCCCGTGCCGTCGAAAAGCAGCACGCGAAGGGCAAGTTGACCGCCCGGGAGCGCGTCGACCTCCTCCTCGACGAGGGGTCGTTCGTGGAGCTCGACGAGTTCGCACGGCACCGGTCCACCAATTTCGGCATCGAGAAGAACCGCCCGTACGGGGACGGTGTCGTCACCGGTTACGGCACCGTCGACGGCCGTCCCGTCTGCGTCTACTCGCAGGACTTCACCATCTTCGGCGGTTCGCTCGGCGAGGTCTACGGCGAGAAGATCGTCAAGGTCATGGACTTCGCGATGAAGACCGGCTGCCCGGTCATCGGCATCAACGACGGCGGTGGCGCCCGCATCCAGGAGGGTGTGGCCGCCCTCGGCCTGTTCGCCGAGATCTTCCGCCGCAACGTGCACGCCTCCGGTGTCGTCCCGCAGATCTCCCTGATCGTCGGGCCGTGCGCGGGCGGCGCGGTCTACTCCCCCGCGATCACCGACTTCACGGTCATGGTCGACCAGACCTCGCACATGTTCATCACCGGCCCGGACGTCATCAAGACGGTCACCGGCGAGGACGTCGGCTTCGAGGAGCTGGGCGGCGCCCGGACCCACAACACCACCTCCGGCGTGGCGCACCACATGGCGGGTGACGAGAAGGACGCCATCGAGTACGTCAAGTCGCTGCTGTCCTACCTCCCCTCCAACAACCTCTCCGAGGCCCCGGCCTTCCCCGAGGAGGCCGACCTGGGGACCACGGACGAGGACCGCGAGCTCGACACCCTCATCCCGGACTCGGCGAACCAGCCGTACGACATGCACACCGCCATCGAGCACGTGCTCGACGACGCGGAGTTCCTGGAGACGCAGGCCCTGTTCGCGCCGAACATCATCACCGGGTTCGGACGCGTCGAGGGCTACCCGGTCGGGATCGTCGCCAACCAGCCGATGCAGTTCGCCGGCTGCCTGGACATCGACGCGAGCGAGAAGGCCGCGCGGTTCGTCCGCACCTGCGACGCGTTCAACGTGCCGGTCATCACCTTCGTCGACGTCCCCGGCTTCCTGCCCGGCGTCGACCAGGAGTACGGCGGCATCATCCGCCGCGGCGCCAAGCTGATCTACGCCTACGCCGAGGCCACCGTCCCGCTGATCACCGTCATCACCCGCAAGGCGTTCGGCGGGGCCTACGACGTCATGGGCTCCAAGCACCTGGGCGCCGACCTGAACCTCGCCTGGCCCACCGCGCAGATCGCCGTGATGGGCGCGCAGGGCGCGGTCAACATCCTGCACCGCAGGACGATCGCCGCGGCCGAGGACCAGGACGCCACCCGCGCCCAGCTGATGGCCGACTACGAGGACGCGCTCCTCAACCCGTACGTCGCGGCCGAGCGCGGCTACGTCGACGCGGTGATCATGCCGTCCGACACCCGGGCGCACCTCGTCAAGGGCCTGCGCCAGCTCCGCACCAAGCGCGAGTCACTTCCGCCCAAGAAGCACGGCAACATCCCCCTCTGACCACCGGGAGCCATCATGATCAAGGTCGTACGGGGCAATCCGACCCCGGAGGAGCTCGCCGCGGCCCTGGCCGTGGTCCGGGCGCGCGCGGCGGCGACGGCCGCGGTGCCGTCCGGCGCGCCGCTGCCGCCCGAGGAGTGGTCGGACCCGGGACGGATCGCCCGCCGGGGCGCTCTCCGGCCGGGGCCCCGCTCGTGGGCACGGACGTACTGGCCCTCCTGAGAGCGGGCGGGCGGCGCTTGAGTACGCGTACTCAGGCGCCGCCGCCGTGCCCGGAGCACCATCGGGAGCATGCTGTGGTCCGACCCCGAGAACGAGCCCCCGAAGGAACTGCGCGACGCCCAGGACATGATGCGCCGCGCGGGCCTGGTGCTGGCGCTCGCCATGGTCGTGGCGATGTTCGTCCTGGGCACCCGCTGAGGTCCCCTGGGCCCGCCTACGATGGCGGGTATGACTGATCAGCGCCGCCTCGTGCTCGCCTCCGCGTCCCCCGCCCGTCTCGGTCTCCTGCGTCAGGCGGGTTTCGCCCCCGAGGTGATCGTCAGCGGCGTGGACGAGGACGCGCTCACCGCTCCGACGCCGGGGGACCTCGCGCTCGTCCTGGCCGAGGCGAAGGCCGCCGCGGTGGCGGCCCGGCCCGAGGCCGCCGGCGCGCTCGTCATCGGCTGCGACTCGGTGCTGGAGCTGGACGGTGAGGCGTTCGGCAAGCCGGCCGACGGCGAGGAGGCCACCGCCCGCTGGAAGTCCATGCGTGGCAGGTCGGGCATCCTGCAGACGGGTCACAGCCTCATCGACACGGCCACCGGCCGTACGGCGTCGGCGACCGCGTCCACCGTCGTCAGGTTCGGCGAGCCGACGGACGCCGAGGTGGCGGCCTACGTCGCTTCGGGTGAGCCCCTCCACGTGGCGGGAGCGTTCACCCTGGACGGCCGCTCGGCGCCGTTCGTCGAGGCGATCGAGGGCAGCCACGGCAACGTCATCGGGCTCTCGCTGCCGCTGCTGCGGCGCCTGCTCGGCGAACTGGACGTGTCCGTCACCGACTTGTGGGTCTGATCGGGGCCGGCGTCACACCGGCGCGGGCGCCTCTCCGGCACCGGCCCGCCGCGCTTCGGGCTCCCGTCGCTCGAACATCACCAGGGTCAGCACGATCAGGGCCAGGACGGCCATCAGGAAGGCGAAGGCCGCCCAGCCGAGCAGCCCCACCGCCAGTGCGCCCAGCACTCCGTGGACGACCGCGCAGCCGATGAGGGCGATCCTGGCGAAGCGGCCCGGGGCCCGGTCGCGCACACCGGCCAGGAGGGGGATCACTCCGCAGCACGCCAGCAGCACACCGGAGACACCGCCCATCACCCAGGTGCCGGTGACCATGGCGTCAGGGTCCATTCCGGCCAGGGACATGCTCTGGTTGCCGGCGACGGTCGCGAGGACGCCGTTGACGATCACGATGCCCACGGCTTCCACGAACAGAACGATCGCGGTCGCGAAGGCCACTGGTCTGCGCACCACGGCGCCACCCCTCTGTTACCTGCAGTACGTGCGGTAGCGCGGACCCTACTAACGGGTAACGCTCCGGACAAGGGGTCGGGCACGCCTCGCGCCGACGCCGGAGCCCCGCGCCGCCGCCCGTGGCGCCGGCCGTCGGCACCGTCGCGTGGCGGCGGCAAAGTTTCCCTCGTCCGTTCGTAGGGAGTCCACAAAGAAACGCCGCGCGGCGTTGACCGTACGAACAGAGACTTGAGCCACACTTCGTGGCTACTGTGCGGTTAAGGATCCCGGCGTACCGTGGTGCCACAAGGGATTTCGCGACTCGAGCAAGCCTCGAATCACACTCCGTGTGGGCAAGTTCACTATTGGGGACGGGTCGTACGGCCGTGTCGGTAGTCCCTAAACTCAGCTTGTTCTCAAGGAGGGAGTCATCGTGCGCAAGGTGCTCATCGCCAACCGTGGCGAAATCGCTGTCCGTGTTGCCCGGGCTTGCCGGGATGCCGGAATCGCGAGCGTAGCCGTCTACGCCGATCCGGACCGGGACGCTCTGCATGTGCGCGCGGCCGACGAGGCGTTCGCTCTGGGCGGTGACACCCCGGCCGCCAGCTACCTGGACATGGCCAAGGTGCTCCAGGCGGCCAAGGACTCGGGAGCGGACGCGATCCACCCCGGCTACGGCTTCCTGTCGGAGAACGCGGAGTTCGCCCAGGCCGTGCTCGACGCGGGCCTCACGTGGATCGGCCCGCCGCCCCAGGCGATCCGGGACCTCGGCGACAAGGTCGCGGCCCGCCACATCGCACAGCGTGCCGGTGCCCCGCTGGTCGCCGGCACCCCCGACCCGGTGAGCGGTTCGGCCGAGGTCGTGGAGTTCGCCGAGAAGAACGGCCTGCCGATCGCGATCAAGGCGGCCTTCGGTGGCGGCGGGCGGGGCCTGAAGGTGGCCCGCACGCTGGAGGAGATCCCCGAGCTGTACGACTCCGCCGTCCGTGAGGCCGTCGCGGCGTTCGGCCGCGGTGAGTGCTTCGTGGAGCGCTACCTCGACAAGCCGCGGCACGTGGAGACCCAGTGCCTGGCCGATACCCACGGCAACGTCGTCGTCGTGTCCACCCGTGACTGCTCCCTCCAGCGCCGCCACCAGAAGCTGGTCGAGGAGGCCCCCGCGCCGTTCCTGTCCGAGGCTCAGAACGCCGAGCTGTACGCGGCGTCGAAGGCGATCCTGAAGGAGGCCGGCTACGTCGGCGCCGGCACGGTCGAGTTCCTCGTGGGCGTGGACGGCACGATCTCCTTCCTGGAGGTCAACACCCGCCTCCAGGTCGAGCACCCGGTCACCGAGGAGGTCACCGGCCTCGACCTCGTGCGCGAGATGTTCCGCATCGCCGACGGCGAGGAGCTCGGCTACGGCGACCCGGCCGTGCGCGGCCACTCCTTCGAGTTCCGCATCAACGGCGAGGACCCGGGCCGTGGCTTCCTGCCCGCCCCCGGCACCGTCACCCTGTTCGCGCCGCCCACCGGTCCCGGTGTCCGCCTCGACGCGGGCGTGGAGACCGGCAGCGTCATCGGCCCCGCGTGGGACTCCCTGCTGGCCAAGCTGATCGTCACCGGCGCGACCCGTGAGCAGGCCCTCCAGCGCGCCGCGCGCGCGCTGGCCGAGTTCCAGGTCGAGGGCATGGCCACCGCCATCCCCTTCCACCGCGCGGTCGTGGCCGACCCGGCGTTCACCTCCGACCCCTTCCGGGTCCACACCCGGTGGATCGAGACCGAGTTCGTCAACGACATCAAGCCCTTCACGGTCCCCGCGGACCAGGAGGCCGACGAGGAGTCCGGCCGCGAGACCGTCGTCGTCGAGGTCGGCGGCAAGCGCCTCGAGGTCTCCCTGCCCTCCTCGCTCGGCATGAGCCTGGCCCGCACCGGCCTGGCGGCCGGCGCGAAGCCCAAGCGCCGCGCGGCCAAGAAGGCCGGCTCCGCGGCCTCCGGCGACACCCTGGCGTCCCCGATGCAGGGCACCATCGTCAAGATCGCCGTCGAGGAGGGCCAGGAGGTCAAGGAAGGCGACCTCATCGTCGTCCTCGAAGCGATGAAGATGGAACAGCCCCTCAACGCCCACCGCTCCGGCACGGTCAAGGGCCTGGCTGCGGAGGTCGGCACGTCGGTGTCGTCCGGCGCCACCATCTGCGAGATCAAGGACTGAGTACTCGTGCTCGTCACTGGGGGCCCGGCATCCGCCGGGCCCCCAGTGGCATCCTTGGGACGCGGAGCGGACACCCAGGAGGACACGGCGATGGCGATGAGCACGGCACCGACACCGGCCCGGCCGATGCGCGCCGACGCGCGCCGCAACTACGACCGGCTGCTGAGCGAGGCGCGTACGTCCTTCGCTGCCCACGGCACGGACGCCTCGCTGGAGGACGTCGCCCGGCGGGCGGGCGTCGGCATCGGCACCCTGTACCGGCACTTCCCGAACCGTCAGGCCCTGATGAACGCCGTGTTCCAGGAGGCCCTGGCCGCGCTGCTCGCCCGCTCCCGCGAACTGGCGGAAGCCGACCGGCCGTGCACCGCGCTGGTGGAGTGGCTGGGCGCGATCGTCACGCACGCGGGTGAGTACCGGGGTCTGGCGCAGGCGCTCATGACGGCGTCGGGGGACGAGACCTCGGCGCTGACGTCCTGCCATGTGCCGCTGCGTCAGGCGGGGGCGCGCTTGCTGGCGCGCGCGCAGTCGAGCGGCTCGGTGCGCGCGGACGTGTCGATCGACGACCTGCTGCAACTGACGAACGCGATCGCGCTGGCCGCCGAGCAGACCCCGGCCGATCCCGCCCTGGCCGACCGCCTGCTGCGGCTGACGCTCCGCGGCCTGAAGGCCGACCCGGCCGGCGGCCGGCCGCCGACGCCTCCGCCCGGCGGCTGACGGGCTCCTGACGGGCCCGCACGCGCCGGTGCCTCTTACCGGCGCCGCAGGTCCGCGACCCGTCCCACCGGCCCTTCCGCCAGCGCGGCGGCACTCCGCAGCTGGGGGCCGAGCCCTCCCGGCCCTCCGTGGCCGCCGGGCGTACGCCGCTGGCCCGGCAGCGGCATGTCCTGCCGCGACTGCCGTCCGGGCGGGACGCCGTCACCGGGACCGGCCTCGGTGCCGGGCCCCGCCACCGTGATCTCCACGCCCTGGTCCGCCAGGGCCTGGAGCTCGGTGGCCGCACGCTCGTCGTGGGCCGGTGGTCCGTCCGTCACCAGACGGGTGATCAGCTCCGTGGGCACCGTCTGGAACATGGTGTCGGAACCGAGCTTCGTGTGGTCCGCCAGGACCACCACCTCGGCCGCGGCCTGCACCAGCGCCCGGTCCACGCTCGCGGAGAGCATGTTGGACGTGGACAGCCCGCGCTCCGCGGTGAGCCCGCTCCCGGAGAGGAAGGCACGGCTGACCCGCAGCCCTTGGAGGGACTGCTCGGCACCGCTTCCGACGAGCGCGTAGTTGCTCCCGCGCAGGGTGCCTCCCGTCATCACGACTTCCACCCGGTTGGCATGGGCCAGCGCCTGGGCGACGAGCAGGGAGTTGGTGACCACGGTCAGACCGGGCACCCGCGCGAGCCGGCGGGCCAGCTCCTGCGTGGTCGTTCCGGCGCCGACCACGATGGCCTCGCCCTCACCGACCAGGCCGGCCGCAAGGTCGGCGATGGCCGTCTTCTCCGCGGTGGAGAGATGGGATTTCTGTGGGAAGCCGGACTCCCGCGTGAAACCGCCCGGCAAGACCGCACCGCCGTGGCGGCGGTCGAGGAGTCCTTCTGCCTCCAGTGCCCGCACGTCCCGCCGTACGGTCACTTCGGAGGTCTGGACGACGCGGGCGAGCTCACGGAGCGATACCGCCCCGTTGGCGCGCACCATTTCGAGGATCAATTGACGACGTTCTGCAGCGAACACGAAACTGACAGTAACCTGGCCGTACGTTGCTTTTCAGCAGTTTGCGCCGAATAACAGAAGTTGTGCACAGGCGGGGCCCCCCGGTGGTATAGGAGGCCCCGCCTGTGTACGAGCGGTGCGGACGGCGGCCGGTACTACGCCTCGCCGGTGCTCTTGCGGGTGTGCAGCTGCCGCGCCACCTCGGCGATCGAGCCGGACAGCGACGGGTACACGGTGAAGGCGTTGGCGATCTGCTCCACCGTCAGGTTGTTGTCGACGGCGAGCGAGATCGGGTGGATCAGCTCGCTGGCCCTCGGCGCGACGACACAGCCGCCGACCACGATGCCGGTACCGGGCCGGCAGAAGATCTTGACGAAGCCGTCCCGGATGCCCTGCATCTTGGCGCGCGGGTTGCGCAGGAGCGGCAGCTTCACGACACGGGCGTCGATCCTGCCCGAGTCGACGTCGGCCTGGCTGTAACCGACGGTGGCGATCTCCGGGTCGGTGAAGACGTTGGCGGAGACCGTCTTCAGGTTCAGCGGCTGCACCGCGTCGCCCAGGAAGTGGTACATCGCGATGCGGCCCTGCATCGCCGCGACCGAGGCCAGGGCGAAGACCCCGGTGACGTCACCCGCGGCGTACACGCCGGGGGCGCTGGTGCGTGAGACCCGGTCGGTCCGGATGTGCCCGGACTCCTTGAGCTGCACCCCTGACTCCTCGAGGCCCATGCCCGCGGTGTTGGGGATCGCGCCGACCGCCATCAGGCAGTGGCTGCCCGTGATGACGCGGCCGTCGGCCAGGGTCACCTCGACGCGGTCGCCGGCACGCTTGGCGGACTGGGCGCGGGAGCGGGCCATGACGTTCATGCCGCGGCGCCGGAAGACGTCCTCCAGGACGGCGGCGGCGTCCGGGTCCTCGCCCGGGAGCACCCGGTCGCGGGAGGAGACCAGCGTGACGCGCGAGCCGAGTGCCTGGTAGGCGCCGGCGAACTCGGCGCCGGTGACGCCCGAGCCGACCACGATGAGCTCCTCGGGAAGCTCGTCCAGGTCGTAGACCTGGGTCCAGTTCAGGATGCGCTCACCGTCGGGCTGGGCGTCCGGGATCTCCCGGGGGTGGCCGCCGGTCGCGATCAGCACCGCGTCGGCCGTGAGCCGCTCCTCGGTGCCGTCGGCGGCGGTCACCACGACCTGGCGGGACCCGTCGGCGGCCTGGAGCCCTTCCAGCCGCCCGCGGCCTCGCATGACCCGGGCGCCCGCGCGGGTGACGGAGGCGGTGATGTCGTGCGACTGGGCGAGGGCGAGGCGCTTGACACGCCGGTTGACCTTGCCGAGGTCCACACCGACCACCCGGGCGGCCTGCTCGATGTGCGGGGTGTCGTCGGCGACGATGATGCCGAGCTCCTCGTAGGAGGAGTCGAACGTGGTCATCACCTCGGCCGTCGCGATCAGGGTCTTGGAGGGCACGCAGTCGGTGAGGACCGACGCGCCGCCGAGGCCGTCGCAGTCGACGACGGTCACCTCCGCGCCGAGCTGGGCGCCGACCAGTGCCGCCTCGTAGCCGCCGGGGCCGCCGCCGATGATCACGATCCGGGTCACGAAAAGTCCGCCTCGCGTGGTGTCATCCCACGGCCGTCTGCCGCCCCGGCCGGGGGTCCGGGGGGTCGCCCCGGCGTATGCAGTACGTAATTCATTGTCCCGCACGCGCCAAGCGCCTTCGCCCCGGGGCCCTCCATACGGGAACCGGCCAGGCCGGGGCACGGCCCCCGGCCCGCGCGGACCGCCCGCGACCGGGCCTCTTCGCCCGTGGAACCCGGCACGTCCCCGGCGCCTCCCGTACCCTCGACCCCATGTCGCTCTACGCCGCATACGCCGGCAACCTCGACGCGCGGCTGATGACGCGCCGCGCACCGCACTCCCCGCTGCGCGGCACGGGCTGGCTCAACGGCTGGCGGCTGACGTTCGGCGGGGAGCAGATGGGCTGGGAGGGCGCGCTGGCCACGGTGGTGGAGGCACCCCGTTCCCAGGTGTTCGTCGCGCTGTACGACCTGGCGCCGATGGACGAGGACTCCATGGACCGCTGGGAGGGCGTGGGCCTCGACATCTACCGGCGGATGCGGGTGCGCGTGCACACGCTGGACGGCGAGGAGCCGGCCTGGATGTACGTCCTGAACGGCTACGAGGGCGGGCTGCCCTCGGCCCGCTATCTGGGCGAGGTGGCGGACGCCGCCGAGTCCGCCGGCGCGCCCCACGACTATGTGATGAACCTCCGCAAGCGCCCCTGCTGAGCAGGGCCCTCCGGGCCGTTTGTACGAACGTACGAGCAGGACCGGCCAGACTCTCCACGGGTGCATCTACGCGCGTAGGGAATCACCGGTTACCCTCGTCCGCGTGAACGCATCTGTTATTCCGGACCACATCCAGGGCGACCCCCACGCCGCCGCCGCCGACGCCGCCGCCCGCCTGCGCGAGCTGACCGGCGTCGAGACCCACGACGTCGCTCTCGTGATGGGCTCCGGGTGGGCCCCCGCCGGCGATGCGCTCGGCATCCCGGAGGCCGAGTTCCCGGTCACCGCGCTGCCCGGGTTCCCGGCCCCGGCGGTCGAGGGCCACGGCGGCACGATCCGCTCGTACCTGATCGGCGGGAAGCGTGTCCTGGTCTTCCTGGGCCGGACGCACTACTACGAGGGCCGCGGCGTCGCCGCCGTCGCCCACGGCGTCCGTACGGCCGCCGCGGCGGGCTGCGCGACCGTCGTCCTGACGAACGGGTGCGGAGGGCTGCGCGAGGGCATGCGCCCCGGTCAGCCGGTCCTCATCAGCGACCACATCAACCTGACGGCGGCCTCGCCGATCGTGGGCGCGAACTTCATCGATCTGACCGACCTGTACTCGCCGCGGCTGCGCGCGCTTTGCAAGGAGATCGACCCGACGCTCGAAGAGGGCGTGTACGTGCAGTTCCCCGGCCCGCACTACGAGACTCCGGCCGAGATCGGCATGGTCCGGGTCATGGGCGGCGACCTGGTCGGCATGTCCACCGTCCTGGAGGCCATCGCGGCACGTGAGGCGGGCGCTGAGGTGCTGGGCATCTCCCTGGTCACGAACCTGGCGGCGGGCCTGAGCGGCGAACCGCTCAACCACGAGGAGGTCCTCCAGGCGGGCCGCGACTCGGCGACCCGGATGGGCGCGCTGCTGGCGCGGGTACTCGACCGGATCTGACCGGCGGCAGCCGGACCCGGCGTTCCGGGCGCGGGGGCCGGAAGGGCCCCGGCGGCCCCGCGCCGGGGCCCACCCCCGACCCCACCACACCGCAGAAAGGCGGACACCGTGCAGCAGGACCTCATCACGCGGGCCAGGACCTGGCTCGCCGAGGACCCGGACCCCGAGACCCGCGCCGAGCTCGCCGGGCTCATCGACGCCGGAGACCTCGCGGCGCTGGAGAACCGTTTCGCGGGCACGCTCCAGTTCGGCACGGCCGGGCTGCGCGGCGAGATCGGCGCCGGCCCGATGCGGATGAACCGCTCCGTCGTCATCCGCGCCGCCGCCGGACTGGCGGCGTACCTGACGGCGCGGGGGCGGTCCGGCCAACTCGTCGTCATCGGCTACGACGCCCGCTACAGGTCCGCCGACTTCGCCCGCGACACCGCGGCGGTGATGACCGGCGCGGGTCTGCGCGCGGCCGTACTGCCCCGTCCGCTCCCGACGCCCGTCCTGGCGTACGCCATACGGCACCTCGGGGCCGTCGCCGGCGTGGAGGTCACGGCCAGCCATAACCCGCCGCGCGACAACGGCTACAAGGTCTACCTCGGCGACGGCTCGCAGATCGTGCCCCCGGCCGACGCGGAGATCGCCGCCGCGATCGCGGCGGTCGGTCCGCTCGACGGCGTACCGCGCCCGGAGTCGGGCTGGGAGGTCCTCGGTGACGAGGTCCTGAGCTCCTACCTGGAACGTACGGACGCCGTCCTCGGTCCCGGATCGCCGCGCACCGCCCGGACGGTCTACACCGCGATGCACGGCGTCGGCACCTCCGTCCTGACGGCCGCCTTCGCGCGGGCCGGGTTTCCTGACCCCGTGCTCGTGGCCGAACAGGCGGAGCCCGACCCGGCGTTCCCCACCGTCGCGTTCCCCAACCCGGAGGAACCCGGCGCCATGGATCTCGCGTTCGAGACCGCGCGCGGGGCCCGGCCGGACCTCGTCATCGCGAACGACCCGGACGCCGACCGGTGCGCCGTCGCCGTCCCTGACGCGTCGGCGGACGGCGGCTGGCGGATGCTGCGCGGCGACGAGGTCGGCGCGCTGCTCGCCGCGCACCTGGTGGACCGGGGCGCCACGGGCGTGTTCGCCGAGTCGATCGTGTCCTCGTCCCTGCTCGGCCGCATCGCGGAGGAGGCCGGGCTGGGCTTCGCCGAGACGCTGACGGGCTTCAAGTGGATCGCCCGCGTCGACGGTCTGCGCTACGGCTACGAGGAGGCGCTGGGTTACTGCGTCGACCCGGAGGGGGTCCGCGACAAGGACGGCATCACGGCCGCGCTGCTGATCACGGAACTCGCGTCCGTGCTCAAGGAGCGGGGCCGCACCCTCCTCGACCTGCTGGACGACCTCGCGGTCGCACACGGCCTGCACGCCACGGACCAGCTGTCGGTCCGGGTGGAGGACCTGACGGTGATCGCGGACGCCATGCGGCGGTTGCGCGAGACGCCCCCGGCCACCCTGGCGGGTCTCCCCGTCACCTCGGCCGAGGACCTCTCCCACGGCACGGACGCGCTGCCGCCGACCGACGGCCTGCGCTACCGCCTGACGGGGGCCAGGGTCATCGTCCGCCCGAGCGGCACGGAGCCCAAGCTCAAGTGCTATCTGGAAGTCGTGGTCCCGGTCGCCTCGGCGGACGAGCTGCCCGCCGCCCGCGCGAAGGGCGAGGAGCTGCTGAGCGGCATCAAGCGGGATCTGGCGGCCGCCGCCGGCATCTGACACCGCATGTGCGGCGGGGCGCGCGGGCGGCCCACGCCCGGGCGCCCCGCCGCACGCTCGCGTGCGGCCCGTGGGCCGTCAGGCGATCGCGAGCAGCACCACGAGCAGCACCGCGCCGACCACGGCCGGGGCGATCACCTCGTAGGCCCAGCGCACCGAGGCGGCGGTCGTGCCCTGCTCCTCACGGCCGGCGGCGCGCTCGGCGAGTTCCCTCAGCTCCCCCACCGCCTGGTCGGCTGCGGCCGCGCGGGCCTGGGTGTCCCGGACGTCGGCGTGCACGGAGGTCCTGCCGTACGGGTCGTCGTGTGCCTGCTGGGTGGCCTTCCTGGCGGCGCGCTTGCGTTCGCGCAGCGACACGGGGACCGCCCACAGCTGGTACTTGGCACCGCTGTGGGTGAAGATCTCGCTGGAGTACGCGGCGCGCACGGTGGAGACGTCGGACCAGGGGAGCACGATCGTGCGGAACGGGTTGCGGATCCGGATCCGCTCCTCGTCGGCGAACACGGCCGGGCGCAGCGTGAACGCCACGATCAGCGGCACCACCGTCAGCAGCGCGGCCAGAGCCAGCCACGGCACCCATCCCGCTCCCCGGACCACCGCGTCGCCGCCGATCCAGCCGGCCAGCAGGATCAGCAGCGCGCCGCTGACCAGCCCGGCACCCGACCGGAAGGTCCGGTCGGCGTAGGAGGGCTCGGTGGGGGGTGTGGGGCTCGTCATGGTCCGATTCTGCCTGAAGCGGCACGGTGCGCGGGGCGCGCCCTCGTCCGTCCCGTGGAAGGTCCGGAACGGGTAGGCCCCTGTACAGGTCGCTACGCGCGTAGATATGCTCATGTGGTGACCATGCCCACCACTGCACCCTCCCCCGAGCCCTCAGCTCCGTCCGGGCGGGGAGGCGCCTCTTTCGCCGACGCGACGGCGTCCGACAGCGCGCTGCGCCGCTTCCTGCACGGGCTGCCCGGTGTCGACACCGTCGGCCTCGAAGCGCGCGCCGCCTCCCTCGGTACCCGATCGATCAAGACGACCGCCAAGGCGTACGCCATCGATCTCGCCATCTCGATGATCGATCTGACGACGCTGGAAGGCGCGGACACCCCGGGCAAGGTCCGGGCTCTGGCCGCCAAAGCGGTCAACCCCGACCCCACCGACCGCACGACCCCGCGCACCGCGGCCGTCTGCGTCTACCCCGACATGGCGGCGACGGCCGTCGCCGCGCTGGCCGGCTCGGGGGTGAAGGTCGCGTCCGTCGCGACGGCCTTCCCCGCCGGACGCGCCGCGCTGGACGTCAAGCTCGCGGACGTCCGCGACGCCGTGGCGGCCGGGGCCGACGAGATCGACATGGTGATCGACCGGGGGGCCTTCCTCTCCGGCCGCTACCTCAAGGTCTACGAGGAGATCGTCGCCGTGAAGGCCGAGTGCGGCTCCGCGCGGCTGAAGGTGATCTTCGAGACCGGCGAACTGTCCACGTACGACAACATCCGGCGGGCCTCCTGGCTCGGGATGCTGGCCGGGGCGGACTTCATCAAGACGTCGACCGGCAAGGTCGGCACCAACGCCACCCCGGCGAACACCCTGCTGATGCTGGAGGCCGTGCGCGACTTCCGGGAGCAGACGGGCGTGCGGATCGGCGTGAAGCCCGCGGGCGGCATCCGCACCACCAAGGACGCGATCAAGTTCCTCGTCCTGGTGAACGAGACCGCGGGCGAGGACTGGCTGGACAACCACTGGTTCCGCTTCGGCGCCTCCAGCCTGCTGAACGACTTGCTGATGCAGCGCCAGAAGCTCAGCACCGGCCGCTACTCCGGCCCCGATTACGTGACGGTGGACTGATACGCCATGGCATCCGCATTCGACTACGCACCGGCGCCGGAGTCCCGCTCCGTCGTCGACATCGCCCCTTCGTACGGCCTGTTCATCGACGGCGAGTTCGCCGAGGCCGCCGACGGCAAGGTCTTCAAGACGGTCAGCCCGTCCACCGAGGAGGTGCTCTCCGAGGTCGCGCGAGCAGGCGCCGAAGACGTGGACCGCGCCGTGAAGGCGGCCCGCAGGGCGTTCGAGAAGTGGTCGGCGCTGCCCGGCTCCGAGCGCGCCAAGTACCTCTTCCGGATCGCCCGGATCATCCAGGAGCGCTCCCGCGAGCTCGCCGTCCTGGAGACCCTGGACAACGGCAAGCCGATCAAGGAGACCCGCGACGCGGACCTCCCGCTGGTCGCAGCACACTTCTTCTACTACGCGGGCTGGGCCGACAAGCTGGACCACGCGGGCTACGGCGCGAACCCCCGCCCGCTCGGCGTGGCCGGCCAGGTCATCCCGTGGAACTTCCCGCTGCTGATGCTCGCGTGGAAGATCGCCCCGGCGCTCGCCACCGGCAACACGGTGGTGCTGAAGCCGGCCGAGACGACCCCGCTCTCCGCGTTGTTCTTCGCCGACATCTGCCGCCAGGCGGGCCTCCCCAAGGGTGTCGTCAACATCCTGACCGGTTACGGCGACGCGGGCTCCGCCCTCGTCGAGCACCCGGACGTGAACAAGGTCGCCTTCACCGGGTCGACCGCCGTCGGCAAGGCCATCGCCCGGCAGATCGCGGGCACCGGCAAGAAGGCCACGCTCGAACTGGGCGGCAAGGGTGCCAACATCGTCTTCGACGACGCCCCGGTCGACCAGGCCGTCGAGGGCATCGTGACCGGCATCTTCTTCAACCAGGGCCAGGTCTGCTGCGCGGGCTCCCGGCTCCTCGTCCAGGAGTCCGTGCACGACGAGGTGCTGCACGCCCTCAAGCGCCGGCTGTCCACGCTGCGGCTCGGCGATCCGCTGGACAAGAACACCGACATCGGCGCCATCAACTCCGCCGAGCAGCTGTCCCGGATCAGCGCGCTCGTCGAGACGGGCGAGGCGGAGGGCGCCGAGCGGTGGTCCGCGCCGTGCGAACTGCCGTCCGCCGGATACTGGTTCGCACCGACCCTCTTCACCGGTGTCACCCAGGCCCACACCGTCGCCCGCGACGAGATCTTCGGCCCGGTGCTGTCGGTGCTGACGTTCCGTACGCCCGACGAGGCGGTGGCGAAGGCCAACAACAGCCAGTACGGCCTCTCGGCGGGCATCTGGACGGAGAAGGGCTCCCGCATCCTCGCGGTGGCGGACAAGCTCCGTGCGGGCGTCATCTGGGCCAACACGTTCAACAAGTTCGACCCGACCTCGCCGTTCGGCGGATACAAGGAGTCGGGCTTCGGCCGCGAGGGCGGCCGTCACGGTCTGGAGGCCTACCTCGATGTCTGACGGGCGACTGAGCGTCTTCAAGACCTACAAGCTGTACGTCGGGGGCAAGTTCCCCCGCTCCGAGAGCGGCCGGGTGTACGAGGTGACGGACTCCAAGGGCAGGTGGCTGGCGAACGCCCCGCAGTCCTCCCGCAAGGACGCGCGTGACGCCGTCGTGGCCGCGCGCAAGGCGTTCGGCGGCTGGTCGGGCGCCACCGCGTACAACCGCGGACAGATCCTCTACCGCGTCGCGGAGATGCTGGAGGGGCGCCGGGAGCAGTTCGTGCGGGAGGTGGCGGACGCCGAGGGGCTGTCGAAGTCCAAGGCGGCGGCCGTCGTCGACGCGGCGGTCGACCGCTGGGTCTGGTACGCGGGCTGGACGGACAAGATCGGCCAGGTCGTGGGCGGGGCCAACCCGGTCGCTGGCCCGTTCCTCAACCTGTCCACCCCGGAGCCCACGGGCGTCGTCGCGGTCCTGGCCCCGCAGGAGTCGTCGTTCCTGGGCCTGGTCTCGGTGGTCGCCCCGGTGATCGCCACGGGCAACACCGCGGTCGTCATCGCCTCGGCGGACGCACCGCTGCCCGCCCTCTCCCTGGGCGAGGTGCTGGCCACGTCGGACCTGCCGGGCGGAGTGGTGAACATCCTGTCGGGCGCGACGGCGGAGCTCGCCCTCCCCCTGGCCTCGCACCAGGACGTCAACGCGATCGACCTCACGGGGGCGGACGCCGGCCTGGCGAAGGAACTGGAGGTCGCGGCGGCGGACAACCTGAAGCGTGTCCTGCGCCCGTCCGCCGCCCGTCCACAGGCTGTGGACGCGGCCGACTGGTCGGCCGATCCCGGTACGCACCGCCTGACGGCGTTCCTGGAGACGAAGACGGTCTGGCATCCGACGGGCGCGCTGGGGGCCTCCGGCTCCTCGTACTGACCCGGGCACGACGTGGGGCCGCCCCTGGGGCGGCCCCACACGCACGCGTGCCCGGGGTCAGCCGGTGATCAGACCGGTCACCTGCCCGACGACGGGCAGGTCGCCGAGCGCGGCGCCGCTCGTGAGCGGGTCGGTGACCACGGCCGTGGTCACCGGCTTGAAGTCGGCGATCTGGGTACCCACCGCGTTGTCCAGCGGGTCCACGCCCGTCCCGGCCAGCGGGTCGAGCTGAAGGTCGGTCACGGGCTCGACGGCTCCCGCGAGCCCGTAGCCGAGCGCGCTGGTCAGCGCGGGCGCCGCCGCCTCGCCGACCGCCCCCAGGGTGCTGTCCGCGGTGTCCGCGCCGGCCGCGGGCGTGACGGGCAGCGGCGCGGCCTGGGCCGCCGCACCTCCCGCACCGAGTGCCGCGCCCAGCGCGGTGAGGGTCAGTCCGGCGCGCAGCAGGGCGCGGTGCCGGGGCTTGGACAGTGCATGACGTGCCATGTTTTCCCACCTGATCGGGACGTGTCGGGTAATCATCCGTGCGCGCAGAGTAGTTGAGGTGTGATGCTCGATACCAACAGGACCTCCCGGGGATCCCCTGCGCGGGTCAATGCCTCACACTTCTGTTCTGTGAGTTCCCAACCGATCCCCACGCGCGTCGTGCTGCTCTCCGGTCCTTCCGGCTCCGGCAAGTCCTCCCTCGCGGCCCGCAGCGGTCTCCCGGTGCTGCGTCTGGACGACTTCTACAAGGAGGGAAACGATCCGACACTGCCGCTGGTCACCGGCAGCGCGGACATCGACTGGGACTCGGTCCTGTCCTGGGACGCGGACGGCGCGGTCGCGGCCATAGCGGAGCTGTGCGGCACGGGGCGGACGTCCGTCCCCCTCTACGACCTCGCCACGAGCTCCCGTACGGGCCGCGAGACGCTCGACATCGCGCGCACGCCCCTGTTCGTCGCGGAGGGCATCTTCGCGGCGGACATCGTGGAGCGGTGCCAGGACCTGGGTCTGCTCGCGGACGCCCTGTGCCTGCGCGGCCGGCCGTCGACGACGTTCCGCCGCCGGCTGGTGCGCGACCTGCGGGAGGGCCGCAAGTCGGTCCCGTTCCTGCTGCGGCGCGGATGGCGGCTCATGAGGGCCGAGCGGGGGATCGTGGCCCGGCAGACGGCGCTGGGCGCGTACCCCTGTGGCGGACGGGAAGCACTCGGCCGGCTGGCCGCGGCGGCGGCGGGTCGCTGCCGGGCCCCGCGGAGCCGGGTGCCGAACTAGAGCGCGCTCACCGCCGGCGCGCGCCGCGCCGCGCGTAGCCCGGCGGCGCGTGGCCGCCTCCGGTGCGGACGACGTGGAACAGCGGGGCCGGACAGGACCCCCCGGCCCGTCCGGCCCCGCCGCGTTCTCCCCCGTGACCGCCGCCTCCCCCGAAGCCGCGGCCTTCCCCCGTTCCCCGTTACCCCGTTCCCCCGTAGACCTCAGGCCACCAGCTCGCCGAAGGACTCCTCCTCGTCACGGCCGAAGCTGAGGACCTCGTCCTCGCGCAGCCGGCGGAGCGACCGCCAGATGCTGGACTTCACCGTGCCGACACTGATGTCGAGGATGGACGCGATCTCCGGGTCCGTGCGGCCCTCGTAGTAGCGGAGCACCAGCATCGTGCGCTGGAGTTCCGGCAGACGCGCGAGCGCCTGCCAGAGCACCGCCCGCAGTTCCGTGCCCCGCATCGCGTCCGTGTCGCTCACCGTCTCCGGCAGCTCCTCGGTCGGGTATTCGTTGAGCTTGCGCCTGCGCCACGCGCTGATGTGCAGGTTGGTCATGGTGCGGCGGAGGTATCCGCCGACCGCCGCCTTGTCACTGATCCTGTCCCACGCCCGGTACGTGGAGAAGAGGGCGCTCTGCAGCAGGTCCTCGGCCTCGAACCGGTCGCCGGTCAGGTGGTAGGCGGTCGCGTACAGGGAGGCGCGGCGCTCCTGGACGTAGGCGGTGAACGCCGCTTCGGCGTCCTCCGTCCGGACCAGGGGCTTCCGCTCCCCCGGAACCTCCCCGTACGCGCTTCCCCCGCTCTCCCCCGTGGGCGCGTCGACCATCGTCAGGTACGACGCGTGCTGACGCCCGGCGCCACGAACGCACCCCCGCACTCCGGCACCGGACTTCTCCTGACTCCGCCCGACGTCGTGAAGGCGCGTGACTACTGCGCTTGAAGTGGTGCTGTGCAGTGCGTTCATCTGGCGCCCCCCATCGGTGGAGTCCGTTCGTTCCGTGTGACCACGAGCTTGCCGGGGCAGTTTCATGGCGCTGTCCCCCGACTGTCACAGGGCTGTCACAGGGCATGACGGAGGAGCAAGTCGGGGGGATTGTCGAAACGTGGCACCACCATGGGCCAGAATGACCCCCGTGCCTTTCCTGTTGCTCATCGAGGACGACGACGCCATCCGCACAGCCCTCGAACTCTCCCTGTCACGCCAGGGCCACCGTGTGGCCACCGCGGCGACGGGAGAGGACGGCCTGGAGCTGCTCCGTGAGCAGCGGCCCGACCTGGTCGTGCTGGATGTGATGCTGCCCGGGATCGACGGTTTCGAGGTCTGCCGGAGGATCCGGCGTACCGACCAGCTGCCGATCATTCTGCTGACCGCGCGCAGCGACGACATCGACGTCGTGGTGGGGCTGGAGTCCGGCGCGGACGACTACGTGGTGAAACCCGTGCAGGGCCGGGTGCTCGACGCCCGGATCCGCGCGGTCCTGCGCCGAGGGGAGAGGGAGTCCACCGACTCGGCGACCTTCGGCAGTGTCGTCATCGACCGTTCGGCGATGACCGTCACGAAGAACGGGGAGGACCTGCAGCTCACGCCGACCGAGCTGCGGCTCCTGCTCGAACTGAGCCGTCGGCCCGGACAGGCCCTGTCCCGCCAGCAGTTGCTGCGGCTCGTGTGGGAGCACGACTATCTCGGTGACTCACGACTGGTGGACGCCTGTGTGCAGCGGCTGCGGGCGAAGGTGGAGGACGTGCCGTCCTCGCCGACACTGATCCGTACCGTGCGCGGTGTGGGGTACCGGCTGGATTCGCCTCAGTGAGCGATTCCGCGAAACGTTCCATACTCGCGGGTCTTCGCTGGACCAGCTTGCGGCTGCGGCTCCTGATCGTGTTCGCGCTGGTGGCCCTGACGGCGGCCGTGTCCGCGTCGGGCATCGCGTACTGGCTCAACCGGGAGGCCGTCCTGACGCGTACGCAGGACGCGGCGCTCGGTGACTTCCGGCGCCAGATGCAGAACCGCGCGGCCTCGCTGCCGCTCCAGCCGACGGCCGGGGACCTGCGCGACACCGCCGAACAGATGGCCAGCAGCAGCCCCGGCTACCACGTGCTGCTGATCGGCACCAACGACGGCAAGCCCGTCACCGGTTCCTCCGACCTCGACGCCTTCACCAAGGCCGACGTGCCCGTCTCGCTCCAGAAGCAGGTGAACAAGAAGCAGCCGCTGACGTCGGCCAACACCTTTGAGTACCACCTGTTCTGGCAGCGTACGACCTTGGGCGGCACCCCGTACCTGGTGGCCGGGACGAAGATCATCGGTGGTGGTCCCGCCGGATACATGCTGAAGTCGCTCGACCAGGAACGCGAGGACCTCAATTCGCTGGCCTGGTCCCTGGGGATCGCCACCGCGCTGGCCCTCGTCGGCTCGGCGCTCCTCGCCCAGGCCGCGGCGACGACCGTGCTCCGGCCGGTGCAGCGGCTCGGTGACGCGGCCCGCAAGCTCGGCGAGGGCAAGCTCGACACCCGTCTCGTGGTCTCCGGCACCGATGAACTCGCCGATCTCTCCCGCACCTTCAACAAGGCCGCGAGTTCGCTGGAGAAGAAGGTCGAGGACATGAGCGCGCGGGAGGAGTCGAGCCGGAGATTCGTCGCCGACATGTCGCACGAACTGCGCACCCCGCTGACCGCCATCACCGCGGTCGCCGAGGTGCTGGAGGACGAGGCGGACAGCCTGGACCCGATGATCGCTCCCGCCGTCCACCTGGTGGTGAGCGAGACACGACGGCTGAACGACCTGGTCGAGAACCTCATGGAGGTCACCCGCTTCGACGCCGGTACGGCCCGCCTCGTCCTGGACACCGTCGACGTCGCCGACCAGGTGACCGCCTGCATCGACGCCCGCGCCTGGCTGGACGCGGTCGACCTGGACGCGGAGCGCGGCATCATGGTGCGGCTCGATCCGCGCCGGCTCGACGTGATCCTGGCGAACCTGATCGGCAACGCGCTCAAGCACGGCGGGTCGCCCGTGCGGGTGTCCGTGCGGACCGACGACGACGAGCTGGTCGTCGAGGTCCGCGACCACGGCCCCGGCATCCCCGAGGAGGTCCTGCCGCACGTGTTCGACCGCTTCTACAAGGCGAGTGCGTCCCGTCCGCGTTCCGAGGGCAGCGGTCTCGGTCTGTCCATCGCGGTGGAGAACGCGCACATCCACGGCGGTGACATCACGGCCGCCAACCTGCCGGACGGCGGGGGCGCGGTGTTCGTGCTGCGGCTTCCCCGTGACGCGGAGCGGCTGGCCGGCACCACGGACGGCGACGGGGGCGGCGACGGGAACGAGGAGGGCGGCGCGACGTGATGCGCGGCAGAGACGCGTACGGCATACGCCGCCCGGCAGGGGCGCGCGGACGCGGGGGCCCGGGGTGGCGCCCCGCGCGGGCGGTCACCGCCGCCCTCGCCGTCACCGTCTGCGCGGTGCTGGCCGCCGGGTGCGGCATCAGGAGCACGTCGGTGCCGGTCGACGCCGGGGCGGCTCCCTCCCGGGTGCCGTGCCGGGCCTCCGGCACGGGCACGGGGAACCATCCGGCCGGAACGCTGACGCTCCAGGTGTACCTGCTCTGTGCCTCCCAACTGCTCGCGGTGGACCGTGTGGTGGAGATGGACGAGTCGGACTCCGACCGGCTCGGGGTGGCACGGTCGCTCCTGGCCCAGCTGCAGCAGCGGCCGTCCGCCGACGAGCGGCGTGAGGGCTTCTCCACCCGCGTACCGGAGGGGCTCACCGTCGCCGGGGGGCTCCGGGACGACCCGGAGGGCACACTGCGTCTGAGCGAGCACCCCGAGGACCTGCCGGCCGGCGCGCTGGCGCAGTTGGTGTGCTCCTTCGCGGAGAGCGACGGCTTCGGCGATCCGGTGCTGCTCGGGGGCCCGGGTGAGTACCGGGCGCGGAGCTACGCGTGCACGCCGGAGACGAGAGCGCGCCCGGCCGACGGGGTGGGGAGCCGGACCGCCGCGCCCTGAACACCGCCCGGCCCGGGGCCGGTCCCGGCGTACCGGCCCGTGCGGCCGCCTTCGTAGGATGTCGGCCCATGGGGTCATGTTTCCGCACGGGTGAGGTCATCGTCCGAAGAGAGGTCCTGGACGGCCGTGAATGGATGGTCTATCCGGTCACGGTGGCGGGTGACGACGGGCGCACGCTGGCCGTGTACCTGGCGCAGGGCACTCCGCTCACGTTCGGCCGGGGCGACTTCCGCTGGGGGCTGCACCCCTGGACCGAGTTCGCCCACGCGTGGCAGTCCTCGGGCGTGCTGCAGCTGCAGCGGGACGGCGAGGCCTACTCCGTGTGGGGCCGTTGGGACGGCGGGGTACTGGTCGAGTGGTACGTCAACTTCCAGGCGCCGCTGGTGCGCACGGAGCGGGGCTTCGACACCCTCGACCACGAACTGGACCTGATCATCCCCGGTGACGGCTCGCCGCACCGCTGGAAGGACGTCGAGCACTTCGAGGAGCGTGTCAGGACGGGCGGCTTCACGCCCGGTGAGGAGGCCACGGTGCGGGCCGCGGCCCGCGAGGTCGAGGCTCTCGTCGTCAAGGGCGAGTGCTGGTGGGAGGAGTGGCGCGACTGGCGCGCTCCCGCCGGCTGGACCGTGCCGGGCCCCGTCGCGATCGGGGACGGCCCGGCGGCGGCCGTGTCCGCCGGGCCGCCGCACGTCCTTCAGTAGGACTCGGCGTAGAGGGTGCGCAGGTACTCCTGGTCGGCCTGCCCCGCCGGGTCGTTGTCCAGGTTTCCCGTCACCGAGGCCACGAACCGGTCCAGGTCGCCCCGGGTCACCCCGTGGTCGCGCAGCCTGCCGTTCAGGCCCGCCGAGGTGAGGAGGCGGCCCACCGCGTCGTGGACGGTGGGGCCGCCGAGCAGTTCGGCGACCGCGGCGAACGCGTCGGGTACCAGCGGTTCGGTGTGCCGCAGCCAGCTCGGATACAGGAGCGCGAGGCCTCGGCCGTGCGAGATGTCCAGCCCCGGGACCGCGCCCATGGCCTGCTGGAGCCGGTGGGGCAGGCAGGTGCTGACGTGGGCGACGTTCGATCCGCCCAGCAGGGCCGCCTTGCACAGGGCTTCGCGTGCCTCCGGGGACACGTCGCCGTCGAGCGCGCCGGGCAGGTGGGCGGCGATCAGCTCGATGGCCAGGTGCGCCCGTCCCCGGCTCGCCCCGTCCGCACGGGCGGCCACGCAGCCCTCGACGGCGTGGGCGAACGAGTCGAAGACCGTGTCGGCCATGACACCGCGCGGTACCGAGGCGATCAGGTCCGGGTCGACGACCGCGACGCGCGGGGTGACGGCGGCGCCTCGGACACCGGCGCGGAACATCCGCACCGTGTCCGTGATGATCGCTCCCCTGGTGACCTCCGAACCGCTGCCGGCGGTGGTGGGGACGGCCACCAGGGGGAGGGCGGGCGCGTCCGGGGCCAGCGTCCCTCCGATGAGGTCCCGGATCGTGCTCCCGTACGGCACGGCGACCGCGACGCCCTTGGCCGCGTCCAGGGCGCTGCCGCCGCCGAGGCCCACGACGAGGTCGCAGCCCCGGGACCGCGCCAGGGTGGCGGCCTCGTCCACCTCGTGCGACGCCGGGTTCGCCGAGACGCCGTCGAAGACCGTGACGCGCAGGCCCGCCTCGCCGAGCGAGGTGACGACCCGGTCGAGATAGCCGTTCGCCCTGGCCGCCGTCCGTCCGGTGACGACCAGCGCGTGCTCCCCGGAACCGGCGGCGTGGACGCCGGTGCGGTCCAGTTCACCGCGGCCGAACTCGACGCGGGTGGAGACGTCCAGGCCCATGTCCAGCTTCATCTGATCACTCCATCGGTAGCGGCGTGGCGGGTCACGTGTGCGAGGCGTCCCGGCCGGGCCGGGCGGCGTTGTCCCTGAGCGCGTCCAGGACCGCGCAGGTGCCGGTGGACAGCAGGTGGAGAGCCGATCCCCCGCCCGTCGACACCGGTCCGTCCCAGGGGAGTTCGGCCACGGTGTCCCCGCCGAGCAGGAGCGTCCTGCCGGGGGCGGCGGCCAGGGCCGAGAGGATCGCGTCGCAGGATCCGCGGTGGCCGTCGAGGTAGCGGGACGGTGTTCCGGCGACCACCGTCCTGGACATGCCCGCGAGCATGCGGGCGGCCCAGGGTTCCAGTACGAAGTCCACGATCGCGTGGCCCGGCGGTACCCCGTCGGCGACGGCGACCGGGAAGGCGGCGCCCGTGATCCTCCTGCCGTCCACGGGCGCGGCCCGGACGGTCGTCGGAACGTGCAGCCGTGCCCGGCCCCCGGTCCGCAGCGCGGTGCGCGCCGCGTCGAGGCACTCCTCGGGGTGGCTGCCGGTGTCGGACGCCCCGATCTCGTGGCCGAGGGCGCGCAGCACGGTGTTGAGCACCACTCCGCCCGGGACCACGAGTCGGCAGGTGCGCAGGGCGTGCACCAGCCCCACGCACGTCTTCTCCTTCTTCCGGCCGCCCAGCACGGCGGCTGACGGGCCCGGGGAGCCGGTTCCGCACCAGGGGGCCATGAAGCGCACGTCCGTCACGAGACTCCGGGCCGCGTAGCCCGGCAGCCGGCGCAGCAGACCGGTGTTCGAGGCGTGCGCCCGGTGCGCCTTGGAGAAGCCGCCGACCGCGACCCGGTCGCCGAGCAGCGCGAACCGGCGCGCGAGGTCGTCGTCCCCGCGTTCCTCGCCCGCGTGGTGCCTGGTGTTGCCGAAGAGGGCGATCTCACCGGGGCGCAGACGGCGGGCCTCCTCCACGGCGGCGTCGGATGCGTTCTCGGGTACGTACCGCACCGGCCGGTCCAGTCGCCGGGACAGGTACGCGGCGATGTGGTCCAGCGCGGTCGCGCTGCCGTCCCGGTGGCTGCCCTGGTGGGAGAGGACCGCCACCCGGGCGCCCGCGTCGGACAGCAGCCGCAGGTCGTCGAGTTCGCTGTCGACGCGGCCGGTGCTGGCGAGGTCCGGCCCCACGTTGAAGCCGGCGGAGTGGATCCACCGTTCACCCGGGACCACGGTCCGCTCCGTGAGCAGGGGGACGCCGGCGAGCGGGTCCCCCCGGGGGCCGTCAGAGGCCATAGCCGCGGAGTCCGGCCGTCTCGTCGAGGCCGAACATCACGTTCATGTTCTGCACGGCCGAGCCGGCCGCCCCCTTGACGAGGTTGTCCGTGACGGCGACCACCTTGGCGATACCGCGGCGGACGTCGTAGTCCAGCCCGATGTGGCAGAAGTTGGAGCCGGTGACTCCGGCCAGGCCGGGATACCTGCGGTAGTCCTTGTCCGTGAGGCCGCCGGTGCCGGTCTCCGTGTTGACCCGGACGAAGAACTCGCCCTCGGAGCCCGCGCCGTAGCGCTCGGTGTAGAGGTCCAGGAGCATGCTCCGCGAGACCTCCTCGCGCATCTCCTCGCGGACCCGGACGCTCGCCTGGATGTAGATCCCCCGGGCGAAGGGGCCGTGCGCGGTGCTGAGGTCGACCGTGACCGGGCCGTCCGGCCCGCCGGGGAGGCGGTCCTCGAGCTCCGGTGCGTGCCGGTGCCCCTGGAGGCTGTAGGGCAGCATCGAACCGTGGACCTCCGCGTGCAGGGTCTCGGTCCGGGGCTTGATCCCCGCGCCCGTGGTCCCGTTGACCGCGGCGATGTGCAGCGGTGCCCCCGGTTCGGCGAGCCGCGCGGACAACAGGGGTTCGAGTCCCAGCAGGGCGGTGATGACGTAGCACCCCGGGTTGGCGACGAGGCGCGCCCCCGCCAGGAGGTCGCGGTGCCACTCGGTGACCCCGTACACGGCCTCCGCGAGCAGCTGGGGGGCGGTGTGCTCCCGTCCGTGGGCGGCGCGGTACGCCAGGGGGTCGGAGAACCTGAAGTCGGCGCTGAGGTCGATCACCCGCGCCCCGGCCCCGAGCAGCGCGGGCGCCCGCCGCATGGCCTCGCCCGACGGGGTGCACAGGAACACGACGTCCAGGTCACGGGCCTGGGCCTCGATCTCCTCGGCGTCGTGGAAGCGCAGTCCGGATCCGAGGAGGTTCGGATGGACGCGTTCGAAGGACTCGGTTCCACGGGAGGTGGGCAGGATCTCGGACACCTGCGGATGCCCGAGGAGCAGGCGGCACGTCTCGCCGCCCGTGTAGCCGGTGCCCCCGATGACCGCCGCCCGTATGCCGTCGTCGCTCATGCGTTCCATCCGTTCGTGAACTCGTCCGGGTCGGTGCTCACATGGATCATGATCTTGCCCGTGGGTACGTCGGCCCGGTCCATCAGACGAAGCGCCGACGCGGCGTCGTCGAGTCCGAAGTGGTGCGTGATCATCGGGAGCACGTCGACGGAGCCGGTCGCGAGGTGTTCGATCACCTCGTCGAAGTCCCGGGGGGTGGACAGGGCGGAGCCGCGCACGGTCACCTCACGGCCGACGAGGGAGTTCAGGTCGACCGGGTGGGGGCCGTCGAAGTAGCTGACGATCACGACGACGCCTCCGGGCCGGACCGTCCTGAGCGCCTGGTCGGTGACCCCGGGATAGCCCGAGGCGATCACGACCACGTCCGCCGGTCCTCCCAGGGCGTCGCGGACGCCCGCGACCGGATCACCCTCCCGTGCGTCGACGTAGGCGTCGGCGCCGAGTCCCCGTGCCGTCACGCCCTTCGCCGCGCCGATGTCCACGCAGGCCACCGTGGCACGGCCGAGCGCGCGGGTGGCGACGAGGCAGCTGAGCCCGATGGTGCCGGACCCGAGGACGGCGACGCGGCGGTCCGCCCCGGCCACGTCGGCGAGCCGCATCGCGTGCCGGCCGATGGACAGCGGTTCGACCAGCGCCCCCGCCAGCGGGTGCATGCCGGGCGGCAGCCGGTGGGCCATGTTGGGGTGCAGGACGACCAGGTCCGCGAACGACCCCGTCCAGTCGAGGTGGCTGAGGTTGCGCTTGCGGGTGCACAGGTGCGGGGCGTCGCCCTCGCACTCCGCGCAGGAGCCGCAGTGCGAGAACGCTGCCGAACAGACCCGGTCGCCGGGGGCGAACCCGGTCACCTCCCCGCCCACGCGCACCACCGTCCCGGAGAACTCGTGGCCCAGGACCGCGGGCGCCTTCTTGTACGGGTGCGTCCCCCGGTAGGCCGCGAGGTCGGAGCCGCAGATCCCGGTGGCCGACACCCGGACGAGCAGTTCGCCCGGGCCGGGTTCGGGCGCGGGGGTCTCCCGGTACTCCAGGATCCGTCGCCCGGTCAGGACGGCGGCGCGCATGGTGGCGGTTCCTTCCGGTGCGGTCGTCATGGTCAGCACACCCTGTTCGTCGCGTCCGCGCCCGCCAGGACGGACCGGAGGTCATCGACCAGCAGGCGGCCGACCCTCTCCTGGGCGTCGGTGCTGGTGGCTCCGATGTGGGGGGTGAGCACCACGTTGTCCAGGGCGCCGAGGGCCGGGGTGCCGGACTCCCGGCCGTGCACGTCGAGCCCCGCACCGGCCAGTGCTCCCGAGGTCAGGGCGGCCAGCAGTGCCTCCTCGTCCACCACGCCGCCCCGGGACACGTTGATGAGGTAGGACCGGGGGTGCATCCGCGCCAGTTCCGCCGCGCCGACGAGGTTCTTCGTGCCCGCGGTGAGCGGTACGGCGAGGCACACGATGTCGGAGCGGCTCAGCAGGTCGTCCAGGGGCACCCGCTCGATGTGCCGGAGCCGCAGCTCCTCGTCGCGTTCGGGAGTGGGCCGCTCGACCGCGGCCAGGACCCGCATCCCGAGGGCGAGGCCGAGGCCCGCGATGTGGGAGCCGATCGGTCCCAGGCCCACCACGCCGAGGACCCGTCCGTGGAGGACCGGGCCGGCGAGCTGGGGCTTGTTCCACGCGCCCCCGCGTACCTGCCGGTCGGCGAGGGCGATGTTGCGGGTGACCGCGAGCATCAGACCGAGAGCCAGCTCGGCCACCGCGGGCGCGGAGACGCCCGGCAGGTTGAACACCTGGACCCCGGCCTCGCGGCAGGCCGCGAGGTCGATGTTGTCGGTGCCGGAACCCGCCCGCGCCACCACCTTCAGCCGGCTGCCGCGCCGGATCACGTCCCCGGTGATCCGCACGCCGCTGCGTACGACCAGGGCGTCGGCATCGGCGGCCAGTTCGAGGAGTTCCTCGTGGGCGGGCTGGATCCGCACCGTGATGTCGTGGTCGCGCCCCAGGTCCGCAAGGGCGTCCGCGGACACGGGGTCCAGGACGACGACGCGTGCTCGATAGGTCATGTCGGCGATCCAACCGCAGACCGCAGACCTTGGCAAGTAATTGACAACTCCATTGACATAGGCACCGGTGCGCCTCTAGCTTCAACGAGCTGCCGGACGTGGACACTCGCGATGAACGCCAGCACAGCACGTTGGAAATAAATTGCCCAGGTTGGTGAACGACGGGCTCAGAACCGTCTCGTGACGTCCCAAGAAAGGCCGTAGATGCTCAAGCGCAGCTCCGCCTCGTTCCGTTCCGTACTCGCGTCCCACGACGTGGTCAGGGTCGCGGGCGCCCATCACGCGCTCAGCGGGGTCCTGGCCCAGGAGGCCGGCTTCCAGGCCGTGTGGTCGTCGAGTTTCGAGGTGTCCGCCTCCCGGTGCCTGCCCGACGCGAGCATCCTGAGCATGACGGAGTACCTGGAGGCGGCGGCCAACATCCAGAAGGCCCTCGACATCCCGGTCGTGGCGGACTGCGACACCGGGTACGGCGGGAACTACAACGTGGCGCACATGGTCCACGAGTTCGAAGGGGCCGGCATCACGGCGGTCTGCATGGAGGACAAGCTCTTCCCGAAGATGAACAGCTTCGCCGACGGCGACCAGACGCTGCTCTCCACCAAGGCCTTCGCGAGCAAGATCGAGACCGCCAAGGCGGTGCAGTCCTCCGAGGAGTTCTTCGTCATCGCCCGCACCGAGGCGCTCATCTCCGGGGCGGGACTCGATCAGGCCGTGGAGCGCTGCCTCGCCTACGCCGACTCCGGCGCCGACGCGGTGCTGATCCACTCCAAGGCGCCGACCAAGGACGAGGTGCTCTCCTTCCTGGACCGCTGGGACCAGCGCGTCCCGGTGGTGATCGTGCCCACGACCTACCCCGACTGGCACATCGACGACGTCCGCGACGCCGGCGTCTCGGTCGTCATCTACGCGAACCAGGGCATGCGCGCCACGCTGTCCACCCTCCGCGCCACCTACCGCGCCATCTACGAGGCCGGGGACACCACCGCTCTCGAACCGAAGATCGCCGCCGTGCGGGACATCTTCGACCTGCAGCGGATGGGCGACTGGCAAAAGCTCGGCGCGTGAGCCGTCCCGGCGGCACCCGGCGGACGGACGGAGGTGGACGGAGCGCATGACCATCATCACCGGAGCGGACGAGCTCTTGGACAACGAGGTCTACCTGGACCTCAGGCGGCAGCTGAACTGCCGCCTCTACCTCAAGTGCGAGGGCTTCAACTTCGCCGGTTCGGTCAAGGTCCGGCCCGCCGCGTGGATGGTGGCCACGGCGCAGCGCGACGGGCTCATAGGCCCCGGCTCGGTCCTCGTCGAGTCGTCGTCCGGCAACCTGGGGGTCGCCCTGGCCGTGATCGCCGCCGCCAAGGGGCTCCGCTTCGTCTGCGTGACCGACCCGAAGTGCAATCCGGCGGCGGCCGACCTCATGCGGGCCCTGGGGGCCGAGGTCGTCGTGGTCGACGAACCCGACGCGGCGGGCGGCTACCTGGCCGCGCGCAAGGCACGGGTCCGCTCCCTCTGCGCCGAGGACCCGTCGTACGTCTGGCTCAACCAGTACGAGAACCCCGCCAACTGGGTCGCGCACTACGAGAACACGGCCGCCCTGATCGCCAAACAGTTCCCCCGTCTGGACACGCTGTTCATCGGCACGGGCACCGGCGGCACCCTCATGGGGTGCGCCCGCTACTTCAGGGAGCACCGTCCGAGTGTCCACATCGTCGCCGTGGACAGCGTCGGATCGGTGAACTTCTCCGGTGCCCCCGGGCCACGGCACATCCCCGGGCTCGGGGCGAGCACCCCCATGCCGCTGATCGACGCGTCCCTCGTGGACGAGGTCGTGCGGGTGCGGGAAGCCGACGCGGTACGCATGTGCCGCCGCCTGGCGAGCCACGGCGTACTGCTCGGCGGCTCCTCGGGAACGGTGGTCGGCGGGGCCACCGAGTGGCTGAAGCAGCACGACAGCGACCGGCTGACCTCCGTGGCCATCGCCCCCGACCTCGGCGAGCGCTACATGGACACGGTCTACGACGACGCGTGGGTGGACCGCCACTACGGCCCCGGCACGCAGGACCTCCTGGAGAACACGTGAACAACCCAGCTGCGGTACCGGACTTCGCGGTGGTACCCGGCACCACCGTGCACGAGATGCTCGACGGCCGGCAGGAGGAGGTGACCGGGCTCGTCGAGAGGACCTACCTGCTGCACGGTGAGGCCAGGACCGTCAACCCGCCCTCCTACTTCCTGCGCTTCCCCGACCGGCCCTCGTCCCGCATCATCGCGCTGCCCGCCTCCGTCGGCGGCGACCGCGCGGTGGACGGCATCAAGTGGATCGCCAGTTTCCCCTCCAACCTGGAGCGCGGCATCCCCCGCGCGTCCGCCGTGCTGGTGCTCAACACCCCCGGGACCGGCTACCCGTACGCCTGCCTGGAGAGCTCGATCATCAGCGCCGTGCGCACCGCCGCGTCCGCGGCCGTGGCCGCCCGCGCCCTGACCCGGGACAGGCCCGCACCGCGCCGCGTCGGCTACATCGGCACCGGCCTCATCGCGCGCTACCTGCACACCTATCTCTCCTCCCTGGGCTGGGAGCCGGAGGAGACCGGAGTGCACGACCTGTCGCGGGAGTACGCCGAGGCCTTCGCCGGCCATCTGAGGAGCACCGGCGACGCGGGCACCGTCCGCGTCCACGACAGCGCGGAGGAGCTGATCCGGTCCTGCGACGTCGTCGTCCTCGCCACGACGGCCGCGGCCCCCCACCTCACCGACCCGTCGTGGTTCGCCCACCACCCGCTGGTCCTGCACGTGTCGCTGCGCGACCTCGGCACCGACGTCGTGCTGGACAGCGTCAACGTGGTGGACGACGTCGAACACGTACTCAAGGCCGACACGTCGGTCCACCTGGCGGAACAGCTCACCGGCGGACGCGAGTTCATCGGCGGGACCCTGTACGACGTCCTGACGGGCCGGTTCACCCCGCCCGCGGACCGTACCGTCGTCTTCTCCCCCTTCGGACTGGGCGTGCTCGACCTCGCCGTGGGGGACCACGTGTACACCCGCGCCCGGGAGACCGGGAAACTCGCCGTCGTCGACGGCTTCTTCCACGACCTGGAGCGCCACCGCGCGCCCGCCGCCCGGGGCGGGGAGCGATGACCGCCCCGGCCGAGGGCCGCGTGTGGGCGGAGCTCCCCCTCGCGGACGGCGCCCGCGACCGGGCCAGGGCGACGGCGCCTGCCGCCACCGGGGACGTGGACACGGCGACCGGTGTCCTGGAACACGTGCTGGAGCACGCCGTGAAGGACCCGGGCCGCCCCGCCGTCACCGAGGGCGCGCGCACGGTGGGATACGGCGAGCTCGCCGAACGCGTCGCCGCCGTCCGCTCCCTGCTGCTGGACCGGGGCGTCGGCGCGGGAGACGTCGTCGCCTGCGTGGGTCCGCGCGGCATCGGCACCCCCGTCGTGTTCCTCGCCCTGGAGAGCCTCGGCGCCTCCTACCTGCCGGCCGATCTCGACTGGCCGCGCGAGCGGGTCCGTGACGTGCTCGGACGCAGCGGCGCCGCCCTCCTCCTCGACTACACCGGCGGCCCCGCCTCGGGGCCCGCACTGGAGGCGGCCCGTGAGGCAGGGGTGGCCACGGCGTCCGTACCCGCCGTCACCGCGCCGGGCGGCCCACCGCCCCGCGACGCGTCCGACCGCTCCCACGAGGCCCGCTACACCATCTTCACCTCGGGCACGACCGGACGTCCCAAGGGCGCCACCGTCGAGCACCAGGGCATGCTCAACCACCTGTGGGCCAAGGTCGTCGACCTGTCGCTGACCGAGGACGACGTGGTGGCGTTCACCGCCCCGCTCGTCTTCGACATCTCGATCTGGCAGATGCTCTGCCCGCTGATGGTCGGCGGCCACCTCGTGATCGTGGACGACACCGTCATGCGCTTCCCCCGTCGCCTGGTGAAGACGCTCGACGCCCACGGGGTCACCGTCGTGGAGCTCGTCCCCACCGTCCTCGGCTGGCTCGTCGACGAGACCGTCCGACGCGACCTCGCGCCCCTGCGGTCGCTGCGCAGCCTGCTCTCCACGGGCGAGGAACTGCACCCGGCGGTGGCCGGGCGCGCCATGGCCGCGTTGCCGAACGCCTCGCTGGTCAACGCCTACGGCCCCACCGAGTGCTCCGACGACGTCACCCACCACGTGGTGACCCCGGCCGATCTGCGGCGCACCCGGCTGCCGATCGGTGCTCCCGTCCTCAACACCGCGCTCTACCTGCTGGTGGAGGACGAGGACGGCCGCTGGCGTGCCGCCGGCCCGGACGAGCCGGGCGAGCTGTTCGTCGGGGGCAAGGGGGTGGGCCTGGGCTACCTCAACGACCCGGCGACCACCGACCGCGCATTCTTCCGCGACCCGTTCGACCCCGCCTCCCCCACCGGCCGGCTGTACCGCACCGGCGACCTCGCCCGGATCGAGGACGGCCTCGTGCACTACCTCGGCCGGGGGGACCGCCAGGTGAAGGTCGCCGGCGTACGCATGGAGCTCGACGAGATCGAGGCCGTCCTGGGCCGCCAGCCGGCCGTGGAGCGCTGCGCCGTGGTCGTCTCCGGTGACGGGGCGCGTTCGGAGCTGGTCGCCCACTACACCCTCCGCGAACCCGTGACGTCCGACGATCTCTACCTGGCCGTGCGTTCCGCGCTCCCGCCGGCCATGGTGCCCCGCCGCTGGCGGGAGTGGGAGGCACTGCCCCTCACGCGCAACGGCAAGGTCGACCACCGGTCCCTCGCGGCCGCCCACCAGGAAGAGGCACGATGACCACTGCACCGGAGAAGAACCCGGCGCCCCGCGAACGGCCGCAGGCCGGGCCGGACACCTCGGGGCTCCCCCCGCACGCGCGGCTGCTGCTGGCCCTGGCGCGGGTGCGCCTCGACGCCGCGCAGGTGGCCGCGATCCGCGCCCTGGCCGGGCGCGACGACCTCGACTGGGGCGCCTTCTGCGACGCGGCCGCACGCCACAAGCTGCTCCCGCTGGTCGGCCGCCACGTGTTCACCCACCGCCTGGGCCGTTCCGACGGCGACACCAAGGGCTTCCCGTACAGCTGGGTGTTCACCACCGCCTACACCGGGAACCGCGCGCGGAACCTCGCCCTGTCCGACGAGTTCGGCCAGGTCTTCCGCGAGCTCGCCGAGGCGGGCGTGCGCCACGCGGTGCGCAAGGGGTTCTCGCTGGCCGAGGGCGAGTACGCCGACGTCGGTGTGCGCCGGATCAACGACGTGGACCTGCTGGTGGACCGGGAGGACGCCTCACGGGCCCACGAGGTCCTGGAGCGCCTCGGGTACGTCCAGGGGCAGCTCGCGGACGACGGTGAGGTCGTCCGCCCCTTCAGCCGCAAGACGCAGATCTTCTGGCGCGTGAACCTGAGTAACCAGCTGCCGTACGTGAAGGCGGGGAACCGGCCGGACGTCCCCGAGTTCAACGTGGACCTGTGCCACGACATCTTCCAGAAGAAGTCCGGGGTCACGGCCCCGGCGGCGCAGCTGCTGGAGCGCAGCCTGCCCACCGTCCTGTGCGGCGCGGCGACCTGGGTCCCCGGCCCGGCCGACCGGCTCCTCGACCTCTGCTCCCACCTGCACAAGGAGGCGACCAGCCTCCGCTTCATCGAGGACAGCGTCGACCTGCAGATCAGCAAGTTCCTCGACCTCGCGCTCGTCGCCGCCGGCTACGACGACGCGCTGTGGAAGGACTTCCTGGCCCGGGTGGAGGAGTACGGAGCCGGCCCCATCGCCTACTACGCCCTCCACTTCACCGCCGAGCTCTACCCGGAGAGCGTGCCCGCCCACGTACTCGCTTCCGTGCGGCCGGACGACACCGACTACCTGGAGCAGTACGGCACCCTCGACGGCACGACGGCCCGCTGGTCCCTCGGCTTCCTGGAGCGCCTCTTCGAGACCGGCCGCAAGAAGGGCAGCGCCCAGTCCAATGTCCCGCACGACTGATCCACGGGCCCGTGGCGCCGGCGCGGCCGGCCGCCCCCTTCCCACCGACCTCTCACCGACACCGGGAACCCTCATGAACGCACCCTGGGACAGCCGCTTCGAGGAGCTGTTGCTGCGGATCGTCGACCTGCGCCGGGACGGCGGACTGCGGGCGGACGACGACCTGCTGCGCCTCGGACTCGACTCCATCGCCATCGTCGAACTCGTCGTCACGCTGGAGGAGACGTACGACATCGAGATTCCCGACGAGCACCTGACCCAGCAGTCCTTCGCGACGCCCGGCGTCCTCTGGTCGGTCGTCTCCGGCCTGCTGGAGCGGGAACCCAGCCAGGAGGCCGGCGCGTGATCGTCTCGCTCGTGGGCTCGGACGGGGCCGGCAAGTCGACCGTCTCCAAACTCGCCACCGCACGACTGGCCGGTCTCGGCACGGCGGTCGAGAGGGTGGACCGCTGGGACATCGTCGACAACCCGGCGTACCCGGCCGCCCGTTTCATGCGCCCCGACGTCCCCGACACCCGGCTGTGCGTCGCGGAGATGCCGAACGCGACCCGTTTCCTGTTCCTGATGTGGTCGATATCCCACGCCCTGCTGGGCCGCACACCCGCCGCCGTCCGGCCGGGCGCGGTCACCCTGCTCGACGGGTACTGGATGAAGCACGCCGCCAGTGAGGTCGTCTACGGGCTCGACCGCGCCTGGGCGGAGAGCGTCGTCGCGGGTCTCCCCGGCTCCGACCGGGTCCTCTACCTGCGCATCGATCCCGAGCAGGCCTGGGAGCGCAAGGCCGACGGCGACGTCGTCCCGTACGAGTGCGGGATGGACGACGAGTGCTCGCAGAAGAGCTTCCTGACCCACCAGGGACGCATCCTCGACGTGCTCGACGGCTGGGCCGAGCGCTTCGGATGGACGGTGCTGGACGCCGGGGCCCCCCTCGACACGGTGGTGGACCAGGTCGTCGCAGCCGTGCGCGGGGACACCGAGGAGGGCGCGTGAACACCCGGGCGGCCGTCCTGCCGCGCGCCGGCACGACCGCCCCGCGCACCCTGGTGGTCAAGGTCGGGGGCAGTCTCGTCTCCGACAAGCGCACCGACGACCACATCGACGCCGGGGCGCTGCGCGACTACGCCGCGCAGATCGCCGACCTGGTACGGACGTTCCCCGGCCGGACGGTATTCGTCGCGGGCGGTGGCGCGCTGGGCCACGGCGCGGTCCGGGACCTCGACGATGCGGACGACTTCGCGGTACTCGGCCTCACCCACGCCACGTTCGCCGTCAAGTGGGCCTGGGTGACGGCGTTCCGGGAGGCCGGCATCCGGGCCCTGCCGCTCCAGGTGGCCGCCATGTGCTCGGACCGGCCGGAAGGGACGTCCGCGGACCTGACGCTCGTCCGGGAGCTGCTCGACAAGGGCGTGCTGCCCGTGCTGTCCGGCGACTGCATCCTGACGCGCGACGGCGGCCTGCGGATCCTGGGCAGCGACCACGTCCCCGGCGTGCTCGTCGACGACGCCCTGGCTCCGGTCCGGATCGTCACGCTCACCGACGTCCCGGGCATCCTCACGGGGACCGGGCCCCGCAGCGCCGTACTGGCCCGGGTCAGCGCCGACGACCCCGCACCCGCCCACGACCTCGTCTGGGAGACCGCCGCCTGGGACACCAGCGGAGCCATGCACGGCAAGGTCGACGCCCTGGTCGCGCACGCGCGGCGCGGCGCGGAGTGCGTGATCACGCGCGGTGACCGGTCAGCGGGCTCACTGCGGCATCTGCTCGCACCGATGGACCGGTGGCCCGAGGACCTGCCGCACACCCTGATCACCAGAACCTCTCCGCTCCCCTGAGTGCGGCGGGCCGCCGGCTCCCCGAGCCGTCCCGGACCGCGCCCCTCCCCACCTTCGACCGTCCTACCCGAGGAGATCCCGGCATGCCCGAGAACACCGTCACGCCCCCCGCCGGCCGTCTGGTCCTGCTCAACCCCGGCCCGGTCAACGTCCACGACGACGTACGCGCGGCAATGACCTCACCCGACCAGTGCCACCGCGAGCCGGAGGCCGCCGCGCTGATGGCCCGCGTCCGCGAGAAGGCGACCCGGCTGAGCGGCGGCGACGACAGCTGCACCTCCGTGCTGCTGGCCGGTTCGGGCACGGCGGCGCTCGAGGCGGCGTTCTCCTCCATCGTCCCGGACGACGGCCGCATCCTCATCCTGGACAACGGCAACTACGGCGAGCGGCTCTGGCGCATCGTCGACGTCCACGGCATCCCCCACCGCCGCATGGAGTTCGGGTGGTGCAATCCGATCGACGTCGACGCGGTGGACCGCGCGCTCGCCGACGACCCGGGCATCACCCACGTGGGACTCGTCCACCACGAGACGAGCACCGGCATGCTCAATCCGCTGCGCGAGATCGGCGCCGTGGTCGCCAGGCACGGCCGCCAGCTGGCCGTCGACGCCATCAGCAGCCTCGGGTCCGAGCGCCTCGACCTGCGCGACGACAACATCGACTGGTGCGTCGGCACGGCCAACAAGTGCGTGGAGGGCCTGCCCGGCGTCAGCTTCGTCACCGCTCCCCGTGAGCGGCTGGAGCAGCTGGAGGGCGTACGGGCCCACACCTTCTACCTCGACCTGTACGGCCACTACATCTCGCAGGACCGGCTCGGGGCCCCGCTCTTCACGCCGGCGCTCCAGGTCATGACCGCTCTGGAGGCAGCCCTCGACCGGTCGCTCGACGAGGGCGTCCAGGGGCGCGGTGCCCGCTACAACGCCCTGGCCGAGCAGGTGCGCGAAGGCCTGGCCGCGCGGGGGGCCCGCTTCCTGCTGCCGCCGGCCGAACGCGCCAACTCGGTCACCAACGTCTACGTGCCCGAGGGCATGACCTACGACGAACTCCACGACGGACTCAAGGCCGAGGGCTACGTCGTCTACTCGGTCCAGGCGCAACTGGGCGGTGTCTTCCGGGTCGCCAACATGGGCCAGCTCGACGCCGCCGACATCGAGGGGTTCCTCGCCGCCTACGACCGGGTCGTCGGCAAGTACGCCGGCCGCGGAATCTGACCGGCCCAGGCAGCGGACCGTCCGCACCGTAACGATCAAGGAGAGCGACCCTATGCGTTCCAACCGACTGGCCATCGTCGGCGCGGGCCCGAGCTGCACCTACGTGCTGGACCGGCTCGCCGCGACGGCGCGGGCGGCGGCGGGACCCCTGTCCCTCGACGTCCACATCTTCGACCGCGGCGGGCAGTTCGGAGCCGGGCAGGTCCACAGCCCCGACCAGCCGGTCACCAGCTTCCTGAACCGGATCGTCGGGCAGGTCGCGTTCGCCGCCGACGAGAGCGTCGAGGGCGCCGGGCCCCTGCTGCCGAAGGAGGACCGCCCGACCCTGCTCGAATGGTGCCGCCTGCGGTACGAGGAGACGGGGGACCCCGTCTTCGACGTGGCGGCCGAGCACTGGCCGAAGCGGTACGTCCACGGCCTGGCGCTCCGGGACCAGTTCCAGCGGTATGTCAGGATGCTGCGGGAGGTCCCCGGGGTGAACGTCCATCTGCACCAGGCCGAGGTCACCGACCTCGAGGACCTCGAGGACGGCCGTCTCGCCGTCCTCACGGGCGACGGTGAGCGCGTGGTGGACGCCGATCACGTCCTGATGCTGACCGGGCACTCCTCCAACGACCCCGCGCGCTACCCGAGCCAGGCGGAGTGGCGCCGGTTCGCCGACGAGCACCGCGCGGTGTTCGTGCCGTCGGCCTATCCGCTGGAGGCGGCCTTCGGCCCCGGGGAGGCCGGGCCGGGCACGAAGGTCGGCTGCGTGGGGATGGGGCTCACCGGCATCGACGTGATCCTGCACCTGAGCGAGGGCAGGGGCGGCACCTTCGACGAACAGCCCGACGGCAGCCTGGTCTACCGCCCCTCCGGCCTGGAGCCGGATTCCGTCGTGATGTTCAGCCGGGCCGGACTGTTCACCTTCGCGCGCCCCTACAACGCCAAGGAACGCGATCCCCGGCGGCTGGAGCACCGGGGCGTGTTCCTGACCGAGGAGGCCGTCCGCAGCCTGCGCCTCTCCGCGGGCACCCCGGCGACCGTGGGGCGCAGGAGCCAGCGGCAGCTGGACTTCCGGGCCCACGTGTTCCCGGTGATCGTGCTCGAGATGGCCTACCTCTACTACAGGACGCTGCTCGGTGAGGACTTCGGCGCGCGTCTCGTCCGGGCGGTGCTCCCCGAGTACGAGGCGTTCCTCGCCGACGGCGGCCGGGGCCAGGCGTCGGACGTCTCCGTGCGGCGGCTGCTCGCCCCGGTGGAGGCACTCGTCGACGAGGCGGCTGAGGTCGTCGACGGTGTGCTGGCCGGCGGGCGGCCCCTCGCCGGGACCGGTGGCCTCGGCTGGGACGCCGAGGCGGCGGTGCTGCGGTTCCTGGACGTGGTCTTCGGCCCCGAGCAGGCCTCGGCGCTGACCGGTCTCCTGGACGACCCCGAGGCGTTCGCCGCGGCCGTCCGCGCGGCGCGGTCGCCCTGGCGGCACGCCAAGGACGTCGCCGGCCAGCGCTTCTCGTGGGAGCGCTCGATCCGTCCGGTCGACCGTCACTCGTTCACCACGCCCGAGGAGTACCGTGACGCGCTTCTCGACTTCCTCGACGTGGACCACCGCTGGGCCGCCCAGGACAACCTGACGAACCCCGCCAAGACGGCGGCCGACGGCGTCTGGCGGGATTTGAGGGACGTACTGGCGACGGCCGTGGACTTCGGCGGTCTGCACGCGGCCTCGCACCGTGACTTCCTCGACGTCTTCATGCGCCATCACAACCGTCTCTGCAACGGGGCGGCGCTCGAGGTGATGGAGAAGATCCGTGCCCTGATCCGGCACGGCCTGGTCGACGTGTCGGCGGGTCCCGGGGCCGACGTCGTCACCGACGCGGCCACCGGCCGCTTCGTGGTGCGCGGCACCGCCACCGGTGCCGTGCTGCCGGTCGACCTCCTGGTGGACTCGCGGGTCCACCCCTTCGACGCCGAGAACGACGTCCTGCCGGTCTACCCGAACCTGCTGCGCCGCGGAATCGTCCGCAAGTGGAGCAACCCCGGTGCGGGTGTCCCGGACTTCGCGCCGGGCGGACTGGACCTCACGGAGGACTTCCACCCGGTGCGCGCGGACGGTGAAGTGGACCGGCGCATAACCTTGTTGGGGCCCCCGAGCGAGGGCGTGATGTTCTTCCAGCTGGGTGCCCTGCGCCCGAACCAGAACCATCACGTCATGCAGGACATCCTCTGCTGGATGCGGGGGTTCTGGAAGCAGGACGCCGCCGCAGCCGACCCGGGCGGCTCCCTCATCACGACAGGAGTGTGACCGATGGCCACCACACACGGAACCTCAGTGGGACGGCTGGACGAGATCGCGTCCACGCACACGCGTCTGCGCGCCGACGCCGCAGCGCTGGACGAGGCGGCCGCCCGCGCGGCGACGGTGCTGCCCGGATGGACCCGGGGGCACGTCCTGACCCATCTCGGCGACCTCGCCCGGGCCTTCGCGCGCCAGGCGGAGGCAGCGCTCGAAGGCCGCACCGTCGAGGTGTACGACGGCGGCCGGCCCGGCCGGGACGCCTCCATCGAGCGCGGGGCGGGGCGGCCCGTGGCCGAACTGCTGGTCTCGCTGGAGGACGGGCTCGGCCGGCTGGAGCAGGCCTGGGGCAAGCTCGGGCCGGACGACTGGGCCCTGCCGTGCGCCTACCGCGACTCCGACCTGCTGGCCACCCAGATGTGCTGGTGGCGCGAAGTCCACATCCACTACGCGGACCTGGGCGTCGGCTACCGGGTGGAGGACTGGGGCGACGCCCTGGAGGAGCACCTCGTCGACTACCTCCTGCCCCGGCTCCCCGCCACCCGGACCACGGTCCTCCTGCCGGGCGACACCGACCGCCGCTGGGAGTACGGGACGGGGGCACCGACCACGGTCCACGGCTCCCGGAACACCCTGGCGGCCTGGCTCGCCGGACGGCCCTGCGAGCGGCTCCCGAAGGCGTACGGAGCGGCCGACACCCTTCCGGAGCTGGGCGACTGGCCCTGACGGGGCCGGGTTCGGCGGCGGTGTCCATCCCACCTGAGTACGACGAAGGAGCACGACCGACATGGCAGCACAGGGACAGACCCTCAGTGGCGACACCACTCTCGTCCTGCCCGAGTTCGACACGCCGCCCGAGGATCCGCTGGCGCTGATGCGCTCCTGGCTGGACTCCGCGGTGACCCGTCAGATCCGCGAGCCGCTCGCGGCGGTGCTGGCGACCGCCGACACGTCGGGCAGGGTGTCGAGCCGGGTCCTGCTGGTGAAGGAGGCCGACGAGCGCGGGCTCCTGTTCACCAGCTTCCAGGGAAGCCGCAAGGGCCAGGACCTGGCCGCGTCGCCCACGGCCTCGCTGACGTTCTACTGGCGCGAGACGCTCCAGCAGCTCACCGTGCAGGGCCCGGTGGAGGTCCTGGACGCCGGGGCGTCCGACGACCTGTTCGCCCGGCGGCCCCTCGAGGCGCAGGCCACGACGGCGGTCTCGCGGCAGAGCCGCACCCTCGACGACGAGGCGGAGCTCAAGGCGCGGGCCAGGGCCCTGGTGGCGGCCGGCGGACCGGTGCCCCGGCCGGCGGAGTGGACGGGCTACCGGCTCGTGCCGGACGCCGTCGAGTTCTGGTACGGCAGTCCCGACCGGCTGCACCGCCGGCTGCGCTACGACCGTCCGGCGGAGACCGGCTCCTGGTCCCACCGCAGGCTCCAGCCGTGACGGGCCCGGCCGTGCTCGGTCCGAAGCCCCCGCGCAGGGATCGCACGGACGTGGAGCGGCCTCTGCGCGCGGTGGCCGGCGACCTGGCCGGTGAGATGCGCCGCCGCCGTCCGGCGGGATGTCTGGCCACGTCGGGCGCGGTGCAGACCTGGCACCGCACCAGCGGACGGTTCGCCGAGGGGCGCGTCAGCGACATCAGCGTGCAGCAGGGCCAGGGAACGTCGGCCCGGTACGTCCTGCGCGACGGCTACCGCCACCGCTCCGTGGCGGGGCTCGACCCCTACGCCGCCGCCCTGGACGGCCGCGACCGCCCCGGGCGGGCCGGCGCGGAAACCGGGACGGCTGCCCCCGCCTGGATGGAGATCTCCTCCGTCCTGGCGGTCCTCGGTGAGCTGGAGGCCGCCGCACGCGGCTTCGATCCGTCCGTGGCCCAGGTCGTCATCGACTTCGAGCTCAGCGACCAGACCACGGTCCTGGCCAGGGACGGCCGGCTGCACGAGGACCGCCGTCTGCTCAGCTACCTGACCGTGCGCGTCATCGCCCGCGGCGGCGGCCGGGTGGCCACCGGGTTCTACACACCCGGGGTGAGCGGCCCGCTGAGCGGAATCGACGCGCGGAGCGCCGGCGTGGAGGTCGCCAGGCGCGCGGTGACGGGCCTGGCCGCACGCCCGGCTCCCGTCGGACGCCTTCCGGTCGTCGTCGCCGGCGGCCGGGGCATGGTCCTGCTCCACGAGGCGTGCTGCCACCCGCTCGAGGGCGACGAGGTGCTGCGCGGTTCGGTCTACGCCGGGATGCTGGGCAAGGACGTCGCCTCCCCGCTCGTCACCATCACCGACGACCCGACGGTCGCGGGCGCGGTCGGTTCCTTCGGCTACGACGACGAGGGGACACCGGGGACCCCCACCACGCTCATCGAGGACGGCGTCCTGCGGGGGTTCCTGACCGACCAGGAGTCCGCCGCCCGGCTGGGCGGGGGCTCCAGCGGCAACGGCCGGTGCACGACCGTGCTGCAGCCGCCGCAGCCGAGGATGACCAACACCTGCCTGCGTGCGGGGACCTCGTCGGTGGACGACCTCGTCGCCGGTACGGAGTCCGGCATCTTCGCCCAGCACGTGGGCGGCGGCGAGGTCATCGAGTCCACGGGCGAGTTCACGTTCAGGGTCACCAACGGCTTCCTGATCGAGAACGGCAGGATCACCGATCCGATCGAGGAGACGACCATTTCGGGAACGGGGACCCAGGTGCTCAGGGACATCAACGGCATAGCCGACGACACGGTCGTCGGAGCGGCCAAGTGCGGCAAGTTCGGTCAGTGGGTCCCGGTCGGCGTCGTCGGCCCCACGCTCCGGGTCGGCTCGCTGCTGGTGGGAGGCACCGGGCGATGAGCGACGTCAGCGTGTTCCTGACCGAGGAGGCGGCCCGCCGCGGGGCCGACGCCGAGGTCTGGGAGAGCACCCAGGAGATCCACGAACTCGTGTGCCGTGAGGGGGCGGTCGAGCGGCAGAGCGAGGTGACCGCCGCGGCGACCGCGCTCACCGTCTGGAAGGACGGCACGGAGGGGTACGCGGTGCGAATGCCCGGCCGCGCGGACCCCGCGCTCGTCGACACCGCGCTCGCCGTCGGCAGGGCGCTGCCGGGCGGGCAGTCCCCGCCCGCCGCGGCGCCTGCGGGCCCCGCCCCGGAGGAGCCGCCCGCGCCGTCCGGCTTCAGCACGTCGGCGGCCGGGCGGCTCTCCACGCTGTCCGCCGGAGCACCCGGCGTCGACGTCGAGCTGCGGGCGCGGGCCGACCGGACGCACGTGCTGCTGCACCGGGCGGGCAGCACGCCTCGCGCCCGCACCACGGGGACGGTGCAGCTCCAGACCCGGGTGACCGCGAAGGGCGAGCGCGTCGGATTCATGGCGCACCAGGTCTTCGGCCGGACCGTGGAGTCCGTCGTGGAGGCGGCGGACCGCGAGGTCGCGTCGCTGACGGGTCTCGCGCGGATCCTGGCCTCCGAACCGGTGGCGGACTGCTCCTACGCCGACGTCCTCGTCGACGGCCGGGTGATGGTCAAGCTGTTCGCCCTCGTCGCTCCGGCGTTCCAGTGGGACTCCGTCCTGGAGGGCCGCTCCCCGCTCGCGGACCGCGTCGGCGAGCGGGTGGCCGTCGCCGGACTGGAGCTGGTCGACGATCCGTCGTCGCCGGACTGCCCCGGCCCGGCCGCCTGGGACGACGAGGGCACACCGTGCCGGCGCACGGTGCTCGTGGAGGACGGCGTGCTGCGCGGCTTCCTCGGCTCGCGGCGCACGGCCGCCGCCTCGGGGGTCCCTTCCACCGGGTCGGGCCGCCGGGGCCCCTCCGGGGAGATGGCGACGGTGCAGCCCGGCTTCCTGGCGCTGCGCCCCGGGCCCCTGCTGGGTGACGGCCCCCGGGAGGGCCGGCCGCTGCTGAAGGTCGTCCAGGCGAACGGCGCCCACACGTCGAACGGCATCACCGGCGACTTCTCCATCGGCGCCAACGCGGTACTGGTGGGGGGTGACGGAACCGGGCGCAACGCCGGCAACATCACGCTCGCCGGCAACGTCTTCGAGCTGCTGCACCGGATCGACGGCCACGACGGCCACACGAGGGTCAACCGCGGCCACCACTCCTTCGTCGCCTCCCCCGGTGTGTGGACGTCCGGCCTCACCGTGGGGCGGTAGCCACCGTGTCCCTGCTGAGGCATCCCGATTTCCGGCTCTTCTGGGCGGCGCAGACGGCCAGCACCGTCGGCGGCAACATGAGCCGGGTCGCCATCCCCCTCCTGGCGGCCACGGCGCTGGCCGCCACGCCCTTCCAGATGGGGCTGCTCCAGGCGGCGCAGACCATCGCCTTCCTGCTGGTGGGCCTTCCGGCCGGCAGCCTCATCGACCGGATGCGGCGCCGCCCCGTCCTCATCGTGTGCGACCTGCTGCGCGCGCTGTTCCTGCTCGTCCTGGTCGCCGGGTTCGCGCTGGACTGGGTCGACTTCACCGGTCTCATGGCCGTGACGCTGGTGATCGGCTTCGCCACCGTCTTCTACGAGATCGCCTACCAGTCGTACATCCCGGCGGTCGTGGGCCGGGAGCACCTGGTCGAGGGCAACGCGAAGCTGGAGAGCACCAACGCGGTCGCACGGCTGGCGGGGCCCACCCTCGGGGGTTCCCTGGTCCAGCTCGTCGGTGCGACGTTCACGGTGACCGCCCAGACCTTCAGCCACCTGACATCGGCGGTCCTCCTGGCGCGGATGCGCACCGTCGAGGAGGTCGCCCCCCGCAGCGGCGAACGCCGCATGGCCGCCGAGATCAAGGACGGCCTGCTCTTCGTGGTGAGGCATCCCGTCTTCCGCGCCGTCACCGGGTCCGCCGCCACGTACAACTTCTTCTACGCCCTGATGCTGCCCCTGGTCATGCTCCTGCTCGTCGACGGGATGGGGCTGTCGGGCACCACGGTGGGTGTGCTGATGGCGGTCAGCGGCCTGGGAGGAATCCTCGGCGCGTCGCTGTCGGGCCGGCTCACCGCCAGGTTCGGCCAGGTGCGCGTCATGTGGCTGTCCTACCTCGTGACCGTACCCACCACCCTCCTCATCCCACTGGCCCATGGCGGGTGGGGCATCCTGCTGTTCGCCGTCCCCTGGTTCGCCGTCAGCTTCGGCATGGTCGTCTACAACGTCAGCCAGGTCAGCATCCGTCAGGCGCTGTGCCCTCCCGGCATGCTCGGCCGGATGAACGCGAGCGTGCGCTTCATCGTCTGGGGGATCCTCCCGCTCGGCTCGCTCACCGGCGGCGCCCTGGGCGAGTGGATCGGCATCCGCGGGGGCCTGCTCGTCGCCGGGCTCGGCATGTCGGCCGGTGTCCTGTGGCTGCTGCTGTCGCATCTGGTCCGTGTGCGCGACCTCCCGGCCGACGAGCCGCCCGGCAGCGACACGGCCGCCACCGCATCCGAAACATCGAAGTGACCGGCCCGCAGGCCGGGCCCGACCAAGGAGCATCCTCATGTCCCACCAGGAGACCCCCCGTTACGTGGTCTTCGTCGAATCCCCCCTGACGGGTGCGGGGCAGGACTGCGCCCGCTTCCTGCTGGAGCAGGGGATCACCCCGGTGGTCGTGGCCGCCCGCCCGGAGGCCATGGCTCCTTCGCTGCTGAGCGACTACGCCGAGCTCGGGGTGGAGATCAGGGCCTGCGACACGCAGGACCCGGAGGCCGTCGTGACCGCCTGCCGGGAGATCGCGGCGGACGGCACGCTCGTCGGAGTGAGCTCGGTCTACGAGTACTACTGCGCCATGGGCGCCGAGGTGGCGGCCAGGCTGGGCCTGGCCGGCCCGGACCCGGCCGCGATCGCCGCCTGCCGGTCCAAGGCGTCCATGCGCAGGGCGATGTCGGCCGTTCCCGGCCTCAACCCGCCGTTCCGGGTGTGCTCGTCTCCCGGGGAGGCCGCCGCCGCGGCCACCGAGATCGGCTTCCCCGTCGTGGTCAAGCCCCTCGACCTGACGGGAAGCCTGTGGGTGCGCCGCTGCGGGACGGCCGATGAGGTGTCCGCGCTCGCCGAGGAGATCATGGGAATCGGTGAGTACCTGGGCCAGCGGGTGGCTCCCGAGGTGGTCGTCGAGGAGTGCGTCCTGGGGGACGAGTACTCGGCCGAGGTCATGCACGGCAAGGTCCTCGGCCTCACCGAGAAGATCTGCAGCGAGCCCCCGTTGTTCCTGGAGATGGGCCACATCTTCCCGGCACGGGTCGACGGCGCCCGGGAGCGGCTGCTCGTCGCGAAGGCCGAGCAGGCCGTCAAGGCCGTGGGCGTGACCTGGGGGCCCGCGCACGTGGAGCTGAAACTCACCGGGGACGGTACGGACGCCCGGGTCATCGAGGTGAACGGACGCATAGCCGGGGACCGCATCCCCGAGCTGGTGCGGATCGCCACCGGTGTCGACATGTGCCGTCTCCACATGACCGCGCTGCTCGGCGGCACGCCCGACCTGGAGGTGCCCTTCCTGCGGACGGCCGCCGTGCACTTCCTGATGTCCGCCGCGCTGGGCCGGCTCGACGCCATCGACGGGGTCCCGGAGGCGACCGCGATGGAAGGGGTCCACGAGGTGCGCATGCGTCCCGGCGTGCAGCCCGGGATGGTGTACCGGGCGAACGGCTCCAACAGGGACCGCGCGGCCTGGATCATCGCCGAGGGTGCCGACAGGGCCGAGGCGCTCGGCCGGGCCGAGGCGGCCGGCCGGCGGCTCAGCTTCTCCTGGTCCCCCGTCGACGAGGTCCGGGCATAGCCGCCGTGGGGACCTCCGAGTGCCACCAGGTGCCCTTCAGCGGTGGCGAGGACCGGCCGCCGGCCCCGCTCACCTGGAGCCAGCAGTACTACCTCGCCGAGCTCGACGCGGCCCGCCCCCGGGGGTGCTCCCTGGCCATCAGCAGGGTGTACGCGCTGCGCCCCGGCACGAGCCGTCAGTCGGTCACCGAGGTGCTGGCGGAGCTGCTCCTGCGCTTCGAGGGGCTGCGCACCACCGTGCTGCGGGAGGGGGACGCCGCCCGCCAGCGGGTGCACACACGGGGCACGCTCCCCCTCGCCGTCCACAGCGCCGGGCCCGGCGACGAAGGTGACCGGGAGACGGCCGGGGTGGCCACCGCGCTCGCCGCGGCGCCGTTCGACGTCTCGGCGGAACTGCCGGTGCGCGCCGCACTGGTGGAGCGGGCGGGCGCGCCCCACTCGCTGGTCCTCGTCTTCAGCCATGTCGCCGTGGACGCCTTCGCCCTGCGGCCCGTCACCGACCACCTGGTGTCCACCGTCGCCCTGCGGCACCCGGACTGGCCCCCGGCACGCGCCGGCGAACCGGGACTCCACCCGTACGAGCAGGCCGCCGCCGAGGCGTCCGCGGCGGGTCTGAAGCGCGCCGGGCGGGCCCTGCGGCACGCCTCCGAGGTGTTCCGGACGATGCCCGAGGCCCTTCCCACGGCGGACGGCGGCCGTGCCGGGGAGCGGTTCGCGTTCCTGTCCCACCGGTCGCCCGCACTGGACCTGGCTCTGGGGGCTGTCGCGCTGCGCACGGCGGAGCCCGTCTCCACCGTGCTGGCCGCGGCCGTGCTGGCGGTCGACGCGGTCATGGCGGACCGCACCGACGGTTACGTGCAACTGCTCTCCGCCAACAGGTCGCGGCCCGGGACCGTCAACGCCGTGGTGCCGTGCTCCCAGCCCGTCCCCTGCGGTGTCACCGTGTCCGGCGCCTCCTTCACCGAGCTGGTCCGCCGCACCGCCACGGCCACCCTGGGGGCGCTGCGTCACGGTTCCTACCCGCCGGCCGGACTGGCCGAGGCGCACCGCGAGGCCGAGCTGCGCCGGGGGGCGGCCCTGGACGTGTCACCCACGTTCAACTACCGGGGCCGGCCCGGCTCGCTGCCCCGGCGCGGGGTGACGGCGGACGAGCTCGCGCGGGCCGCCGGCGGAGCGCGCACCGGCTGGGTCCCCGGGGGCCCGCAGTGGCGGTCCACCCGCTACCTGAGCGCCGACACGGGCGAGGCCGGGCTCCGGCTGACGCTCCAGGTGGACACCGCGGCGCACACCCCCGAGTGGGCCGGGGCCTGGATGTCGGCCCTGGAGCGGCTGGTGTGCGCGGCGGCGGTCGGGGACGTGTCACCCGCCGGGCTGGTACGGGTCGTCGAGCAGTCGGAAGCGAGGAGTCAGTAGTGGACACACCGGTGAACAGCGTGGACCGCACCCTGGTGCTGATCGGGGCGGGCGTCATGGCGGAGGGGTACCTGCACGCCGCGCAGGCCCTGGGAGTACGGGTGGGCCTGGTCGAGACGCCCGCGCGCCACGCGGAGCTGGCGCCCCGGTTCCCGTGCGTCGTCGACTTCGAGGCGGTGGAGGGAGTCGCCGCCCGCGACGAGGCGTGGCTGCCCCCGGCGATGGCGCTGGCCGAACGGCTGGCTCCGGACGCGGTCATGGGTTTCGCGGAGCCGCACGTCATGGCGACCGCGATGCTCCAGCACCGGCTCGGTGTGCCGGGCCCCGGCCTGGACGCCGCGGTGATCTCCCGCAACAAGGCGATGCAGCGCGGGGAGTTCCGGCGCGCGGGACTGCCGCAGCCGGAACACCGGTACCCCGCGCGGCTGTCGGAGGCCGCGGAATGGGCGCTCGCCGGGCTGCCGGTGATCGTGAAGCCGGTGTCCCTCCAGGGGAGTGCCGGGGTCGAGCGCGTCGACACGGCCCAGCAGTGGGAGGACGTGGTACGCCGCCGGGACGGGGAGGGCCCCCTCCTGGTGGAGGAGTACGTCGAGGGGCCGGAGTACAGCGTCGAGGCGCTGGTGCAGGACGGCCGGGTGCTGTTCACCAACCTCACCCGCAAGGAGACCACCGGGGCCCCCTACTTCGTGGAGCTGTTCCACGAGGCCGGGTTCGGCGCGGACAGGCCCGGACTGCGCCGGACCGCCGAGGCGTTGTGCCACTCGGTCGTCTCCGCGCTGCGGATGCGCACCGGGATCGCGCATCTGGAGTTCCGGGCCCGGGCGGACGACGATCCGGTCATCATGGAGGTGGCGGTGCGCACGCCGGGCGACCACATCCTGGAGATCGTCCGCCGGGCGCACGGCTTCGACGTGTACGAGGCGTGCCTGCGTCTCGCGCTGGGAGAGAAGCCGTCGGTGCCGTCCCCCGCCCGGGGACCCGTCCGGGCCGCAGGCAGCTTCTTCCTCACCGCCCCGGAGGCCGGGACCATGGTCTCGCTGGACCTCTCGGACTGGGCCGCCCGGCCGGGTGTCGTGCGGCACGGGGCCCGGCTCGCGCCGGGCACGGCGGTGCGCCCCGCCGAGAACTCGGGCGACCGGCTCGCGTACGCGGTGCTCGACTGCGGTGATCCGGCGGAGCTCCAGCGGCTCGCCGCACAGGTGCGGTCCTCCGCCCGCGTGGTGATCGCCGCGCCGCCGGCCGGCTGACCGGCCCCGCGGACCCCCAGACCTCAGGCTCTCAGCAGGACAGGAAAGGCACATGGCACAAGAACGCGTTCTGATCATCGGTGGCCGGATCGACAACGTCCGGAAGGCCGTGGAGCAAGGCCTGGCCGTCGTCTGCCTCCAGCAGCCGGGCCAGTTCACGCCGCAGCACGCGGAGCTCGTCGACGCGGCCCTCCTCGTCGACTTCTCCGACTGGTCCGTGGTCAAACCGCTGGTCTCCGCCGCCCACAAGGTCTACGGCTTCACCCGCGTCGTCACGACCGGTGAGGCAGGGGTGGAGGTCGCGGGGCGGATCAACGACCTGCTGGGGCTGAAGGGCGTGTCGTACGAGGTGGCCAGGCGGCTGCGGGACAAGCTGGCGATGCGCGAACACCTGGCGAGAGTGGGCGCGGCCACGGTCCCGGCCGCCGAGGTGACCGGTCCCGAGTCGCTGGAGGCCTTCGGCGCCGCCCACGGCTATCCCTTCGTGGTCAAGCCGGTGGACGGCATCGCGAGCCTGGGTGTCCAGCTGGTGAAGGGCCCGGAGCAGGTGGCCGGGGCGTGGGAGCGTATCGGGGAACTGCGCGGGTCCGACCACGCGTTCGCACGCTATTTCCCGCTGGACCGCTTCATCGCCGAGGGATACATCGACGGACCCGAGTTCAGTGTCGAGGCGTTCACCTTCGAGGGACGGCACCTCGTGGTGGCGGTCACCGAGAAGCTGACGCACGGCAACTTCGTGGAGGCCGGTCACGTCATCCCGGCGCGGATCGACCGGGCGACGGAGCGCCGGCTCGAACTGGCGGTCGCGGAGTTCCTGGACGCCGTCGGACTGACCCACGGCCCCAGCCACACCGAGCTGCGGCTCTCCCCCGCCGGTCCGAGGGTGATCGAGTCCCACAACCGGCCGGGCGGTGACCGCATACGGGACCTGGTGGAGGCCGCCTACGGGTTCGACATGGAGGCCTACACCGTCGCCCACCCCTGCGCCGGCCTGCCGGCGCCGGGGGAGCGACCGCCCCTGCTGCGGGCAGCGGCGACGCGTTTCCTGTCGGCCGAACCCGGCCGGGTCGTACGGGTCAGTGGCGTGGAGGAGGCCCGCGGACTCGACGGTGTGCAGGACGTGGAGCTGTCGGTGTCGGCGGGCGACGTGGTGAAGGACCTCGCGTCCAGCTGGGACCGGATCGGCCAGGTGATCGCCGTCGGCGCCGACGCCGACGCCGCGCTCGCCGCCTGCGAGGCGGCCGCCGCAGCGGTCGTCGTGGTCACCGGGGCGGAGGCGGAGCCCACCGGACCGGAGCCGGGCCGGTGACCTGGGCCGGAGGTGCGGACGGGCGGCCCTGAAGGCGCGGCCGGGGACGGCCGCGGCCCGCCGAACGCCCGCCGGGCCGGTACCCGACAACGATTGCCAATACCTGGCAATTTCTTGCCAAGAATGGCCCTCGCCCTTACTGTTGCCGCACAACCCGCACAGAAGGAGCGAGATAGTGAAGATCGCCAGGCTTGTCAGGATCGCAGCCGGGGGGCTGGCCGTTCTTTCCCTTTCCGTCGTGCTGGAATTCGGAGGCAGCGCCGCCTCCGAGGCCGGTACCACCACCGTCAGCTCCGCAAGCGGGCCTGCCACGCAGCCGTCCGGCAACATCGACTGGCCGTAACCGGAAGCTCACTGCCCACGCCCGTCACCGCGCCGTCCACGGCCGTTGTCAGGCTGGTCAAATCGTTGCAATGCGCGCCGGTATAGTGACAAGCGGGGGCGAGTCATATGACTCGCCCCCGCTTGGGCTCTGTCGATCCCGGGCCCAGACGCTTTTATCGCCACGCCGAGGTGGGAATTGCTCGAGCAGCCAGCGTTCGGCCGGCGCCTGCGCCAGCTGAGACAGCAACAGGGGAAGTCCCAGGTCGAGCTGACCGGGCCCGGGATGTCGGCCACCTATCTGTCCCGGCTGGAATCCGGCAGCCGCCGCCCGACCGACCGGGCCGCGGCCTACCTCGCGGAGAAGCTCGGCATACGGCCGGAAGGCTTTCGGGAACAGCCCGAGGACAGCCTGACCCACGCCATAGCCGCGGTCGTCTCGCTTCCCGAGAGCGAGGTCGACCAGGAGGCCGTGCGCGTCCTCACGGACGCCCTGCAGTCGGCGGGTGACGCCGACCCCGTGATGCGGTGGCACGCGCTCGCCCAGCTCAGCCGCGTCCAGGAGGCCCTCGGCGACTTCCCGGCCCAGCACGGCGCCCTCACCGAGCTCAACGCGCTGAGCGACGAACTCGACAGGCCCGTCCTGCGGATCCGCGCGCGGCTGCGGATGGCCCGGTGCGCCAGGAACATCGGCGAGGCCCGGGCGGCCCGGCTGGCGGTGCGGGAGGCCCTCGCCCTGAGCGAGGAGTACGACGTCCACGTCTCCACCTCCGACATGGTGCGGAGCAAGCTGGTGCTGGTGTCCGCGGAGGCGGAGCTCGGCGACCTCGCGGAGGCCGCCCGGCTCGTCGAGGAGATCTACGCCTCCCTGGGTGACGCCCGGGGCGCCCTGGCCGCCGAGGTGTACTGGACTGCCGCGACCGTCAGCACGCGGCAGGGCAACCACACCCGGGCCATCTCCTTCCTGCTCGAGGCCCTGGACGCCATCGACAGCCGGGAGGACCTGATGCTGTGGATCAGGCTGAGGCTGGCCGCCGCCTCGCTGTCCATGCAGGCGATGCCGCCCCGTCTCGCCGAGGCCGAGTCCTTCCTCGACAGCGTCGAGCCCCTGCTCAAGGTCACCGGTCCGCTCAGGCACTGGATGGAGCTCCTCTTCCTCAAGGCCCAGCTGGCCTTCCGGCGGGGGGACACCGACCGGGCCTCGACGCTCGCGGCGCAGGTCGAGGCGAACCTCCAGCTCCTCTCCTACCGCGACCAGGTGCGCCTCGCCGCGCTGCGCGGAGTCCTGGACCTCAAGGCCGGCGACCCGGAGGCGGGATCCCGCCTGAAGGAACTCGTGACGCAGGTCCAGACGGCGAACATGCCGGATCTGGCAGCCGAGGTGTGGCGCTCGATGGCCGAGAGCACGATCTGACGGGTCCCGCCTCACCGCGTGCCGGTCGTCACAGACCCTTCGCCCCGCCCGGCGGAACCGATCCTGCCGGCCACGGCGTCTTGGTCGACGTGCGTCACAGTCCGGACGGCCCGGCCGTCATCCGCTTCCGTGCGGCGGGAGTACTCCTCCTCCTCGCGCATCTTCTGTTCGTCGGCTGGCTGACGCTGCGCCCGCTGGACGTGCCCTGGATGACGGCCGCGAACTTCCATCCGTTCGCCGGCATCAGGGCGGATCTGGCCCTGGGACCGGCCGAGGCGGTACGCCGCATCGGTGAGGGCCTGCTGCTGCTCGCGCCGCTGGGCGTACTGCTGCCGATGGCCGGCGGCAGGCTGCTGGTCTCCCCCTGGGCCTCGCTGGCCCGTACCGTCGCGGCGGGGGCACTGATCTCGATGGCCATCGAGCTGGCGCAGACGGGGGTGCCGGGCCAAGTCGTCGACGTCGACTCGCTGCTCCTGAACACCGCCGGCGTGGCGCTGGCGCACCTCCTGGTCGTCCCGCTGTCGCGGGCACGGCTGCGCCGTGGCAACCGGGCCGGGGCCGGCGACCTGTCCCGGATCAGGACCGGGGCCCGGCCGTTCCGTAGCGAGGCCCCCCAGGGGGCGACCCCGACGATTACCAGGGTCGGCATCGCCCCGTAGAGCGATGCTTTGTCCCCCTTCGCGGAGCGACCATGGAGGTACCGGGAGCACGACGGAGCTGCTCCCCGGAACGGTTAGCGAAGGAGTCCACCATGGCCGCACTTGTCCGCCCCGCTGAGGGACGCATGATCGGTGGGGTGTGCGCAGCGCTGGCACGGCGCTTCGGCACCTCCGCGGGGACGATGCGCGTCATCTTCCTGGCGTCCTGCCTGCTTCCCGGCCCGCAGTTCCTGCTCTACCTGGCGCTGTGGTTCCTGCTGCCGTCGGAGAAGAGCCGGGCCGCGACGGCCTGGTGACCGGCGGCACCACGGGGAGAACGACCATGGGGCGCACACCCGGACCGGGTGTGCGCCCCATACGCGTGGGCGGTGATCAGCCGCCGAGCGGCAGGGCGCCGGTCAGGCCGCCGGCGGGCAGTCCGCCGAGCAGGTTGGTGCCGGGAGCCGAGAGGTCACTGCTGCTGCCGCCCTGGGACTGGTCGAGAAGTCCGCCGGCCGTCTTCTGCACGGCGGGCAGCGCGTCGGTGACGGAGTCGAGTGCGACACCGGCGGGCAGGGTGCCGGCCACGGCGTCGACGGGCACGGCGACGGCGGAGGCACTGCCCGCGCCGGCTGCGACGAAAGCGGCGCCGAGAGCGGCGACACCGAGGGTCCTGACAGCAGACTGCTTCATGTGAAATTTATCCTTGGGAAGGGGATGTGAGCGGCTCTGCAAGGTAGTCAGCACCGCACCCCTCCCGCAAACATGCCGGGACACGGAAAACGGCCGGAATTCCGAGATCCCGGCCGTTCCGCCCTTATGTCACTCAGCCCGCGACGGACGAAGAACCACTGGTCACAGCCGTCTGACGGAAAAGCCACTCGGATTTCAGCTCGGCGTAACCGGGCTTCACGACGTCGTTGATCATCGCCAGACGTTCATCGAAAGGAATGAACGCTGATTTCATCGCATTGACTGTGAACCACTGCATGTCGTCGAGCGTGTATCCGAATGTCTCGATCAGCCGCTCGAATTCACCGCTCATGCTCGTCCCGCTCATCAGCCGGTTGTCCGTGTTCACGGTCGCGCGGAAATGCAGCCTGCGCAGCAGCCCGATCGGGTGCTCGGCGTACGAGTCGGCGGCGCCGGTCTGGAGGTTGGAGGTCGGGCACAGCTCCAGGGGGATGCGCTTGTCACGCACGTAGGAGGCGAGACGTCCCAGTGTGACGCTGCCGTCCTCGGCGATCTCGATGTCGTCGATGATGCGGACTCCGTGACCGAGCCGGTCCGCACCGCACCACTGCAGGGCCTGCCAGATCGACGGCAGGCCGAAGGCCTCTCCCGCGTGGATGGTGAAGTGGTTGTTCTCGCGCTTGAGGTACTCGAAGGCGTCCAGGTGGCGGGTGGGCGGGTAACCCGCCTCGGCGCCCGCGATGTCGAAGCCCACCACACCCAGATCGCGGTAGCGGTTGGCGAGTTCGGCGATCTCCAGTGCGCGGGCGGCGTGCCGCATCGCGGTGAGGAGGGCGCCGACGCGGATGCGGTGGCCGTTCGCGCGGGCCCGGCGCTCGCCCTCGCGGAAGCCCTCGTTGACCGCCTCGACGACCTCCTCGAGCGAGAGGCCGGCGGTGAGGTGCTGCTCGGGCGCGTACCGCACCTCGGCGTAGACGACACCGTCCTCGGCGAGGTCCTCGGCGCACTCCGCCGCCACCCGGAACAGCGCGTCGCGGGTCTGCATGACGGCGCAGGTGTGGGCGAACGTCTCCAGGTAGCGCTCCAGCGAACCGGAGTCGGCCGCTTCGCGGAACCAGACGCCGAGCTTGTCGGGCTCGGTCTCGGGCAGGGCGTCGTAGCCCTGCGCCAGGGCCAGTTCGACGATCGTGCCGGGGCGCAGGCCGCCGTCGAGGTGGTCGTGCAGCAGCACCTTGGGTGCGCGGCGGATCTGGTCGGGACCGGGGGCATCAGGGGTCTGGCTCGTCATCCGGGCACTCTAGCGCCTACGCGCGTAGAGCGCTCGGTGTCGATGCGTAACAGTGACCGTGAAGCCGGGTCGCGTTCACCTGCCCTTCTGACACTGTTCTGTCATGGCACAGCGCGCACTTCCCCTGCCTGCCGCCAGGCTGGGACGGGCCGTCCTCACGGCCGGAGCAGCACCCGAGGTCAGCGGCGTCGTCCTGCTGCTCCCGGACGGCGAGACCGACTCCAGACGCCGCCCCTCCGCACTCCGCCACGCCGCACTGCTGCCGTTCGCCCGGGCCCTGGCCCGTTCGGGCGGGTCCGACGGGCTCGCGGTGCACGTCGTGCGCTACCGCACCCGGGGCTGGAACGACGGAGCGGATCCGGCGGCCGACGCACACTGGGCGGCCGACGAGGTCGTACGCCGCTACGGCGACATCCCGGTCTGCCTCGTCGGCCACGGCATGGGGGGCCGGGCGGCCCTGCGCGGCGCCGGGCACGACGCCGTCAACTCCGTGCTGGCGATGGCTCCCTGGCTTCCGGAGGACGCGGAGCCGGAACCCGAACCGGTGAAGCACCTGGCGGGGCGCCGGGTCATGATCGTGCACGGCACGAACGACGCGCGGACGAATCCGGAACTCTCCTACCGGCTGGCCGAGCGGGCCAAGAAGGCCAACCGCGCCACCTGCCGCTTCGAGGTCCACTCGGACGGAAACGCGCTGCGCCAGCACCGCTCCGAGGTGACGGCGCTGGCCTCCGACTTCATCCGGGGGTCGCTGTTCGCGCGGTCGTACGCGCGCCCGGTCGCCGACGCGTTCGCCGCTCCCCCGCCGCTGGGACTGCGGATGCCGCTGGCGGCGGGCTTCGGGCGGTCGCTGAGGCCCTGACGGAGACGCCCGGTCCGCCGGTGGCCCGGCTCCCGGGCCACCGGACGGCCCTCAGTCCGGCAGCAGGCTCCCCCGGCGCGACAGCAGGAATCGCTTGAAGGCGGCCACCGGTGGCGTGTCGGGGTGGCCGTCCAGCCAGGCGACCCCGATCTCGCGGGCCGCCCTCGGAGCCGTCACGGCCAGCTCGACCACGCCGGGCCGGGCGACGGCGGGCGGCGGCAGCAGCGCCACCCCGAGTCCGGCCGCGACCAGGCCGCGCAGCGTCTCCGCCTCCTCGCCCTCGAAGGCCACCCTCGGGGTGAAGCCGGCCTCGGCGCAGAGGTCGTCCGTGATACGCCGCAGCCCGTAGCCGGGTTCGAGCGTCACGAACGTCTCGTCGGCGGCCTCGGCGAGGCGGACGCGCCGGCGCCCCGCCAGCCGGTGGTCGTCGGGCACGACCAGGCGAAGCCGCTGTTCGTCCAGGCGCATGGCGACGAGGTCCGGGGCGTCGGGGACGGGCGAGGTGAGGCAGAGGTCGAGGCCCCCGGCACGCAGGCGGTCGATCATCGCCTCGCCGTAGTTCTGGACGAGCTGGAAGCGGACCCGGGGATGGTCGGCGCGGAAGGCGCGGATCAGGGCGGGCACGGTCTCGGAGCCCATGGTGTGCAGGAAGCCGAAGGCGACCCTGCCCGCCGTGGGGTCCGCGTCGGCGCGCACCGAGTCGGCCGCCTTCTCCACCTCGGCCAGCGCGCGTTCGGCGGAACCGAGGAACGTGCGGCCCGCCGGGGTGAGCGAGACGGTGCGGCCGCGGCGGGCGAACAGGGCGACCCCCAGGTCCTGTTCCAGCCTCACCATGGCCCGCGACAGGGTCGACTGCGGGACACCGAGCTCCTGCGCGGCCCGGGTGACGTGCTCGTGGCGGGCCACCGCCTCGAAGTACGCGAGGCGGGGCGCGAGCACGGCTCGGATGTCTTCTTCGTAACTGCCCGGTGACAGCCGTTGCTGTGAGCTGTATTGATGCGCCATGGGAACGATTATGAGCGTTTCATGCATTGGACGCATGAAACCGCGCGCCCTACGTTCGCTGTATGCCTCCTGCCAGTACCGGGGCGTCCACCATCGTGCTGGGCGCCGCCGTCCCCTCATCCCCCGCCACCGTCTCCCCGGCCGTCCCGGACCGCCTCACGCCCGGCGGTCCCGGCTACCGCAGGATGAGCTTCGCGCTCTTCGCGGCGGGGATCGCGACCTTCGCCCTCCTCTACTCGACCCAGGCCCTGCTGCCGGCCGTCTCCGCCTCCTTCGGGGCGACGGCCGGCCAGGCGAGCTGGACGGTATCCGCGGCGACCGGTGCGCTGGCCCTGTGCGTCCTGCCCCTCAGCGCGCTCTCCGAGCGCTTCGGGCGGCGCCAGATGATGACGGCCTCCCTGGCGGTCGCCGTGGTGATCGGGCTCCTCGTCCCCTTCGCCCCGTCGCTCGGCTGGCTGATCGCTCTGCGCGCGATCCAGGGCGCGGCGCTGGCCGGACTGCCCGCCTCCGCGATGGCCTACCTCGCCGAGGAGGTGCGGCCCAAGGCCCTGGTGGCCGCGATCGGCCTGTTCGTGGCGGGCAACAGCATCGGCGGCATGAGCGGCAGGATCGTCGCCGGCTGGGTCGCCCAGCTGTGGGGCTGGCGGGTGGCGCTCGGCGCGATCGGGCTGCTCGCCGTGGCCTGCGCGGTGGTCTTCCACCTCCTCATCCCCAGGGCCCGGCACTTCAGCCCCGCCTCGCTCAACCCGAAGGCTCTGGCGAAGACCGTCACCGGTCACCTCTCCGACCCGCTGCTGCGCCGGCTGTACGCGATCGGCGCCCTGTTCATGACGGTGTTCGGAGCGGTCTACACGGTCATCGGCTACCGGCTCGTCGAGGAGCCCTTCGGCCTCCCGCAGGGCATCGTCGGCTCGGTCTTCCTGGTCTACCTCGTCGGCACGCTCTCCTCCGCCGCCGCGGGCCGGCTGGTCGCACGGCTGGGCCGCCGGGGCGCGCTCTACCTCGCCGTGTCCACGACGGCCGCGGGACTGCTGCTCTCCCTGGCCGGCCAGCTGGCCGCCGTCCTGGCCGGCCTCGTCCTGATCACGGCGGGCTTCTTCGCCGGACACGCGGTCGCCTCGTCCTCGGTGAGCCGTACGGCGACGACCGGCCGCGCCCAGGCGTCGGCGCTCTACCAGTCCGCGTACTACCTGGGCTCCAGCGCCGGCGGCACGCTCGGCGCCGTCGCCTTCCACGCCGGGGGCTGGCCGGGCACGGTCGCGCTGGGAGTCATGGCGGTCCTCGGTGTCCTGTCGATCACCCTGTTCGGGACCCGGGCCGCCCGCACCGAGCGGCTCCGCGCCGCGTCCCCGGCACCGGTGCACAACTGAGACCTTCCCGGCACAACCACGGCTCCCCGACGCGCGTCCAACAGACGGAGTCACACACCGCGGGCGAACGCGAAGGGGAGCAGGCGTACATGACGATCATGGGGAACATACGCGGCGTACGGGTACGGCGTGGGGCCGTCCTGTCCGTCGCCGGACTGGTGGCCGCTCCGGCCCTGGTCCTGGGGACGGGGACGGCGGCCCAGGCTGCGTCCTGCACGGCGTCGAAGGGTCCGTACCAGAAGCAGGCCGAGAAGTGGCTGGGGCGCACCGCCGACGGCCGGCAGTCGGCCGCCGACTGCAAGGCCATCCGCTCGTTCCAGGTGTCCAGGGGCCTCACCCCGGCGATCGGGTACGCGGGGCCGGTCACCTGGCGCACGATGAAGACGATCACCGCGCAGAAGGCGGCGGGGAAGAACCCCAACGCGGCGAAGAAGTGCCCCACGAACAAGGGACGCATCGCCTGTGTGGACCTGACCAGGCAGCTGAGCTGGATCCAGGACGGGTCCAAGCTGAAGTTCGGCCCCGTGCCGGTGCGCACGGGCCGCAACGGTGACGAGACGCGGACCGGCTCGAAGAAGGTCTACTGGCGCAGCATCAACCACTGGTCGACGCTCTACGACGTCCGCATGCCGTACGCCCAGTTCTTCGACGGCGGGCAGGCGTTCCACTCGGTCACCAAGTCCATGTACAACAACCCGGGATCGGCGGGCTGCGTCAACATGCGCCCGGCGGACGCGAAGGCGTACTGGAACCTTTTGAAGAACGGCGACGACGTCTACGTCTACGGACGCAAGCCCGGCACCTGAGCAGCGGTTTACACGCTTCCCGTCCCGGTTGTCAGTGCCCTGCGGTAGCTTCCACAGTGCTGAGTGAGCGGTGTCACAGCGCAACAGGGGTGGAGCGATGAGTGATCTGACAGCGGCGACGGACATCGACAGCCGTCTGGAGGGACACCGGGTCGAGCTGACCGGTTACTGCTACCGGATGCTCGGCTCGGCCTTCGAGGCGGAGGACGCGGTCCAGGACACGCTGGTGCGCGCCTGGCGCAGCATCGACAAGTTCGAGGGGCGTTCGTCCCTGCGCTCCTGGCTGTACCGCATCGCGACGAACGTCTGCCTGGACATGCTGAACGCGGGCAAGAAGCGGGCCAGGCCGGTGGATCTGACCGGCCCGACACCGCTGGCGCAGGCCGCGCTGAACCCCCTCCCGGAGAACACCTGGCTGGAGCCGATGCCCGACGGGCGCATCCTGCCCTCGGTGGCCGACCCGGCGGAGGCCGCCGTGGCCAAGGAGTCGGTGCGCCTCGCGTTCGTCGCCGCGCTCCAGCACCTTCCGCCCAAGCAGCGCGCGGTCCTGATCCTGCGCGAGGTCCTGGCGTGGAGGGCGAGCGAGGTCGCCGAGCTCCTCGGTACCTCGGTCGCCTCGGTCAACAGCGCGCTCCAGCGGGCGCGGGCGACGCTGTCGGACACGGACACCACGGCCCCGGACACCGCCGACCCGCTGGACGACGAGCAGCGCAAGCTGCTGGACCGCTACGTGGCGGCCTTCGAGGGGTACGACATGGCGGCGCTGACGGCTCTGCTCCACGAGGACGCCGTGATGACCATGCCGCCGTTCGACCTCTGGCTCCAGGGACACGACGACATCGCCGGCTTCATGCTCAGCATCGGCGCGAGCTGTGCGGGTTCCCGTCTGGTGGCGACCGAGGCCAACGGGACCCCGGCCTTCGCGCACTACAAGCCGAATCCGGACGGCCCGGGGTTCGTGCCGTGGGCGGTGCAGGTCATCGACATCTCGGACGGCGCCATCACCGGGATGCACTGCTTCCTGGACACCCCGCGCTGGTTCCCGCTGTTCGGTCTGCCCGACCACCTGGACGACGCCGCGTGAGGACCGCACGCCCCGTGGTGGCCGGGTGGGCCCTGCTGGTGGCGGGTGGGTGGGCGGCGACGCTGTGGCTGGGCGAGCCGTCCGCCACGGCGGGTCCGGGACCGGCCCCGGTCTCCAGCGCTCCGGGCGACAACCCCGAACCGGGGCCGCAGCCGGAGAGCGGCTGGTGTACGTCACCGAGTGCGGCACCGCCGCCCCCGGGCGGCACCGATGAGGCGCCGCTCGCCAAGGCGCCGGGCGAGTACGGGCAGGCATACGCGCAACAGGTCGACTGCGTCCGCATCACGGCACGCGACAGCGCCAGGGCCCGCTGAGCGCCCATCACTCCGGGGACGGCCGGATGTTCCGCACCACGTCGGTCAGCCCCACCAGACCGAGCAACGCCCCCAGTTCGGCCGGAACGTTGCGCAGCCGCAGCTCGACGTCCCCGGCCCGGCGTGCGACGAGCCCCAGCCGGGCGACCGCCTCGACCAGGGCCAGGTCCGGGTGTACGACGCCGCCCACGTCGCAGTCCACCACGGCGGCCTCGGGGGCGCCGAGCAGCAGCGCCTCCAGCTCGGCGCAGAGCGCCGGCACGTCGGCGCGGGTGACGCGGCCGGTGAGGACGAGGGCGTTCGGAGTGATGGCATCCACACCAGGGAGACCGGCGGGACGCCAGGAACTCATCGCTGCCCGGCGGGGCGGGCTCAGCTGACCGGGAAGACGCCCGTGTCCAGATCCAGTCCGACGGGCTTCGGCAGCGTCAGCGTCTCGCCGTACTCCACCGCTTCCAGGACCCGGTAGGTGCCGTCGCTCGGCTCCCCGTACAGCGTCGCGGTCGGGCGGCCGGTGTGCCAGGGGTCCAGCAGCAGGAACAGCTCGACGCCTGCCTTCGCGTACCCGTGCGCCTTGCCGATGCGGTCGTGGTTGGCGTTGGCCGGTGAGGTGATCTCCACGACCAGCCGGACCTCTTCCGCCGGTACGCGATTGCCCGGCCCGGACGCGACCGCCCGAGGCAGGACGACGAGGTCGGGGACGTACAGCCCGGCCCGTCCGGGCACGGAGACACCGAGCGTCTGGTAGATCCCCCAGTCCTCCGGGATGACGGAGTACAGCCTGCGCTGAAGCAGTTCCGCGGTGGTGTTGTGGTCCTTGGACGGCGGTGGCGACACGGTGACGATCCCCTCGATGATCTCCACCTTGCAGCCCTCGGGTGCGTCCGTCTCCTCCCAGATCCGGACGAGGTCGTCCCAGTCCTGGCCGTGACCCGGCCCGGGACCGACGGTGAGTGCGCTCATGGCGGTCTCCTCTTGTCGGTGCGTCACCGATCCCAGCATGCCGAACGGGACCGGTGGTGGTCCACCGGTCCCGTTCACCCGAAAGGGAAAGCCGCAGGTCAGGCGATACGTTCCCGCACCGCCGGCGTGGCGGTGAAGGGGGTTCCGGCCGGGGCGATGTCGTACGAGCCGGGCAGGGCCTTCAGGGCGTACTCGAACTTCTCGGGGGTGTCCGTGTGCAGGGTCAGCAGCGGCTGGCCCTCGGTCACCGTGTCGCCCGGCTTGGCGTGCAGCTCGACCCCCGCGCCCGCCTGCACCGGGTCCTCCTTGCGCGCACGGCCCGCGCCGAGGCGCCAGGCGGCGACGCCGACGTCGTAGGCGTCGAGGCGGGTCAGGACGCCCGAGGAGGGGGCGCTGATCACGTGCTGCTCACGGGCGACGGGGAGCTCGGCGTCCGGGTCGCCGCCCTGGGCGGAGATCATGCGGCGCCAGACGTCCATGGCGGAGCCGTCGGCCAGTGCCTTCTCCGGGTCGGCGTCCTTGAGTCCGGCGGCGTCGAGCATCTCGCGGGCGAGCGCCAGGGTCAGGTCGATGACGTCCTTCGGGCCACCGCCGGCCAGCACCTCGACGGACTCGCGCACCTCCAGGGCGTTACCGGCGGTCAGGCCGAGCGGGGTCGCCATGTCGGTGAGCAGCGCCACGGTCCGTACGCCGCTGTCGGTGCCCAGCGCGACCATCGTGGAGGCCAGTTCGCGGGCGTCCTCGATCGTCTTCATGAAGGCGCCGGAGCCGACCTTGACGTCCAGGACGAGTGCCCCGGTGCCCTCGGCGATCTTCTTGGACATGATCGAGCTGGCGATCAGCGGGATGGCCTCGACGGTGCCGGTGACGTCGCGCAGCGCGTACAGCTTCTTGTCGGCGGGGGCGAGCCCGTCACCGGCCGCGCAGATCACCGCGCCGGTGGTGTCCAGGACGTCCAGCATCTCGGCGTTGGAGAGGTGGGCGCGCCAGCCGGGGATGGACTCCAGCTTGTCGAGGGTGCCGCCGGTGTGGCCGAGGCCCCGGCCGCTGAGCTGCGGCACGGCGGCGCCGCAGGCGGCGACCAGCGGGGCGAGCGGCAGGGTGATCTTGTCGCCGACGCCTCCGGTGGAGTGCTTGTCGGTGGTGGGGCGGGAGAGCGCGCCGAAGTCCATGCGCTCGCCGGAGGCGATCATCGCGGCGGTCCAGCGGGCGATCTCGGTACGGTTCATGCCGTTCAGCAGGATCGCCATGGCCAGCGCGGACATCTGCTCGTCGGCGACCTCGCCGCGGGTGTACGCGTCGATGACCCAGTCGATCTGCTCGGGGCTGAGCTCGCCCCGGTCCCGCTTGGTGCGGATGACGGAGATGGCGTCCATGGGAGGGGAGTCCTTCCGGCCGGAGGGGTAGGCGAGAGTCCCGTCGACTCTACGCGCATAGAGAGGGAACGTTCCGCCGCGCCGTTCCCGGCCGGGCCGGGGGGCCCGGCCGGGGAGCGGCGCGGCGGCGGGGGACGACTACCCCAGGTGTTGCGGTCCGAAGGCCTGCGGCAGCATCTCGTCGAGCGTACGGAGACCCTCGGGCGTCTCCATGACGAGCTCCGGGCCCCCGAACTCGTACAGCAGCTGCCTGCACCGACCGCACGGCACGAGTACCGCGCCCGCGCCGTCCACGCAGGTGAAGTGGGTCAGCCGGCCGCCGCCCGTCGCGGCGAGCTGCGAGACCAGCCCGCACTCGGCGCACAGGCTGAGGCCGTACGAGGCGTTCTCGACGTTGCTGCCGGAGATGATCCGGCCGTCGTCCACGAGGGCGGCCACGCCGACCGGGTAACCGGAGTACGGGGCGTACGCCCGGGACATCGCGTCCCTGGCGGCCTCGCGCAGCACGCCCCAGTCGACGGGGGCCGCGCCGTCGGTCACTTCCCCTGTCCCTTCCGGTAGCGCATGCCGTCCGCCTTCGGCATGCGCAGGCGCTGGGCGGACAGCGAGAGCACGAGCAGGGTGACGACGTACGGGGTGGCGCTGACGAACTCGGTGGGCACGGTGTCGGTGGTGAGGTACCAGACCAGCACCGCGGCGGCGATGACCGCGCTGATGACACCGGGCACGAAGCGCCTGCGGTAGAGCTTCCAGACCGCGAGGACGGCCAGCATCACCACGAGCAGGAGGAGGAGCGCGTGGACGGACTCCCCGCCGTTGCGCAGCTGGAGCGCGTCGGCGAAGCCGAAGAGGCCGGCGCCCATGGCGAGTCCGCCCGGCCGCCAGTTGCCGAAGATCATCGCGGCGAGGCCGATGTAGCCGCGGCCGCCGGTCTGGCCCTCGTTGTAGATGTGCGAGGTGACCAGGGAGAGGAAGGCGCCGCCGAGGCCGGCCAGGCCGCCGGAGACGATCACGGCGATGTACTTGTAGCGGTAGACGTTCACACCCAGCGACTCGGCGGCGACGGGGTTCTCACCGCAGGAGCGCAGCCGCAGGCCGAAGGAGGTCTTCCACAGCACGAAGAACGTCCCGACGAACAGCGCCACGGCCACCAGGGTCAGCAGCGAGACGTGGGTGACGAGTCCGCCGAGGATCCCCGCGAAGTCGGAGACGAAGAACCAGTGGTGCTGCTCGACGGAGTGCAGCCAGTCCGAGACACCTGGCACCGTGACCGTGGTGATGCTGTCGGCCGGCGGCGACTGCTTGGGGCTGCCGCCCTTCTCCGCCGCGACTCCGGTGTTGAACCACAGCTTGGCGAGGTACGTCGTGAAGCCGAGGGCCAGGATGTTGATGGCGATACCGGAGATGATGTGGTCGACGCCGAAGGTGACGGTCGCGAACGCGTGCAGCAGACCGCCGAGCATGCCGCCCACCACACCGGCCAGGACGCCGATCCAGGGATCGGTCTGCCAGCCGGCCCAGGCACCGAAGAAGGTACCGAGGATCATCATGCCTTCGAGGCCGATGTTGACCACACCGGCCCGCTCCGACCACAGGCCGCCGAGACCGGCGAGACCGATCGGCACGGCCATCGCGAGGGCGGCGCTGATCTGCCCGGCGGAGGTGACGTCCTGCGCACCGGTGACGGCGCGCACGGCGGACAGCGCGAGCAGGGCGCCCGCGATGACCAGAAGGATGACGGGAAGACTGAAACGGGTGCGGCCGCCCTTGCCGCCGGAGACCTTGGGGGCCGCGGGCGGCGGGGTGGAAGTCGCCGTGGCGCTCACGCCGACACCTCCTGCTGGTCGGAGTTACGTGCGGCCTTGGCGGCGAGTTCCGCGCCGACCTTGCTCTGCTGGCGCTTGAGGCCGTAGCGGCGGACGACCTCGTAGGCGATGACGACGCACAGGACGATGACGCCCTGGATGACGCCGACGATCTCCTTGTCGTAGCCCTCGAACTCGAGCTTGCCCGTGCCGCGTTCCAGGAAGCCCCAGAGGAGCGCGCCGAGCGCGATGCCGACGGGGTGGTTGCGTCCGAGGAGCGCGATGGCGATTCCGGTGAAGCCGATGCCGACCGGGAAGTCGCCGCTGTACTCGTAGCTGTCGTTGAGCAGCGTCGGCATGCCGATCAGGCCGGCCATGGCACCGGAGATCAGCATCGAGGTGACGACCATCTTCTTGACGTCCACACCGCTGGCCTCGGCGGCCGAGCCGGACTGGCCGACCGTGCGGAGGTCGAAGCCGAACCGGGTGCGGCCGAGCGTGAACCAGTAGGCGACACCGGCGAGGACCGCGATCACGAGGAAGCCCCAGACGGGCGTCGGCGTGGTCGGGAACTCGAAGAAGTGCGAGGACTCCGGGATCGGCGTGGTGGACACCTTCGTGCCTGCCTCGTCGAGGTGGCCCAGGCGGCCCTGCTGGAGGAGGTAGCCGATGATCGCCGTGGCGATGGAGTTCAGCATGATCGTCGAGACGACCTCGCTCACTCCGCGGGTGACCTTCAGGAGACCGGCGATGCCCGCCCACATCGCGCCGACGATCATCGCGGTGAGGATGATCAGGGGGATCTGGAGGGCGCCCGGCAGGGTCAGCGCCCCGCCGAGTGCGGCGGCGAAGAACGCGGCCAGGCGGTACTGGCCGTCGACCCCGATGTTGAAGAGGTTCATGCGGAAGCCGACGGCGACCGCGAGCCCCGCGAGGTAGTAGGTCGTCCCCTTGTTGAGGATGTAGACCTGGCTGTCCGACTTCAGTCCGTAGTCGAACATGATGCCGAAGGCGCTGAACGGTTCCTTGCCGGTGGCGGCGAGCACCAGAGCGGTGACCAGGAAGGCGACCACGATGGCGAGCAGCGGGGCGGCGATCCCCAGGAGCAGCCGCTCCTTGTCGAACTTCTTCATCGGTCCTCTCCCCCGTCCCGGGGGTCGGTTTCGGAGCTGTGGGCCCCGGTGTGGTCGCTGCCCGCGCCGTCCTGCGACTCCAGGTGGCCGACCGCGGCGCCGGTCATCGCGGAGCCGAGCTCCTCGGGCGTGACCGTCGCCGGGTCGGCGTCGGCCACGAGCTTGCCGCGGTACATCACGCGCAACGTGTCGGAGAGCCCGATGAGCTCGTCGAGGTCGGCGGAGATCAGCAGGACCGCGAGGCCCTCGTGGCGTGCTTCGCGGATCTGGTCCCAGATCTGCGCCTGCGCGCCGACGTCCACACCCCGGGTGGGATGCGCGGCGATCAGCAGCTTCGGGTTGTGGCTCATCTCGCGGCCGACGATCAGCTTCTGCTGGTTGCCGCCGGAGAGCGAGGCCGCGGTGACCTCGATGCCGGGGGTGCGGACGTCGTACTCGCGCACGATCCGCTCGGTGTCGGCGCGTGCCGCCTTGAGGTCGAGGAAGGCGCCCTTGCTGTTGGGCTTCTCCGTGACGTGGCCCAGCATGCGGTTCTCCCAGAGCGGCGCGTCCAGGAGGAGGCCGTGCCGGTGCCGGTCCTCGGGGATGACGGCCATGCCGTCCTCGCGGCGCCTGCGGGTGGCCGCGCGGGAGATGTCCGCGCCGTCGAGGGTGAGCGCGCCGGTGTCGAGGGTGCGCATGCCCATGATGGCGTCCACGAGTTCGGACTGCCCGTTGCCCTCGACGCCCGCGATGCCGAGGACCTCGCCCTTGTGGATCGTGAAGGTGATGCCGTCCAGCACCGCCCGCACCGTCCCGTCGGGGTCGGTGGCCGTCAGCCGCAGGTCCTCCACCGCCAGCATCGGGGTGTCGGTGACGGTCGACTCCCGGGTCTCGGGCGAGGGGAGTTCACTGCCCACCATCAGTTCCGCGAGCTGCTTGCTGGTGGTGTGCGCGGGGTCGGCGGTGCCCACCGTCGTGCCGCGCCGGATGACGGTGATCTCGTCCGCGACCGACAGCACCTCGCCCAGCTTGTGGGAGATGAAGATGACGGTGAGGCCCTCGGCCTTCAGTTCGCGCAGGTTGTCGAAGAGCGCGTCGACCTCCTGCGGCACGAGGACCGCCGTCGGCTCGTCGAGGATCAGGGTGCGGGCGCCGCGGTAGAGGACCTTGAGGATCTCCACCCGCTGGCGGTCGGCGACCCCGAGGTCCTCGACGACGGCGTCGGGGCGGATGCCCAGGCCGTACGCGTCGGAGATCTCCTTGATCCTGGCCCGTGCCTTGTCCCCGATGCCGTGCAGCTTCTCGGAGCCGAGAACGACGTTCTCGAGGACCGTGAGGTAGTCGGCGAGCATGAAGTGCTGGTGCACCATGCCGATTCCCCGGTCGATGGCATCACCCGGGCTGCTGAACGAGACCTGTTCACCATCGACCGAGATGGTGCCCTCGTCCGGCTTCTGCATCCCGTAGAGGATCTTCATCAGGGTGGACTTGCCGGCGCCGTTCTCACCGACGAGGGCGTGGACGGTGCCACGGCTCACCGTGATGTCGATGTCGTGGTTGGCCACGACGCCGGGGAACCGTTTGGTGATGCCGCGGAGCTCTACGGCATGGGGACTGCTGGACGCTTTGATGGCGCACTCTCCTTGGCAGGAGCGGAGGGCGGGCGATGTACGGACACGGCGCGGGGACCGGTGGCGAAAAATACCGTGCCCGGCGGACACTACGCGCGTAGCGCCACCGAATCGTTGGCCACCTGGTGACAGGTGACGACCACGGGCACGATACCGGCACGGACCGAGGGGGCGCGGCCGGGAGGTACACGTGAATCGGGGTCCGCAGGGGCGGCGGAAACCGCGCCTGCGGACCCCGGGTCCATCGGGCCGGTCAGGTCGTGGTCTTGACCTTGATCGTGCCGTCGACGATCTTCTTCTTGGCCTCGTCGAGCTTGGCCTGGATGTCCTTGAGGTGGTCACCCGTGGTGGTCAGGCTGACACCGTTCTCGGCCAGCGAGTAGGTCTGCGTACCGGTCATCGGCTTGCCGTCCTTGACGGACTTCACCAGGTCGAAGACACCGCTGTCGACGTTCTTCACGACCGACGTCATGATCGTGTCGGCGTACTTCGACAGAGCCGGGTCCTTGGCCTGGTCCGAGTCGACGCCGATGGACCAGGCGCCCTTCTTGCCGGCCACCGCCTCGATCGCACCGGCACCGGAACCGCCGGCCGCCGCGAAGATCACGTCGGCACCCTTGTCCAGCATGCCCTTGGCGGCGGCCTCACCCTTGTCGGGGCTGCCGAAACCGGACAGGTCCGAACCGGTGGACAGGTACTGGATCTGCACCTTGGCCTTGGGGTTCGTCTCCGTGACGCCCTGCTGGAATCCGGCCGCGAACTTCTTGATCAGCGGGAGGTCGACGCCGCCGATGAAGCCGACCTGACCGTCCTTGGACTTCAGCGCCGCCGCGACACCGGCGAGGTACGAGCCCTGCTCCTCGGTGAAGACGATGGACGACACGTTCTTGGCGTCGGAAACCGAGTCGATCAGGCCGAACGTGGTGTCGGGGTGGGACTTGGCCACCTTGGCGATGGCGTCCGAGTACGCGAACCCGACGCCGATCACCGGGTTGTAGCCGCCCTCGGCCAGCGACGCGAGGCGCTGCTCGCGGTCCGCGGGGGTCTCGCCGCTCTTGGCGGTGAGCTCCTTGGTCTCGGCGTCGAACTCGGCCTTGGCCTTGTCCAGGCCGCGGGCGGCGGAGTCGTTGAACGAGTTGTCGCCACGGCCGCCGACGTCGTAGGCCATGCCGATCTTCATCTGGCCGGAGTCGGACCCGGTGCTCTCGGTGGACGATTCACCGCACGCGGTGGCGGTGAAGGCGAGAGCCGCGGAAACGGTACACGCAGCTGCGATCTTGGATACGCGGCGCAAGGGAAGGCTCCTTCAAACCTGACCGAAGCGCCTCTTCCGGCGCTGGTTTCGCGGCGATCGTAACGCGCGTAGATGTCAGATAAGGACCCCTACGGAAGCCGTTATCGGATCGTCGCGAACAGGAGGTGTCCTGTCCGGTTACGAGCCGTTACCAGCACGGAACGTGATGTGCTCCGGACGGCCGCCCCGTCCGGCTCCTCGGCCGGTCAGGCCTCCAGCAACGCCGCGGCGGTGAACAGTTCGACCCCCACCGTGATCGCCTCCTCGTCCACGTCGAAGTCGCCCCGGTGCAGGTCCAGACCACGGGTGTCCCCCGGGGCTCGCACGCCGAGCCTCGCCATGGCTCCCGGGATCTTCTCCAGGTACCAGGAGAAGTCCTCGCCGCCCAGACTCTGTTCGGTGTCCTCGATCGCATACGAACCGCGGCGGATGGTCATCGCGGCGTCCAGGAGGCCGATCGTCTCGGCCTCGTTCACCACGGGCGGCACCCCCCGGACGTAGTCGATCACGGTCTTCGCCCGGTACATGGCGGCCACCTCGTCGATCGCCTCGTGCACGAGGTCGGGTGCCCGGCGCCAGCTCTCCAGGTCCAGGCAGCGCACCGTCCCGGACAGCTCGGCGTGCTGGGGGATGACGTTGGGCGCGTGTCCCACGTGCAGCCGTCCCCAGGTGACCGCGAGCCCGGCCCTGGCGTCGACCCGCCGGGCGAGCAGTGCGGGTACGTCGGTGGCGACGCGGGCGGCGGCGGTGACCAGGTCGGTGGTGAGGTGCGGCCGGGCGGTGTGACCGCCTGGCCCGTCGAGGGTGATCTCCACCCGGTCGCAGGCCGAGGTGATCGGCCCGATCCGCAGCCCGATCCTGCCCACGTCGACCTTGGGGTCGCAGTGCACCCCGATGATGCGGCCCACGCCTTCCAGCACCCCGGCCGCGACCGCGTCGGCGGCGCCGCCGGGCAGCACCTCCTCGGCGGGCTGGAACAGCAGCCGCACCGGCCGGGGCAGCGCCCCCTGCCGGTCCAGCTCACTCAGCACGAGTCCCGCGCCCAGGACGCAGGTCGTGTGGACGTCGTGCCCGCACGCGTGCGCCCGGTCGGGCACGGTGGACCGGTAGGGGACCCCCGCCTTGGTGTCCGGGATCGGCAGCGCGTCGATGTCGCCACGGAGCGCCAGCATGGGCGTCAGGCCGTCCCACTCCCCCACGTCACAGACCAGTCCCGTGCCACCGGGCAGCACCTGCGGCTCCAGGCCCGCCTTCTCCAGCCGGGCCTTGACGGCGGCGGTGGTGCGGAACTCCTGGTTGCCGAGCTCGGGGTGCATGTGCAGATCACGGCGGAAGGCGATGAGCTCGGCACGCAGGTCGTCGGGCAGGGTGCCGGGCAGCACGGCCTCGGCGTGGGGCGCACGGGACTTCAACTGGTTCACCCAGTCAAGGGTAGGCCCATGACACCCGCAACTGGCCACAGATCAACAAAAGTTCAGCCGCATAGAGGAACAAAAGGCGGCTCGTCGGCGTGTGACCGGTGGCCCTGGTGGGTAAACTCGCCCGTTTCCGCAGCGCGCGGTGAGGGTCCGGTCCGCTGCGGCAGGAGATTCCCAGCAGCTCACGGAGCGTACCGGCATACACGGCGACGTCGCGCGGACCGGCGCGCGGCGGGCGGTGCCCGTGGCGGAGCCGCCGCCTGACGAGACCGGTCGGCGAGGCGACCCGGCTGGCATTCCCGCGGCGGGTCCCGGGCCCGGATGCCGGGCGCCGGCTGTGTAACAGGCCGTCGACAAGCTCGAACGCCGGGCGCGGACAGGTGGAGCACTCGTTACTGTGCGCGGATGTCATACGCGCGTACGCCTCACGGCTACCGGACGGACGGCCTCTGGGCCACAGCGGGCATCGCCTTCGGCGCGCTGACGGTCTTCCTGTTCCTCGCCGTGGTCGCGATGTCGGATTTCGGCGAGCGGTGCGCGCACGGGCTGATCCAGGGGCCGGGCCGGCTCAGGGAAGTGCGGCACCAGGCGTTTCCCCCTGCCACCGTCTGCGAGTTCCAGGGCGGGGAGGTCGTGTCCGTCGGCGGCCGCGACGTGCTCGGCACGCTGCTCTGGACCGGCCTGCTGGTGATGGTGGTCTGCCTGTTCGTCGCCCTGCTCGCGGAGTGCCTCGACCCGGAGCCCGGTGGTCGTCTGGTGACGCCGATGTCCAGGACCCGGAAGCTCCGCCGGACCGGAACAGCGTTCGCCATCACCGGATTCGCGTTCCTGCTGCTGTACGCGCTGGCCGGCTGGAGGCTCGTCCAGGGGCCGTCGTCGGCCTGCTCGGCGGGCCGGGACCGGGACGTCCTCGCGCCCAGGACACTGGAGTACAGCCTCTTCCCTCCGCAGGCGACGTGCCAGTACGCCAGCGGCCACACGAAACGCGTCAACCCCCCTTGGCTGGTCTCGTTGACCGCGCAGTCCGCGGCTCCCACGCTGCTGGCCGGAGTCGGGTTCGCCCTGGCATGGCGGCGCCGGGGGGCGGAGCGGCGGGACGCGGGCCGGGCGGCCTCCCCGTCCTCCGGCCGGGAGGACACGCGCTGACGACGGCAGCGGCCTGACGGCACACGTGCCGGCAGCACGTGTCCCGAAGGCGTCGGACGCCACGGGCCGGTCCGTGCTCCGCGCGGGCTAGGACCACTCCTCCTTCCACGGGTCCGACGGCGGCTTCAGGCCGAACGTGCCGTCGAGTCGCGCCTGGACCGCCTTGAGGTTCTTGACGCCCTTGTCGAAGGTGTCCCACCCCTGCCACATCTGCGCGGTCTCCGCTGGTGACTGGAACAGGCTGGTCTCCGAAGCCGAGTCGAGGACGCCCTGGGCGCCGTTCTCCAGGTTCTCGAGGGCCGCCGACCAGGCGGCCTGGGTCCTGGGATCCGGGACGGAACCGAACAGCCGGGCGGTGGTCAGTGCCTGGAGGAGGTCCTCGAAGTCCACGGTCACGATGGCCAGGTCTTCGGTGGGGCGGCGGGCCCCCGCCTTCACGGTCTCCTCGATCAGGCTGGTCATCGCCGTCCCGCCGCCGAACTCGTACCAGTGGTCGACGGCCTCGGCGATCTCGGCGGCCGTGCTCGGTGCAGGCGGGGTGGCCGGGGTGGGGCTGGGCGTGGCGCTCGGGGCAGGCGTCGGGGTGCGGGCCCGCTGGGTGGCGGCCGACGGGGACGCCTGGGGCCCCGCTTCCGAACAACCGGTGAGCAGTACGGCGGTGACCAGCGGGAGCAGCAGGACGCTGACGCGTCCGGGCCGGTTCACCCGCAAGGTCCTGATGACCGGGCCGACGGGTGTCGCCGGCCGCGCGCATCCCGGGGCCACCTCGGCTTCGGCTCGTGACAACGCGTCTCCCCCTCGCACGGCATGGGGGCGGGGCCCCCGAGTGGCCGGGGAGGCCGACGCGGCCTCCCCCCCACCGAAGCTAGGGGGAGGCGATACATTCCACCAGCGACTGGTTTGCATGGCATCCATGCGCGGCCGGAATGGGTGAGTGAGGGAAGGGGCGGCTCGTGTTCGACATCGACGCGTTGCGGTTGCTGGTGGCGGTGGCCGGGACGGGGTCGTTCACCAAGGCGGCGGCCGGCCTCGACTACACGCAGTCCGCGGTGTCGCGGCGCATCGCGGCACTGGAGCGGGCCGCGGGCGGGCCGCTCTTCGAGAGGCTTCCGAGGGGCGTACGGCTGAACCCGGCGGGCCGCGCCCTGCACCGCCACGCCGTGGACGTCCTCGACCGCCTGTCACGTGCGGAGCGGGAGCTCGCCGTGCTCCGCACGGGACACGGCGGGCTGCTGCACGTGGGGGCGTTCCCGACCGCCAACATCTCGTTGGTGCCCACCGCCCTGCGCGCGTTCCGGCAGGCCTGGCCCGCTGTCGAGGTCGTCGCGGTCGAGGGCCGCAGCGACACTCTGACGGCGCGGCTCGCCGACGGGGCGCTGGACCTGGCCGTCGTCAGCGACTACCCGTCCGGGCTTCCCGCCGCCGAGGGCGTCACCACGACCCCGCTGTGCGGGGACGAGCTGTTCGTCGCCCTCCCGCGCGGGCACCGCCTGGCCGGCGCCGACGCGGTCGGTCTGCGCGAACTGCGCGACGAGGCCTGGCTGCAGGACGCGTACGGGGACCGTCCCACCGTGCTCGCCGACGCCTGCGCGCGGGCGGGCTTCACCCCCAGGAAGATCATCCGGATCGCGGAGTGGACGGGGAAGTTCGGTTACGTGGCGGCGGGGCTAGGAGTCGCTCTGGTTCCCTCACTCGCCGCCTGGGCGGTGCCGGACGGACTGGTGCTGGTCCGGCTCACCGACCCCGGTCTGCGCAGGACCCTGCACGTCGCACTGCCCGCCACCCCGCTGCCGGCGGCCCTGGCCCTGCGCGGTCTGCTCCGGGACGGCGGACCCGGTCAGTAGACGGCACCGCTCACGTACGGAGGGCACCGGGTCCGGGGTGCCGTGGCGCCCTGCCGGGGCGGCGCCGACGCCATGTCAGGGCCGCCGGGCCCGCCCTCAGCCCTCCGCGACGGCGGTGGCCCGCCAAGGAGCCAGCCGCTGCACGTCCTTGGCCGTCTCCGTCACGCCGCTCAGGAATCCCTGGGCACGCGGGGACGCCGTGTCGCGGAGCCATTCCGGCGCTATGTCGCACACGGCGACCTTCACCCCCGTGCCCGCCAGGGCCAGCGGGAGCGTGTGGACCACCGTGGACGGGAAGCTGAGGACCGTGTGCCCGATCGGGCCCCTGCGGGCGATGAGTTCCAGGGGGAGGTCCGGGCGGACGATCTCCAGGCCGGTGGCGGCTTCCAGGGCGTGGAGCTTCTCGGCGGATTCACGGCGGTGGGCGAAGTAGCGGGTCGCGCCGTGGGTGCGGGCGAGCGAGGTGACCGCCTCCTGGTACGGGACGGGGTCGACCACGCCGGTCTCCACCAGGGAGGTCCCGACCAGGTCGGCTCCCCTGGTGATGAGGGGCGGGCCGAAGCGCGCCCGGGTCCAGGCGAAGGCGTTGGCCGTCACCTCGACGCCCTCGGGGGCGTCCACCGGCATCGCGGTGAACACCTCGACCGTGCGGGTCGCCGACGGGGTGAAACTGCGGCGGGCCGCGGAGGCGACCGGGGCCAGGAGCAGCTCGCGCGGGCCCCGGATTCCCCGCCGGTGCCAGCGCACCAGGCGTTCGCCGCCGGCCAGTTGGGCGACGAACTCCATGGTGGCGGTGCCGTCGTCGACGACCGTGATCCGGCGGGTGCGGACCAGGCTGAGGAGCAGCTGCACGTACCGGGAGAACGGGTCCCCGATGACGATGCGGTCGGCCTTGCGGGTCAGGGCCGTCAGCGCGCGCAGGGCCTTCAGAGGCGCGCCGGTCTCCCCGCGCGCCTCCTGCCAGCGGACGGTGACGCCCTCGTCGCGGGCCAGCTCCGCCATCCTGCGCAGCTGTCCGCGCGACATCGGGTCGACCGGGGGGAGGACGACGACCGTGGTCCCGGGTCCTCCCCCGGTGTGGGCCCACTCCAGGACGTTCAGGAGCTGGACCGGGCTCTCGACGAAGGCGAGGTTCACCGGTCGGCCCGTCAGACCGCGACCGGCTCGGCGGCCGGCGCGTTCTCGCTCTCGGCGACGACGCCCGTGACCCGGCGGAGCTTCTTCATCGGGCCGAGCTCCGACTCGTACACCTTCTTGACCCCGTCGCCGAGCGACGCCTCGATGGTGCGGATGTCGCGGACGAGACGTGTGAGGCCCTGCGGCTCGACGGACGCGGCCTGGTCGGAGCCCCACATGGCACGGTCCAGGGTGATGTGGCGCTCGACGAACGCGGCGCCCAGCGCGACGGCGGCGAGGGTCGTCTGCAGGCCGGTCTCGTGGCCGCTGTAGCCGATCGGGACGTTCGGGTACTCCTGCTGCAGGGTGTTGATGACCCGCAGGTTGAGCTCCTCGGCCTTCGCCGGGTACGTCGAGGTGGCGTGGCACAGCAGGATGTTGTCGCTGCCGAGGACCTCGACCGCGTGCCGGATCTGCTTCGGGGTCGACATACCGGTGGAGAGGATGACGGTGCGGCCGGTGGAACGCAGGGCGCGGAGCAGCTCGTCGTCCGTGAGCGAGGCCGAGGCGACCTTGTGGGCGGGGACGTCGAACTTCTCGAGGAAGGCGACGGCCTCGGTGTCCCACGGGGAGGCGAACCAGTCGATGCCGCGCTCGGCGCAGTGCTCGGCGATGGCGGTGTACTCGGCCTCGCCGAACTCGACGCGGTGGCGGTAGTCGATGTACGTCATCCGGCCCCAGGGGGTGTCGCGCTCGATGTCCCACTGGTCGCGCGGGGTGCAGATCTCCGGGGTGCGCTTCTGGAACTTGACCGCGTCACAGCCGGCGTCCGCGGCCACGTCGATCAGCGCGAGGGCGTTGTCGAGGTCGCCGTTGTGGTTGATGCCGATCTCGCCGGTGATGTAGACGGGGTGGCCGGGGCCGGCGGTGCGGGTGCCGAAGGTGCGCAGGCGGGAGGTGTTGCTCATGGTGGTGCTTCCTTACCGGGTGGGGGTGTCGGGGGTTTCGGTGGAGAGGGCGAGGGTGGGGCCCAGCAGCCAGGCCGCGATCTCGCGGATGGCGCCGGAGCCACCGGGTCGTGTGGTCACGGCACGCGCGGCGGCGCGTACCGAGTCGTGGGCGCTCGCCACGGCGACGGGCCAGCCCGCCAGGCCGAAGCAGGCCAGGTCGTTGACGTCGTTGCCGACGTAGAGCACGCGGTCGGGAGCGATGGACTGCTCCTCGCACCACTGCTTGAGTGCCAGGTCCTTGCGGTCGATGCCGTGCAGGACGGGGACCTGGAGTTTGCGGGCGCGGGCGGCGACGACCGGGTTCTGTTCCGTGGAGAGGATCAGGAGCGGTACGCCGGCCCGGCGCAGGGCGGCGATGCCCAGGCCGTCCCCGCGGTGCACGGCGACGGTCTCCCGGCCGTCCGAGTCGATGAGGACGCGGTCGTCGGTCTGCGTGCCGTCGAAGTCGAGGACGACGGCGTCGACGTCCGCCCGGGTGGGCAGCGGTGACGGGTCGAGGAGCGGCGCGAGGGCGCGGGCGCGGGCCAGGTCGTGCGGGTCGTCGATCTCCAGGACCCGGGCGGGGTCCGTCAGGACGAGCGCGGTGTGACCGAAGAAGCGGTGACGGTGGGTGCGGAACCCCTCGACGTCCATGGCGTACGCGGCACCGGTCTCCAGGTGGTCCTGGGGCCGGTCCTGGCGGCGGGGGCGTACGGACTTGTCGTGGTTGACGCCGTAGGTGCCGTCCTCGACGGCGCTGCCGTCGCGCCACACGAAGCCGTGGAAGGGGGCCACGGTGACGGCGGTGTCGGCCCCGTCCCGGGCGACCGCGGTGGCGACGCCGTCGATGTCCTCGCGTGTGACGAAGGGACTCGTGCACTGGACCAGGAGGACCACGTCGGCCTTCCGGCCGTGTGCGGTCGCCTCGTAGGAGTGCAGGGCGTGCAGGACCGCGTCCTCACTGGTCGCTGTGTCACCGGCGATGGCAGCGGGACGCTGCACGCAGAGCAGCCGGGCGTCCTCTCCCAGGGCCTCCGCCGCCTCCCTGGCCGCGCCGGCGATGGCCGGGTCGTCGGTGGTGACGACGACGTCCGTGACCTCGGGCGAGGCGAGACAGGCGCGGACGGCGCGGGCGACGAGCGGTACGCCGCCGACCTTGGCGAGGTTCTTGGCCGGCACGCCCTTGGATCCGCCACGGGCGGGGATCACGGCGAGCACGGTGGGGGGCGGGGTCATGGTTGCTCCTGGATCGGTGGTCACAGCTCGCCCATCCGCCGGATCACGGGGGCGACCCGCTGGACTCCGTGGCGGTAGGCGCCGCGCGCCGCGTTGCGTACGGTCTCGCGGACCGCGCCCCGGACCCGGCCCGTCTCCCTGGGCGCGACGGCGCCCGGCAGCGGGTGTCCGTCGGGGCCCAGGTGGTGGCGGGCGAGGATGCCGGGGAGGTACCCGGGCGCGGTGGCGGGCGTGTAGTAGGGAGTGAGGCGGGGAAGCGGTCCGGCGGCGAGCAGCGCCGCGACCCGGGCGCGGGCGGTGTCGTAGGCCGCCCCGTACGTGCCGTCGGCGGCGACGCCCTGGCCGGCGAGCCACTCCTCGTCGGGTTCCGGCCGGATGCCGCCGTCGAGGTGGTCCCAGGACGTGATCAGTCCCGAGCCGATGAAGTGGTGGTTGCCGAGGGCCTCGCGGACACCGAGGTCGGAGAGGACCGCTGTCGGGATGCGCCGGTGGAGGGACTCCAGCGCGGCGGTGGAGGACACGGTGACCAGCAGGTCGGTGCGGTCCAGGACCTCGCCCATGTGTCCGTACACGAGCCGGAGGTTGGGCGGCAGGCCGCCGGGGATCCGCTCGGCGAGCCGCTGGTAGGGCAGCTCCTCGATGTGCGTGGTGTGTTCACCCGGCTTGGAGCGCAGCTTCAGCACCACCTCGCGGCCGGGGTGCAGCCTGGCGTGCTCGACGAGCCGGCGCAGCAGATACATGCGGTCGGCGCGGGAAGCGGGCACGGAGGGCTGGGCGGCGAACACGACGGTGTCGCGGCCCTCCACCGCACGGTGCGGCTCCCCGCCGAGGAACGGCAGGGCCGCCTCCGTGACGGACGACGCGTCGGCGCCGACCCCTTCGTAGACGGCCCGGAAACGCGCGGCGTCGTGACGGGAGTTGGCGAGGACGATGTCCGCGCCGTGACGGAGCAGGAGTCCGTCCGCGAGCTTCTCGTAGACGACCCCGACATAGCCGGTGACGACGACGGGCCTGCGGGGCGGGTCCAGTGCGGCCAGGCCGTGGATCATCGCCTGTACCGCGCCGCCCACGAGGGCGAGGACCACGACGTCGTACGCCTCGTCCCGCACGGTGTGCAGGAACTCCACGGCGGTCACCTCGCGCACCCGGCCGGCGTCGACGCCCACCTCGCCCACCTCGGCGAGCTGGCGTGGGGTCGGGGTGGCCCGGCCGCGCAGCAGCAGACCGCTGATCTCGACGGGGCGTTCCGCCGCACCGGCGTCCGCCGCCCCGGAGAGGCGGCGCGCGGTGAGCGCGCCCCATTTCCACCGGGTGTCGGAGTCGGCGAGGACGGCTATGCGGAGCGCCGCACGGCCGGCTGCTGGGGTGGCGGCCGGAGCGGCCACGTCATCGGTACTGGGGGGCACGTCGTAAAAGCTAGGAAGCCATTTCGATCCGCGGCCCAACGCGGTGGCAACAGATGGTTAACAGCCGGTCGACGGTTGGGTATTCATCCTTACGGAGGGCGAAAAGGGCCGCCGGGGCGGACCGGTTCACTTTCCTGCCGCGCGTCGTTCACTTTCCGTACGGGCAGGAGTCAGGGCGAATGCCGGGGCCGCCCTTAGCGTGACGCGGGTGGTCAAGCTCTCCGTCATCGTGCCGTTCCACAACGTCCGGCCGTACGCCCCCGACACGCTCAGAAGCCTGCGGGCCAACACCCGCGAGGACTTCGAGTTCGTCCTCGTCGACGACTGCTCGACCGACGGGACGGCGGATCTGCTGCGCCGGGCCCAGGACGACATCGAGGGAGTGGTCGTCCACAGGCACGAGCGCAACGCCGGACTGGCCACGGCCCGCAACACCGGTCTCGACGCGGCCCGGGGCGAGTACATCGCCTTCCTGGACGGCGACGACTGGCTCGCTCCCGGCCACTACGCCGGGCTGCTCGCCCGCACCGAGGCGCTGGGCTGCGCGTTCGTGCGCACGGACCACGTCCAGGTCACCGGCACGTCCCGCACGGTGCACCGCGTCCCGCACGGCCTGCGGGGAGTGGTCGGCGACCCCCGGGCGGCGATCCTGCCCGCCGGCCGGACCACCTCGGTCGACTACGCGTACGCCTGGGCGGGGCTCTACCACCGCAGCCTGCTGGACCGGGGGCTGCTGCACTTCACCGACGGGCTGCGCACCGCCGAGGACCGGCCGTGGATCTGGCGGCTGCACCGGGAGGCGGATTCCTTCGCGGTTCTGGGAGACCTGGGCCATTTCTACCGGCGGGGTGTCGCCTCGTCCCTCACCCGGATCGGCGACGAACGCCAGCTGGATTTCATCAAGGCCTATGACCAGGTGCTGTCCGACACCGCTGCGGACCGCGACGCGGACACCCTGATGCCGAAAGCGGTGCGGACGTATTGCGCCGTCATTTTCCATCACATCAATTCCGTCGGGAAATTCGAACCGTCCGTGGCCCGTACATTGAGAACTCTGTGTTCGGCGGCTCTCGGAAACATGCCCCAGCGCGTACTCGACGACGTCCTGGACTCCATGGACACCGGACGGGCGACCGTACTGCGCAGGCTGCGCCGCCGGTCCGCCACCGCAGAGGGAGCGACCGCCGCGTGACCACCCAGATCTTCCTCACCTCCGGCCTGCGCGGCACCGCCGTGCTCGCCGCGGCACTCGACTCCGGCTGTTTCGCGGACTCCGGCAGACGCCTCCTGCTGATCTGTGACACCACGGAGGCCCCCGAGGCGGTGCCCCCGGTCGACGCGATGCCCGGGTTCGAACGGCTGCGCACCCGCTTCGACGAGGTCCTGTCGTGGAACGACACCGTCTTCCCCCTGCATCCGGGCGCCTGGACCCCCCGCGCCGACGACGTGCCCCTGTGGGAACGCCACCTGCGACGTGCGTGGGACCTCGGGGACGAGGAGGTCGAACTGGTCCTCGAATCCCCGCACACCGGCCCCGCCCTGGCTGTGGCCCAGGTCTTCACCGGGGTACCGGTGACCGTGTACGCGGACGGCCTGAGCGGCTACGGGCCGACCGAGGGCAAGGTGGCGCCGCTGATCGGCACCCGCGTCCGGCGCCTGCTCCACCCCGGCCTCCTCCCCGGCGCGGAACCGCTTCTGCTGGCCGAGTTCGGCGCCGCGCCCCGTCAACTGCCCACCCCGGCCCTGCGGAAGGTCTTCGGTGAACTGGCGCGTGCGGCGGCGCCGGGGATCGAGGCACCCGAGGGAGCGGCTGTCCTGATCCTCCCGGAGCCGGGAACGCTCCCCGCCGCCGAGGAGGCGGAGCTCCACCTGCGGATGATCCGTGGCACGGCCGCTCTCGGCCACACCGACATCGTTCTCCAGCCCCACCCCCTCGGTCCCGCGCAGCCCGCCCCGGCCCTGCGGGCGGAAGCCGCCCGCCTGGGAGTCGAACTGACGGTGCCGGACTCCGGCCGGCCGGGCGTCCCGGTCCTGGCCGAGGTGCTGTTCGAGCGGCTGCGCCCCGCGCTCGTCGTCGGGTGCTCCTCGACGGCGCTGCTCACCGCGGCGGCGCACTACGGCCTTCCGGTGGCCAGGGCGGGAACCGGCGCCCTCCTGGAACGCCTGACCCCGTACGAGAATCCGGCGAGGATCCCGGCCACGATCGCCGACGTCCTGCTGCCCGACCTGGCCGAACCCACCGCCGTGTCCGGTCAGTCACCACTGACCGGGGCCCTGGTGGAGAAGGCCCTGGGCGGTCTGCTGCCCGCTGTCGCCTTCGCCATGCAGCCGCGCGTCCGGCCGGACCTCCGCCCGGCGGCCGAACGCTACCTCTCCGCGCACCTGGACGCCCGGACCCGGCGCTACTTCAGGCGCCGGCGCCTCGGCTCGCTGGCGCTCCCCGGCGCCGTGCCCGCCCGCCTCGCCTCCGTCCGGCGGAACGCCACCCTGCTGCGGCTGGCCCGGCGGGCCCGGGCGCTGAGAAGGGGACTCGGGAGCTGACGGCGCGGAAGCGCGGGTGTCAGGGCGTCACACCTCGTACTGTCCTACTGCGACGAAGTGGCGCAGCGCCTCCCTGGAACCGTCCTCCAGCGCGGCGATCGCCGCCGCACGCAGGGCTTCTCCGGTCCCGGGCGCACCCAGGATCGTGAACACCGCCACGCGGTCGTCCACCTCCTGCGCGTCCCAGCGCCCGGTCTCCAGGAAGTGCCGCAGCGCCTCGGCCGTACCGGCTTCGAGGGCCTTCACGGCCGCGTCGTGAACCGCCCGGCCCGTCCCGGGCGCACCCAGGATCGTGAACACCGCCACGCGGTCGTCCGTCACCTGTGCGACACCGCGTCCGGTCTTCAGGAAGTGGCGCAGCGCCTCTGCCGTATCGGTCTCCAGGGCCTGGACAGCCGCCTCACGAACAGTCCGGCCGGTGCCGGGGTCACCCAGGACCGTGAAGACCTCGACGCGGAGCTCGGTCAGCGACATGGAGTCGTACGGGGAGTCCGAGCCGGACACGTCCTTGGCCACCGACGCGGTGACGGGCGACGGGGCCGCGTCCGCGGCGAACGAGGGGGTGGCGAGCAGAAGGGCCGGAGCGAGGGCTCCTGCGGTCACGGCCAGCGCCGCGCGGGTCAGTCCCATGGGAAACACACACCTCAGGTCGATGAGCGGTCGGAGAGTCCGGAGGTGGGGACTGCCCGCACGGTGCCTGTCTCGGCATCATGTCCCGGCGCCCCCGCGTCCCCGGCGGCTGCATCCTCCCCCGTGCGTGGGCCCGGCTCACTGCCCGGCCCCGGCAGTCTTCACCTGGTCGCTGCTGCCGAGCCGGCACACCCGTCGTCGGACGGCACGGGAACACGGCCCTGCGCGAGCAGGGCCTCGTCGCCGGGGTTCAGCCCAGCAGCCGCGTCAGCCCGAGGCGGGTCCACAGCAGGGCCGCGCCGAAGGAGAGGGCGGTCGTGGCAGCGGTGACGGCGAGGACCAGGGCCGCCGCCACCGGCAGGGTGAGGTCGGCGTCGACCAGCACGTCGGTGAGGACGCCCAGCACCAGCACATGGATCATGTACGCGCCGAACGAGGCCCCCGCCAGACGGGTCAGTGCGGGGCGCAGCCGGTCCGGGACGCGCAGACGGTGCAGGGAGAGGAGCACACCGGCGCTGAACAGGGCCACCAGGACGCTCGCGTACGGGATCGCGTAGTGCACCTCGTGCTGGTACGTGACGACCCCGGCCAGGAAGACGCCCGCCGGGAGCAGCCACCACCGGCTCCGCCTGCCGAAGGCCCCGGCGGGCAGGGCGAGGAGCAGGGCTCCGAGGACCGCGTAGATCAGCTGGTACGGGCCGAAGCCCCAACCGAACCGCGGCAGTTCGAGGTCCGTGATCCTGGCCAGGTCGCCGGACAGGGACGGAGCCGCCCCCAGCACGAGGAGTGCGACGCCGAGGCCCCAGGGGCACCCGCCCGCTCTCACCAGGGCTGCGAAGGCGAGCAGCATGATCACGGGGATGTACGCGTACAGGTACCAGAGGTGGTACGCCGGGCGCACCGAGGCGAACAGCGCGTCGAACGCCAGCTCACCGGCCGGTGCGTCGTTGGTGTCGCGCAGCCGGCCCCAGGCCACGTGGAGCACCGTCCATACCGCGAGCGGCACCAGGATCCGGACGACCCGCTGCCACAGTTGCCGGCCGTCGCGGACCGGGGCGCCGACGAGGACGACCCATCCGGCGATCGCGAAGAACAGGGGTACGGCGAAGCGGCCGGCCGAGTCCGCCACCAGCCCCGCCCAGTAGGTGCCGGGCCCGTTCGCGGCCTCGCGGCCCGCCGTGTTCACGAACGCGGAGCCCGTGTGGCAGAGGATCACGCCGACGGAGCAGAGCAACCGGATCAGGTCCACGTCGTACCGGTGTTCGCGGTGCGGGCGGGGTCCGGGAGCGGGCCGCGGGGTCTGCGCGGGAGCGGGGGAGCCGGCTCGGGAGACGGAGGAAGACATGGTCGTCGAAGGCTACGAACGCGCGGCGCGCGGGTGAACTCCGGTCAGGTGAACAGTCACTTCGTCCGGGTGTCGGGCAGGTGAAGGCATGCTCGTTCCGCCGTTCCGTCATCGTCGTCAGGGACCGGCCCGGGGCGTGCCCGGGCCGGTCCGGGGGTCAGAGGCCCAGACTGCTGCGGGTGCGCCGTACGGTGCGGCGCAGTCGGATCGCCGCGCCTCGCGGGCCGCCGCCGGGCAGGGTGAGCTTCTGGAGGCGGCGCCGCTTGAAGTAGTGCTGCGTGCTGCTGTCGAGGTGGTCCCGCAGCCAGGACTCGGCCTCGGCGCGCAGGGTGGGGTGGAGGCCGGACTGCATGCAGTAGCCGACCGTCCGGACCAGGGGCGTCAGGCTCTCCGGGGCCGTGGACGGCAGTCGGGCGACGGGCTCGCCGGCCGCACCGTCCAGGTCGGGCACGAGGTGGTCGACGATCGTCAGCGGGACGCGGTTGCTGTTCTCGTAGGGAGTGATGCGGTCCAGGACGAGACGGGTGCCGACCCGGGCGACGGGGATGCCGTAGTACGCGGCGGCGGTGAACATCGCGGTGGAGAAGCAGCCGACGACGAGCGTGGGCGCGCAGCGCTCGTACAGGGTCTCGGCGAGGAGCGGGCTGTCCAGCGTGGTCAGCCGCACGCCCAGCGCGGTGGCCGCGTCGTCCAGCGCCCTGGAGTAGCGGGCCGGCGCCGTGGGATGGGGCTTGAAGAGGACGGAGGTGTGGCCGGCCCGCGCCGCGCCGCGCAGCATGCTCAGGTGCAGGTCCTCCTCCTCCTCGGCCGTGAGGATGCCCAGGGCCGCGAGGTACTGGCCCAGGAGCACGGCCGTGGGTGCCGCGGCCTCGGCCTCCGCGAGCCGGTGGTCGCCGTCCGACGCCCCGGCGATCTCGCCGAGCACCTTGCGGAACGCGTCGTCCGGCACCAGCTCCGGCTCGACGCCGGACTCGGTGAGGAGGAGCGGGCGCAGTCCCGGCACGAGGTCCAGGTGGAGCACCCGCTGGATGCGGCAGGCGAGGGACCGCGGCACCTTGGTGCGGGTGGGGCCGTAGGTCATCAAGCCGTCCGCGTAGACGTGCACGGCGCTCTCCGAGAAGATCGCGGCCAGCGCGCGGGCCGGGTTGACCTGGATGGACTCGACGGCGAGGTCGACGGGGCCGTCCGGGTCGATGCCCCAGGCGAGGCGGAAGGCACGCTGCCAGAGCTCGGTCTCCTCGGCGCGCGGCCCCCAGCCGCTCGGGTGGTGCGGGCTGATGGCCTCGTTCCAGTCGACGACGGAGTCGAAGCGCGCGGCGATGTCCCCGTAGCCGCGCATCTCCTCCAGCCGGAGTGCGGTCTCGGGGACCGCCGCGTTGTTGGACACGAGCAGGACGCGGTGGCTGTCCTGGCCCGGCCCGAACTGGCCGGCGTCCAGCGCCGCCGCGAGTGTGGCCGCCCCGTACAGGGTCGACACCTGGAAGATCTGGGTGCGCGTGGGCATGGGTCAGGCGGCCTTCTGCTTGTCACGCAGGCGGTGGAGCACGGTGCTGCGCCTGGTGTCCATCATCGTCAGGGTGTGGTCGAGCACCTGCTGCGGCATGCGGCGCAGCGCGGCTGCCGACTCGTGGCGCAGCCGCCGGAAGGTGGCGGGTTCGTACGCGTCCGCCTTCTCGTTGTGGAAGGCGATCATCGCGCAGTAGGTCCGGACGGCCTTGGGAAGGAGGAGTTCGGCGTCGGGGTCCTCGCGGATCTCGTCGAGCAGCGTGTCGTAGGCGGGGAAGAAGTCCAGCTGACGCGAGTCCTTGATCTGCGTCAGGGAGGTGGTGACACCGCGCCGGTAGAAGACGCCGTACAGGTTCAGCGCCGCGTAGGTACGGGCCCGGAGGTGCAGCTGCCAGATCCACAGCCGGTCCTCGGCGGTGCGCAGCCGTGTCGTGAACCGGTGGCCGCCGTCCTCGAACAGCCGCCGGTGGTAGACGCCCGCCCACACGAAGGGGTAGTCGACCATCGTCTCCCACTCGGGAGCCGCGATGCCCTCGCGCGGGTCCAGCACGGTGTTGCGGAGCCGGGCGGGCGCGCGCCGCACGACGCGGCTGGTCCCCGTGGCCTGTACGTGGTCGGTGCGGGCGAAGTCGCAGTCCAGCTCGGCGGCGGCGTGCAGCAGCCGTCCCAGGTGCCCGGGCGCGTACCAGTCGTCGCCGTCGAGGAAGGTGACGAAGTCACCCCCGGCGGCGTCGATGCCGCTGTTGCGGGCTGCGGCGATGCCGGCGTTCTTCTCGTGGCGGATGACCTCGGCGCGCGGCAGTCTGTCGGCCCAGCGGTCGATGACCGCCGGTGTGTCGTCCGTGGAGCAGTCGTCGACCAGCAGGAACTCGATGTCCGGGCCCGCGTTGCGGGCAAGACTGCCCAGGGTCGTGTCGGCGAACGGGCCGACATTGTGGAACGGGACGACGACGGACAGTTTCGGCACGCGGGCCCTCACCTTCGATCACGGTCCGCACACGCTAGTGAGGCGGGTGGAGGGGCGGGTGTCGCCCGGCCCGACGAAGGGTGAACTCTGGGCGTCGCCCCGGTGGCCCGCGCCCGGGCCCCTCCGGGGGATCACGTCCCGGCCCCCGGCGGGCCTTGACCTCAACTTTGCTTGAGGTCCTACGGTCCAGGGCATGGACTACTCACATGACGACGCGGGACTCGCACGGCAGCCCATCGGCTACTGGAGCTGGGCCGCCCACGACGCGGCCGTGACCCACATCCGGGGCGCGCTCGCCGAACACGGTCTGACCCAGCCGCCCTGGTGGGTCCTCAACCAGCTCACCGACGCGGACGAGCACGGCCGTCCGCGCGCCGAGGTGGTGGCGATGCTCCGCGGCTACCTCGACGTGGGCGACTCACTGGAGCCCGAGATCGACACCCTCATCACCCGGGGCCTGGTCACCGAGGACCCGGAGACCCGGCTGCGGCTCACCGCGGAGGGGCAGGCGTTGCGCGCCCGGGCGGCCGAGCGGGTCGGCAGGGCGTGGGCACAGCTCCACGCCGGCATTCCGGACGAGGAGTACGTCGCCGCCCTCAAGGTCCTCCAGCGGATGATCCACAACGTGGGCGGGAAGGCCTGGCACCACTGAGGCGTGCCGGTGCGCTCACACGCCGCTGAGCGACAGCTTCGCCGCGAAACCGAGGAACAGCACGCCCGCCGCCGACGTGGCCCCCGCCGAGAGCCGCTTACGGCGACGGAACGCGGTGGCCAGGCGGGTGCCGCCGAAGATGAGGGCGGAGAGGTAGAGGAAGCTGCCGGTCTGCAGGAGCGTGCCCAGCAGCAGGAAGGACAGGGCCGGGTAGGCGTAACCGGGATCGACGAACTGCACGAAGAAGGAGATCAGGAACAGGATGGCCTTCGGATTGAACAGGCTCACCACGAGCGCCCGCCGGTAGGGTCGTTCCGCCCCCGCCGCGGGAACCTCGTCCTCCTCCGCCAGTTCGGCCACCCGCTGGTGCCGCTCGCGCCACGTCGACACGGCCGCCCGCATCATCCCGACCGCCAGCCAGGTCAGATAGCCGGCGCCCGCGTACTTGACCACGGCGAACAGCAGCGGAGTCGTCTGCAGCAGGGAGGCGGCACCCAGCGCGGACAACGTCATCAGGACCGTGTCCCCGGTCCACACGCCGGCGGCGGCCACATAACCGCTGCGCACGCCGCGCCTGGCGGCGACGGAGAGCACGTACAGCGAGTTCGGCCCCGGCAGAAGAATGATCAGCACCAGGCCGGCGAGATAGGTCGGAAGATCGGTGACACCCAGCATGGACGGAGTGTCGCACGCGCGTACGAGACTCCGTCCGGCCGGTTCGCATCGCGGAAGATCAAGGGCTCCCGGGTGCCCGCGCCCCCACGGGGCGGGCGTACACGACGACGTGGTCCGCGCGCGCGACGTGCGCGCGGGACCGGGGAGTCGTCAGAACGCGTCCGTCGGGACGTACGCGCCCCAGACCTCCCGCAGCGCGTTGCACACCTCGCCCACCGTGGCCCGTGCCCTGAGCGCCTCCTTCATCGGGTACAGCACGTTGTCCGTGCCTTCGGCCGCCTTCTTCAGCTCCGTCAGCGCGGCGTCCACCGCGGCCCGGTCGCGGCCGGCGCGGAGTTCCGCCAGGCGGGCCGCCTGCTGGGCCTCGATCGCCGGGTCGACCCGGAGCGGCTCGTAGGGCTCCTCCTCGTCGAGCCGGAAGCGGTTGACCCCGACGACGACGCGCTCACCGGAATCGGTCTCCTGGGCGATGCGGTACGCGCTGCGCTCGATCTCGCTCTTCTGGAAGCCGCGTTCGATGGCGTTGACCGCGCCGCCCATGTCCTCGACCTTGGCCATCAGTTCCAGGGCGACGGCTTCCACGTCGTCGGTCATCTTCTCGACGACGTAGCTGCCGGCGAAGGGGTCGACGGTGGCCGTCACGTCCGTCTCGTAGGCCAGGACCTGCTGCGTCCGCAGCGCCAGCCGGGCCGACTTGTCGGTCGGCAGGGCGATGGCCTCGTCGAAGGAGTTGGTGTGGAGCGACTGCGTACCGCCGAGCACCGCGCCCAGGCCCTGCACGGCGACCCGGACCAGGTTGACCTCGGGCTGCTGGGCGGTGAGCTGGACGCCCGCGGTCTGGGTGTGGAAGCGCAGCATCAGGGACTTGGGGTTCTTCGCGCCGAACTCCTCCCGCATCACCTTCGCCCAGATCCGGCGCGCGGCACGGAACTTGGCGACCTCCTCGAGGATCGTCGTACGGGCGACGAAGAAGAAGGAGAGCCGCGGCGCGAAATCGTCCACGTCCATGCCCGCGGCGACGGCGGTACGGACGTACTCGATGCCGTCCGCGAGGGTGAACGCGATCTCCTGCGCGGGCGAGGCCCCGGCCTCGGCCATGTGGTAGCCGGAGATCGAGATGGTGTTCCACTTCGGGATCTCGGCCTTGCAGTACTTGAAGATGTCGGCGATCAGCCGCAGCGAGGGCTTCGGCGGGAAGATGTACGTGCCCCGGGCGATGTACTCCTTGAGCACGTCGTTCTGGATGGTGCCCGTCAGCTTGTCCGCGGGTACGCCCTGCTCCTCGGCGACGAGTTGGTAGAGCAGGAGGAGGAGTGAGGCGGGTGCGTTGATGGTCATCGAGGTGGAGACCTCGCCCAGCGGGATGCCGCCGAAGAGAACGCGCATGTCGTCGATCGAGTCGATCGCCACACCGACCTTGCCCACCTCACCCGAGGCGATGGGGGCGTCGGAGTCGTGTCCCATCTGGGTGGGGAGGTCGAAGGCGACGGACAGGCCCGCCGTGCCGTTGGCGATCAACTGCTTGTAGCGGGCGTTGGACTCGGCCGCGGTGCCGAAGCCCGCGTACTGCCGCATCGTCCACGGCCGGCCCGTGTACATCGTGGGGTAGACACCGCGCGTGAAGGGGAAGGCACCCGGGGCGCCCAGCTTCTCCTCGGCCTGCCAGCCGTCGAGCGCCTCCGGCCCGTACACCGGCTCGATGGGCAGTCCCGACTCGGACTCACGCGTCATGTGCTGTGCCTCCCGTTCAAGCTACTTAGCGGTAACAAACTCGCGACGGACTCTAGCGGCGGCGCCACGGCCCGTGGGAGCCCTCCGCTGGGACCTTGCTCACAACCCGTTCCCGGGGTCCGGACGTACGTCCCCCATCATGCGCAGGATTCGGCAACCGGGCAGGGCGGGAATCCGTCCCATGAGATGTCCGCCCCGTGCGACGCGGTTCACGCGGGACCGGGGCGGTGACGGACGCGACCAGGGGGTGGGACATGGGACGCAGACGGACGGACGGCGACGCGCGCCGCGTGCGCAGGGCGGCGGCGCTGGCGGTCGGCGCGGTGACGCTCGCCGTCCTCACCGCGGGCTGCAAGGCCGAGCCGGTGGGGACCACGGAGCCCACCGTCGGGCCGGCGCGGACACCCGCACCCCCCACGGGTGACGCCGGGCCGGGCGACCGACCGGCGAGCCCCTCGGCCGCTCCCCCGGCTCCCTCACGGACACCGAGCACACGGCCCGCTCCTCGGCCCAGCACCCTGATGTCCGTCGGTGACCGGAGCACGCGTGTACGGGAACTCCAGGCCCGACTGCGCCAGATCGGCCACTTCGACCGCAGCCCCACCGGCTACTACGGCTCGGCGACCGTCGCGTCCGTGCGGTCGTTCCAGGGCAAGCGGGGCCTGTCCCGGACCGGGAGGACCGACACGGTCACGTGGGAGCGGCTGCTCGCGATGACGCGGGAGCCGACGTCGGAGGAACTCGACCCGCCCGCCACCGAGCCGGCCGCCGTGAAGCCCGACCCCCGCTGCGTGGAGGGCCGTGTCCTCTGCATCAGCAAGAACAGCCGCACGCTGGCCTGGATGATCGACGGCCGGGTCGTCTCGTCGATGGACGTGCGCTTCGGCTCGCAGTACACGCCCACCCGCGAGGGCACCTTCTCGGTGTACTGGAAGTCCCGCCATCACGTGTCGACGCTCTACGACTCCCCGATGCCGTACGCCATGTTCTTCAGCGGCGGGCAGGCGGTGCACTACTCGTCCGACTTCGCGGCGCGCGGCTACGACGGCGCCTCGCACGGCTGTGTGAACGTACGGGACGAGGGGAAGATCGCGTCGCTGTTCGCCCAGGTGAGGGACGGCGACAAGGTCGTCATCCACTGGTGACCGGTGCGACAGGACAGAGGGCGCGGGCGGGACCGGGGGAACGAGTCCCGCCCGCGCCGGGTGCGCCGAGCCGAAGGTACGGGGGGAACCCCGGCTCGTTGCGCGGCCGATGACCAGTCGGCACTCACTACTGCGCCGGACTGTCGAAGAACGTTACAGCTACCGCGTCCGTGCAGGTCAGCGCGTTGTCCGGGTGAGCGCGGACAGTCCATCCGCCGTGGTGCCGGCCTGCGGAGCGTCGTCCGGCGCGCTCCGCGCGGGCAGCGTACGGAAGGTGATCGAGGGGCGGGAGCCCTTCCCCTCGTCCCCGTCGTCCGCCCCGTCGTTCCTGCCGCCGCCCTTGCCGTCCTCGTCGGCCCCGCTCCCGCCGTCGCGGCCACCGGGGCCGAGGACGCGGTCGCAGAAGCGTTCCAGGTTGCGCTTCCCGTCGGCCAGGTCGAGGAGGCGACGCTCGTCCTCCCGGCTCAGCTGGTCCTCGCGGTAGTCACGGCAGGCCTCGGCCGACTTCCTGTACACGTCGGCCGGAGAGCCTCCCGGTGCTTCGGGGCCGTCCGTGCGGTCCCGGGTGCCACCGGTCGTGCCGCCGTCCGGGCCGGCGTCCTCACGGTCGGGCGCGTCCCCACCGTCCTGTCCGGTCCGCCCCCCGCCTTCCGGCGTCCCGCCGCCCGGCACGTCCGACGGCGTGGGAGGGACCTGCGCACGGGGCGAGCCGGAGGGCAGCGGCGACGGCTCGCCGGAGTCCGGCACCTCGGCACCCAGTTCCTCCGGGGACGCGGCCGCCGAGACGGAGGTGGCCGGAACCGGTGAGGCGTGGCCGCCGAACGGTGCGGGAAGCATGCCCGTGCCCCCGGCGACCGCCACGCCGCCCAGCGCGCACCCGGCGAGTGAGACGGCGAGGCCGTAGCGCACCGGGCGGGTCCAGCGCGGGCGCCGGCGCGGGGCCGTGGGCGCCGCCGCGATCCGCACGGTGTGCAGCGCGCCCTGTCCCGCGGCGCGGGCGGGGCCCGCCGCGCCTGCCCTCCGGTCCCCGCCACCTGACGCCTCACGGAAGGCCGCCAGTACGGCCGCCTCGCCGGGCAGTTCCGCGTCGGCCGGGCCCGGGGTCCGCAACGCGCGGAGGGCCGCCTCCAGTCGCCGGGCCTCGGTCCTCACGTGATCGTCGACGGGCTCGACGGACTCGCCACGGAGCAATGTCTCCGCCGCGTCCGCATCAAGCCACTCATGCTGCTCGTCGGCCATCACATGTCCTTCTGCGTCCACGGACGCGAATGCGTCACACCGGCGGGCGCCACCGAACCCTGGCGGCCGGGGCGCTGCGCGGGTACGGCGCCCAGTTCCGCGCCGGCCGCCGGAATCTCGTCCTCCGGGCCGTGGTCGGCACCGACGAGCTCCGCCAGCCGCTTCAGTCCGCGATGGGCCGCGGTGCGTACCGCGCCGGGCCGCTTGCCCAGCGTCCGGGCCGCGCTCTTGGCGTCGAGGCCGATCACCACGCGGAGCACGACCGCCTCGGCCTGGTCCTGGGGCAGCTGCGCGATGAGGGACATCGTGCGTCCGGTGGCCAGCGACTCCAGCGCCTCACCGGCCGTGTCCGACTCGGCCGCCTCGCCCGCCAGCTCGGTCTCGTCGCCGCTGATCGCCGGGCGCCTGCCCCGCATCCTCATGTGGTCGAGCGAGCGGTTCCGCGCTATCCGGGCGGCCCAGCCACGGAACCGGTCGGCGTCCCCGCTGAACCGGTCCAGGTCACGTGCTATCTGCAGCCAGGACTCGGACGCCACGTCCTCGGCGTCCGGTTCACCGACCAGCGTCCGTATGTAGCCCAGCAGCCGCGGGTGCACGGCGCGGTACACAGTCCGGAAGGCGTCCTCGTCCCCGTCCTGCGCCGCGAGCACCGCGGCGGTCAGCTCCGCGTCGTCCCCCAGCACTCCCCAACCCGCCCTGCTGATCCGAATCGTGGCTGGTCACCACTACTGCGCCACCCTGCGCGACTCAGCACGCTACGTGGTCGGACGGTGCCCCGTCCATGACTTGTACAACACGCAACCGTCTCCTGACCCAGTGCGGTGTGACAGAAAACGCACCCGTGACGCTGAGATGAGTACGGGGTCGCCCTGCGGCCCTGTGGAAGACGGCCGGGGCCTCTCCTGTGGGGGGTGGCGGCCCCGGTCGTCGTCCTCCGGGTCTCCTGATGTCACTTCAGGGGCAGGCCACGGCCGCGAGCGCGGCGGGACATCACCGCGCGCAGCACGCGGCGGCCCTCGGCGGACAGGTCCAGGATTCCGCGCAGACCCGCGCCGCCGCCCGCCGTCCCGGTCGTCCCGGTCGTCCCGGTCGTCCCGGCGAGATCCTCCAGGATCCGGACCTGACGGCGGAGCTCTCCGGCGGCGAGGGGGCCGGCGTCCACGGCCCCGCCGTCCCGCCCGCACCCCGGGGCCTCCGCGCCGCTACCGGCCGGGACGTCGAATTCCCGGTGCACGTCCAGGGCGAGCAGCGAGCAGGCGTCCGCCCACGCGCGCAGCGGCCCCGCGTCGAAGTGCCGGGGCGCCGCGCCGAGCAGCGTACGGACGCGCGCCGCCGTGGCGTCGCTTTTTGCCACGGCCTCCAGCGCCGTGTGCACCGCGTCGATCCGGGCGGCCCATTGAGTCCCGCTCTCGCACGCCGGCCAGAGCGGGCGCAGCGGTTCCTGATCGCCCCCGCCCTCGGGCGGCGGAAGCAGGCGGTCCAGACAGGCGACGCCGCTCGTCGCCAGACCTCGCTCGTCGGCACGGGCGATCAGCTCCAGCAGAGTCATCGGCGCCTCCCCCATCGGTCGGTCCATCGGTCCCCGGGGAGCGCACCGCTGCCCGTTACCGCGTACAGCGTCGGATGGCTGAAAAGCGTCACTCTCACGACACGAGAGATCACAGCAGAGGTCAGCCGGGCAGGCCTTCGATGCCCAGACGATCCAGAAAAGCGAAGAATAGTTCCTCCGCCGACCCGGCGGACCGCTCGATACGGAGCAGTTCGAGCAGGGGACCTTCGAGGACTCCCCGGCCGGTTTCGGCCGCCCACTGCACCGCCCTGGCAGCCGCGACCTCGGGTGGGAGGAAGAGGTCCTCGACTGTCGCGCCGTCAGGGGCGAGGTGCTCGGCCATCGACTGCCTGCCGAGGCACGCGTACCAGGATCCGCTGTGCGGCGCGGCCGCCTCGACCGCCACGCAGACGCCGTCCATGACGAGCCCGAGGAGGACCGGCGCCCTCGCCGCCTCCGCGAGGGCGGTCATGCTGCCGGGCGAGGGGTCCGTGGGGTGGGCCCAGACCTGCCAGCCGTCCGCCCGGTACTCCCGCAGCGTCAGCCGGTCGCGCGCCTCACGGAGCGCCGGATGGCCGATGAGCGGCTCACCGCTGCGGCCCACCAGATAGCAGCCCCAGAAACCCACGTCGCGCTCCCCCCGCGGTCCGGGCAGTCATTCTTCCCTCCAGGCCCCCCGGGGAAGCGCGAGATCGGGTCAACTCAGAGGGACGCCGGGCCGCCTCCGGCGCCGGGGCTCCCCCGCCGCGGCACGCGGCGGACAGACCCCCGGGTCCGGGTGCGGCGACGCCCGTGCCCCGCGCCCTTCCTCCGGGGCACGTGGCACCCCATGGCCCGGGATCACTCCGACGGGTCGACCTCGTCCGCGAGGGCGGAGAACTCGGCCCAGCTGAGCTTCGGCTCTCGCGGGTCCCACAGCTTCTGGGAGACCGCGTTGAGCGGCATCCGGATCCCCTCGGCGACCTGCGCCTGCGTCTGCGCGTTCGGGAGGTCGCCCCAGACGGCGAACCGGCCCCCCAGGATCTGCTTCGAGTAACGTGCGGCCACCGGTTCCGTGCCGCGCAGGACGAACGGGGTCCACTGCTCGTAGATCCGCTCCCCGGTCGGGTACGTGAAGTCGTTGGGCTGCCCGAGCACGTAGTAGAGGTACTCGTCGTTGAGGTTGACCACCTTGCGGCCCTCGGCCAGGTAGTCCTGGGGCGGCCTGGCCCCGATCTCCTTGCCGGTCCAGTACTCGACCTCTATGCCCTGGTGGGCGGTGACCGTCCCGCCGCTGAAGAAGCCGTCGTTCCACGCCTTGGGGATCTTCCCCGCCTTGCGGACGACCGCGGCGCGGTCGTTCAGCCAGCCCTCGGCCAGGTCCTGGATGGTGGCGTCGGCGCCGTACTTCTCCCGCGCGGCGGCGGCCAGCTGCGGATAGGAGGCCGCGGGGTCGCTCACGGTGAGCGCCTGGTACTCGTCCGCGCCGACGTGGAACCAGTCGCCGGGGAAGAGCTCCGCGTACTCCTCGAGCAGGTCGTCCACGATCTCGGCCGACCCTGCCTTCGAGATGTCGACGGCCCCCTGCCGGGCCACCCCTCGCGTGTCGCGCAGCTGGAGGTCGGGGTGGGCGCGCATGACGGCGCCCAGGTGTCCCGGGGAGTCGATCTCCCCGACGACGGTGATGTGGAGACTGCGGGCGAGCTTCACGATCCGTCGGACCTCGGCCTTGGTGAGGTGCTCCTCGGACACCACCTCGGGATGGGTGTCGGACTCGATCCGGAAGGCCTGGTCGTCGGAGAAGTGCAGGCCGAGCTGGTTGAGCTTGAGGTCGGCCATCTCGTGCAGCCGGTTCTCGATCCAGTCCGCCGAGTAGTGCTTGCGCGCGATGTCGAGGTTGAGCCCGCGCTGCGGCCGGTCGGGCGTGTCGCGGACCACGCCCTCGGGCACGGTGCCGTCGGCGTCCAGCGACTGCTTGAGGGTGCGGGTCCCGTAGAAGACGCCCGCCTGGCCGGGGCCGCTGATCGTGACCCGGTTGTCCCCGGTCCTCAGCGTGTACGACTCCGGACCGCTCTTGCCCGCGGCGAGCGCCAGCTCGACGTCTCCGGACCGGGGGGACCTCTCGCCCCGGTAGCCGATCCTCAGCTCCCCGGCGAGCAGCTTCGCCTCGTCGACGAGCTCGGGGTCGGCCGCGACGACCGCGCTGTCCTTGGCCGGTTTCCATCCGGGTCCCCGGGCGGCGGTGTGCTCGCGGACCGCGGGTATCGTCCGCGGCGTCGTGGAGAGCGGATAGCTCCGGGTGGGCGACGGTGAGGCGGAGGTGCGGGACGCGGACGACGCGCCGCTCCGGGCGCCGGGTCCCGAATCCTCGGGCCAGACGACGACGGTGAGGGTGACGGCGGCTGCCACCGCGACGGCGGCGCCGGCCACCAGGGGTGCGCGTGAGGGCGACATCGGTCAGAAACCTCCGGATCGGGGGTAGAACAGGTCAAAAGAAGATGAGAAAGCCGGGCATTTCCCGCCACCAAAGCGTCCAGCAAGCGTTCCGAAACTCTCCCGTCCGGGTGAATTTCTCGCCTCATTCAGTTGGACGTCGCCCGGTCTCGTTAGCGTGACGGCACACAGGAATCAGTCCTCACTCCCACCCCGCGCAACCTCGTCGCTCTCCGGTCCCTCTCCAGGGTCACAGAAGTCATTGATTCGAGGAGTCCCGCTGTCCAGGTCCAGCGAGTCCCACGCCGACCTGCCGAACCCACCGCAGCAGGCCGGGCGGACGGCCGTACCCGTCCAGCACCGGGGTCCTTCCCCGGCCCTTCGGGAGGCCCTGGTGGAGGCCCCCGTTCCGGAACCAGTGTCCGTGAGCACGCGTCCGAGTGCCCACTCGAGCGGCCTGGCCCACTTCAACGCCTGGCACCGGGAGCAGGCCGAGGACGCCCTGCTCGAATGCTGCGGCAGCACCCGCTGGGCGCAGCGGGTGGCCGCCCACCGCCCCTACCCGGACCTGGACACCCTGCTCGCCGCGTCGGACGAGGCGGGGTACGACCTCGCGCCCGCCGATCTCGCCGAGGCGCTGGCCTGGGAGAGCGCCCCCTGCCTGCACCACGACGCGCCCCGGGCGGCCCACCTGGCGCTGCGGGCCGCGCACGCGGCGTACGAGAGCCGGTTCGGCCACGTGTTCGTGATCAGCCTCGACGGCCTGCGCCCCTCCCAGCACGTGGACCAGGTGCTGGCCGCCATCCGCACCCGGCTGGCGCACGACCCCGACGAGGAGCGGGCCCTGACCGCGGAGGAGATGCGACGACTCGCCCGGGGCCGCATCATCGAGCTGGTGACGGAGGCGGGCCGGGCGTCCGGCCCGTTCCCTCCGGTGGCATATGACCCGCGGTAGCCCGTCCGTGCCTGTTTGACTGCCGCTTTGATCACACCGGAGGCCCCGCCGCCATGGAACCGACAAAGCGTCGCTACGATGGCCAGGGCCGGTGGACCGTACCCGGCCGGGTCAGACCGACAGTCAAGCCGGCCGACCCCAATCCCCGCTCCCGGAGGGTTCTTCCGTGCCGGCTGGAACGCTGTACCGCGGCCGGGAAGGCATGTGGTCCTGGGTGGCTCATCGAGTCACCGGTGTCCTCATTTTCTTCTTCCTGTTCGTACACGTCCTGGACACCGCTCTCGTGCGTGTCTCCCCCGAGGCGTACGACGACGTCGTGGCCACCTACAAGACCCCGCTCGTCGCGCTGCTCGAGTACGGCCTGGTGGCCGCGATCCTCTTCCACGCGCTGAACGGTCTCCGCATCGTCGCCGTGGACTTCTGGGCCAAGGGCCCGCGCTACCAGAAGCAGATGCTCTGGACCGTCCTGGGTATCTGGATCGTGCTGATGGTCGGGGCCCTGTACCCCGTCCTCGGTCACGCCGTACGCGAAGTCTTCGGGAGCTGAGGCCGATGTCCGCCGAGACACCTACGTCCGCGATCGGTGACGTCGAGGGCGTGAGCCTCTACGACACCGACAACCCGGCCCCGGTGATCGAGCCCCCGCGCAAGCGCACGGGCAAGACCCCCAAGGGTTCGCGCACGAACTTCGAGATGTACGCCTGGCTCTTCATGCGCCTGTCGGGCATCGTGCTGGTCGTCCTCGTCATCGGTCACCTGCTGATCCAGCTGGTGCTCGACGGCGGTGTGTCCAAGATCGGTTTCGCCTTCGTCGCGGGCCGCTGGGCCTCGCCGTTCTGGCAGGTCTGGGACCTGACGATGCTGTGGCTCGCCATGCTGCACGGCGCCAACGGCCTCCGTACGGTCATCAACGACTACGCCGAACGGGACAACACCCGCTTCTGGCTGAAGATGCTCCTGTACACCGCCACGGTGTTCACCGTCCTGCTGGGCACGCTGGTGATCTTCACCTTCGACCCGAACATCCGCTAGGCGCCGGGACAGAGGGACCAGAGGAAACCATGCAGATCCACAAGTACGACACCGTCATCGTCGGCGCAGGCGGCGCCGGCATGCGCGCGGCCATCGAGTCGACGAAGCGCAGCCGGACCGCCGTGCTGACGAAGCTCTACCCCACCCGCTCCCACACCGGCGCGGCGCAGGGCGGCATGGCCGCGGCGCTCGCCAACGTGGAGGAGGACAACTGGGAGTGGCACACCTTCGACACGATCAAGGGCGGCGACTACCTGGTCGACCAGGACGCCGCCGAGATCCTGGCGAAGGAGGCCATCGACGCCGTCCTCGACCTGGAGAAGATGGGCCTGCCGTTCAACCGCACGCCCGAGGGCCGCATCGACCAGCGCCGCTTCGGCGGTCACACCCGCAGCCACGGCGAGGCCCCGGTCCGCCGTTCCTGCTACGCGTCGGACCGCACCGGCCACATGATCCTCCAGACGCTGTACCAGAACTGCGTCAAGGAGGGTGTGGAGTTCTTCAACGAGTTCTACGTCCTCGACCTCCTGCTCCAGGAGGTCGACGGGGTCAAGAAGTCCGCGGGCGTCGTCGCCTACGAGCTGGCGACCGGCGAGATCCACGTCTTCCAGGCGAAGTCGATCATCTTCGCCTCCGGCGGCACCGGCAAGTTCTTCAAGGTGACGTCCAACGCCCACACCCTGACCGGTGACGGCCAGGCCGCCGCGTACCGCCGCGGTCTGCCGCTGGAGGACATGGAGTTCTTCCAGTTCCACCCGACGGGCATCTGGCGCATGGGCATCCTGCTGACGGAGGGCGCCCGTGGTGAGGGCGGCATCCTCCGCAACAAGGACGGCGAGCGCTTCATGGAGAAGTACGCGCCGGTCATGAAGGACCTCGCGTCCCGCGACGTCGTGTCCCGCTCCATCTACACGGAGATCCGCGAGGGCCGTGGCTGCGGCCCCGAGGGCGACCACGTCTACCTCGACCTCACGCACCTCCCGCCGGAGCAGCTGGACGCGAAGCTCCCGGACATCACCGAGTTCGCGCGTACGTACCTCGGCATCGAGCCCTACACGGACCCGATCCCGATCCAGCCGACCGCGCACTACGCCATGGGCGGCATCCCGACCAACGTCGAGGGCGAGGTGCTGGCCGACAACACCACCGTCGTCCCCGGCCTCTACGCCGCCGGCGAGGTCGCCTGTGTCTCCGTGCACGGCGCCAACCGCCTGGGCACCAACTCGCTGCTCGACATCAACGTCTTCGGACGCCGGTCGGGCATCGCCGCCGCCGAGTACTCCGCGAAGAACGACTTCGTCGAACTTCCCGAGAACCCGGCGCAGCTGGTCCAGGAGCAGGTCGAGCGGCTGCGCAACTCGACGGGCACCGAGCGTGTGCACGCGCTCCGCACGGAGCTGCAGGAGTGCATGGACGCCAACGTGATGGTGTTCCGCACCGAGCAGACCATCAAGACGGCGGTCGAGAAGATCGCCGAACTGCGGGCGCGCTACCTCAACGTGTCCATCCAGGACAAGGGCAAGCGGTTCAACACCGACCTGCTGGAGGCCATCGAGCTGGGCAACCTGCTCGACCTGGCCGAGGTCATGGCGACCTCCGCGCTGGCCCGCAAGGAGTCCCGCGGCGGTCACTACCGCGAGGACTACCCGAACCGCGACGACGTCAACTTCATGCGCCACACCATGGCGTACCGCGAGGTCGCGGACGACGGCACCGAGTCGATCCGGCTCGACTACAAGCCGGTCGTCACGACCCGCTACCAGCCGATGGAGCGTAAGTACTGATGGCTACCCCGACCCTGGACAAGACCGACAAGGCCGAGGCGGGCTTCGCCGACACCCCGTACATCACGGCCACGTTCCGGATCCGCCGCTTCAACCCCGAGGTCTCCGACGAGGTCCAGTGGCAGGACTTCCAGATCTCGATCGACCCGAAGGAGCGGGTGCTCGACGCCCTTCACAAGATCAAGTGGGAGCAGGACGGCACGCTGACGTTCCGGCGCTCCTGCGCACACGGCATCTGCGGCTCCGACGCGATGCGGATCAACGGCAAGAACAGGCTCGCCTGCAAGACGCTGATCAAGGACATCAACCCGGAGAAGCCGATCACGGTCGAGGCCATAAAGGGCCTCACGGTCCTCAAGGACCTCGTGGTCGACATGGACCCGTTCTTCCAGGCCTACCGCGACGTCATGCCCTTCCTCGTCACCAAGGGCAACGAGCCGACGCGTGAGCGCCTGCAGTCCGCCGAGGACCGGGAGCGCTTCGACGACACCACCAAGTGCATCCTGTGCGCCGCGTGCACGTCCTCGTGCCCGGTGTTCTGGAACGACGGCCAGTACTTCGGCCCGGCGGCCATCGTCAACGCGCACCGCTTCATCTTCGACTCGCGTGACGAGGCCGGGGAGCAGCGCCTGGAGATCCTCAACGACCGTGACGGTGTGTGGCGTTGCCGCACGACGTTCAACTGCACGGACGCCTGCCCGCGTGGCATCGAGGTCACCAAGGCGATCCAGGAAGTGAAGCGCGCGCTGATCACGCGTCGCTTCTGACCCGGCGCCACCACGGGAGGCCCCGTCCCCGCGCACGCAGAGTGCGGGAACGGGGCCTCTTGGTGCATCGGGCGGGCCGGGGCGGTACGGTCATGCGGAGCCTTCGACCGGCTCGCCCCTCCTGGCGCAGCACAGCACGGGAGCAGATGGCTTGATGGAGAACGGGGAACGTTGTGAGCGATCCGAATCCGTACGCGGACGACTCATACAAGTGGGGCCCGCCCCAGCCGCCGGGCAACCCGCCCACGATGCCGGACGGCCAGGGCTACGGCTATCCGGCGCCGGGCGCCACTCCGGCGTACGGCTACCCGCAGCCGCTGCCCGACTCCGCGGCGCAGCCCGGTCCCGGTTACGGCTATCCCGGCCCCGGTCAGCCGACCGAGCCCGGTTTCAACCTGCCCGTGCAGCAGGGCGGCGGGATCCCGATGCTCTCGCTCGGTGACATCACGGTGATGAACGACGGCATCGTGACCCCGTCGGGGACCCTGCCGCTCAAGGGAGCCGTGTGGACGGCGACCGACATGTCGCGCACGGAGGAGAAGATCCCCACCGTGGGCATCGTGCTGGCGATCGTGTTCGCGCTGTTCTGCCTCATCGGTCTGCTGTTCCTCCTGATGAAGGAGAAGCGCACGACCGGCTTCGTGCAGATCACGGTCACCAGTGGCGGGCGGCACCACCAGACGATGATCCCGGCCACCGGACCCGAGACCTTCCAGTGGGTCATGTCCCAGATCAACACCGCGCGTTCGATGAGCGCCTGAGCAGGACCCGTCCGCCCGCCCCGCACTCTCCCCGGGGGCGCTCCGGCCCGCCGCCGGAGCGCCGCCGTCCGCCCGGTCCCGGTGCGGAGATCTCCCGGTTAGCCTTGGGACCGTGGTGAAGCAAGAGAAGAACGTGGCGGACGCGGACGGTCCGGAGCCGGCCGGAAGCGACGGGGCGGCCAGGCGGTCCAGGGCGCCGAAGAGCGAGCAGACCCGCACGCTGATCCTGGAGACCGCGCTCCGGCTCTTCGAGGAGCGCGGCTACGACCGGACGACGATGCGGGCCATCGCGCAGGAGGCGGGCGTCTCCGTCGGGAACGCCTACTACTACTTCTCGTCGAAGGAACACCTCGTCCAGGGCTTCTACGACCGGATCGCCACCGAGCACGAGGCGGCGGTGCAGCCCGTGCTGGCCGGCGACAAGGACCTCGCCGTACGTATCAGGGGGGTGCTGCTCGGCTGGCTGGACGTGGCCGGGCAGTACCACCGCTTCGCCGCGCAGTTCTTCAAGAACGCCGCCGACCCGGACAGCCCGCTCTCCCCGTTCTCCCCGGATTCGGCCGCGGCCCGGGCGGCGGTCATCTCGGTGCACGAACGCTGCCTGTCCGGGTCGTCGACCAAGGCCGATCCGGAACTGGCCGTACTGCTGCCGCAGTTGATGTGGCTGATGCAGATGGGCCTGGTGCTGTTCTGGGTGTACGACCGTTCCGAGGGCACGGAACGCAGCCGCCGGCTCGTCGAGCGCACCGCGCCGATCGCCGCCCGTGCGATCGCGCTCTCCCGCTTCCGGGTGCTGCGACCGCTCGTGCGGCAGATCCACGAGGTGCTGGTGGAGTTCATGCCCGGGTCGCCCTCGCGCGGCGCCCGGGACGCCGGGTCCGCCTGAGGCTGCGGGGCCGCCGGGTTCAGGCCTGCGGGGAGGCGAGCTCCACCACGGTGATGTCGGAGGGGGCGCCGACGCGTACGGGCGGCCCCCAGGCGCCCGCACCGCGCGAGACGTACAGCTGGGTGTCGCCGTAGCGTTCGAGCCCGGCGACGGTCGGGTTGGCGAGCTCCGCCAGCAGGTTCCCGGGCCAGAGCTGGCCTCCGTGGGTGTGGCCGGAGAGCTGGAGACCGACCCCGTACTCGACGGCGTCGTCGATGACGACGGGCTGGTGTGCGAGGAGGACGGAGGCGCGGCTGCGGTCCCGGTCTCCCAGCGCCCTGGCGAAGTCGGGTCCCTGGCCCTCGCTCTCGCCGGCGATGTCGTTGACTCCGGCGAGGTCGAAGCCCGCGATCTCGACGCGGGCGTTCTCCAGCGGGTGCAGCCCCAGCTCGCGTACGTGGTCGACCCATTCGGCCGCCCCCGAGAAGTACTCGTGGTTGCCGGTGACGAAGTAGCTGCCGTGGCGCGCCTCGAGCCCGGCGAGCGGCTCGGCCGCGGTACCGAGGTCGGCGACCGAACCGTCGACGAGGTCGCCCACCACGGCGACCAGGTCGGGCCGGGTCGCGTTGATCGTGTCCACGATGCGGCGGGTGTGGGCGCTGCCCAGGATGGGGCCGAGGTGGATGTCGCTGACCACGGCGATCCGGAAGCCGTGGGCGGAGCGCGGCAGCCTGGCGAGCGGCACGGTGATCCGCTTGACCTTGGGCCCGCGCAGTACCCCGTAGGTGCCGTGCCCGACGGTGCCGAGCCCGGCGAGGGCGGCCGCGCCGCCGACGGCGCGGGCCACGAAGAGCCGCCGCGAGGGGTCGGCGACGGGCCGGCCCGGGGCGTCGGCGGGCGGCGCGGGGTCCGTCCGGGTGCTGCCCGTCGCGGAGCCTGCCCCGGTGGCCGTGGCGCTGAGCTGCTCCGCCGGCCGGGGGGCGGGGGGAGCGTGCTCGCCGTCCGTGGCGGGGGCCCGGTCCGGGTGCCCGGCGCCGGCCGCGGCGGCCCGGCGGGCGAGGATCCGGCGCAGCAGGGGGCGTACGGCCTCTCCCACCAGCAGGGCCAGCGTCAGGTACAGCAGGGCGGCCAGCCACAGATAGCCCGGCCAGGCCAGCACCTGCTGCACCGGGAACGGGAACCCCGCGCGGCCGGAGACGAGGGCTCCGACGGTCAGCAGCGGCAGCACGAAGGCCGCGGCCGTCCCCGCGCGGCGCGCCGGGCTGCCCTTCCGCGTCGTGTCACCGATCAGCCGGCGCCACACGTATCTGTGCACGCCGGCCAGCAGCGCGAGAACCGCGACCGCAATGAGCACGAAGACGACAACCACGTACGCTCCCCCGCTGAAACGATCCTGTCCGGATGACGGCCCGCGCCCGGCCCGTCACGCGTCTTCGCGACGCAAAGCCCTGACGCCACGGAACCCGATGACCCCCACAGCCGTCCCCAGAAGAAACGAGGTGATGGCGAGTGCGAGATGGACCCAGAAGTACGCAGTCGGGTCGCCCGCGTCGTCGAACGCGAGCCCACTGCCGTCCTTCCAGAGATTCTTGACAAAGGTGACCCAGATGACCCAGCTCCACGCTCCGAAGACGAGCAGGAACCAGGAGACGGGGCGGCTGAGCTTCATGGGACCAGTATCGCCGCCGCGCTACCGTCCGATCGCCCGGGGTGGGCTGTCCCGGCGGTATGCACGGCGGGTCAGGCCATCCGGGTCCCCATCCTCAGCAACGCCATGTACGTTTCCGACCGTGCCTGCTCTGAAAAAGACCGTAATGACGGTCCTCTCTGCCGCGTTGCTGTCCGTATGCGTCGTCAGTCCCGCCGGGGCGGCCGACAAGGACAAGACCGACGACAAACAGCCGAAGCCGACCGGTCCGATGTCGACCGTGGGCGGCGAGCGGCTGGGCGAGGTGGGCACCCAGGTCGCCCTGGGGCCCGGCGCCCCGGTCCTGCCGAAGGGTCTCAGCGCGCGGTCGTGGATCGTCGCGGACGCGGAGAGCGGTGAGGTGCTCGCGTCCCACAACGCGCACTGGCGGCTGCCGCCCGCCTCCACCCTGAAGATGCTCTTCGCCGACACGGTCCTGCCCGCCCTGCAGCCGAAGACCCTGACCCACCTGGTGACCCAGGACGAACTCTCCGGCATCGGTGAGGGAAGCAGCCTGGTGGGGGTCAAGGAGAACCACCTGTACACGGTCCACGACCTGTGGCTCGGTGTGTTCCTCCGCTCCGGCAACGACGCCGTGCACGTGCTCTCGGAGATGTACGGCGGCGTGCCCGCCACCGTCGCCGCGATGCAGCGTCACGCCGAGGAGCTCCAGGCCCTGGACACCAAGGTCGTCTCGCCCGACGGCTACGACTCCCCGAAGCAGGTCTCCAGCGCGTACGACCTGACCCTGATCGCCCGCAGCGGGATGCAGAAGGCGGATTTCCGCGAGTACGCCGCGACGGCGACGGCGGTGTTCCCCGGCGCGCAGAAGAAGGGCAAGAAGCGGGAGAACTTCGAGATCCAGAACACCAACCGGCTGATCACCGGTGACATCGGGGTGGAGCCGTACAAGGGCATCGCGGGCGTCAAGAACGGCTACACCACCCACGCGGGCAACACGTTCACGGGGATCGCCGAACGCGACGGCAAGGTACTCCTGGTGACGGTCATGAACCCCGAGTCGGAGGAGAGCCACGCCGTCTACAAGGAGGCAGCGGGCCTGCTCGACTGGGGCTTTGCCGCCAGCGGCAAGGTGACACCGGTCGGTGAACTGGTACCGCCGAAGTCCGCGGTGGCGGCGAAGGGCTCCGAAGCAGCCGCGGCGGGCGCGGCCGAGGCGGACAGGAAGAAGCACGCGGCCACGGTCGCCGCGGCAGGCGCCGGCGGCGTGTGGACCGCGCTGTCGGTCGCGGGCGGGCTGCTGGTGGTCCTGGCTGCCGGGGTGTTCCTGGTCAACCGGCGCTGGCCGCTGCCCGACCTGGTGCGCCGCCTCCCCCGTCGCTGACGTCAGGGTCCGCCGGGCCGTTCCCGCCGCTCCTGCTCGGTGTCGCCGTCCAGGCGGCGCACACCAGCAGGAGCTTCGCGCTGAAGTTGATCCACAGGAGGAGCGCGATCGGCACACCGAACGCGCCGTACATGCTCTTGGACGCGACATCCCGCATGTAGCTGCCGAGCAGCAGCTTGAGCAGCTCGAAGCCGACCGCTCCGACCAGTCCGGCCACGACGAGGCGCCGGCGCGGCGGCTCCACCCCGGGCAGCAGGGTCAGCAGGTAGAGCAGGATCAGGAAGTCGGCGAGGACCGCGACTCCCACGGCAGCCGCCTGGAGCAGCACTCCGCCCACACCGGCCTCCGGGATCCCCATGCGGTCGGCCGTCCAGCCGATGGCCGTGGAGGCGACCGTGGACACGACGAGCGTCAGGAGGGCCGCTCCGCCGAGACCGAGGAGCAGTCCGGCGTCCTTGAGCTTGCGGACGACCGGATTCCCCTCGTCCACGTCGTCCTTCTCCCAGACCGCGCGCAGGCAGTCCCTCATCGAGCCGATCCACCCGATGCCGGTGAAGAGGAGCAGCACACCGGCGACGACCCCCACCGTGCCCGCGTTGGCCACGAGGTTGTCGATGCCGAGCTGGTCCGAGATGCCGGGCACCTGGTCGGCGAGCTTCTCCTTGATCTCGTCGAGCTGCTCGGCGGAGAGCAGCGCGGCCCCGACGGCGGCCCCGACCGCGATCAGCGGGAAGAGCGCGAGGAAGCTGAGGAAGGTGATGGCCGCGGCGAGCCTGGTCCAGTGGGCCCGGTCCAGCGTCTCGTAGGAGCGCCAGGCGTGCGTCTGCGTCAACCGCGCGACGAGTGGCCCGATCACGGGGAGTTTCTTCAGCCAGTCCATGACGTACGCGTACCCGTCCGGGCGCGGAAAAGCGGCAGGGGCGGCCTGTCGGCCCTCCAATCACCCATTTCGGTGAGTCCTGTAACAAATCCCTCAAAAGGGTTTTCCTGGACGATACGGTCACGACCATGTCTGTCGACACGGTGTCCTTGTCCGGCTGGGGCCGCACCGCCCCGACGACCGCGCTGCGGTTCCGCCCTCGCACGTACGACGACGCGGCGGCCGTCGTGCGGGGCCGTGGGCCCCGGGGGGTCGTCGCCCGGGGACTGGGCCGCGCGCACGGCGACGCCGCGCAGAACGCGGGCGGCTCGGTGGTCGACATGACCGCACTCGACCGGATCCGCGCGGTCGACTCCGTCGCGGGGACCGTGGTCTGCGAGGCCGGGGTGAGCCTGCACCGCCTGATGGAGACGCTGCTCCCGCTCGGCTGGTTCGTCCCCGTCACCCCCGCGACCCGCCACGTCACCGTCGGCGGAGCGATCGGCTCCGACGTCCACGGCAGGAACCACCGGACCGCGGGATCGTTCGCCCGGCACGTGCGTGCCCTGGAACTGCTGACCGCCGACGGTGAGGTGCGCACGGTGCTCCCGGGCACCGATCTGTTCGACGCGACCGCCGGCGGCATGGGTCTGACCGGAGTCGTCCTCTCCGCCACCCTCTCGCTGCGCCGCGTCACCAGCTCCCTGATGTCGGTCGACACCGCGCGGGCGGGCGACCTGGACGAGGCGCTGGCCCGGCTGGCCGCGTGCGGCGACCGCACCCCGTACGCGGCTGCCTGGATCGACCTGCTGGCGCGCGGAAGGGCGACGGGACGGGCCGTCGTCACGCGCGGGGAGCACGCACCCCTGGACGCGCTCCCTGCGCGCGCTCGGCGCACAGCTCTCACGTTCCGTCCGGGACAGTTGCCCACCGCTCCCGCGCTGGTCCCCGAGGGGCTGCTCGGACGGTCGCCGGCAGCGCTCCTGCACGCGATCCGGTACCACGGCGCCCCCACGTCGCGGGCCGGCGAACTGCAGCGGATCTCCACCTTCCTCCATCCCCTGGACGCCGGACCCCGGTGGAGCGGGCTCCCCGGCCGGGGAGCCCGCGTGCGGTACGAGTTCACCGTCGGACACGGCCAGGCGGAGACCCTGCACCGCATCGTCCGACAGCTCACCGTGCGCCGGTGTCCCGCCTCTGACGCCGTGCTCCAGAGGTTCGGCGACGGCGGCCCCGGCTGGCTCTCCTTCCCGGCGCCCGGCTGGTCCCTCTCCTTCTCGGTGCCCGCCGGCCTGCCCGGCCTGGCCCGCCTGCTCGACGTCCTGGACGAGGAGGTGGCGGCGGCGGGAGGCCGGGTCTGCCTGGCGAAGGACGCGAGGCTGCGGCCCGGCCTGGTGGCCGCGATGTACCCGCGGCTGCCCGAGTTCCGGGCGCTGCGCGAGGCGGTGGACCCGGCAGGGGCCTTCCGGTCCGACCTGTCCCGCCGCCTCGCGCTCTGACCCGTGCCGCGGGGAGGCGCGCGGCCTGGGTGCTCGCCTGGTGACGCCCGTACCGCCCGCGCCCGTCGCGGGCGGGGGACCTCCCCCGTCCGCGAGCGCCCGGCACCCCCACGGGCGCCCTGGCCCCCTGTCCGGTCCCTCGCGGCCTCCCGGGCCGCCCGGTGGCCGCTCCGCCCGCCCGGCCGCCCTTTCCGCCCACCCGCCCCCCGCTCTGTCATCGCGCTAGGAGTTACCCGTGAAGGACGCCTTCGGTGCCCCGCAGTCCCTGCTCGTTCTCGGCGGCACCTCGGAGATCGGCCTGGCCACCGCGCGACGGCTGATCGCCCGGCGCACCCGGACCGTCCGGCTGGCCGGACGGCCGTCCCCCGCCCTGGAACGGGCCGCGGCGGGGCTGCGCGAGCTCGGGGCCGACGTCCGCACCGTCGCCTTCGACGCGCTCGACTCCGCCTCCCACGAGGAGGTGCTCGGCAAGGTCTTCACCGAGGGCGACATCGACATGGTGCTGCTGGCCTTCGGCGTCCTGGGCGACCAGGCGCGCGACGAGGAGGAGCCTCTCTCAGCGGTCCGGGTGGCGCAGACGAACTACACCGGGGCGGTTTCCGCCGGCCTCGTCTGCGCCGGCGCACTCCAGGCACAGGGCCACGGATCGCTGGTGGTGCTCTCCTCGGTGGCCGGCGAACGTGCCCGGCGCGCCGACTTCATCTACGGCTCCAGCAAGGCGGGCCTGGACGCCTTCGCGCAGGGGCTCGGCGACGCGCTGCACGGGACAGGGGTGCATGTGATGGTGGTGCGACCGGGCTTCGTACGGTCACGGATGACGGCCGGACGCGAGGAGGCGCCGCTCGCCACGACCCCGGGCGCCGTCGCGGACGCGATCGTGGCGGGGCTGCGGCGGCGTTCGGAGACCGTCTGGGTGCCCGGGGCGCTGCGGGTGGTGATGTCCGCCCTGCGGCATGTGCCGCGTCCGCTGTTCCGACGGCTGCCGGTGCGGTAGGGCCGCGCGGCACGAGCCGAGGGCTGCGACGAGCCGCGGTCCGGACCGGGACCGCGGCTCGTCGGCGTGTCAGGCTCGGGCCGGTGCGGCGCTCAGGGGTGCAGGGACGGCTGGTCCATGGCGCTGCCGCCCTGGGCCGGTACGGCGGGCGCGCCGTCGCCGCCCCCGAACGGGAACTCGTGGATCTTGCGCCAGACGCCGTCCGCACCCTGTTCGTACAGGGCGAAGGAACCACAGGTCCAGGCCGCCTCGTAGGAGGAGAGCTCCTTGAACGCGCGGTCCATGGCCTCCTCGTCGATCCCGTGCGCCACGGTCACGTGCGGGTGGTACGGGAACTGCAGCTCACGCACCAGGGGGCCGGAGGCCTCCCGCACCCGCTTCTGGAGCCAGGAGCAGGCCGAGGCTCCCTCGACGACCTGGACGTAGACGACCGGCGAGAGCGGGCGGAAGGTGCCCGTGCCGGACAGCCGCATCGGGAAGGGCCGGCCCGCCGTGGCGATCCGGGAGAGGTGCGCCTCGATCGCCGGCAGGTCGGCCGCCTCGGCCTCGGTCGGCGGGAGGAGGGTGACGTGGGTGGGAATGCCGTACGCGGCAGGGTCCCCGAAGCTCGCGCGCCGCTCCTGGAGCAGGCTGCCGTACGGCTCCGGGACCGCGATCGAAACGCCAAGCGTTACGGTCCCCACATCGTTCTCCTCAATCGTCGAAGGTCGTACTTCGGTCGTGCCGACGCCAGTGTGGCCCCTCCGGCCGTGCTCCCGCCAGGGTCCTTGGACTCAGTGCTTCGCAGGCAGAAGGCCCATCCGGTCGTAGGTCCGCGCCAGCGTCTCGGCGGCGACGGCCCTGGCCTTCTCCGCTCCCTTGGCCAGGAGGGCGTCCAGGGTCTCCGGGTCGTCCAGGTACTCCTGGGTCCGGGTCCGGAACGGAGTGACGAACTCCACCATGACCTCGGCGAGGTCGGTCTTGAGCGCGCCGTACCCCTTGCCCTCGTACTTCTGTTCCAGGTCGGGGACGGCGGTGCCGGTGAGGGTGGAGTAGATGCTCAGGAGGTTGCTGACACCGGGCTTCTTCTCCACGTCGTACCTGATCACGGTGTCCGTGTCGGTGACCGCGCTCCTGACCTTCTTCGCGGTGGCCTTCGGGTCGTCGAGCAGGTTGATCAGACCCTTCGGCGTGGACGCCGACTTGCTCATCTTGACCGCCGGGTCCTGCAGGTCGAAGATCTTCGCCGTCTCCTTGAGGATGTACGGCGCCGGGACGGTGAACGTCTGGCCGAAGCGGCCGTTGAAACGCTCGGCGAGATCCCGGGTGAGCTCGATGTGCTGACGCTGGTCCTCGCCGACGGGGACCTGGTTGGCCTGGTACAGCAGGATGTCGGCGACCTGGAGGACCGGGTAGGTGAAGAGGCCCACGGTCGCCCGCTCGGCACCCTGCCTGGCGGACTTGTCCTTGAACTGCGTCATGCGGGACGCCTCACCGAAACCGGTGAGGCAGTTCATGATCCAGCCGAGCTGGGCGTGTTCGGGGACATGGCTCTGGACGAAGAGCGTGCAGCGCTCCGGGTCGAGCCCGGCGGCCAGCAACTGGGCGGCGGCGAGCCGGGTGTTGGCCCGGAGTTGCGCCGGATCCTGCGGCACGGTGATCGCGTGCAGGTCCACCACCATGTAGAAGGCGTCGTGGGACTCCTGCAGCGCCACCCACTGGCGGACCGCGCCGAGGTAGTTGCCGAGGTGGAACGAGCCTGCGGTGGGCTGGATTCCGGAGAGCACGCGGGGTCGGTCAGAGGCCATGAACTCATTGTCTCAGGTGCGGAACCGATCTCCGGCAACCGGTGTGGGAAAGATGCGAGGACGCGGGAAGGGGCTCCACAGGGGAGGTTCCGGGACGCCGCTTCCTTCCGGCCGTGGCTGCTGCGCATCGTGACGAATGAGACGAGAAACACGCTCCGCCCGCCCGGTGGGCGCGGCGTCTCGCCGTCCTCGCGACGGTGCTCGACCCGGCCCTGCTGACGGCGCCCGGGGCATCGGCGGGAGGGCCGGCGAGCGTGCTGCCGGCCCCGTCGAGCGGTGGGACAGCGGCCCTCGTCGCTGGACGGCTCTGGTGGGGACCCGGCAGACCGACGTCACGTGGACGGCGCTCGACGTGCGGCCGTCCAGGACCGATCGGGTCCTCCCCGGCAACAATCCGGTCGCGGTGCGGATCCACACCGCGCCCGAGGTCCCCCGGACGTACCGGGGGCTGTGGCACCGGGCGGCCGAGCGTCGGGAGCTCGTCGACGGCTGAGCGGCGGAGAGGGGCGGCGGACGGGCTCGCGCACCCGGAAGCGGGCACGGACACGGCGGTCGCGGGGCGCGCCGCGCGCGGAAGGTTTCCGGGTCCTGGTTCCGACCGACGATACAAAGTGGGCACACCCCGCCCACGCCGCACGACGAACGGAGATCCCGTGCCGACCACGGACACCGCCATCGCCTCCGCCGAGGCGCACAGCGCGCACAACTACCACCCGCTGCCGGTCGTCGTCGCCTCGGCGGACGGCGCCTGGATGACCGATGTCGAGGGGCGTCGCTATCTCGACATGCTCGCCGGGTACTCGGCGCTCAACTTCGGACACCGCAACCGGCGCCTGGTCGACGCGGCCAAGGCCCAGCTGGATCGCGTCACGCTGACCTCGCGCGCGTTCCACCACGACCGTTTCGCCGAGTTCTGCACGCGGCTCGCCGAGCTCTGCGGCATGGAGATGGTCCTCCCCATGAACACCGGGGCGGAAGCGGTGGAGACGGCGGTGAAGACGGCCCGTAAGTGGGGCTACCGGGTCAAGGGCGTCCCGGACGGGATGGCGAAGATCATCGTCGCGGCCGACAACTTCCACGGCAGGACGACCACGATCGTCAGTTTCTCCACCGACCACGAGGCACGGGACGACTTCGGCCCGTACACGCCGGGGTTCGAGATCGTCCCGTACGGGGATCTGACCGCGCTGTCGGAGGCGATGACGGAGAACACCGTCGCGGTGCTGATGGAACCGATCCAGGGCGAGGCCGGGGTGCTGGTCCCTCCGCCGGGCTATCTCGCCGGGGTGCGGGAGATGACCCGCGAGCGGAACGTGCTGTTCGTGGCGGACGAGATCCAGTCCGGCCTGGGCCGCACGGGCCGGACCTTCGCCTGTGAGCACGAGGGTGTCGTGCCCGACATGTACGTGCTGGGCAAGGCGCTGGGCGGTGGCGTGGTGCCGGTCTCGGCCGTCGTGTCCTCAGCGGCGGTGCTCGGTGTCTTCGGGCCGGGCGAGCACGGATCCACCTTCGGCGGCAATCCGCTGGCGTGCGCGGTGGCGCTGGAGGTGGTCGCGATGCTGCGCACCGGTGAGTTCCAGCAGCGCGCGGCGGAGCTGGGCGACCATCTCCACCACGAGCTGGGGCTGCTGACGGGTGGCGGCACGGTCCGGGCTGTGCGGGGGCGGGGCCTGTGGGCAGGAGTCGACGTCTCCCCGGCTCTCGGCACGGGCCGGGAGATCTCGGAGAAGCTGATGGACCGCGGGGTGCTGGTCAAGGACACCCACGGTTCCACGATCCGGATCGCCCCGCCCCTGGTGATCAGCAAGGAGGACCTCGACTGGGGCCTGGAACAGCTCCGCGGAGTCCTGGCCGGCTGAACCCGGATCGGTGGGGGGTGCGCTCCGTCGCGGCTCAGAGGATGACGTGGGGCAGGAACCGGGCGTACTCGTCCGTGACCAGCCCCGCCGACTCCCGGATGCCGAGACCGGCCGACTCGTTCTCGACCACCCAGGCCCCGAGCACCACGCGGTTGCCGGAGAAGTCGGGCAGGGGCGCCAGCTCCTGGTAGCAGCAGGGCTCGTCGCGCGTCACCGGGGCGCTGCCCGGTTCGTGGACGGTGACCCCGGCACCTTCGCGGCCGAGCAGCGGCTTGGCGACGTAGCCCGCTCCACCGGCGCCGGCCAGCTCGCGGGGGCCGTCGAGATAGGCGGGGAGGAGATTGGGGTGGCCCGGGTACAGCTCCCAGAGGATCGCCAGCAGCGCCTTGTTGGAGAGGAGCATCTTCCAGGCGGGCTCGATCCAGCAGGTGCTGCCCGTGCCGCCGCCGTTGTCGAGGGTGTCCAGCACGTGCGGACCGAAGCGGTCGGTCGTCAGCCATTCCCACGGGTACAGCTTGAAGCAGCTGCGGATGAAGCGGAGCCGCTCGTCGACGAACCGGCGGGACAGCCGGTCCCAGCCGATGCGTTCGACGGAGAGCGCCTCGGTGTCGATCCCGGCCTGCGCGGCGGTCTCCCGCAGGTAGGCCACCGTCATCAGGTCCTCGCCCAGCTCGTCGCCGTCGGAGTGGGCGAAGTGCAGGGGGCCGGGCGGCAGCAGCGGGGCCTGGCGTTTCCACGCGTCGACGAGACGCTCGTGCAGGGAGTTCCACTGGTCGGCGCCGGGGAAGCGGTCCTCCATCCAGAACCACTGGGGGCTGGCGGCCTCCACCAGGGAGGTCGGGGTGTCGGCGTTGTACTCCAGCATCTTGGCCGGGCCGGTGCCGTCGTACCGCAGGTCGAATCTTCCGTACAGGGAGGGGAGTTCGGCGCGACGCCGCCAGGACTCCGCGACCAGGCCGGCCAGCCGGGGGTCGGTGATGCCGAGGTCGGCGAAGCGGTCGTGCTCGACGATGTGCGCGGCGGCGGCCAGACACATCGCGTGGAGCTCCTCCACGACCTCTTCCAGCGCCTCGACCTCGGGCAGCGAGAAGACGTAGTAGGCGCTCTCGTCCCAGTACGGGCGCAGGGAGCCGTCCGGGTAGCGGGTCAGGGGGTAGATCAGCCCCTGCTCCTCGACGGTCTCCTGCCAGCCGGGGCGCGGTTCCGTGGTGCGGCGTTCCATGGGGGACTCAGCCGCCGCTGGAGCCGGAGGAGCCGAATCCGTCACGTTCGACCGCGGACTTGTTGAAGCTGCCGCCGGAGACCCGGTTGTTGTGGCTGCTGCCGCCGTAGTAGTAGCTACCGCTGCCGTCGCTGTCCTCGCACTCGTAGCTAGGCAGGATCTCCTGGGTCACCGGGTCGACGCACCGTTCGTCCGGTTCCGAACTGCAAGCGGTGAGCGTTGCCGCGAGCACTCCCATGCCGCCGAGCACGACGGTGCTCGACCTCAGCTTGCGCCTGTTCATGTCCTGTTCTCCCCCGTCGTACCCACGAGCCGATGTCCGCCGACCCGCGAACTGCCAGTCAGATTAGATGCACGGCTGGCTCGGCTGAAACCCGGTGCCGCCCACTCCTCGCGCATATCCCGACATCCCCGGTCACGGGAGCACCCGGCAGAGTGCGTCCAGCGCCCCCGCCCAGCCGCTCTCCGACGGCGTGCCGTAGCCGATGACCAGTCCTTCACGGCCCGGTTCCGCGTCCTGGTGCCGGAAGCGCGAGAGCCGCTCCAGTGCGAGTCCCTGCCAGGTGGCCGCCTGGACGACGGACGTCTCGGTCCCCTCCGGGAGTTCGAGCACCGCGTGCAGCCCCGCCGCGATGCCGCTCACCCGGAAATCCGGCGTCCGCTCCGCGAGCGCCGCGACGAGCTGGTCGCGGCGGCGCCGGTAGCGCAGCCGCATGGCCCTCACATGCCGGTCGTACGCTCCCGACGCGATGAACTCCGCCAGGGTCAGCTGGTCCGTCGTCCCGGTCATCCACTCGGGACCTCCCTTGGCCTCGCACACCTCCGCCACCAGGTGCTCCGGCAGCACCATCCAGGCCAGTCGGAGTCCTGGGGCCAGCGACTTGCTGGCTGTCCCCATGTAGACCACCCGTTCCGGATCGAGCCCTTGGAGCGCGCCCACCGGTTGCCTGTCGTACCGGAACTCGCCGTCGTAGTCGTCCTCCAGGATCAGGCCGCCCGAGGACCGTGCCCAGTCGACCGCCGCCGCCCGCCGGTCGGGGTGGAGGGGGACGCCCGTGGGGAACTGATGGGCGGGTGTCAGCAGTGCGGCACCCACCCGGTGCATACCGCCGAGCTCCCCCGTCCTGGCCCCGAGCCCGTCCACCGGGAGGCACGGAGTGCCCAGGCCGGCCTTTCCCAGAAGGTCCCAGTGGATGTCCAGCCCGGACGACTCGACGGCCGCCTCCCGGACCCCGCGCCGTGCCAGCACCTTTCCCATCAGGGTGAGCCCGTGGACGAATCCGGAGCAGATCACGATGCGTTCGGGGTCCGCGTGGACCCCGCGCGCCCGCGCCAGATAACCGGCCAGGACGGTTCGCAGTTCGACGCGGCCCTGGGGGTCGTCGTAACCGAAGGCCAGGTCGGGGGCGGCGGTGAGGGCGCGCCTCGACGCCTTGAGCCATTCGGCGCGTGGGAAGGCCGAGACGTCCGGTGACCCCGGCATCAGGCTGTGCGCCGGCCGTGGCCGGACCCGGGACGGCGTACGCCGGGGCTTCGGCCCGGCCGCGTCGGCCCGGCGCGCGACCCTCGTCCCTGATCCCTGCCGAGCGGTGAGCCAGCCCTCGGCGACGAGTTCGGCGTAGGCGTCGGCGACGGTGTTGCGGGCGACACCGAGATCGGCGGCGAGCGTCCGGGAGGAGGGCAGCCGGGTGCCGGGGGTGAGCCGCCCGGTGCGCACCGCCTCCCGCAACGCGTTCATCAGACCGCTGCGCAGGCCCCCGCCGACCGGTTCGATGTGCAGGTCGGCACCGAAAGCGGCCCAGGAATCCGTCATGGAAATGGACCATACCGGTGCGCCATCCAGCCGTTAGCGTCGAACTCATGACCACGCACACACATCACCACACCGCCACCGCCCACGCCCCCGAGCACCCGGCCCGTCTCCAGTGGGCACAGCTCGCCCCCGACGTCTACAAGGCCATGGTCCGACTGGACGCCGCGTCGCGTAAGGGACTCGACCCCACCCTGCTCGAACTGGTGAAGATCCGCGCCTCCCAGCTGAACCACTGCGCCTTCTGCCTGGACATGCACTCCAAGGACGCCCTCGCGGCGGGTGAGTCCGTCGAGCGGATCATCCAGCTCAGCGCCTGGGAGGAGTCGCAGCACTTCTACACGGAGAAGGAGCTGGCGGCGATCCGGCTGACGGAGGCGGTGACGGTCCTGACCGACGGGTTCGTGCCGGACGAGGTCTACGCGGCGGCCGCCGGGCACTTCGAGGAGGCCGAGCTCGCCCAGCTGATCGCCGCGATCACGGTGATCAACGCCTGGAACCGTTTCGGCGTGACCGCACGGCTGGCCCCCGGTCACCACACGCCCGGTGACGTCAAGCACTGAGTGGGCCGATGCGGGGGACGGTCTCCGCCCGCCGTATCCAGTGCGCCGCCCGTCCCCTCTTCCTCCCTGTCCCTCCCCGTCCCGGAGCCCTGATGAACGAGCCCGCGTCCGTCTTCCGCGCCCTGCACCACGGACGTCTTCCGGGTGATCCGCTGGTCCTGCCCGGCCCGTGGGACGCCGCCAGTGCCCGTGTGTTCGAGGACGCCGGATTCCCGGCCCTCGCCACGCCCAGCGCCGGTGTGGCCGCCTCCCTCGGTCACGCCGACGGGCAGACGCCCGCCTCCGAGATGTTCGCGGCGGTGGCCCGCATCGTGCGAGCGGTCTCCGTCCCCGTCTCGGCGGACGTGGAAGCCGGTTACGGCCTGGCACCGGCCGAACTCGTCGACCGCCTCCTGGAAGCCGGAGCGGTCGGCTGCAACCTGGAGGACTCGGCCGACGGCGCCCTCGTGGACGCGCGGCGTCAGGCCGACCGGCTCGCGGAGGTGCGCGCGCTGGCAGGCGGCCACCTCTTCGTCAACGCCCGTGTCGACACGTACGTCCACGGGGGCCCCGCCGCGGCGGGCGTGGAGGCGGAGACGGTCGCCCGAGCCCTGCTCTACGCGGAAGCCGGTGCGGACTGCGTCTATCCGATCATGGCGCCGGCGGACGTCCTCTCCCGCGTGGCCGCCGCCGTCCCGGTCCCGGTCAACGCCCTCGGCGTGCCCGACGGTCCCTCCGGCATCCGCCGGCTGGGGGAACTGGGGGCGTCACGGATCACCTTCGGCCCCCAGCTCCAGCGCAGGGCCGCCGACGCCGTGCGCGATGTCGCCGGCCGGCTGCTCGGCCGCTGACCCCGCAACCGGGGGCGCCCCCGGCAGCGGTGCTGCCGGGGGCGCCCCCGTACGACTGCCGGGCCCGGCCGGCGGCCGGTGACCGGTCAGATCAGGCCGAGCTCGCGGACCGCGTCGCGCTCCTCGGAGAGCTCCCGCACCGACGCGTCGATCCGCGCGCGGGAGAACTCGTTGATGTCCAGGCCCTGGACGATCTCGTACTTCCCGTCCTTCGTGGTGACCGGGAAGGAGGAGATGATGCCCTCGGGAACACCGTAGGAGCCGTCCGACGGGATGCCCATCGACGTCCAGTCGCCCTCGGCGGTGCCGTTGACCCAGGTGTGCACGTGGTCGATGGCGGCGTTGGCGGCCGAGGCAGCCGAGGACGCGCCACGGGCCTCGATGATCGCGGCGCCGCGCTTGGCGACGGTCGGGATGAAGGTGTCGGCCAGCCAGGCCTCGTCGTTGACGACCTCGGCGGCGTTCTTGCCGGCGATCTCCGCGTGGAAGATGTCCGGGTACTGGGTCGCCGAGTGGTTGCCCCAGATCGTCAGCCGCTTGATGTCGGAGACGGCGGCACCGGTCCTGGCCGCAAGCTGCGAGATCGCGCGGTTGTGGTCCAGGCGGGTCATCGCGGTGAAGCGCTCAGCCGGTACGTCCGGGGCGGCGGCCTGCGCGATGAGGGCGTTGGTGTTGGCCGGGTTGCCGACGACGAGGACCTTGATGTCGTCCGCGGCGTTGTCGTTGATGGCCTTGCCCTGCGGCTTGAAGATGCCGCCGTTGGCGGACAGCAGGTCGCCGCGCTCCATGCCCTTCGTGCGCGGGCGCGCGCCGACCAGGAGGGCGACGTTGGCACCGGCGAAGCCGACGTTGGCGTCGTCCGTGATCTCGATGCCGCGCAGCAGCGGGAAGGCGCAGTCGTCGAGTTCCATGGCGGTGCCCTCGGCGGCCTTCATTCCCTGCGGGATCTCGAGGAGTCGCAGGTTGACCGGCACATCCGGGCCGAGCAGGTGGCCGGAGGCGATGCGGAAGAGCAGCGCGTAGCCGATCTGGCCGGCTGCGCCGGTCACGGTGACATTCACGGGAGTGCGGGTCATGGCGATCTCCGTTAGACAGCTGGCGGTGGGGGTCCCTGCCCCTGGTGCTGGACACCTCTGAATCTTGACGTGAAGAGATATCCAGCGGTCAGGCTATCCGACCCTCGCCGCCCGGGCCGCCCGCCCCCCTGTGGGACCGCGCACAGTCCGTTACTCAGCGCAGCCGCTCCTGCCTCACTCCGGCGTGGTGCAGCCCGTGGCACCGGAGGCGAGTGTCGCGCAGGCCCTGGCGTCGGAGGCCTTCTCCACGGCGACCATCGGGGTGTACGCCTCGGCGTCCGCGCGCACCGTACCGGCCTGTTCCGACGCGCCGGACGTGATCCGCACGGTGTCACCGAGGGACGCCCGGGTGAGACGGGCCCACGCCGCGCCGCAGGTCTCGCTGTGGCGGACCTCGACGAGGCCGCCGCCGACCGCCACCCTGGCGACCGTGCCGGCGAACCGGCCGCCGCAGCCCATGGCCTCCGGGTCCCGTCCTGTGCAGTCGGCACCGCCGCACCCGACACCGGCGGGCAGTGCGGGCGCGCGGGTGACGGGCTCCGCGGACGGAGCCGGGGCCGCCGCACCGGCGTCGTCGTCCCCGCCCGGGCCGGTCAGCAGCACGGCCCCCGCCATCAGCGTGAGCGCCCCCACGAGACCCGTGAGGACCAGGAGCACCCGGTTACGGCCGCCCTCGCGCCGCCCACCGGTACCGCCGGCCGTGCGGAGTGGGCCCGTGACGGAGTCCGGCGCGGATCCCGGCTGCGGCGGGACCCGGGGGACCGCCCCGCGCCGGGCCGGCACGGACGGGGGCCGGCCCACCTCGCGCCCCGCTCCCCGGGGCCCCGCGGCGGCGCGGGCTCCCGTACACCCGCGGGCCGTACGCCTGCTCGCCACGGGCGCCGCGGACACACCCGCCTCACCGGGCGCCGTGCGCGCCTGGGAGATCCTGATGGCCTCCATCGTCATGTCGTGCCGCATCTCGGAGCGGCTCCAGGCACGCTCGGCCGGCTCCCACATGGCCGTCAGGTGGTGCTGCGGGGTGCCCGTCACCTCGGCGAGCGCGACGACCGCCCCCTTGGGAGCGAGCAGCCTGCCGTTGAGATAGCGCTCCCACGAGGTCCTGCTGTAGCCCGTGCGGTCGGCGAGGGTGGCCAGGCTCATCCCGCCGCGGTCCACCAGTCGGCGTAGCTGGTACACGAACTCCCGCATCTGCGGATCGAGTTCTTCCGGCAGTGCCTTCCTACGCGGCATTACTTCCCCCCACCCGATTCCCCCGACGCCCCTGCGCGGCCCCCCTGACCCGGCGCCGGGCCCTCCTCCGCCGTCGGGACGGGTGACTCCGTGCTCCGAACCACGCGGAAAGGTGCACCGAGCCAGGATGCCAGTTCCGCGAAGAGGAGCACGGCGCATTCGCCATGAGCGCGGGATCCGTCGTGCGCAGTGGCCCGCACCGCCCGGGCTCCGCCGTTGCGCAACGATCACACAGTGGCGGAATGGTCACCTCCGTGCCACAGGCACCAGGCATCCCTTGAACGCTGTCCTCATGTCCATGACGCTTGTCGCGGGACAGGGCAAGGCCGCGCACGTCGCCGCATCGCGGCGCTTCCCGTGAGGTCGCCCTGTTCAGGTGTCCGTCCCCTCTCGGGGGAGGGGACGGACACCCCTCAGCGGATCGTGAAGTGCACCACGTCCTGAAGGAACGGGACCTTCAGCCACGGTTCGGGCTGCGCCATCAGTGCGAGCAGCACGATCAGCACCCCCATCAGGCCGTACGTGGCCAGATCGGTGAACCGGGACCGCACGGCCAGCATGCCGACGGACGGGACCACCCAGCGCAGCACCGCCCCGGCGAGCAGCGCGACACCCATCAGCATCGCGCCGACCCTGAAGGCCTGGCCGAACGGGTCGGCCGCGACGATCAGCAGCCCGAGCCCCGCGGTGCAGAGCACCGTCAGCAGCGGCCACTGCCGGGCGGGGGCGGGAGCGTCCCCCGGCGCCGCCCGGCCGCCGCCCTCGGGACGCGCGGTGTCACGGGTCAGCGAGAAGCGGCGCGAGGGTTCCCAGGTCGAGCCACTGCCCTCGGCGGCCACCGTGCCACCGTCGGCCGCGTCGGGGACGGGCGCGGACGCCCCGGCCGCCGCGGTCTCCCCCTGCGGCCCCGCGTCCCCCGGCCCCGCGTCCCCCGGCTCACCGGACAGCCGCGCACCCTCGGACCCCTCCGCCGTTCCGGACGTCCCCGCGTGCTCGGCGGGCCCGTCCGCGTGCGTACCGTCCGCCGGACTCGTACCAGCGCCCATGACGTTCCTCCGGTCCGGGTCAGCCGGCGGACGCGGCGGAGGCCCCGGCGGCGCCGCGCTCGGCTGCCTCGACCACGTTGACGAGCAGCTGGGCCCGCGTCATGGGGCCCACGCCGCCCGGGTTCGGGGCGACCCACGCGGCCACCTCCGCCACGCCGGGGTGGACGTCGCCGACGATCTTCCCGTTCTCGTCCCGGCTGACGCCCACGTCCAGCACCGCGGCACCCGGCTTGACGTCCTCGGGCTTGATCAGGTGGGGCACGCCGGCGGCGGCGACGATGATGTCGGCCTGCCTGAGGTGCGCCGAGAGGTCGCGGGTGCCGGTGTGGCACTGGGTGACGGTCGCGTTCTCCGACCTGCGCGTCAGCAGCAGCGGGAGCGGGCGTCCGATGGTGACGCCCCGGCCGACGACGACCACGTGGGCGCCGTTGATCTCCACGCCGTGACGGCGGAGCAGGGTGACGACGCCCTGGGGTGTGCAGGGCAGCGGTCCCTCCTCGTTCAGCACGAGCTTGCCGAGGCTCATCGGGTGCAGCCCGTCCGCGTCCTTCGCCGGGTCCATCAGCTCCAGGATGCGGTTGGTGTCGATCCCCTTGGGCAGCGGGAGCTGCACGATGTAACCGGTGCACTCCGGGTTGGCGTTGAGCTCGCGTACGACCTCCTCGATCTCCTCCTGGGTGGCGGTGTCGGGGAGTTCGCGCTGGATGGAGCCCATGCCGACCTGGGCGCAGTCGCGGTGCTTGCCGTTCACGTACCAGCGGCTGCCCGGGTCGTCGCCGACGAGCAGGGTTCCCAGGCCGGGTGTGATGCCCTGTGCCTTGAGGGCCGCCACGCGGACGGTCAGATCGGACTTGATCGCAGCTGCGGTGGCCTTGCCATCGAGAATCTGGGCAGTCATGACACCCATCCTCGCGGATGACCCCGCCCGCGTACCAATCGTGGCCTGCCACGTGGACGGGAGATTGCACTTGCACAACACTCTGGGCAACCGGCTGGACAAAGAGCGGATGTCACGACGACGATAAGGCCCGCATCACCGCGGACAGTGTCGGGGGGACCACCGTTCAGATCGCGCACGATTCCTCCGTCCGGGCCGCGTCGTCCCCGCACTTCGCAACGGAGGAACCTCGCCATGAGCTTCGGCGACCCCAACAACCCCTACGGCCAGCAGCAGGGCGCGCAGCCGGGCGGGCAGCCGGGCTACGGCTACCCCCAGCAGGCGCCGCAGGGCGTGCCCCAGCAGGGCTACGGCTACCCGCAGGCACCCCCCGTGCAGGGCGGTTACGGCTACCCCGGCGGGCCCACCGAGATGCCCGGCGGTGTGAAGGCCGCCCGCGTCATGCTCTTCGTGATCGCCGGCCTCCAGGTCATCGGCGCGATCTTCGTCGCCCTCGCCGCCGCGGCCGTGAACGCGGCCAAGGAGGACCCGACGCTGAAGGAGGACGTCCAGTTCCAGCAGCTGGCCGACTACTCCGGCGCCGCGCTCTGGGGCATCGTCGTCTTCGCGATCCTGTGGGGCGTCCTCGCCGTCTTCCTCGCCGCCAAGTTCGGCAAGGGCGGCAACGGCGTGCGCATCACGGCCATCGTCTTCGGCGTGATCACCGCGATCCTCGGCATCTACCCGTTCATCGTGATCGGCCTCATCCACACGGTGCTGGCCATCCTGGTCGTCGTCTTCGTGGCGAAGTCCGACGGTGGCGCCTGGTTCAACCGCCAGCAGCAGCCGCAGCACTGACCGCAGCGCACCCGCGCGTGAAGGCCGTGGCACCCGCTCACCAGCGGGTGTGCGGCCTTCAGCCGTTCCCGGGCGCCGGCGTGGTGCGTTCCATCACGACGAAGGAGCCCACCTCCCGGGTGATCCGGTAGCGCGCCTCCGGGTGGAGCTGCTGGGCGTACCTCACCGGGTCGTCGATCGGCCGCGACCAGCCGAAGTCCAGATTGATCGCGACGACGTCGGGTGCGGTGCCGGGGGCGCCCCCGACCCAGTAGACCGTGCGGTCCGCGGTCAGGTGCGCCATCAGCGTGATGTCCGTCTCCACCCGCGCGCCCACGGGTATGGCGTCGAGGGCCGCCTCGGCCGCGTGGGCGCGCGCGTCCGCGCGGTACGTCTCCGGGCGCAGCAGGTCGCGGAGCGGCAGGTGCTGGGTGAGCGCGACGGCGACCGCCGCGGCCACGGGGACGGCGACGTTCGCGTACGAGACGAGCCAGGGCCGCTTCGAAGCCCGGCTGCGGCGGACGCCGTCGGCCATGGCCAGGAAGACCACCGGCATCAGGATCGCGCTGTAGTGCCAGACCATGCCCCAGTGGTTGGAGTCCTGGGAGAGCAGGCGCCACCCGACCGTGGGCAGGACCAGCAGGATCAGGGGTGAGCGCAGCGCCATGAAGGCGGTGATGCCGACCAGGAAGACCAGCATCTCCAGCTTGACGGAGGAGTTGAACACGCCGAGGGCGGAGTCGAGCAGGGAGACCTCCTGCCCGCCGTTCTCCTCGATCTTCTTCCAGTAGTCGTACGTTCCCGCGCTGCTGGCCGCCGGTATGAGCACCAGTACGGTCAGCGCGAACGCGCACACCCCGAAGGCCGCCAGCAGGAAGCCCTGGAACCGCCGCCCGTACAGGGCCAGCAGCCCGCCCACGACGGCCACGGTGATCCCGAGGTCCTCCTTCACGAGCACCAGCGGCAGGGACCACAGGACGACGGCCCGCCAGCGCTCCATGAGCAGGGCACGGCAGACGAGGGCCAGCAGCGGGACGGCGAAGGCTATCTCGTGGAAGTCGGCCTTCACCGCTTCCTGGAGGCCCCAGGACAGCCCGTACGCGACGGTGGCGGCCAGGCCCGAGCGTCCGCCCAGGATCTGCTGGACGGTGCGCCCGACGACGACCGCGGAGGCGGCGAACAGGGCGGCCTGGGCGAACAGCAGGGCGACGGCGGAGGGCCAGATCCAGTAGAGCGGTGCGAGGAGGGCCACCACGGGACTGAAGTGGTCGCCGAGTATCAGATAGCCCGGGCCCTTGATGTCGACGACGGGGGCGTCGAACCCCGCGTACGCGCGCACCTCCTGCTCGAAGATGCCCAGGTCCCAGGAGGGCGACTGGAAGTGGCTGAACCGCAGGTAGCCGTAGAGGAAGTAGAGGGCGCACAGGACCACGGCGGCGATCAGATAGGGCCGCGGCGGCGCCGCGTGCGGCGTCCTGGCGCCGGGCTCCGGGGCCCGCGCCCCGGGCACGCCGGTCTCGCTCTGGTTCAGCTCAAGCACGATGCCCCCGCAACGGAATCCCACACTGGTCACTGCCGGTCGCGCCGGTCCTGCCCCGCTACGGCCCGACAAGGCCATTCATTAGAACAGAGGGGCGACTGGCGTCCGTACGCCGGGACGCGGGGCCGGGCGAGCCCCGGACACGCCGCAGGCCGCACCCCTTCGGGTGCGGCCTGCGGCGGCTGGACGAGCCAGGTGTCAGTGGAAGAAGTGGCGCGTGCCCGTGAAGTACATGGTCACGCCCGCCTTCTGCGCGGCCTCGACGACGAGCTCGTCACGGACCGAGCCGCCCGGCTGGACGACCGCCTTGATACCGGCGGCGGTCAGGATCTCCAGGCCGTCCGGGAAGGGGAAGAAGGCGTCGGACGCGGCGTAGGAGCCGCGGGCCCGCTCCTCGCCGGCCCGCTCCACCGCGAGCTTCGCGGAGTCCACGCGGTTGACCTGGCCCATGCCGACGCCGACCGAGGCGCCGTCCTTGGCGAGGAGGATCGCGTTGGACTTGACGGCGCGGCACGCCTTCCAGGCGAAGGCGAGCTCCCTGAGCTCATCGGCTGTGAGCGCCTCGCCGGTGGCGAGGGTCCAGTTGGCCGGGTCGTCGCCGTCGGCCTGGAGGCGGTCGGTGACCTGGAGCAGGGCGCCGCCGTCGATGGGCTTGACCTCGACCGCGGAGGCCGGGGCCTCGGGGCAGCGCAGCACCCGGATGTTCTTCTTGCGGGCCAGCACCTCGACGGCGCCGTCCTCGTACGCCGGGGCGACGATGACCTCGGTGAAGATGTCGGCGACCTGCTCGGCCATCTCGACGGTCACCGGCCGGTTGACGGCGATGACACCGCCGAAAGCGGACAGCGGGTCGCAGGCGTGCGCGTTGCGGTGCGCGGTCGCGACGTCGTCGGCGACGGCGACGCCGCACGGGTTGGCGTGCTTGATGATCGCGACGCACGGCTCGGCGTGGTCGTAGGCGGCGCGGCGGGCGGCGTCGGTGTCCGTGTAGTTGTTGTAGGACATCTCCTTGCCGTGCAGCTGCTCGGCCTCCGCGAGACCGCCTTCGCCCGAGGTGTAGAGCGCCGCGGGCTGGTGCGGGTTCTCGCCGTAGCGCAGGACGTTCTTGCGCGTGTACGTGTCACCGAGGAACTCGGGGAGACCCGCGTCGTCGGCGGCGTAGCCGGCCGCGAACCAGGAGGCGACCGCGACGTCGTACGCGGCGGTGTGCCGGAAGGCCTCGGCCGCCAGCCGCTTGCGGGCGGTCAGGTCGAAGCCGCCCGCCTTGACCGCCGCGAGGACGTCGGCGTAGCGCTCCGGGCTGGTCACGACCGCCACGGACGGGTGGTTCTTGGCGGCGGCGCGGACCATGGAAGGACCGCCGATGTCGATCTGCTCCACACACTCGTCGTCGGAGGCACCGGAGGCGACGGTCTCCGAGAACGGGTACAGGTTGACGACCACGAGGTCGAACGGCTCCACACCGAGCTCGGCGAGCTGCTCGCGGTGGGTGTCCAGGCGCAGGTCGGCGAGGATGCCGGCGTGCACACGGGGGTGGAGGGTCTTGACGCGGCCGTCGAGGCATTCGGGGAAGCCGGTGAGCTCCTCGACCTTGGTGACCGGGACACCGGCGGCTGCGATCTTCCCGGCGGTGGAGCCGGTGGAAACCAGCTCGACACCCGCCTCGTGCAGACCGCGGGCGAGGTCTTCGAGCCCCGTCTTGTCGTAGACACTGACCAGGGCGCGGCGGATGGGCTTATTCACCGACATGACCGAGATGAACCTTTCGTCCCTCAATGCGATAGCCGTCGCGGGCGAGCCGCCCCACGGCCTCGACGAGCAGCTTGCGCTCGACTTCCTTGATGCGTTCGTGGAGCGCGGCTTCGCCCTCCACGCTTTCCTCTTCGGTCACCTCGACCACGCCCTGCGCGATGATCGGACCGGTGTCGACGCCGTCGTCGACGAAGTGGACGGTGCACCCGGTGACCTTCACGCCGTACGCGAGCGCGTCGCGCACGCCGTGGGCACCGGGAAAGCTGGGGAGCAGGGCGGGGTGGGTGTTGACGACACGGCCGCCGAACGCGGCCAGGAAGTCCTTGCCCACGATCTTCATGAACCCGGCGGACACGACGAGGTCGGGGCGGTGCGCCGCCACGGCCGCCGTCAGGGCCGCGTCCCACTCGTCGCGGTTCGCGTACGCGCCGAGCCTGCACACGAAGGTGGGAAGGCCGGCCCGCTCGGCACGTTCGAGGCCGACGGTGCCGTGGCGGTCCGCGCCGACCGCCACGATCCGGGCGCCGTACCCCTCGGGGTCGTCACCGATCGCGTCGAGGAGTGCCTGGAGGTTCGTGCCCGAACCGGACACGAGGACGACCACACGGGCCGGAGCGGCAGAGGGGGGCGGGGAGGCCACGGCAGGGCCCTTTCTCGCGCGGTGCAGCAGGTACGCGATGTACAGGAGGTGCGTTTGTATGGTCGTACGAAAGAAGCTCGTCCCGGGATACGGGGAACTCTACGAACGGTCCGACCGTCAGCAACGATACCGGCACACCCGGCGGCCCCCACGGGACGGGGGCGTGACCGGGAGGTAGCGTCAGGGGACAGGGAACCGCCCCCGGGCGGAAATGACGAGATGGGGAAGACGTTCACCACATGCCGGACCGCCTCCGCACCGCCCTTGGCCACCCGCTGCCCGAGCGGGCCTCCACGCTGATGCGGGAACGCCAGTCCTCATCGCCGGACTCCTCGCCGGGTTCGGGTTCCCCGTCGGGTTCGGGTTCCCCGTCGGGACCGGTATCGCCCCGTGGACCGGGCTCGTCGTCCGGGTCGTCCGGGTCGTCCGACGACAATCCGTTCGCGGCCCCGCCCGAGGACCGGCCCGACCAGCCCTGGCAGCCCCGCCGTCCTTCCCACGCGCCGGGAAACCAGGGCAACGGCGGGAACGGCGACAGCGGCGACGGTCCTTCCGACGACCGCCCGGTCTGGGGCAGCCAGTGGAGCGACCGGCAGCCGGGCCGCCAGGGCGGCGGGTTCGGCGGCCGCCCCGGCGGCACCGGCGGTCCGGGCGCCCAGGGAGGCGGCCCCGGGGGCAGCCCCGGCGGGCTGCGCTGGGACCCCACCGACCCCGCGCAGCGGCGCGCACGCTACGCGGTGCTGGGCGGGATGTGGGCCTTCTTCTTCGCCCTCTTCGACTTCCCCGAGATCGCCATGCTTCTCGGCGCCCTCGCCGTGTACTGGTCGGTCAGCGCCCTCCGCGGGGGTCCGCCCAAGGCCCAGGAGCCGGGCTCGCGTGCGGCCGTGGCCTCCGGCACGAGCGGCTCGGACCACCCCACGGCGCCTCAGGCGCCGGGGGCCGTGCCCGGCTCCGCCGCCGGCGCCCAGCAGAGCGGCAGCCGACAGCAGACGACCGCGGCTGTCAGCGGTCTGGTGACGGCGCTGCTGGCTCTCGCGATCGTGGCCACCGGTTACACGGTCCAGCTGGTCTACCGCGACTACTACACGTGCGTGAACGACGCCCTCACCAAGTCCGGTGCCGTCGCCTGCAACAAGAAGCTGCCCGACCCGCTGGAGCCCTTCTTCGGCGTGAAGAAGTAACTACTCCCCCTACCGGCCCGCTCCCTCAGGGAGTCTCGGTCTCCCGGCCGGGTTCCGAGTGCCCCTGGGCATCCGGGGCCCGGCCGGCCGGCGTACCGGACCCGGCAGCGGGGGCGTTTCCAGGAGTGGGGGCGGATGCGGCGGGCGAGGGACCGGCCTCCGACGGGGGCGAGGCGGCAGGCGCCGGGTGCCCGGGCGCCTGTGTGGGTGCGGGTGCCGAGGGCGGGGGCGACTGTGACGCGGCAGGCGCCGGGTGCCCGGGCGCCGGGGCCGGGGGCGCCCCGGGCGCGGACGCCGGTGCCGGTGCGGGTGCCGAGACCGGCGCCGGCCCGGGCGCGGACGCCGGTGCCGGTGCGGGCATCGGCGGCCCCGGTTCTGCCGCCGTCCGCTCCTCCGCCGGGAAGTCGGCCATCAGCCCGCCCGACGCCTTCTTGAGCTTGGCCCAGCGTGCCTCCCTCGCCCCTTCCTCGTGCCACGGATCGGCCGAGAGGAAGTCGTAAGGCTCCGCGTCCCCACTCGTCTCCCCGGGCTCCTTCCCGGCAACGGGATCCGGCTCAGGACCCGGTGGCGTCACCGCCGTCCCGCCGGTCGCCGAGTCCCGCCGCCATCCCCACCGGTGCTCCCTCAGCCGCCACGCCCGCAGCAGCAGCGCCGCCGGTACGCCGATGACGGCGGACCACGCGAGTGCGGCCGGGCCCACCATCCACCACACGGGTCCGAACTCCGCCAGGGCCCCGGTACCCAGCGGGCCGCCCGACACCGCCGCCAGGGCCGCCGCGCCGGTACCGCAGCCCACGGCGGCAAGGGCCGCCACCAGCGCGGTCCGTCCCTGGCCCCACGCCTCCTCGCGACTTCCGCGAACCGGAGCCGCCCCCCGTGCGACGACACGCCCGAGGACGACGGCGGCCACGACCGGCACCGCGGCTGCCGCCCAGTTCGCCGGCGTCCCCGGGCCGTGGGACGGCACCGCCGCGAGCAGCGGGAAGTCCGGCAGCGCGGGCGGGCCGGTGAAGGCGAGCGGGGTGGCCATGGACGCCGTACCGACGGCGAAGCCGGGCCCGAGGCCGTAGGCGGCACCCCACACCGCCGCGTTCGGGACGAGCGCCGCCGCCAGCAGAAGGACGGAGATCCGGCCGGCCCAGTCGCCGGAGAGCCCCAGGAACGACTCCCTCGCCGGCCCCGCGTGCCACGCCAGCGCCAGCGCGACCAGCAACGCCCCGCCGCACAGCAGCGCGAGCACCCCGGCGGCGGCCGACCGCAGGACCACACCGGTCCCGGACCGGAACCGGGAGCGGGCGGCTGCCTCCTGCAGCCTCAGCGGGGCCCGGACGAGAAGCGGACCGAGTGGCCGCCCGCACGCCGCCCATGCCCCAGCGGCTGCCGCCCCGGTCACCACGAGCGTCACCGGGAAGACGATCGAGGCGCGGTCGGCCGGCAGCACTCCGCCCCGCGCGTACGCCGCGGCGCCCACCACCACCAGCAGGTATCCCGCGCTGACCGCCCAGAACGCGCCGGCTGCCGGGGAACCGCCCGGCACCTGCCCGCCGGTGTCCGAGGAGTCCCGGGCGGCCCGGTACACCAGCCACACCGGCACCACCACGAGCAGGAGCGGGACGATCGCCACGGGCGCGGTCTGCCCTCCCGCGGTGTCCGCTCTGACGAGTTCGGCACCGTGAGCGAGCAGCCAGAGCCCGGCTGCCACCCGGAGGGCTCCGCCCGGCCCGCTGTCGGGGTACGGGGAGCTGATCCACAACAGCATGACGAGGACGGCCAGCGAGCCGAGCCCCAGCCCCGCCGCGAGCGCCCCGCGCACGAAGGCGGAGGCCATCGCGGCGGACCTGTTCCGCTCGGCCGGCAACATCGGGCTGCGCTCGGTCACTTGGGTCACGCGGCCATGCTGCCAACGACACGCGCTTATGTCGCGTAACGGGGTAATGGTCGTGGTGTCGCTCAATATACGTTTATGTACTTTTTCACCCAGTGCAGTGTCATCGGGGACACCGGGGACGGAGGCCGGACATGACGCGAAGCAACACCGGTCCGGCCCCCGCCGCCCCGTTGCCCTCCCCCGAGGAGCGCCGCAGGCTGCGTGAGGCCATGGCGCTGAGCGAGGAGGAGGTCGCGAGGGCCGTGGGGGTCACGTCTGCCACCGTCCGGTCCTGGGAGACGGGGCGCACCAGCCCCAAGGGCCGTCGGCGCACCGCCTACGCCGGACTGATCGGCGTCGCCGGACACGCCTCGGCACCTCCCCCGTCCGTCGAAGCCACCGGGAGCAGCATGACGCCCCAGACCGAGACCGAGACCGGGACCGGCACCGACGCCGGGATCCGGGCCGCTCCCCCGCCGGGGGAGTCCGAGGAGTCCCGCGCCACCGGGGCGCTCACGCCCGCGGCCCCCGCTCCGGAAGTACCGGCGCCCGCGGCCCACACACCGGAGCTGTCCGCGCCGGACAAAGGGGGGCCGGACGGAGGGGGCCCGGAGGGAGGGGGACCGGAAGGATCTGGGCCGGATGTGCCGGTGCCGGTGGAGTCCGAGCGTGCCGTACAGCGCCCGGAGGGCCTCACCGCCGAGGAGGCGTTCGATGTCCTGTACGGCCGGACCGCCCTGGGCCTCACCCGCCAGATGTATCTGCTGACCGGCCGTCGCGGGCTGTCGCGGGAAGCCGTCGAGCACGCCTTCAGGGTCACCTGGCAGCGGTGGCCCGAGGTGGCCAGGGACCGTGACCCGGCGGGCTGGGTGCGGGCGGTGTCGTACGAGTACGCGATGTCGCCCTGGCACCGGTTGCGCCGTAGGCACCGCCGGGCCGACCCGCTGCCCGACGACCCGGCGCTGGGCGCCCTGCTCGACGCGCTGCTGGACCTTCCGCCCTCGTACCGCCGGACGCTGCTGCTCCACGACGGCGTGGGCCTCGGGCTGCCGGACACGGCCGCGGAGACGGAGGCGAGTACGCCCGCCGCGGCGAGCAGACTGCTGAACGCGCGGGCCGCCGTCGCGGAGCGGGTGCCCGAGCCGCCGGAGCCCCGGGCCCCCGCCGGCCGGCCCCCGCTTCAGGAGCGGCTCCGCGCGCTCGCCCTCGCCGAAGAGGTCCCGGCGCCGCCACCGGCCCCGGTGGTCCGCGCGGGCAGCGAGCGCGTCGCGGAGCTGTGGACCCGGGCGGCACTCTGCTTGGGGGCGCTGCTCGTCAGCTCGACCGCGTTCACGCTGCACACCGCCCCCACCCGGTACGAGCAGCCGCTGGCACCCGCCGCGCGCGTCGGCGGCGTCCCCCCGCTGGGCGGGCCTCAGAAGCTGACGCCTCAGGACCTGGAACTGCAGAAGTCGCTGCGGAGCGAGCTGACGCACGGCCCGGAACGCCTGGTCCCACGGATTCCGTGAGCGGCCGGGCGACAGAAACGGCGCGGGCTCGCGCCCCCTCGTCGAAGGGGCGCGAGCCCGCGCCGTTTCCGCGGTGAAGCGGTGACGCGGTCAGCCGCCGAGGATCTCGCGCGCCAGCTTGGCGGTCTCGGTCGGCGTCTTGCCGACCTTCACGCCTGCGGCCTCGAGGGCCTCCTTCTTGGCGGCGGCGGTGCCGGACGAGCCGGAGACGATGGCGCCGGCGTGGCCCATGGTCTTGCCCTCCGGGGCGGTGAAGCCCGCGACGTAACCGACGACCGGCTTCGTGACGTTCTTCGCGATGTAGTCGGCGGCACGCTCCTCGGCGTCGCCACCGATCTCGCCGATCATCACGATGAGGTCGGTCTCGGGGTCCGCCTCGAACGCCGCGAGGGCGTCGATGTGCGTCGTGCCGATGACCGGGTCGCCACCGATGCCGACGGCGGACGAGAAGCCGATGTCACGCAGCTCGTACATCATCTGGTAGGTCAGCGTGCCGGACTTGGACACGAGACCGATACGGCCGGGCTTGGTGATGTCGCCCGGGATGATGCCGGCGTTGGACTGACCGGGGGTGATCAGGCCGGGGCAGTTCGGACCGATGATCCGGGTCTTGTTGCCCTTGGAGCCGGCGTACGCCCAGAAGGCGGCCGAGTCGTGGACGGCGATGCCCTCGGTGATCACGACGGCCAGCGGGATCTCGGCGTCGATCGCCTCGACGACGGCGGCCTTCGCGAAGGCCGGCGGCACGAAGAGGACGGACACGTCGGCGCCGGTCTTCTCCATCGCCTCGGCGACGGACCCGAACACGGGTACCTCGGTGCCGTCGAAGTCGACGGAGGTGCCCGCCTTGCGCGGGTTCACGCCACCGACGATGTTGGTGCCGTCGGCCAGCATGAGCTTGGTGTGCTTCATGCCCGTGGCGCCGGTCATCCCCTGGACGATGACCTTGCTGTCCTTGGTGAGGAAGATAGCCATGGTGTTGGAGTCCCTCGTCCCTTACTTCGCAGCCGCGGCGAGCTCGGCGGCCTTGTCGGCCGCGCCGTCCATGGTGTCCACGCGCTGAACGAGCGGGTGGTTGGCGTCGGAGAGGATCTTGCGACCCAGCTCCGCGTTGTTGCCGTCGAGGCGCACGACCAGCGGCTTGTTGACGTCCTCGCCCTTGGACTTGAGCAGCTCCAGGGCCTGGACGATGCCGTTGGCGACCTCGTCGCAGGCGGTGATGCCACCGAAGACGTTGACGAAGACGGACTTGACGTCCGAGTCACCGAGGATGATCTCGAGGCCGTTCGCCATGACCTCCGCGGAGGCGCCGCCGCCGATGTCGAGGAAGTTGGCGGGCTTCACGTTGCCGTGCTTCTCACCGGCGTACGCGACGACGTCCAGGGTCGACATGACCAGACCGGCACCGTTACCGATGATGCCGACCTCGCCCTCGAGCTTGACGTAGTTGAGGTTCTTGGCCTTGGCGGCGGCCTCGAGGGGGTTGGCCGCGGCCTTGTCCTCGAGCGCCTCGTGGTCGGGCTGGCGGAAGTCGGCGTTCTCGTCGAGAGACACCTTGCCGTCCAGCGCCAGGATGCGGCCGTCCTTGGTCTTCACCAGCGGGTTGACCTCGACGAGGAGCGCGTCCTCGGCGACGAAGGTGTCCCACAGGGTCACCATGGCCTCGGCGACACCCTCGGCCACCTCGGCCGGGAACTTCGCCTGGGCCACGATCTCGCGGGCCTTCTCGATGTCAACGCCGTCGACGGCGTTGACCGGGACCTTCGCGAGGGCCTCGGGGGTCTTCTCCGCGACCTCCTCGATGTCCATGCCGCCCTGCACCGACGCCATGGCGAGGAAGGTGCGGTTGGTGCGGTCGAGGAGGTACGAGACGTAGTACTCCGCCTCGATCTCCGGGGACAGCTCGGCGATCATCACCTTGTGGACCGTGTGGCCCTTGATGTCCATGCCGAGGATGTCGGTCGCGCGAGCGACCGCCTCGTCGGGGTCCGCCGCCAGCTTCACGCCGCCGGCCTTGCCTCGGCCACCGACCTTCACCTGCGCCTTGACGACGGACTTGCCGCCCAGCCGCTCGGTCGCCTCGCGGGCTGCCTCAGGCGTGTCGATGACTTCACCGGCCAGCACCGGTACACCGTGCTTGGCGAAGAGGTCCCTCGCCTGGTACTCGAACAGGTCCACGCGCGTCCGTCCCTTTTAGTGGTCTCGCGGTTCGTTTTCTGCGTGGGCGTGCCGCGAGGGCAACGTGACTGCGCAGTCACAAGGGAGGCGCACACGGTGACCGGGTACGCGGCATGTCCATCCGGCAGGTTATCCCCCGCGCCGTGCCGGACCCTAAATTGCACATCACACCTGAGCGGTGATACCGGTCACAGACAGCGCTGGTGACCGGGGTGCGGGGGACAAAACGGCTCCGCCGGGGAGCGGCCCGGGCGGTCCGTCGCCTGGCGGTGGGCCGAGCGGTCCGTCGCCTGGCGGCGGACCGGTGGCTCGCTCGGTCACGGGCCGGTGTCCGGTATCGGCAGGGGCCGTTTCTCGATCGCCGCCGCCATCACCTCGGGGAAGAGGTCCGGAGTACAGGCGAAGGCCGGGGCGCCGAGTGCCCCCAGGGCGGCGGCGTGCTCCCGGTCGTAGGAGGGCGCGCCCTCGTCCGACAGGGCGAGCAGCGTCACGAACGTGACACCGGACGCCGTCATCGCGGCGGCCCGTTCCACCATCTCGTCGCGGATCCCTCCCTCGTGGAGGTCACTGATGAGGACGACGACCGTGTCCGCCGGACGGGTGATCCTCGACTGGCAGTAGGCGAGCGCGCGGTTGATGTCCGTGCCGCCGCCGAGCTGGGTGCCGAACAGGACGTCGACCGGATCGTCGAGCTGTTCGGTGAGGTCGACGACGGAGGTGTCGAACACGACGAGCCGTGTCGCCAGCGTCCGCATCGAGGCGAGTACCGCGCCGAAGACCGCGGCGTGGACGACGGAGGCGGCCATCGACCCGGACTGGTCGACACAGAGGATGACGTCCTTCTTCACGGACCGGTCCGCGCGCCCGTACCCGACGAGCCGCTCGGGTATCACCGTCCCGGCCCCCTCGCGGCCGGGCAGGGGTACGTAGTTCCGGAGGTTGGCCCGGATCGTGCGGTCCCAGTCGACGTCGCGGTGACGCGGCCGGCCCGACCTGGCCGAGCGGTCGAGGGCGCCGGTGAGCGTCGCCCTCGTACGGGTGGCCAGTCGGCGCTCCAGGTCGTCGACCACCTTGCGCACGACGGCCCGGGCCGTCTCCCTGGTCGTCTCCGGCACGGCCTTGCCGAGCGAGAGCAGGGTGCCGACCAGGTGGACGTCGGGTTCGACGGCCTCCAGCATCTCCGGCTCCAGCAGCAGGGTGGAGAGCCCGAGGCGGTCGATCGCGTCGCGCTGCATGACCTGGACGACGGAGGCCGGGAAGTACGTACGGATGTCACCGAGCCAGCGGGCCACGGACGGGGCGGACGCCCCGAGCCCCGCGGAACGCTCCGGCCCGCCCCTGCCGCCCGGCTTCCTCCCGCCGTCGTACAGCGCGGCGAGTGCTCCGTCCATCGCCTCGTCGCGCCCCGTCAGCGCGTGCCCGGTGCTCCCGGCGCTGTCCGCGCCGAGCACCAGCCGCCAGCGCCGCAGACGCTCGTCCTCCGTGGGGGCCGCCTCCATCGCCCTCTCCTCCTCCGGGTCCGCCCGGTCCGTGGTCATCCCGTCACCAGCTCCCGCTCCGACGGGTCGTCGAGACCGAGGAGCAGCCGGAGCACCGGAACCACCGCGTCCGCCCGGTCCTCGTCGAGCCCTTCGCCGAAGCCCGGCGCGGCGGGCACCCCCTCGTCGCGTGCCTTTCCGGAACCCGCCCCGCGACGGACGAGTTCACCCAGCGTGCGGCGGACGCCGGGCTCGTACGCGGAGAACGTGCGGCGCACGAGGGGCAGCACAGCGTCGAACGTGCCGGCCGGTATGCCCGACAGCCAGGTGTCGACGAGACCGAGGAGCCGCTCGTCGTGGACGAGCAGCAGGCCACCGCCCGCCGCCCCGCCCACGAAACCCTCGATCCAGGCCGCCGCGTCGGCAGGCGCGGTGCCGGGCGAGAGGGCCAGTCCCATCAGGCGCGCGGCCTCGTCCCGTGCCAGCCGGCCGTCGTCCAGGAGGAGTCGCGCGGCACGGCCCCTGATGACACCGGCGACCGCGTCCCTGGCGGCCAGCTGGTGCAGGACACCGGCCCACCGCTCGGGCAGCCCGTCCGCCCGTACGGCACCGGCGAGCAGCCCGATCGCGAGGTGCACGCCCTCCACCCTGCGCTGCGCCTCTCCCGCCGCGTCGGCGTCGAGGCCGGTGCAGGCGGGCGGCAGGCCCACGCAGACACGCTCCGCGAGGCCGACGGCCACCTCTCCGAGGGCCGCGGTGTCGGTGGACCGCACGTCGCCGTACCGCAGGGAGCGGGCCAGGGCGGGCAGCGCGTCGGCCAGGTGGCCGACGTCCGTGTCGAGGGCGGCGCGGTCGGCGAGGGCCCTCATCACGACGGGCAGGGCCTCGGGCAGGCCCGCCAGGAGGCACTGCCCGGCGAGCGCGGTGACCCCGGCGAGCGACGACGCCGACACGGCGTCCGACTCGGCCCTGGCGGTCGCCGCGCCGAGCACGGTGGTGCCCCACACCCCGGCCTCGGCGATCCGGACGTGGAGCTCGGGCTCCCACTGCAGCCGCCAGCTCTCCCGGAACGTCCCCGTGCTGCCCCGGCCCACGGCGGGCTCGCCCCAGTGCACTCCGACGACGCGCAGCCGGTGCAGCAGTCTGCTGCGGGCGGCGTCGGTGTCCTTGCGCAGATCGAGCTCCAGCTCGCGCCTGCCCGCCTCGGGCCGCAGCCTCAGCGTGCGCTGCTGCTTGTCCAGGTCGCGCTGGAGGGGGACGGCCGGGGCGGTGTCCGGGACCTCGCCCAGGACCTCCCCGACGACGAGCCGGTCCCGCACCAGGGCGAGCGGCACGTCGGAGCCCTGGCACATGACGGCCCTGACCGCGTCGGTCGCCTCGTCCAGGCCGACCGCGGGGCGTCCGCGCAGGGCGGCCAGTGTCCCGGCGAGCCGGACGGCCTCGATGACGTCCGCCGAGGACACGGTCCTGTCCGTGGCGCGCAGCAGCCCGGCGACCTTCGTCATCCAGCGCTCGACGGGCCGGTCGGGGGCAGCGAAGAGGTGCCCGTACCAGCCGGGTGACTGGATACCCGCGCCGTATCCGCTGTACCGGGCGAGCCTGCGGTGGGTCCACGGCACCCAGGTCAGCTCCGCCCTCACCTTGGGCATCCCTTTCAGGAGTGCCCGGTCGGCGGCGACCGTCGTCCTCGCGGCGAGCGCCGGCACGTGCCACGCGCCGCAGACCACGGCGATGCCGTCACCGAACTCCTTGCGCGCGGCACGCAGCTGGAGGCGCATGCAGGCCTCCCGGACCGCGTCCTGCGGATCCCCCCCGTCGCCGTACGCCTCACGCAGGGCCGTCATCGCCTCGGCGAGCGCGGCGAACGGGGCGCACGGGTCGGCCGGCTCGCCGTCCGCCCCCCGGTGCTCGACGACGTCCTCCCACCAGCGCTCGGGGTCGTCGTAGCCCGCCGTCCCGGCGAGGATCCCGAGCGGATCGATGCCCCGGCCCTCCTCCGGTCCGTCGTCCCGCGGTTCCCTCAGTGCCAGGGAGTGCGCGGCGGGCAGGTCGACGAAGCGCACGGGGACGCCGTGCGCCGACGCCCAGCGGATCGCCACCCACTCGGGGGAGAAGTCGGCCAGCGGCCAGAACGCGGCACGCCCCGGGTCGTCGACGGCGTGGGCGAGCAACGCGACCGGCGGGCGCATCCGGCTGTGCGCGGCGAGCGGCAGCAGCGCGTCGCCCTCGGGCGGTCCTTCGACGAGCACGGCACTCGGCCGTGCGGACTCCAGTGCGGCCAGGACCGCGCGGGCGGAACCCGGACCGTGGTGGCGTATCCCCAGGAGCAGCGGTCCCCCGGACGCTCCGGGCCCTCCGGTGCGGGGTGTCATCCGGCTGCCTCGCGGCAGGCGCGGTAGAAGTCCTTCCAGCCGTCCCGCTCCCGGACGACGGTCTCCACGTACTCCTGCCAGATCACACGGTCGGCCGCCGGGTCGCGGACCACCGCGCCGATGATGCCGGCTGCCACGTCCCCCGGACGCAGGACGCCGTCGCCGAAGTGGGCGGCGAGTGCGAGGCCTCCGGTGACGACGGAGATGGCCTCTGCCGTGGACAGCGTCCCCGACGGTGACTTGAGCTTGGTGCGGCCGTCCGTGGTGATGCCGTCGCGCAGCTCGCGGAAGACCGTGACGACACGGCGGATCTCGGCCATGCCGTCGGGCACCGGGGGCAGGTCGAGCGAGAGCCCCGTCTGCGCCACGCGCCGGGACACGATGTCGACCTCGGCCTCGGGGGTCGCGGGCAGGGGCAGCACGACGGTGTTGAAACGCCGGCGCAGCGCGCTGGAGAGCTCGTTGACCCCGCGGTCACGGTCGTTGGCCGTGGCGACGAGGTTGAACCCCCGGACCGCCTGCACCTCCTGTCCGAGCTCGGGGACGGGGAGCGTCTTCTCCGACAGGATCGTGATCAGCGCGTCCTGCACGTCGGCGGGGATGCGGGTGAGCTCCTCGACGCGGGCGGTCATGCCCTCGGCCATGGCACGCATGACCGGGCTCGGCACCAGCGCCTCGCGGCTGGGGCCGTGGGCCAGGAGCCGCGCGTAGTTCCACCCGTAGCGGACGGCTTCCTCGGGTGTGCCCGCGGTTCCCTGGACGAGCAGGGTCGAGTCCCCGCTGACGGCCGCGGCGAGGTGCTCGGACACCCAGGTCTTCGCGGTCCCGGGAACGCCGAGGAGCAGCAGGGCACGATCGGTGGCGAGCGTGGTCACGGCGACTTCGACGAGGCGGCGCGGGCCCACGTATTTGGGAGTGATCAGCGTGCCGTCCGGAAGTGTCCCGCCGAGCAGATAGGTCGACACGGCCCATGGCGAGAGCTTCCAACGTGCGGGCCTGGGACGGTCGTCGGCGGCGGCGAGTGCCTTGAGCTCGTCGGCGAAGGCATGCTCGGCGTGCGGCCTCAGGGCTTCGCCGTCGGCTGCGTCGGTCTGTACGGACACGGTCATTGGATCCCCCTCCGGATCGGTCGATCCGATGCGGTTCCCACCGTGCACCATGCCACTGACAACCGGTCCGTGGCCGGGGCCTGGCGGAGGGCCGGCCTCCCGCGACTGGCGTTCGGGAGGGCAGGACATCGGGGGTCTCCGGCCGAACTCCCCTCAGCCGTGCCCCACCTGACCGGATGCCATGGGGAACGGGCCCCTGGACAGCCGGACGGTACGACTCGAAGACAGCGAAGACAGCGAGGACAGCCCAGCGGGGCGCCGGTCAGCGGCGGAGCGCCGGCCGCCGGGATCCCGCTCCGAGCAGCGATGTCAGTGGTACGCCCTACCGTCGGGTCCATGGTGCTGTCTCACGAGGGAGAAGCCTGGCGCGCCGCCGGTCACACGGCGCGCAGGACGCTGGAGCGGGTTCTGGACCTGGCTCCTGACGAGGAGTCGCGCGCGGCGGGCCGTGCGCTCGGTTCCCCGCACGCGTGGTCCGGTGCGGGCCGCGGTGGTCCGGGCGTCGCATGGGGTGAGTGCACGGACGGCGACGGCGCCCGGCACCGCGCGGCGGTCGACACGAACGGTCCCCGGCACACGTGCAGTTGTTCCCGCGAGCAGTCTCCGTGCGGGCATGTCCTGGGCCTGCTGCTCCTCCTCGGTTCGGAGGCTTCGGTCCTGGAGCCGGAGCGGGAGCCACCCGCTTGGGCAGCGCTGTGGCTGGCTGACCGTCAGGGTCCGGCGCCGGCCGGGGCACCCCCGGGTGCGGCGGCTGACGGGGACTCCGCGGCGCGGGCAGCGGCCCGTCGCGCCGTCCGCAGGGCCGACCGCGTCACGGCCGGCGCGCAGGAGCTGGAGCAGCGCCTCACCGATCTGCTGCGCGGCGGACTGGCTGCGACGGACCGGTCGGACTACGGGCTGTGGGAGGAGACAGCGGCCCGCATGGTCGACGCACAGGCCCCGGGGCTCGCCGGCAGGGTGCGGGAGCTGGGGTCGCTCCCGGCCTCCGGGCCCGGGTGGCCGGCACGGCTGCTCGAGGAGTGTGCTCTCCTGCACCTGCTCGGCTCGGCCTGGCTCGGGCGCGACCGGCTGCCCGCCCCGCTGGCGGCGACCGTCCGTTCGCGGGTCGGGCTGACGGCGTCGGCCGGGGGGCCGGCCGTCCGCGATCGCTGGCTGGTCCTCGCGCAGTACGACGTACCGGACGGGCGGATCGTCACCCGCCGCATCTGGCTGTACGGCAACGACTCGCGGCGCACCGCGCTGCTCCTGTCCTACGGCGCGCCGGGCCGGGCTCCCGCCCAGGCCCTGCCGGTGGGTGCGGTGATAGACGCCGAGGTGAAACGGTATCCGGGCGGGGGAGGGCTCAGGGCCGAACTGGGACCGCAGTTCGGCGAGCCCGTCGTCACGACGGCACCGCCGCCCGGCGGCACGACGGCCGACGCCGTGGCCGCGTACGGAGCCGCGCTGCTGGACGACCCGTGGCTCGACGCCTGGCCGTTCACACTGCGCGAGGTCATACCCGCACCGTCAGGGGAGGGCTGGCAGCTGGTGGGAGCGGCGGACGGTTCCGCCCTGCCGATAGCACCCTCCGCCCTGTCCCGGCCGGGGCTGTGGAAGCTCGTGGCGCTCTCCGGCGGCAGCCCCCTGACGGTGTTCGGCGAGTGCGGGCACCGGGGTTTCGACCCGCTGGCGGCCTGGTGCCCCGAGGCCTCCGGCGACATGGGGCCGACGGCGGCGGTGGCACTGGCCTGACGTCGGCGTGCCGGATCGCCCTGCCCCGGCCTCCCGCCCGACCGGCCGTCCTCCGCAGCCCCGACCGCGGCCCTGGACCACCGCCTGCTTCGACCCGCCGATCGCCGGACCACCGGAAGGAACCCGATGCCCACCACCGTCACGACGAGCGGGACGCCCGTGAGCGCTCCGTGGGAAGAACTCGTCACCTCGGCGCTGCTCGGCACCGACCGGCGCCCTCTCCGCCCGGAGGGAGACGTCACGGCCGGCCCGGCGGCCCTGCTCGACAGGGCGGCGGTGCACACGGTGCGGCGCCGGGCGGCCCTGCGGCCGGCCGCGGGGGCCGTGCCGCCGGTGCCCGCGCCCGTCGACCCCCGGCCGCCTGTGCCTGCCGCCGCCCGCCGCAGGCTCGCCCAGCTGCTCGCGGACCGCTCGGCTCCGCCCGCCGGTGGGCGGCGGGGGTCCGCTCCCGACCTCACCGAGCTCATCCCCCAGTGGCTGGCCTCCGCCGGCGCGCACGGTTACCGGGCTCCGGCGGAACTGCTCCCCGCCCTGCTGGACGCGGCGCGAGCCCGCACCGACCTGCGACCGCACGTGCTGGCTTTCGCCGGACCGCGCGGTCGTTGGCTGGCCGGGCTCAATCCGGAGTGGAGGTTCGCGCTGCGCGCGGGGGCACGCGGCGCGCAGCGGCCGGACACAGCGGATCCCGAGGCGGTGCGCCGGCTCTGGGACGAGGGCCTCTTCGCGGAGCGGGTCGCGCTGCTCGGCGCCGTGCGCGAGCGGGAGCCTGAAGCGGCCCGGGCTCTCCTCACCACCACCTGGTCCACGGAGAGGGCCGAGGACCGGCTGATGTTCCTCGATTCCCTCCGCTCGGGCCTCTCCGCATCCGACGAGGCGTTCTTGGAGGAGGCCCTGGCGGACCGCAGTCGCAACGTCCGTGCCACAGCCGCCGAACTGCTGTCGGCGCTGCCGGACTCGGCGCTCGCCCGGCGGATGGCGGACCGTGCCACGTCCTGCGTGAACCCCGACCGTACGGGGGGTGCCGTGTCCGTCGCCGTGGAGGCCCCGCACGAGTGCGACGCCGCGATGCAGCGGGACGGAGTGGTGCCGGTGCCCCCCTCGGGTCGCGGCGAGCGGTCCTGGTGGCTGGGCCAGTTGGTGGAGGCCACTCCGCTCGGCATCTGGCGGGAGAGGTTCGGCGGCCGGACGGCGCAGGAGCTGGTGGCCCTGCCGGTCGCCGACGGCTGGGCCGCGGAGCTGCACGCCGCCTGGTGCCGGGCCGCGGTGCGGCAGCGGGACGCCGACTGGGCCCGGGCGCTGCTGGGCGCCCCTTCGACGCCTCCGGCCAACGGCCCCGGGACGGTGTCGCTCGCGGAGCGGTCGCAGCTCCTCGCCACTCTGCCTTCCTCCGAGCGGGCGCTCTGGGTCGCCGGCTTCATAGCCGCGCACGGCCTGTCCGAGGCCTTCCAACTGCTCGGCGTCTGCTCGGTGCCCTGGGACGGGCCGCTCGGCCGGTCGGTGGTCGACGCGCTGGACATCGCCCGGGACGCGGGGAGCTACCCCTGGAGCTTCAGCGGGGTGATGGGCCTCGCAGAGCGCTGCCTGAATCCTGCCGAGGCGGACCGGCTCGCCGTGCTGACCACCACACCGGACGAACCGGAGGGTGCTTCCCCGGGTGCGGGCGGCTACTGGTCGGAGGCCTTCCAACGGCTGGTCTCCACGCTGCGCCTGCGCGCCGCGATGGACGCGGAGCTGGCCCCCGGGCACGAGTGACCGGCCGTCCGGACGGCCAGGAGAAGCGCGGACGAGTGACCTCGGCCCCCCAGGGACAGGGCGGCGGGGGCCGGGGGCCCGCGAGCCCGGAGCCGGCCCACCGGCACGTCCCGACCCGGCACGTCCCGACCCGGCACGTCCCACGGCGGCCGGCCCTCCGGCCCCGCTCAAGGAGGGGCCACTGCGGAAGTCTGCGGCTCCGCACCCGGGGCCTGACCAGGCCGAAGCACCCGGGGCACGGGACCGCACGGGGGCGAAGCGCTCGCACCTCCTCAAGACCGCACCGGGCCGAAGCGCCGGGACCGCCCGGTCGAGGTGCTCAGGACGCCCGCCCACCCGCCGCTCGCCACCCGGCGGGCTCGCTCCCGCCACGGAACGGCGCCGGGCCGCGTGGGCTCCTGCCACGGACCATCCCGCGTGACGGTGGCGACGGCGGCTCAGGCCTCCGCGGGCTGGCGGACGTGCGCGTTCACCCAGTCGACGATCGAAGCCGTCGTGGCACCCGGGGTGAAGATCTCCGCGACGCCCTGCTCCTTCAGCGGAGCGATGTCCGCCTCCGGGATGATGCCGCCGCCGAACACCTTGATGTCCTCCGCCTCGCGCTCCTTCAGCAGCTCGATCACCTTGGAGAAGAGCGTGTTGTGCGCACCGGAGAGGATCGAGAGGCCGATGGCGTCGGCGTCCTCCTGGATCGCCGTGTCCACGATCTGCTCGGGGGTCTGGTGGAGCCCCGTGTAGATGACCTCCATGCCCGCGTCCCGCAGCGCCCGCGCGATCACCTTGGCCCCGCGGTCATGGCCGTCGAGGCCCGGCTTGGCCACCACCACACGGATCGGACCGGTCACACCCATCAATGCCTCCACATGCGTTTCCCGTGCCCGGAGGGCCGGTGATGTGAACGAACGTTATCCACAGCATCCCGCACGGCGTCGTTTCGCGGTGGGCCGGGAGGGGGAAATCACACATGGGACATGTTCGCCGGCGTCGTTCCAGCACCGGGCGGCCCACGGGTCGCGCGGGCAACGCCGCCAGGGAGCCGCTACGAGGTCGCCGTACCACCGCGCCGTCAGCCGCACGGCACGGTGGTACGGCCTCCGGCCACACCACGAAGGCCGGTCACCTCCGGAGCGACCCCCGTGAGGGCGTACGGGGCAGGGAGCCGCCTCCCCCGCATGCCGTGCAGGAGGTCGGCCATGAAGGTCCTGTCCTTCCTACCCCCACTGCTGCGCAGGGCGTGTCTGCGCCCGGCATGGCTGTCGTCGACGCTGGTCAGAGCCACCGCACTGGAACTGGTGATCCTGGCCGGGCACGTGCTGCTCTATCCGTCCGGCCTCACTCCGGAGCGCAGGCCCTCCCCACCACAGCGCGACACCTCCCCGCCGGGCTCCGACACCGGGCCTGAAGCGGGACCGGGCGTCTCCACCCGTCCGGCGGACACGCCCGCCCTGCCCGCCAGGGCCGACGACCGCCCGCCGGTCGTGCTCCTGCACGGTTTCATCGACAACCGTTCCGTGTTCGTCCTCCTTCGCCGCTCCCTGGCCCGGCACGGCTGGCACCATCTGGAGTCGCTCAACTACTCGCCCCTGACCTGCGACATCCGCACGGCGGCCGAGCTGCTCGACCGCCACGTGGAGGAGATCTGCGCCCGTACCGGGCACCACGAGGTCGACATCGTCGGTCACAGCCTCGGCGGCCTGATCGCGCGCTACTACGTGCAGCGGCTCGGCGGGGACCGCCGGGTACGCACGCTGGTCACCCTCGGTACGCCCCACGGCGGCACCGCCGCCGCGCCGCTGGCGGGCGCGCATCCCATCGTCCGCCAGATGCGCAGCGGCTCCGGACTGATCGAGGAGTTGCGCCGTCCGGCTCCGGGCTGCCGGACACGGTTCATCAGCTTCTGGAGCGAGCTCGACAGGGTGATGCTCCCGGTCGAGACGGCATGCGTCGACCATCCCGACCTCGACGCGGTGAACGTGCGCGTCACCGGCATCGGCCATCTGGCCCTTCCGGTGCATCCCGCGGTCGCGTCCGCGGTCCGTCAGGCGCTCGAGTCCGACGGAACGGCCATCGGCACCACCGGCACCGCCTCCGTCGCCTGAACGCGCTCACCTTGACGCGCCCCGGCCCTGACGCGCGCCCCGGCCTCGACGCGTCGGCCTGGAGGCGCCCCGGACTCCCTCATTCCTCAGCCGATTAGAACGTATTTCGAACATACGGCCAAGCCTGACCCTCCGGTCCACCGAAAGGCGGTCGATTGCCCGTTTCCTGAGGGGATGAAAGCCGCCGAAGATTGTCGTCCTCCGCTACCGCCGGGTACAGTCGCGGCCACTGCTCACCCTGGGATCCCCCCACCGGACCCCGGAACAGGTCCTGCTGCCGAGGCGAGAGAGAAGTTGGTGAACGACCAGCACCCCCACGCCGGGTATGCCGGATACGACAGCCGGTCCACCGGCAGTTTCGACACCGACCCGCTCTTCGGAACCCTCCCGGGTCAGCACGACACCGACCAGGAGACGACGTACGGCGGCGGCTACGCCCCGGCGTACGACGACGGCTACGGCGGTCACGACAGCGGCCGTTGGGACACGGGAGCCCATCAGCAGGCCCCGCTCGACGCCTACGGCGCCCAGGCTCACCCGCAGGCGCCGCAGAGCTACGACACCACCGCCGACTGGACGCCCGAAGCCGCGATCCCCGCCCCGGCGCCGGACGCCACGGGCCAGTGGGACACCGCGGGCTGGGACATGACCGGCCAGGCCGGCCAGTGGGCGGCCGGCGACACCGGCGCCTTCCCCACCACGACGTTCGACACGACGGCCTACGCGACGGGCACCTTCACCCCTCCCGCGTTCGCGACCGCGGGATACGAAAGCTACGCCGCCCCGGACACCGGCTCCTACGACGCCACCGCCTGGAACACCGGCGCCACGCCCGAGAACGCCGTGTACGCCCCCGAACAGACGTCGTATCCCTCGTACGAACACCAGTCGGTGCCCTACGAGCCGTACGACACAGCCCAGTTCGCCTCCCACGATCCGCAGGACTCCCCCGGCTCGCACGACCACGCCGGGTACACCGAGACCAGTACCCCGCAGACGGACGTGTACACGGACACGTACGACGAGACCCCCGAGGACGACGGACCCGAGCCGTCGGCGGACCTCGCCGACGTGACCGCCGACGCGGTCTCCCCGGCAGGCGTCCCCGCGCGTCCGGTGGGTCGCTCCGCGGCCCCGCGCGGCGGCGGCCGGGGCAGGCGCCGCACCCCGGCGAAGCGGTCCGCGCTCCTCACCGTCGCCGTCCCCTCCGCCTGCGTCATGAGCGTGGCGGGCATCGCCGCCGCCTCGGTGAGCGTCGGCGGGGGCGAGGAGACGAAGGACGAGACCGCGTCCATGGCTGCCGCCGACACGGTCCAGCCCGCCGTGGCCAACAACAAGCTGGACACCCAGCTGGCCAACCTCAGGGCCGACGCCGAGAACTTCGCCGACCGCGCCAGCCGCACGCAGGAGCGCATCGACCTGAAGGCGCGACAGGCCGCCGAGAAGAAGAAGCGCGAGGAGGAGGCCGCACGCCGCGAGGCGGCGCGCCCCAAGTTCGCGCTGCCCGTGACGCAGCACGGCCTCAGCGCGGGGTACGGCCAGGCCGGTGTGAACTGGATGTCCGTGCACACGGGCATCGACTTCCCCGTGAGCTACGGCACCCCGGTGATGGCGGCGACCGACGGCACCGTGCGCACGCAGCTGAACAGTGCCTACGGGAACATGGTGATCGTCACCGCGGCCGACGGCACCGAGACATGGTACTGCCACCTCAGCACCGCGAAGATCCGTTCCGGCCCGGTCAAGGCCGGCGACGTCATCGCCTACTCGGGGGACTCGGGCAACTCCACCGGCCCTCACCTGCACTTCGAGGTGCGTCCCGGTGGCGGCTCGGCGATCGACCCGATGCCGTGGTTCCGCAGCCACGGCATCAACCCGAACTGAGACCGACCGGCACGACGGGCCGGTCGGCCCCCGGTCAGAGCTTCTCGACCGGCGCGTAACGCAGCAGCAGCTTCTTCGGCCTCTCGTCGCCGAAGTCGACCGTCGCCTTCGCCTGGTCGCCGAAACCCTCGACCGCCGTCACCGTGCCCAGACCGAACTGGTCGTGCGTGACCCGGTCCCCCGCCACGAGGGTCACCACCGGCTTGTCGGAGGTGCGACGGGTCGCGAACCCCGAGGGGCCTGACTTCGACCGCGACGAGGACAGCGACGACGTGATGCCGGACGTGGGACCCGCCGGAGCGGCCATCGGCCCCTTGCGCTTCCACTCCAGGTGCTGGTCCGGGATCTCCTCCAGGAACCGTGACGGCGGGTTGTACGAGGGCTGACCCCACGCGCTCCGCATCGCCGCCCGGGTGAGGTACAGGCGTTCGCGGGCACGCGTGATGCCCACGTAGGCGAGCCGGCGCTCCTCCTCCAGCTCCTTCACCTGGCCCAGCGCGCGCATGTGCGGGAACACCCCGTCCTCCATGCCCGTCAGGAACACCACCGGGAACTCGAGTCCCTTGGCGGTGTGCAGCGTCATCAGCGTGACGACGCCGGAACCGTCCTCGTCCTCGTCGGGGATCTGGTCGGCGTCCGCGACGAGCGCGACCTTCTCCAGGAACTCGGCGAGTGTTCCCGCGCCCTCCTCCTCCGCGCGCTCCTGCTCGAATTCGAGCGCCACGGCGGCGAGCTCCTGCAGGTTCTCGACACGCGTCTCGTCCTGCGGGTCGGTGGAGGCCTGGAGCTCGGCGAGGTAGCCGGTCCGCTCCATGACCGCCTCCAGCACCACGGCCGGTCCCGCACCGGACTCCACGATCGTGCGGAGCTCCTCCATGAGCGTGTTGAAGCGCTTCACGGCGTTGGCCGAGCGGGCGGCCATGCCGTACGCCTCGTCGACCCTGCGCAGCGCCTGCGGGAAGGAGATCTTCTCCCGCATGGACAGGGCGTCGATCATCGCCTCGGCGCGGTCGCCGATGCCGCGCTTGGGGACGTTGAGGATGCGGCGCAGCGGGACGGTGTCCTCGGGGTTGGAGAGGACGCGGAGGTAGGCCAGGACGTCCCTGACCTCCTTGCGCTCGTAGAAGCGCACTCCGCCGACGACCTTGTAGGGCAGTCCGACCCGGATGAAGATCTCCTCGAAGACACGGGACTGTGCGTTCGTGCGGTAGAAGACGGCGACGTCGCCGGCCTTGGCGTCCCCGGCGTCCGTCAGCCGGTCGATCTCGTCGGCGACGAACTGCGCCTCGTCGTGCTCGGTGTCGGCGACGTAGCCCGCGATCCGGGTACCGGCGCCCGCGTTCGTCCACAGGTTCTTGGGGCGGCGGCTCTCGTTGCGCTCGATGACGGCGTTGGCCGCGGAGAGGATCGTCTGCGTGGAGCGGTAGTTCTGCTCCAGCATGATCGTGGTCGCGTCCGGATAGTCCTCCTCGAACTGGAGGATGTTGCGGATGGTCGCGCCGCGGAACGCGTAGATCGACTGGTCCGCGTCACCGACGACACACAGCTCGCCGGGGGCGTCGGCCGCGCCGGACGGGCCCACCAGCTCGCGCACCAGGGTGTACTGCGCGTGGTTGGTGTCCTGGTACTCGTCGACCAGGACGTGCCGGAAACGCCGGCGGTAGTGCTCGGCGACGTCCGGGAACGCCTGGAGCAGGTGCACCGCCGTCATGATGATGTCGTCGAAGTCCAGGGCGTTGGCCTCACGCAGCCTCGCCTGGTAGAGCGCGTAGGCCTGCGCCAGCGTCTTCTCGAAGCCGTCGGCCGCCTGGCCGGCGAACGTCTCCTCGTCGATGAGCTCGTTCTTCAGGTTGGAGACCTTCGCCGTGAACGACTTCGGCGGGTAGCGCTTCGGGTCGAGGTCCAGGTCGCGGCAGACCAGCGCCATCAGCCGCTTGGAGTCGGCGGCGTCGTAGATGGAGAACGACGAGGTGAAGCCCAGGCGCTTCGACTCACGGCGCAGGATCCGCACGCAGGCGCTGTGGAACGTCATGACCCACATGGCGTTGGCGCGCGGGCCGACGAGGTCCTCGACGCGCTCCTTCATCTCGCCGGCGGCCTTGTTGGTGAAGGTGATCGCGAGGATCTGCCCCGGGTGCACCCCGCGCTCGGCCAGGAGGTGGGCGATCCGGTGGGTGAGCACCCTGGTCTTGCCCGAACCGGCCCCCGCGACGATGAGCAGCGGGGCCCCGGCGTGCACGACGGCGGCGCGCTGCTCGGTGTTCAGCCCGTCGAGCAGCGCGGCGGAGCCGATGACGGGGCGCGGGGCGCCGTCGCGGTAGTAGGCGTCACGCGGCGGCGGAGGCGCGTCGAAGACGTCCTCGAAGAGGCCCTCCGGCACCGCTTCGGGGGCGTGCTCCTCCGGGGGCGGCGGGGGGGCGTCCTCAGCTTGCTGGAGGCCGGTCAGGAAACTGTCGTCAAAGAGGCTGCTCATCGCCTCACGAGTCTAGGCGGCCGCACCGACAGCCCGGGCCGCTTCCGGGACAGGAACCGCGCACCGTGCGCGTACCGGGACGCCGCGCTCACCGTGCGTGAGATCGAGGGGCGTTTTCCGGCCGCGTGGGCAGCCGCCGGGGGAAGGTCACGAAAATGTATCGGGCATATCGAACATCAACCTTCACAGGGACACCACGGTTTGGCTAGCGTGCTCCGACGGGTGCCCCGAACCCTCCTCAGGCGAACCGCGCCGCACGGGCACCCCCGCCGAATCCGCACTCCCCGAGAGGGGACCCGGAACCGGGTACCCACACGCAGCACCGGGGTGAATCGGTCCGTGCCCACCGGACCGTAGGGCAGCCTTCCGTTCCGCCCGAACCCTCCCCCAGCGCCCGAACGGCCTGGGGGACCTCCATCGCTGACCGGGCAGGCGGTCCACGGAAGGAGATGCCGGCCTTGGCATCGCATCGCAAGCCGCGCACCCGGGTGCGCACCACCACCCCCGCCGTCGGTCTCACGACGGCGGCGCTCGCTTCCGTCACCCTGCTCTCCGCACAGAGCGCGACGGCCACCCCCGCCGAGCCCAGGCCCAGCATCGAGGAAGTGCAGAAGAAGGTCGACGCGCTCTACCGGCAGGCCGGTACCGCGACGCAGCAGTACAACCAGGCGAGGACCGCGTCGGCCGAACAGCGTTCCACGGTGGACGCGCTGCTCGAGGCCGCGGCGAAGCGGGCCGACAAGCTGAACGAGACGCGCCGGGAGCTGGGCAACTACGCGGCGGCGCAGTACCGCGGCGGCTCGATCGCCCCGACGGCGACGTTCTTCCTCGCCGACGACCCGCAGGCATACTTCGACCAGGACCAGCTGATGGCGCGGATGACGAGCCGGCAGCAGAAGGCGGTCGCCGACTTCCGCACGCAGCAGAAGGAGGCGGCCGCGAAGCGCGTCGAGGCCACGAAGAGCCTGGAGACGCTCACGCGGTCGCAGGAGACGCTGCGCGCCAGCAAGCAGCAGGTGCAGGCGAAGCTCGCCGAGGCCCGCACGCTGCTGTCGGAGCTGACCGCCGAGGAGAAGGCGCGGCTCGCGGAGCTGGAGCGCGAGAAGGAGGCCGAGGCCCGGCGCAAGGCCGAGGAACTGGCCCGGCAGCAGGCCGCCGCGAAGGAGAAGGCCGAGCAGGCCGCCGAGGACGGGAAGACGGAGGAAGAGGCGGGCACGGGCACGGGAGGCGGCACGGGGACGGGCACGGGCACGGGGGGCGGCACCGGCTCCGACAGCGGCTACGCCACGAAGGCCGGCAAGGTGCTGGCCTTCGCCGGCGCCCAGATCGGCAAGCCGTACGTCTGGGGGGCGACCGGCCCTTCCTCGTACGACTGCTCCGGGCTCACCCAGGCCGCCTGGAAGGAGGCGGGCGTGGATCTGCCGCGCACCACCTGGGACCAGGTGGAGGTCGGCACCCGGGTCGCCACGGCGGACCTGCGGCCGGGGGACCTGGTCTTCTTCTACGACGACATCAGCCACGTCGGCATCTACAAGGGCGACGGCATGATGATCCACGCGCCGAAGCCGGGTGCGAACGTCCGCGAGGAGTCGATCTACTCCATGCCGATCTACGGCAGCGTGCGCCCCGCCTGACACGCGGAGCGACACCGGCGGGCGGGTCCGGGGGCGCGGGCCCGCCCGTTCCGCTCGGGTCCGGAGGGCGGCGGTGAGGACGTCGGCGGCCGTCGGGCCGCCGACCGCGGCGGACGCGCCCGCCTCCGCCTCGTCCCGTTCCGCAGGGACGAGGCGTCCCCTTCCACAGGGACGGACGCCAGGATCACGACCAGGACCGGCAGCTCCGCACCGGTCCTGATGCTGTCCACGCCCCGGTCGCCGCGCGCCCCATGGCCGCCACCGGGTCGGGAAGCCGCCCGTCGTCAAGGCGATACGGGCGAGACAGCGGCACCGATGATGTGAGGGGCCTAGAAGACGCTGACGAGCGTGTCCATGGCCGCAGCCCGGCCGCGCCGTATCACCACTCTCCGACCAGGTACGACTTACCGATGAGGTGACCCCCGGTCTGCGCGAATTGCCGGACTGTGCTTGATTTTCCCGGTCATCGGCCGGAAACGAAACAGCACATGCGGGCAATAGCTGTCATTACACCTCTTTCCCGTGTCGCGGGTTTAGCGTCCCTCCCAGGTGACCGGTTCTGCACCACCGCCCTCGTACCGGGCGGTGCCCCGGTCGCCCCGCCAGGAATCCGGCGGCGGGCCACTCCCCCCTGTGGTGACCCGTCGCCGGACCCCGGCGGGCCCGCGGCACCCACCGACGGGCAGTCGAACGGAAGGACGCACCACCCCCGTGGCCGCCCATCGAGAAGCCGCTCACCGCAAGCCCAGGCAGCGCCTGTTCTCCGGGCCTGCCGCCCGCACGGCAGCCGCCGTCGCCCTTGCCGGGGCGGCGACCGCGACGGCCCTGGAGGGCGCCGCCCAGGCTGACCCCCAGCGCACCCCGGCCCAGGTCGAGGCCGAGGTCGACCGGCTGTACCACGACGCCGAGGTGGCCACCGAGAAGTACAACGGCGCCAAGGAGCAGGCCGCGGCCTCCGAGAAGTCCCTCGACGCACTGCGCGACGAGGCGGCCCGCAGGACCGAGCGCCTCAACGCGGCGCGCGACGCCCTCGGCTCGTTCGCCACCGCCCAGTACCGCGCCGCTGGCATCGACCCCGCCGTCCGGCTGGCGCTCTCCTCCGACCCCGACGAATACCTGGAACGCGCCTCCTACGAGGCCCGCGCCCACGACCGCCAGGCCGGAGCGGTCAACGGCGTACGCCGGCAGCTCGGTGACCTCGCCCAGCTGCGTGCCCGGGCGGAGGACGAGCTCACGGTCCTCGCCTCCCGCCGGGCCGCCCTGGAGGAGCACAGGGACACGGTCCGCGCCAAGCTCGCCGGTGCGCGCAAGCTCCTGGCCACCCTCACCGCCGGGCAGCGCGCCGCCTACGAGCGCTCGGCCGACGCCGCGCACGGCGGCGGCGCCGTCCGGGCCGACCGGGGTACCCCGCGCGGCGCCGTCGCCGCCCCCAACGCCCGCGCGGCACAAGCCGTGGCCTTCGCCTACGGGGCCATCGGCAAGCCGTACGTCTGGGGCGCCACCGGGCCGTCGTCCTTCGACTGCTCCGGGCTCACCCAGGCCGCCTGGCGGGCCGCGGGTGTGTCCCTGCCCCGCACGACGTACACCCAGATCAACGCCGGGCAGCGTGTCTCCCGTTCGGAACTCGCCCCGGGCGACCTCGTCTTCTTCTACCCCGGGGTCACCCACGTCGGGCTCTACATCGGCGGCGGCCAGATGATCCACGCCCCGCGCCCGGGAGCTCCCGTCCGCATCGCCCCGGTCAGCGAAATGCCGTTCGCGGGAGCGACCCGCGTGGCCTAGGCTCCGGGGCCCATGGACCACGCCATCCAGGACTACGCCCGCTCACTCGCCCTCCGCTCCCCCGACCACTACCGGGTCGGCCCGTTCACGGTGCGCCACAACCCGGACTGGGCACTGAAGTTCGCCAACTACGCCATCCCCGACCGGGACGCGGAACCCACCGCCCGGGACGTCACCGATCTGGTCGAGGCGTTCCGCGCCCACGACCGGCTGCCCAGGCTGGAGTTCCTGCCCGCCTGGGCACCCGCCGTGGAACCGGCCCTGCTGGCGGCCGGTTTCACCGTCGAGTACCGCGCGCCCGTCATGGCCTGCGCCGCCGGCAGCCTGCTCACGCCCGGACCGGTGGACGGCCTGCGCATCGCCGAGCCGGCCGGCGCCGACGAGTTCACCGCGGCGGCCGCCGTCCAGCACACCGGTTTCGGCGGGGAGGGCGGACCCGAGGACGCCGCGGTCGCCTGGCTGCGCGGAGCGACGGCGGACGGCGGCGTCTCGGCGCTCGCCACCGTGGGCGGCCGGCCCGCCGGCGCGGGTGGCTGCTCGGCCCCGGTCGAGGGGATCGGCGAACTGGCCGGCCTGGCCGTGGCCGAGGAGTTCCGCCGCAGGGGCGTCGGCGCGGCGCTCTCCGCCTGGCTGACCCGCACCGCCTTCGAGCGCGGCTTCGACACCGTGTGGCTGGAACCGGGCGGCCCCGACGTCGAACGCGTCTACGCCGGCATCGGCTACCGCAGGACCGGCGAGAAGCTCAACATCTCGCTCGGCCCTGCCTGAGCGGGACCGCCCTCGGACCGAGCGGGGCGGCCCTCAGACCAGCCGCCGCGCCGTCGCCCACCGGGTCAGCTCGTGCCGGTTGGAGAGCTGGAGCTTGCGCAGCACCGCCGAGACGTGCGACTCGACGGTCTTCACCGAGATGAACAGCTGCTTGGCGATCTCCTTGTACGCGTATCCCCGGGCGATCAGACGCAGCACCTCGCGCTCGCGCTGCGTCAGCCGGTCCATGTCCTCGTCGACCGGTGGGGCGTCCGTCGAGGCGAAGGCGTCCAGGACGAACCCCGCCAGCCGCGGCGAGAACACCGCGTCGCCGTCCTGGACCCGGAAGACGGAATCGACCAGGTCGGCGCCGGTGATGGTCTTGGTGACGTAGCCCCGGGCACCGCCCCGGATGACTCCGATGACGTCCTCGGCGGCGTCCGACACGGACAGTGCCAGGAAGCGCACCGGGTTCTCGACCGCGCCCATCATCGGGGCGCAGCGCCGCAGCACCTCGACCCCGCCGCCCCCGGGAAGGTGGACGTCCAGGAGGACGACCTCGGGGCGGGTCGCGGTGATCACGGTGACCGCCTGGTCGACGTCGGCGGCCTCTCCGACGACCTCGACCCCGGTCTCCTCGGTGCGGCCGATCTCGGCCTGGACCCCCGTGCGGAACATCCGGTGGTCGTCGACGAGGACGACCCGTACCCGGCGCTCCGGTCCTCCGGTCGCTTCGGTGTTCTCGGTCATTCGCTCGCCCTCTCCATCTCCAGCTCGACTTCCGTGCCCCCGCCGGGCACCGAACGCAGCCGCGCGGTACCGCCGTTGCGCTGCATCCGGCCGATGATCGACTCCCGTACGCCCATCCTGTCGTCCGGAACGGCGTCCAGGTCGAACCCCGGCCCCCGGTCCCGCACGGAGACGAAGACCGTGCGCCCCTCGACCTCGGCGAAGACCTGGACGGCGCCGCCCTCGCCACCGTACTTGGCGGCGTTGACCATCGCCTCGCGTGCGGCCTGCATCTGTGCCGCGAGCTTCTCGTCGAGCGGGCAGTCGCCGACGACGACGACCTCCAGCGGGACCCCGTGCTTGTCCTCCACCTCGGCGGCGGCCCGCTTGACCGCCTCGGCGAGGCTCGCCGGTTCCTCGTCCTCCTCCTTGCCGGTGCCCTCCGGGTTGTACAGCCAGTTGCGGAGCTCGCGCTCCTGGGCGCGGGCGAGCCTGCGGACCTCCCCGCCGTCGTCCGCGTTGCGCTGGATCAGCGTGAGCGTGTGCAGGACGGAGTCGTGGACGTGGGCGGCGACCTCGGCCCGCTCCTGGGCCCGGATGCGCATCAGGCGCTCCTCGGAGAGGTCCTGGGTCATCCGCACCAGGTAGGGACCCGCGAGCAGGGCGATCCCGGTGAGTACGGCGATGGCCGCGGTCAGCGCGGTGCCGAGCTGGGCCGCCGAACCCCGCACCACCATGAAGGCGGCGAGCCCCAGGCCGACGAGCGCGACACCGGCCAGTCCCCGGGCCAGGTGCAGCACCCTGCGGCGGCGGCCGACCTCGATCCACTGGGCCCGGCGCGCGTTGTCGGCCTGGCGCCACACGAGGACGGAGCCCGCGCCGATCAGCAGGGCGGGCCAGACGTAGCGGTCGGCCTCGCTGCCCATGTCGACGTTGCCGACGAAGACCACGGCGCCGACGAGCAGGGCGACCAGGGCGAAGACCTGGCCCTTGTCGGGCTTGCGGAGTCGGCGCCGGCCGTCCGGGGCGGTCTCGAAGAGGGACCTGTCCACCCCGCCCACCCCGCCGACCCCGAGCGGTACGACGGTCCAGAAGACCGCGTAGAGCAGGGCGCCCAGGCCGTCCGCGAAGAACAGCCCGAGGAAGACGAACCGGACCCAGGCGACGGGCAGTCCGAGATGCCCGGCGAGCCCGCGCGCGACCCCGCCGAGCATCCGTCCGTCGGCGCTGCGGTACAGCTTGCGCGGCGCCGGCTCCTCCGGGTCCGGGGCGTGGGAGCTCGCGGCTCGGGTCGTGGCTGCTGGCATGCACCGATCGTCACACGTTCCGGCGGGTCGTGGCATCAGGGTCTGCCCGGACTCGACCCTGAGGCCTCCGGGCACCGGCGGCCTCAGACGCGGGCCCGGCGGGCCCGCGCCAGGGGCCTCAGGGGCCAGGGGGACGCAATATCAGGGATCGGCCAGGGTCGTCGCGGGTCCCACCGGGGCGCCTGGACCGTCACCATGGAGCCATGACCGTTCCCCAGGACGCCGCTCCCGGCGTCACCCCGCCCCCGGAGCCGGCACCGCGGCTGCGACGCAGCCCGCGGCAGAAGGTGGTCGCCGGGGTGTGCGGCGGGCTCGGCCGGTACTGCGACGTGGACCCCGTCATCTTCCGGATCGTGCTCGGCGTGCTCGCGGTGACAGGCGGCATCGGCCTGATCTTCTACGGCTTCGCGTGGCTGCTGCTCCCCTTGGAGGGCGAGGAGGAGAACGAGGCGCGCCGGCTGCTGTCCGGCCGGGTCGAGGGCGCCTCACTGATCGCACTGCTGCTGGCCCTGGTGGGCTGCGGGCTGCTGCTGTCGATGCTGCACAACGGCAGCATGCTCGCCTTCGCCGCGATGCTGTCGCTGACCGTGATCGGCTTCTCGGTCTGGACCCAGCACCGCAGGACGGTCCCGCCCGAGGACGCACCGGGCACGGCGGCGCACCCTCCGAAGAGCACCGCGCACGCCGCCGGCCACGGAGCGCCGCCCGAGGTGAAGGCGCCGCCCACGCCGGCCGGCCCGTCCTGGTGGCGGGAGCCGATCGTCAAGGACGGCACGACGGGCCCGGCCGGGACCGGTTATCTGTGGGGCCCGGCGAACGCGGTGTCCGAGGCGGCGGAGCTCGGCAGGAGCAGGGCGACGGCGGACGCGCCCTACCGCCCGCCGTACCGCCCGACGGGCACCCGGGGCCCGCGGTCGATCGGCGGTCCCGTCTTCCTGCTCGCCCTGGTCGCGGGCGGTCTGGGCACGGGGCTCAGCTGGGAGACCCATCCGCTGGGGACCAGCCTGCAGTTCGGGCTCGCCGCCGCGCTGGGGGTGTTCGGCCTCGGCCTGCTGGTCGCCTCCGTACTCGGCAGGACCGGCTTCGGCACGATCCTGGTGGCCGTGATCACGGCGGGCCTGCTCGCGGGGGCCTCGGCCGTACCGGAGGACATCGGCACCGACTGGGTCCGCAAGGAGTGGCGTCCGGTCTCGGTCGCGGCGGTCCAGCCGCAGTACAAGCTGAACACGGGGGACGCGAAGCTCGACCTGTCCCGGATCACGGTCCCTCGGGGCGGCACCGTGCGCACCAGGATCGAGGTCGCGGCGGGCCGCGCGCTCGTCGTCGTACCGGAGGGCGTGACGGTGAGGGTGGACGCCGAGGCGGGCCTCGGCGACATCCAGTTCCCGTCCGACCGGCGCAAGGACGTGGACGTCGGCCCCGGCCGGCACGTCGAGCGGACCCTCGCGCCTCCCCGTGGCAGCACGCCCGCCGGCACCGTCGAGCTGGGGATGGGAATCGGCATCGGACAACTGGAGGTCACCCGTGCTGCGTCATGAGATCCGGCCCGGCCGCGCGGTGGCGGGCCTCGTCATGCTGGCCCTGGCGGGCGGCTACGCGGCGGACGCGGCCGGTGCGTGGGACGCCCCCTGGACGTTCTTCGCCCCCGTGTTCTTCGGCGGGCTGTGGCTGGCGGCCACGGCGACCTGGGTCAGCTACCGGCTGCGGCGGCGGCGCGAGGCGCGGAGGGCGTCGAAGGAGAACTCGGCGGAGCCCGCCAGCAGCAGCGGCAGCCAGGCCATGAGGTAGACCAGGTCGTTGCCGTAGTAATACGGCTCGGTCTGCCAGCTGACGGTCAGCCACAGACTCAGCGAGACCAGCACCCCGCCGAGCGCCGCGAGCCGCGCCCACAGCCCGGCCAGCGTGCCGAGGCCGACGAGGAGTTCACCGATCGCGAGGGCGTAGCCGAAGCCCTCGGGGCTGTTCAGGGCCAGGTCGACGAGGCCCGGGATCGCCGCGCCGTCGCGTACGGCGTTCATCGTCTCGCCGACGGAGCCGGTACCGCTCGCCGACAGGAACGCGCTGTCGGTCAGCTTGTCGATCCCCGCGTAGACGAACGTGACGCCGAGGAAGATCCGCAAGGGGAGGAGCGCGTACTGCCGGGCCCGGTCCCGGATACTTCTCGGCTCGTCCAGCCCGTAGGAACCGCCGCCGTACCCACGCATCACTGCCCCGCCTTCCGTTGGCCCTTCGACAGACCATACGTACGCCGGTTCGGTGCCGCTCACCAGGGGCGCGGATCAGTCCGTGACGTCGATGAGGCAGGCATTGGTCTCCACGCCCGCGGCCGTGACCACCTGGACCTCGACGGCGCCGGGTTCGACCTCGACCGGCACGGGCACGGTCAGCACGGTGTCCGCCGGGTTGGCGAAGCCTCCGGTGACCGGGATCAGGGGTACGTGCACATGCACCCGCCCGATCCTGACGACCACCCGCGCCAGCCGGTCGGGGCTGCCGGCGCCGGGCGGGACGAATCCCGCGCCGCGGATCTCGATGTCGTCGCCGGTACGGATCGGGGCGTCCAGGTCGCCCGCCTCCCTGGTCCGGACGACCGACAGGATGACCGGCCGGCCGCCCTCCGCGTACTTCCCGGCGAAGTACGTCGCCGCCGAGACGGCCACCAGGACCGCCAGGCCCCACGGCAGATCGGGGAGCTGCTCGGGGCGACGGGCCAGGCGGACGGCTGCGAACAGCACGGCGACGGCACTGACCAGCACGTACTGCACGTCGGTGAAGCTGCCGCGTCCGGAGTCGTCGGTCAGCAGGTCGGCGGCCCGCGGCCGGTCGGCGCGCAGCTTCTGCAGCCGCTGGCCCAGCACGCGCACGGTCACCACCCGGCGTACGACGACGGCGACGGCGCACACCAGCGCGAGCACGGTCAGCACGCCGGCCGAGCGGACCAGGTCCAGGCCCTCGATCAGGGCGTCGCGGTCGGCGTGGTCGGACGCCCCGGCCAGTTGCAGCGCGAGGACGAGCACGGCGAAGACGGCGAGCAGCACCCAGGAGGCGGCCACGGTGCGCGAGGTGGAGAGCCGGTTGTCCTCGCCGATCAGCGGGGCGAGGAGACCGCCGCGTGCCCGGTGGAGGCGGGCGGCGCCGGTCAGCAGGCCCGCCGTGACGAGTGCGGCGATCAGGCCCGCGGTGCGCGCCGTGGACCAGCCCGCACCGATGGCGGTGACGGCCTCACCGACGACCAGCAGGGCGACGCCGCCCCAGACCACGGTCAGGGTGCGCCGCCAGAGGGTGTGCAGCCATGCGTCACCGGCCTCACGGCTGCGTTCGGCGACGGCGCGGGCCGACTCGGTCAGCTCGTCCGACACCCACTGCCGGGACGCGGAGACGGACTGGGCGACCCCGGCGGGCAGACCCCGTCCGGCGGCGAACTCGTCGCGCTTGGTGAGGAAGGCCGCCACCGCACGGCGGTGTCCCTCGCGTGCTCCGTGCGGGCAGTCGCCGCACGTACAGCTGCCGCCGTGCGCACTTTTCGCCCTCGCCTCGTCCAACGCCACGGAGAACGCCGCCCTTTCCCACCCTGGTAGAACCAACTCGCCTGCGATTTCTGCGAATTGTGCCGTACGGAGCGGGCTCGTCCCGCATCGGGGCGGGCCGGGGGCGCGTCTCGTAGGTATGTGCGATTCTCAGGTGCCGAGCACGAGGTAGGCGAGACCCAGCGTCCCGCGGTATCCCCCGTAGTACCCGGTGCGGCGGGCGTCGACGGCCTCGGTCACGGCGGCGTGCAGCGGGTGTCCGGGGTTGGCGAGCGCCCAGCGCTCGCCGCGTCCGATGTTGGCGGCGGACTCGAAGAGGTCCCACTCGCGCTGGTCGGCGACGGTCACCTGGAGCGGCCTGAGCCCGGCCGCCTCCGCCTGCCGGACCAGGCCGAGGAGCGTGCCGAAGTCACCCGGCTCCGCGCCGAGCCCCTCCAGCGCGGCGGGCGAGGGCTCGCGCTCCCAGAACCCGTCGCCGAACAGCACCCGTCCGCCGGGCCGCACGGCGGACCGCAGGGCCTTCAACGCGTCCGGTGTACCCCCCGGCCAGGCGTGCGAGGAACCTATGGAGACGGCGAGGTCGTAGCCGTCCCCCCGGTACTCCGCCGCCGGCACCCCGTGGAAGCGCACCCGGCCGGCGAGCCCGCGCTCCCGGGCCAGCCGCTGCCCGCGCGCGACGGCTTCCGGATCGGTCTCGACGCCGTCCCCGGCAGAACCGGGCGCCGCTTCGACCAGGCGCATCAGCAGCTCACCCCAGCCGCTGCCGAAGTCGGCGATCCGTGCACCGGGATCCGGTGCGCAGGCCGCGATCAGCTGGGCGGCGTGCTCCTCGGAGAGAGGGGTGTTCCAGGTGAGGCGGTCGTTGCCAGGGGCGGACATGAGGGCGCGGACTTCTTCGGCGGACATGGGGCCGCACCCTTGCACGTCCCGGGCGACCTATGCCACCGCATTAGCGGGAGCGCCGCCTTCCGGCCGAGGCGGAACCGCCGTGGAACGGAGGGCTCCGCGCCTCGGCGCCCCTGTCCCCCGTCCCCCGTCCCCCGTCCCTGTCGGCGTACCCGGTGGACGTGACATGCCGCTGCCGCCGCCCGGACGGCATGGGCGGCGGCAGCGGCAGCAGCCTCAGAGGGCGGGGATCACTCCCACTCGATCGTCCCCGGCGGCTTGCTCGTCACGTCGAGCACCACGCGGTTGACGTCGGCCACCTCGTTGGTGATGCGGGTGGAGATCTTCGCCAGCGTCTCGTACGGCAGGCGCGACCAGTCGGCCGTCATGGCGTCCTCGGACGAGACCGGGCGCAGCACGATCGGGTGGCCGTAGGTACGGCCGTCACCCTGGACGCCGACGCTGCGTACGTCCGCGAGCAGGACCACGGGGCACTGCCAGATGTCTCGGTCGAGACCGGCGGCGGTCAGTTCCTCGCGGGCGATGGCGTCGGCCTCGCGCAGCAGGTCGAGGCGCTCCTTGGTGACGTCACCGACGATACGGATCCCCAGGCCGGGGCCGGGGAACGGCTGGCGCTGGACGATCTCCTCCGGGAGGCCGAGCTCCTGGCCGACCATCCGGACCTCGTCCTTGAACAGCTGGCGCAGCGGCTCGACGAGCTGGAACTCGATGTCCTCGGGGAGGCCGCCCACGTTGTGGTGGGACTTGATGTTGGCGGTGCCGGTGCCGCCGCCCGACTCGACGACGTCCGGGTAGAGGGTGCCCTGGACGAGGAAGGCGACGTCCTCGCCCTCCGCGGCCTCGGCCACGATCTCGGCCTGTGCCTGCTCGAAGACCCGGATGAACTCGCGGCCGATGATCTTCCGCTTCTGCTCCGGGTCGGAGACTCCCGCCAGCGCGTCGAGGAAGCGCTTCTCCGCGTCGACGACCTTGAGCTTGACGCCGGTCGAGGCCACGAAGTCCTTCTCGACCTGCTCGCTCTCGCCCTTGCGCATCAGACCGTGGTCCACGTACACGCAGGTGAGCTGGGATCCGATGGCCTTCTGCACGAGGGCCGCGGCGACCGCCGAGTCCACACCGCCGGAGAGGCCGCAGATCGCGCGCTTGGTGCCGACCTGCTCGCGGATGAGGGCGATCTGCTCCTCGACGACGTTGGTGGTCGTCCAGGTCGGCTCGATGCCCGCACCCCGGTAGAGGAAGTGCTCCAGGACCTGCTGACCGTAGGTCGAGTGCATGACCTCCGGGTGGTACTGGACGCCGTAGAGCTTCTTCTCGTCGTTCTCGAAGGCGGCGACCGGGACGACGTCCGTGGACGCGGTCACGGTGAAGCCCTCGGGGGCGGCGGAGCAGGCGTCCCCGTGCGACATCCAGACCGGCTGCTCGGTGGGCGTGCCCTCGAAGAGGGTGGAGCCTGCCTTCGAGACGGCGAGCTGGGTGCGGCCGTACTCACGCGCGCCGTTGTCGTCGACCGTGCCACCGAGGGTGGTGGCCATGAGCTGGAAGCCGTAGCACATGCCGAAGACCGGGACACCGGCCTCGAACAGCGAGCGGTCGAGGGTGGGCGCGCCCTCCGCGTACACCGAGGACGGGCCGCCGGACAGGATGATCGCCCGGGGGTTCCTGGCCAGCATCTCGGCCACCGGCATCGTGGACGGGACGATCTCGCTGTAGACCCGGGCCTCACGGACGCGACGGGCGATGAGCTGGGCGTACTGGGCGCCGAAGTCGACAACCAGGACGACGTCGGTCGTGGTGTCGGGGGCGGCGGGGGGTGCTGCTGGCACTGGGGCGGCCTTCCGGCGGTGGAGAGGGGTCGGTCCTCCCAATTCTACCGGCCGTGGGACGGAACCCCGCCGAGCTCCCGTCTCACCATCCGGGCCCGGCGTGGACCCGGCCGGGAGCGGGGTCCATACTTGGCCCCATGCGTCAGCACACGATCTTCGTCTTTACCTATGGCACCGGGCCCGCCGGCTGCCATGGTCGTGCTGCTTGAGCAACTGACAAGCACTTCTCCAGGCGCCCCGGGCCGACAGGCTCGGGGCGTTCCTGCGTTCCGGACCTGCTGACCCGGGGGGGCCTCAGTCCACCGGGAGTCACCATGACCAGCACCACATCCACGAAGACGGCCGCCGAGCGCACCGGCGCGCACACCGACGAGGCCGCGTCCCTGATCGGGGGCGCGCGGGCTCGCATCGACGCGCTGGACGACCGGATCATCGGCCTCGTCCAGGAACGCATGGCCGTCTCGGCGGTGATCCAGGAGGCGAGGATCACGTCCGGGGGCCGCCGCGTGAACCTCTCCCGGGAGATGGACGTCCTCAGCCACTACAGCGGCGCACTGGGCAAGCCGGGTACGGCGCTCGCCATGACGCTGCTGGAGCTGTGCCGCGGCCGGGTGTGACGCACGGGAAGGCTGTAGGGCCGTACCCGCGTTCGGGCCCGGTCTCACCCGTACGGCGCGTGACCGGGTCACGGACGGCTTCGTTGGTCCGGATGTCCGTGCCAGCCAGGGGCGGCATCGGCAGGAACGTACGCGTGGCTCCGCCGGGACGTGTGACGTACCGCAGGTGCGTCGTGGGACCACGGCCCGGCGCGTGTGGCCGGTCGGCAGGGGACAGCAGCCCGGTCACACACGTGCGGCCGGCCCCGGGGACGCCCGGGACCGGCCGGCTTCCGCGTCGTGGACCGACGGCCTCGGACCCGCTGGGCGCGGCGCCGGCCCCGTCCCCCACGGCCATCGACGACGAGCAGCAGGCGCTGGGCGCGGGGTTCCGGGCCTCCCGGCACCCGCCCTCCGCGCCGCGGCTCCCGGAGTCGCCCCGGACGCGAGCAGGGAACGCGCACGCCCCAGGATGTGGCGAGCGCCACATAAAGATTCCGTGAGACCGAGGACAACCGTTTCCTCACTTCACCGGTCATGCATGGCGAACACACCGGCTCGTTCCGTGCCCCACAACGGCAGGCCCGTTCACTCCTTTCAGGCGTACCGCAGCCGCGGTACCACGGACCCGCTGAGGCCCCAGATGAAGCTCCGCCGCACCCTGGCAATCGCTGCCGCCACCGCCGTCATAGGCCCGGTCGTCCTGCTCTCGGCCCCGGCCGCCTTCGCGGACCCGGAGACCACGACGGCCGAGACCACCTCGCCCACGCCGGCCGTCACGCCGAGCGAGACGCCGTCCGAGACGGCCTCCCCCGAGAACACCGAGTCCGCTTCGCCGTCCGCGACCCCGTCGGCCACGGAGTCGTCCGAGGGCACCACTCCCGAGACCGCCTCCCCGTCCGCGACCGCGACCGCGTCGGAGTCGGCGTCCGCGACGCCGACGCCCACCGCTTCGGAGACCGACGAGGAGGAGGAGCCCGGTGAGGACGAGGAGCTCGGCGAGTGCGAGCCCCACCCGCTGGACCTCGCGATCAACGGCCTCTCCGGCAAGATCGCCCGGGGCAGCGGCTGGGACCGGTTCACGTTCAACATCTACAACGACTCGAAGTCGACCGTGAAGAACGTGGCGTTCTTCGCGGGCGCCGCCGCCGACAAGGCGGGCGAGAAGCTCTTCACCACCAAGCAGGTCAGGCTCCAGGCGCTCAACGAGGCCGAGGGCACCTGGGAGGACGTCGAGGACTTCGGGGGCGCGTCGTCCGGCTACGTCGGTGAGACGGACGCGATCAAGCCCGGCTACGAGGTCGACATCGACCTGCGCCTCAAGGTGGAGGCCGGTGCGCCGGTGGGCGCAGGCTTCAGCCTCGGTGGCGGGCTCGTCTTCGGCGAGGACTTCGAGGACATGCCGTGCTTCACGGACGTCGCCTACAAGTTCCAGATCGTCGACGCCGGTGACGCCGACGGCACGAAGCCCCAGGAGGGCGGCAAGGTGCCCGTGCCCGACACGAAGCCGGCCGGCGGCACCAACAAGGTCACCGGCAGCCTGGCCGAGACCGGTTCGTCCTCCAGCACCACGATGTTCGCCCTCGCGGGCGGCGCCGCCGTGGTGCTGGGCGCCGGCGCGATGTTCGTCGTGCGCCGTCGCGGGAACGGTGACGCCGCCGCGTAAGGCGCGTCACCGGTAGTACGTGGAGGGGCTGCACTCGGAGGGGGGTGCAGCCCCTCGGCGTTCCCGCGTCAGGCGTCGGTGGCGGCGGCCTTCTTCGGCGGCACCACCGGCATCCCGAGGAACGGCAGCTTCAGGGCGCCGAACGCCTCCTTCGGCACGGCCGGGTTCCGGGGCTCGACGGCGGCGAGCCGTTCGTAGGCGGCGTCCTGCGCCGGACGTGCGTCCGGCTCGCCCTTGTTCGGCCAGAAGGACATCGCGCGCTCCGCCTGCGCCGTGATGGTCAGGGACGGGTTGACGCCCAGGTTGGCGGAGACGGCGGAGCCGTCGACCACCGAGATGCCCGGGTGTCCGTACAGCCGGTGGTAGGGATCGATGACGCCCTCGTCCGGGCTCGCGCCGATCGGGCAGCCGCCGAGGAAGTGCGCGGTGAGGGGGGTGCCCATCAGCTCACCGATGTTCGATCCGGCGAAACCGTTGATCTCCTGGGCGAGCAGTGTCGCGCCCTGGGTGGCCTCGGGGATCTGGGTCGGGTTGGGGGAACCGTGGCCCTGCCGGGCGGTGAGCAGCCCCTTGCCGACCCCGCCGGGCTTGCGGTAGGCGGTCAGCGAGTTGTCCAGCGACTGCATGACGAGGCCGATGATGGTCCGCTCCGACCAGCGCCGGTTGGACAGCGAGCGCATCAGGAGCCACGGGTGCCTGGCCGCGCTGCCGAACCAGCTCAGGACCCGGTGGGTGCTGTAGGGCACCTGGAGGATGGTGAGCGCGCCCATGGCGTTCGAGCCCTTGCCGTAGCGCACCGGTTCGATGTGGGTGTTCTCGTCGGGGTGGATCGACGAGGTGATGGCGACACCCTTGGTGAAGTCGGCCCTGGCGGCCCCGTGCTTCCTTCGGTAGCGGCGGTCGCTGGTCTGCGCCCCCACCAGCCCTTCGGAGTTGGTGCGGGTCAGCTCACCGAGCCGGGCGGACAGCCGGGGCAGCAGCCCTTCGTCCTTCATCGTGTGCAGCAGGGTCTGGGTGCCGTAGGTCCCGGCGGCGATGACCACCTTCCGGGCACGCAGCACGGACGGTTCCGCCTTGCGGCGCCGGTTCGTGGGCACGGTGGACACCCGGTAGCCGCCGTCCGGACCCTCCGTCACGGCGACGACGGACGTCATCGGGTGGATGACGGCGCCGGCCTTCTCGGCCAGGTACAGGTAGTTCTCGTTCAGGGTGTTCTTCGCACCGTGGCGGCAGCCGGTCATGCACTCGCCGCACTGCGAGCACGCCTTGCGGGCGGGGCCCGCCCCGCCGAAGTAGGGGTCGGCGGCCTCTCCGCCGGGCTCCGTGCGCACCGTGCCGTCCGCGTCCTGGCCGTCACCGAAGAAGACGCCGACCGGGGCGAGGTGGAAGGTGTCGCCGACCCCCATGGTCTCGGCGACGGCCTTGAGGTGGACGTCCGCCGGCGTCACGGTCGGATTGAGCCGCACCCCCAGCATCCGCTTCGCCTGGTCGTAGTACGGCGCCAGCTCGGCCTTCCAGTCGGTGATGCCGGCCCACTGACGGTCCTCGAAGAAGGGCGCGGGCGGCACGTACAGGGTGTTGGCGTAGTTGAGGGAGCCGCCACCGACGCCTGCCCCCGCCAGCACCATCACCTTGCCCAGCAGGTGCACCCGCTGGATGCCGAACAGGCCGAGCGCCGGGGCCCACAGGTAGTTCTTGATGTCCCAGGAGTTCTTCGGCAGCGTCGCGCGCGTGAAGCGGCGGCCCGCTTCCAGGACGCCGACCCGGTATCCCTTCTCACTCAGCCGCAGGGCGGAGACCGCGCCGCCGAAGCCCGAGCCGACGACGAGGACGTCGTAGTCGTACGCGTCGTCGTCCGCCGCCGGAGCGGACGGACCGGCCTGGTTCTGGGCAGGGCTGTCCTGGGACATGGCTCTCCTCGGTACGGAAAGGGCAGGGGAAAGGCGGGCAAGGGGGCCGCTCGGGCGGTCAGCTCAGCCGGAAGGCCTTCATCGCCTTGAGGCTGCGGCTCATGAAGGCGGCGTACTTCTCGTCGTCCATCCCGAACGCGGGCGCCAGGGGGATGAGCCGCTGCTGGGCGACCGTCTGGGCCTCGGTGTACTTCAGGATGCCCTCGGAGCCGTGGCGCCGGCCGAGACCGGATTCCTTCATGCCGCCCATGGGGGACCGGACACTGCCGTACGCGGGCGCGTACCCCTCGTTGATGTTGACCGTGCCGGTGCGCAGCCGCGCGGCGACGCGGTGGCCGCGCGCGGCGTTCTTCGTCCAGACACTGGAGTTGAGGCCGTACGGGGTGGCGTTGGCCAGGGCGACGGCCTCGTCCTCGTCACGGAAGCGGTAGACGGAGACGACCGGTCCGAAGGTCTCCTCGGCGCAGACGGCCATGGGCGCCTGCACGCCGTCGAGGATCGTCGGCTCGTAGAAGAGCGGGCCGATGTCGGGGCGGGCGACGCCGCCGGCGACGAGCGTGGCTCCCTTCCCGACGGCTTCGGCCACGTGCCGGCTCACCGTCTCCAGCTGCCGCTCGCCGACGAGGGAGCCCATGTCCGCGCCGTAGGCGAGGGAGTTGCCGAGGCGCATGGCCTTGGTGCGGGCGGCGAAGCGTTCCACGAAGTCGTCGGCGACCGACTCGTGCACGTACAGCCGCTCGATGGAGATGCAGAGCTGCCCGGCGGAGGAGAAGCAGGCGCGGACGGCGCCCGCTGCGGCCTTCTCCACGTCGGCGTCCGCCAGGACGAGCATGGCGTTCTTGCCGCCGAGTTCGAGGGACACGCCGACGAGCCGGGCGGCGGCGCCCTGGGCGACCTCACGACCGGTGCGGGTGGAGCCGGTGAAGGAGACGTAGTCGGCACGGCTGACGACCGCGGGGCCGACGACGGGGCCCTCACCCAGGACGACCTGGAACACCTCGGCGGGCAGTCCGGCCTCGATGAGGAGGTCACGGGCCCAGAGCGCGGTCAGCGCGGTCTCGGTGTCGGGCTTCATCACGACGGCGTTGCCGGAGACGAACGCGGGGAGCGCGTCACCGACGGAGAGTTCGAGCGGGTAGTTCCACGGCGCGATCTGTCCGACCACCCCGCGCGGCTGGCGCAGCTCGGTGACCTTGGTGAGGGCGGGGACCACCCCGGTGTGCCGCTTCGGCCTCAGGTACGAGGCGGCCTTGCGCCCGTAGTGCCGGGCCGCGACGGCGACGGCCAGCACCTCCTCGTGCGCGTGCAGCCGCGCCTTGCCCGTCTCCAGCTGGATCAGGTCGAGGACCTCGGACTGGCGCTGGAGCACCAGGTCGTGGAAACGGAGCAGTACGGCGGCCCTCGCCCGGACGGGCGTCGCGGCCCAGGCGGGCTGGGCGGCGCGGGCGCGGTCGAAGGCGGCCTCGACGTCCTCGGGGGTGGACTCGGGCAGGTCGGCCAGCTTCTCGCCGGTGAAGGGGCTGTGGTTGGCCGTGCGGCCGGAACCGACGACACCACGGGTCAGCCGAACGATCACCTCGGGGGTGACCACGTCGGCGGCGGTGCGCGCGCCCGCCGGGGCGGCGGCCACCGGATTCGTGCCGACGCGGGTGCCGGAGGCGGCGGGGGTGGTCGTGGTGGCCTGCGAGTCCGTCATGAGGGCGAGAGTATGTCCACCCGCCCACTTTGGGTACCCGTGGGTAACAGGTTTTCACACACCCCGCCGGAGACCCTTGCCGCGCCCGGCCATGCAGCCAGTGATCACTGGCTGCATAACCGCTGATCAGGGGCGATGCGTCGCAGTTCTCGGGATCCGGCATCAGGAATCGTGAATTTTCAGCCACCCCGCGCAGAAGTGTCCGGGTGGTCGGCGCGCAGGGCTCCGCCGTGGGCGGCGGGAGCTCCTTCAGCCCGTTCGCCGCGGCGGTTCCCAGCTGCGCAGCATCGTCTCGAAGAGCTTCCGGGTCTCGGCCCGGTCCTCCTGCGGCCCCGTCATGTAGAACGCGTACTCCGGCCCGCCCGGCTCGGCGAAGTACATCTGGTCGATGCCGTGACGCGGGCCGGGGAAGTCCTTGGACTCGACCCAGGTGAACTCCCAGAGGGAGCCGGGGCGGTCGCGGAAGACGTTCTTCTCCAGCACCAGGCGTTCGTACTGCGGCAGGCGCGCGGCCAGGTCCTTCTCGATGCTCTGCATGTGCGTGTACGAATTGCCGAAGTCGGGCTGGGGATCGAGGCTGATCCGGAGGCGGTGCGCGCCGTTGTCCGGTGTGTAGTCGATCTGCCCGCCGCCGGCCTGCCGTTCCCACCCGTCGGGAAGGGCGAGACCGAAGCCCTCGGGGTCCTCGATCCGGTTCCAGCCGTCGGGTATGTCCTGCGCGGCGGGCTCGTCGTCCTTCCCGGGGGAGCCCACGGGCTCGTCTCCGGCGGGTGAGGCCGAAGGGGCGGGAGCGGGAGCGGCGGTGGTCCGCTCCCCCGCTCCCCCGGTCGCGGAGCCGTCGTCGTCCGCCGCCTTCATCGCGATCAGGCCCGCCGCCCCGCCGATCAGAGCGGCCACCGCCACGACCAGCAGGACGGTGCGCCACCGGCCGGGGCCGCGCCGGGCGGCCTGCACGGAGGGGTACGGGGGGACGGACTGCGGGGGCACGGCACGGTCGCGGTGGGCGGGGGTGCCGTCCGGGACGGAGAAGGCGAACAGTTCCTCCTCGGAGACCCGCTGCGTCGGCACGTGCGCCTGAGCGGCACGGGGCTTCCGCCCCTCCATCGCGTCCAGCAGCATGCGCTCCGTCTCCTGGGCCGTCGGACGGTCCGCGGGGTCCTTGCGCAGCAGAGCGGTGATCACGGGCGCCAACGCCCCGCCGTGCAGCGGCGGGGGCGGTTCCTCCGTGACCACGGCCTGCATCGTGGAGATGGGGGACGAACGCCGGAAGGGTGAGGTCCCCTCGACGGCCGTGTAGAGAGTGGCACCCAGCGACCACAGGTCTGACGCGGGGCCCGGGTCGCCGCCGCGCACCCGCTCGGGCGCCAGATAGTCGATCGACCCCACCAGTTCGCCCGTCCTGGTGATGGTGGAGTCGCCCTCGATGGCGGCGATCCCGAAGTCGGTCAGCAGGACCTGTCCGTCGCGGGCGAGCAGCACGTTGCCCGGCTTCACGTCCCGGTGCAGGACTCCGGCGTCGTGGGCGGCCCGCAGCGCGCTCAGCACATGGAGACCGATCCTGGCGGCCTCGCGCGGCCCGACCTCGCCGGACTCCTTCGTCGCGTCGGCGAGCGAGGGCCCGTCGACGTACTGCATGACGATCCAGGGGCGGTTGTCGTACTCGACGACGTCATGGACGGTGACGACTCCCGGGTGCGTGATCCGGGCCGCCGCGCGCGCCTCCTTCTGCGTGCGGGCGTGCAGCACGGCCCGGTCGGCCTCGGCGACGTACAGTCCGGCGGTCAACTCCTTGACGGCGACGGTCCGGTGGAGCACCTCGTCGTGGGCGCGCCACACCTTGCCCATGCCGCCGCGGCCCAGGACGTCACCGAGACGGTAACGACCGGCCAGTACGATCCCCGCGTCCGTTCCCTGCCCGTGTTCCACGTGTGTCCTCGCCCCGTTCCTCGGTACGACAGGTTACGGACGGGAGGCGGCCCCACGGAACCTCGCATCGCTCACGAGACCGCACTGTGACGCTTGTCGCGCCGGGCTGTCGCGCGGTCAGGAAGCCACGCGGTAGCTGGAGATGGCCTGCTCGTAGATGTCGGACACCTTGTCCCGTTCGCCCTCAGGGCCGATGACCTGCACGACGTGGTACCTGCCGTCCACGATCATCACGAGGTTGCGGACGTAGACCTCGCGTCCGCCGCTCTCCTGCCAGGTGAACTGCCCCTCGGCCATGGCCTGCCGTCCGACGTCGACGCGGCGCAGACCGGTCGACGTGGCCCAGCTGGACTGCCGGAACGGCTCCAGTTCGGGCTCAGCGGTCCGCTGGTAGTCCAGCGGGTCACTCCCGTTGGCCTTGACGGTGTCCCGGCCGGGCACGACGAGGACGCTGAACCCGTCGCTGCCGTAGCGGACCTGACGGTCGGCGTTGGCCGGGCTGCGCTGCCAGCCCTCGGGCACGCCGATCTCGAACCCTTCGGCGTCCTTGCGCAGTTCGTAGCCCGGCGCGAGGGCGACGGCGGAGCGGCTGGTCTGCGGCTTCTGCGAGCCGGAGGAGCCGGACGAGGCAGAAGGGTCCGACGAACCGGGCGAGGCCGTCGGACCGGTGGACGGACCGCTGCCGGTCTCGGCCGGGGCAGCCCGGCCCGAGGGCGTCGCGCCCGCCCCCGTGTCCTGTCCTTCCTCGGGCATGAACAGCATGGCGTAGGCGATGGCGGCCGCCATCGCCAGCAGGATCAGGACCAGCAGCAGCCGTCCGAGCCTTCTCGGCGCCCGGCCGCCGGGCTGCGGCTGCCGCAGCACCTTGGGGCCCTTGGGTTCGCGAGGCGCGCGCGGCGGCTTCTCGTACGCCTGCGGCTTCTCGAACGCCTGCCGCTCGTACGTCCGCTGCTTCTCGCGGCGCTGCGGCTTCCCCTGGCGGTGCCGGCCGTGTGCCGCGCCACCGCGGCCCCGACGGCGGCGCACCAGCTCGCCCCGGCGGCGCACCACCGGCAGGCGCGTGGCGTCAGCCGGCGGCATCGTGACGATGTCCGCACCGGCCTCGGGCTCGGGGGCCGACCGCACGAGGGAACGCAGCCAGCCGCGCAGCTCCTCGAAGTCGGGGCGCTCCGTGGGGTCCTGGCGCAGCAGCGACTCGACGACGGGCCGCAGCGGACCGCACTCCTCCGCGAAGGCGGGCGGCTCGCCGCAGACCATCTGGACGAGTTCGGCGGCGTTCTCCTCCGGATACGGGGCGTGGCCCTGCACCGCGCGGTAGAGCAGGGCGCCGAGCGCCCACAGATCGGTGGAGGGGCCGATGGGCGGCGCGAGCTGCCAGTTGTCGTGGACCGGCCCCGCCTGCTCGGGCGCCCACCTCTCGGTGACCGCGCCGACGACGGCGATGCGGGCCTGCCTGGCGCGCTCGGCTGCGAGCGGGGTGGCCGGTCCACGGTAGGCGGGGGTGGTGGCACCGCCGGCGACGACCTCGTCCCATCCTCCCGCGGGTGCGCGGGCGGCCACCGGCTGCGGCAGACGGTCCTGGCGCCCGGCGGGCCCGCTGCCGAGGCGCCGGGCGTCGGCACGCAGCGCGTCCTCCCCGGAGCCGCCGCGCCCTCCTGAACCGCCCGCGGGCACGGGCCGGCCGGAGCCGGGGCCGTCGTCCCAGGCACCGGCGAGGTGGACACGCCGGCCGGGGGGCCTGGGGCCACCGCCGTCCTCGTCGTCGGCGTCGGTGTAGTCGTCGGCGTCGGAGTCGGTGTCGTCGTCCTCGTCGTCGGCGTCGGTGTCGTCCTCGTACGGGTACGGCGGCGGGTCCCCCACCGCCCCGCCCCAGGAACCGGTCGGCCACGGGCCACCTGGGGCGGAGGCCTCCTCGCCGGTCTCCTCGATCTCTTCCGCGCCGGGGCCGTCCTCGCGGTCGTGGTCCGCGCGCCTGTGCTCCTCGCCCGCGCGCGCCGCAGCGGCGCGGGCGCCCGCGCGGTAGGCGGCGATGGCCCCGGCGCGGGCGGCGCGCAGCTGCGCGGCGCTCCCCGCTCCGGGCTCGGCGGGCAGCGTGGGGGGCGCGGGGGGAGCCGCCTCGGTGTCCGCCCGGTAGCCGGGGGCCGGCACTCCGCCGGTGGACGCTCTCGGGGCGGGCAGCGCCTCGGGCGCCGTCCGGGCCTCAGGCCCGGGCGGGAGGGCGTCCGGCCCGTACGACGCGGGACTCCCGTACGGACCCGGCTCCACGACAGGCGGCTCGTACGGACCGGACTCCACGGCCGCAGGTCCGTCGGCCCCCGGATCCCCGGGCGGGAGCTCGTACGGGCCGGACTCCGCAGCCGGAGGCTCGTACGGGCCGGTGGGGCCCGATTCGACGGCCGGAGGCCCGTAGGCGTTCTCCTCGTCGGGCCGGGGCGCGGGAACGTATCCGCACAGCGCCTCCTCGGCCGCGCCCGCCGCGAGGCCCGTCAGCACGACACGCCCGTCGTCGCAGACCAGCACGGTGCGGACCGTGATGTTGCGGTGCGTCCAGCCGTGCGCGTGCAGCACCCGCAGCGCCGTGAGCACGTCGGAGCCGATCTCGGCGGCCCGGTAGGGGTTGAGGGGCCGCTCCGCGAGGAGCGCGGCGAGCGGCCGGGCGGCCACCAGTTCGCTCACTATCCAGAGCGAACCCGCCTCGGCGAACACGTCGAAGACCTGGTCGAGACGCGGATGGTCGGGAACCTGTGCCGCCGCCTGCGCGGCCTCGATCGCCCGCCGGACCGCGGGGTCGGTGGACCGCCGCACCGTACGCCCGGTGGCGCGCCTGACCGAGGCCTGGCCGTCCGCGTCGAGCACCTCGGCGTCCACGACCTCGGGCAGCGGCACCTGCCGCACGAGGACTTCCTGGCCGCTGTACGTGTCGAATGCCCGGGTCTCCACCAGTTCGTACGCGTCGGACGGAGGCAGCGGAAGGCGGTAGCGGTCGGCAAGCACCCGACCCGCGTAGTCGTCCACGACGCCTCCCCAGAGCGCGCTGTCCCCCGGTCATCAAAACCGCGTGAATCCGTCAATTGCGGTCACTTGCTGTGCTATTGACCCATCATCACGGCTGCGTACGGTCCTCGGTCTCTCACCATACGTGGCACGTCGCCGCCGCGCGGCCGTGTCACGGCAACCCGGCCGTCCCGCAGGCCGCGGGTCCGGCTCAGTCGGTCGGCTCGAACGTCGCGAAGGCCGTCTCGCGCAGTGTCCGGCACTCCTTCCCGTCCCACGCGTCCGCCTTGCAGCTGATCATGATCGAGTAGCCGTGGGTGGCGTCGGCCTTGAAGCCCCGGTTGAGGACCCTGACCCGCACGCCCTGCTGGTTGCGCGTGAACTCCCAGTCGGCGACGGTCGGGTAGCCGTTGAACTCGACCTTCTTTATCCCGATGTGCTGGTAGCCGTTGCTGAGGCTCTTGGTGGCCGCGACCGCACCCGCCCAGGCGGCTGCCGCGTCGTCCTTCGGGGAGGAGTTGTAGTCGACCTGGACGCGCGGGAAACCGCCGCCGTCGTTGTAGATCGCCCCTGAGTTCTGTCCCGCTATCTTGTCGAACGTGAAGTTACCGGGCATCGCCATGGAGAAGTGGAACTGCTTGTTGGTGACCGTGCGGTAGCCGGTGGGCAGGGCGTCCGGGTCCGGGGACGGGTCGCCGGCCCCCGGCGAGGGCGAGGCGCTCCCCGAGACGTCGCCGGACGCCTCACCCTTGTCCTGCCCCTGACCGTCCTTGCCGCCGTCCTTCGTGCCGTCCTCGTCCTTGCCCGCGTCTCCGCCGGTCGCGGGCCGGCCGTCGTCGCCGGCCGTCGTGCCGGCCGACGCGGCCTTGTCGCCCTTGGAGCCCTCGTTGCCGGCGTCGCCGTCGCCGAGCGTCAGGGCCAGGACCGTCCCGAGTACGGCGAGCACGACGACACCGGCGATGACCGCCAGCGTCCGGCGCGGTACGACGTCGGTGATCGGCGCGCGGGCCACACCCGGGCGTCCGGGCGGCACGGCGGGCCCGGAGGCCGATGCGGTGGCGGCGGGGGAAGCGGCGGCGGCGCCTGCCGCCGGGGACTTCGCGTTGCGTACGGAGCGCAGTGCTCCGCGCAGCCGTTCACGCGTGCTCTCGGCGAGCGCGGCCACGCCGACCGGAGTGGTCGCGGAGGAGGGAGCGGGGCCGGAGGGCCGGGCGACGGGGGCGGAGTCCCCGGAAGCCGGTCTTCCGGAATCCGCGGCCCCCTTCGCCCCGCTGCCCTCGCCGGCCGGGGCGGACGCGGCGGCTGCTGCGGCTGCTGCCGCGGCTGCCTTCTTCGCTCCGCCCTTGGTGTCGCTCCTGCTGCCTCTGCTGCCCTTGTCGCTCCCGGAGTCACCGATCGTGGGAAGGGCCATGACCTGGGTGGAGTCGGCCGGCGGTACGACCGGCTGTTCGGGAGCGTTGATCACCGCGTTGAGCAGGACACGCGCCCCCGCGTCGTCCAGCCGCTGGTCGGGGTCCCTGGCCAGCAGGCCGTAGATGACCTCCTCCAGCGGGCCCGCGTTGGCCGGCTGCTCGACCGGCTCCGTCATCACGGCCGTCAGGGTGGCGATGGCCGAGCCCTTGTCGTACGGAGGGCGGCCCTCGACGCTCGCGTACAGGAGGCCGCCGAGCGACCACAGGTCGGCGGGCGGGCCCGGCTTGTGGCCACGGGCCCGCTCGGGCGAGATGTAGGAGGGAGCGCCGACGAGCATGCCGGTCGAGGTGACGGAGGGGTCGCCTTCGACCTGGGCGATCCCGAAGTCGGTCAGGACGACCCGGCCGTCCTCCGAGATCAGCACGTTGGACGGCTTCACGTCGCGGTGCAGGATGCCCTCGCGGTGCGCCGAGCGCAGCACGTCGAGGATGGCGAGGCCGACCTCGGCGGCACGCCGCGGGGTCAGCGTCCCGTCCTCCCGGATCACCTCGGCGAGGGACTTGCCCTCGATGAGTTCCATGACGATCCACGGCCGGTCGTCCTCGTCGACCACGTCGTAGACCGTCACCGCGCTGGTGTTGCGGATCCTGGCGATCGCTTTCGCCTCACGCAGGGTCCGCGTGATCAGACGCCGCTTCTCGTCCTCGTCGATGGACGACGGGAACCGCAGTTCCTTGACCGCGACCGTACGCCCCAACGTCTCGTCGGCTGCACGCCAGACCGTGCCCATGCCGCCCCGGCCGAGCACCTCCCCGAGGCGGTACCGCCCCGCGAGGAGACGTCCTTCCTTGTCCCGTTGGGGCTCCCGCGCCTGCTCCGCCTCCGACATGCGTCCCCTCTGCGATCAACCCGCCCTGGCAGAGCGTTCATTGTCCCTCACCCCGGGACCGGTCATGGTGCCGGGTCCGTGGTCGGCCATGATGTGGCCGGAGGAAGGAACCCCCAGCCATGCCGATATCCAGGGCGCTGCTCACCGCCCCGCTCGTGCTGACTCTGCTCGCACTGGGAACCGCGAGCCTGCCAAGCGAACCACACCTCCCGCCCGCATCGTCCTACCTCCCCCGGCTCGTCGTCGAGGGCCGGGCCCCGGCAGCCGCCTTTCTGGCCCGCCGCGACACCCCCGGCCAAGCGGCGAGATACCGCTCAACGGGCCCCGGGATCGGGGTCGCCGACCGCTTCCGGGCGGGCAGTGTCACCAAGACGTTCGTGGCGACGGTCGTCCTCCAACTCGCCGAGGAGGGCGTGCTCCGGCTGGAGGACAGCGTCGAGGACCATCTGCCGGGTCTCGTGCGGGGCCACGGCAACGACGGCTCCGCCCTCACCCTGCGCGCGCTGCTGACCCACACCAGCGGCCTGTACGACTACACGGCGGCCCTGCCGGCCGCGGATCCGGTGCTCTCGGGCGCCGCCGGCCCCTCGGCGCAGCCGCTCACCCCCGCCGCCGCGGTCCGGGCGGCCGTGTCCCGGCCCCCGGTCACGGCGCCCGGTTCGTACGCCTACTCCAACACCAACTACGTCCTGCTCGGGCTGGTCGTCCAGCGCGCGACCGGACGTCCGTACGCCACCGAGATACGGCGCCGCATCCTCTCCCCCCTCCGGCTCACCGGCACCTCACTGCCGGGCGCCCGCGCCCCTCTTCCGCTCCCGCACTCCCGCGCCTACCACCGTTCCCCCACGGACGGGGCGCTTCGCGACGTGACGTCCGCCGGCCCGTGGTTCTCCGGGGCGGCGGGCGAGCTGGTCTCCACACTGGGCGACCTGGACCGCTTCTACGGGGCGTTGCTGGGGGGCCGGCTGCTGCCGCCCGCCCGGTTGGCCACGCTGCTCGACACCGGCGCCTCCGGCGGGGTGTACGGCATGGGGATCTACCCGCAGGAGCTGTCCTGCGGCGCCACCGTCTGGGGCCACAACGGGCACATCACCGGCAGCTACGTCCGTACCGCCGCGACCCGCGACGGCCGGCACGTCCTCACCTTCCGGGTCAACACCGGCACACCGCCCGGCGCGGACCTCGAAGCGGAGCTGCTGGAGGCGGAGTTCTGCCCGCGGGTCCGCTCCGAGGTCCCGTGAGGGGAACGGGTGCGGTTCAGCGGGGCACGATGTCCGGCGCCCCCAGCCGCGCGGCGTCCGCCGTCTGGTCGTCCGGCTGTCGCTGGGACTCCCGCTCCGCCTCCACCCGCTTGCGGTAGTGCTCCACCTCGCGCTCGACCTGGTCCGTGTCCCAGCCGAGCACCGGCGCCATCAGGTCGGCGCACTCGCGGGCGCAGCGGGTGCCCCGGTCGAAGGTCTCGATGGAGATCCGGGTGCGCCGCGTCAGGACGTCGTCGAGGTGCCGGGCCCCCTCGTGCGAGGCGGCGTAGACGACTTCGGCGCGCAGGTAGTCCTCGGCGCCCGCCAGCGGCTCGCCCAGCGACGAGTCGCCCCGCACGAGCTCCAGGAGCTCCTCGGTCATCGAGCCGTACCGGTTGAGCAGGTGCTCCACCCGGACGACGTGCAGTCCGGTGCGGGCCGCGATCCTGGCGCGGGCGTTCCACAGGGCGCGGTACCCCTCGGCTCCCAGCAGCGGGATGTCCTCCGTGACGCAGTCCGCCACCCGCTGGTCCAGCGCGTGCACCGCCTCGTCGACGGCGTCCTTCGCCATCACCCGGTACGTCGTGTACTTCCCGCCCGCCACGACGACGAGCCCGGGCGCCGGGTGGGCGACCGTGTGCTCGCGCGAGAGCTTGCTCGTGGCGTCCGACTCGCCGGCCAGCAGGGGGCGGAGCCCTGCGTAGACGCCCTCGACGTCGTCCCTGCCCAGCGGGGTGTTGAGCACGGAGTTCACGTGTTCGAGCAGGTAGTCGATGTCGGCACTGGACGCCGCCGGATGGGCCTTGTCCAGGTCCCAGTCGGTGTCGGTCGTGCCGATGATCCAGTGCCTGCCCCACGGGATCACGAAGAGCACGGACTTCTCGGTCCGCAGGATGAGCCCGGTCGAGGAGTGGATGCGGTCCTTGGGCACGACGAGATGGATGCCCTTCGACGCCCGGACGTGGAACTGTCCGCGCTCGCCGATCAGCGCCTGGGTGTCGTCCGTCCACACGCCGGTCGCGTTGACCACCTGCTTGGCCCTGACCTCGTACTCCCCGCCGCCCTCGACGTCCTGCACGCGGGCGCCGACGACCCGCTCGCCCTCCCGCAGGAAGCCGGTCACCCGTGCCCTGTTGGCGACGTGCGCGCCGTACCCCGCGGCTGTGCGCACCAGGGTCGCCACATAGCGGGCGTCGTCCATCTGTGCGTCGTAGTACTGCAGGGCTCCGACCAGGGCGTCCTTCTTGAGGGCGGGCGCGACCCGCAGGGCGCGGCGGCGGGAGAGGTGCCGGTGCACGGGCAGCCCGCGGCCGTGACCCGAGGACACCGACATCGCGTCGTACAGCGCGACCCCGGATCCGGCGTACAGCCGCTCCCAGCCCTTGTGCTGCAACGGGTAGAGGAAGGGCACGGGCTTCACCAGGTGCGGTGCCAGCCGCTCCAGCAGCAGTCCGCGCTCCTTCAGTGCCTCCCGTACGAGCGCGAAGTCCAGCATCTCCAGATAGCGCAGCCCGCCGTGGATCAGCTTGCTCGACCGGCTGGACGTCCCGGACGCCCAGTCGCGCGCCTCGACCAGTCCGGTGAGAAGCCCTCTGGTCGCCGCGTCCAGCACGGTCCCGGCGCCGACCACGCCGGCTCCCACGACCAGGACGTCCAGTTCGCGCTCGGCCATCGCGGTCAGCGCTGCTGCGCGCTCCGCGGGTCCCAGTGTCGCTGTCCTCACTGCTGCCTCCCGGTAATCCCGGTGCATCGGGGTGGTACGGCACGGGAGCGGGGACCGGCCGGGGGGCCGGGGCGCCCGTGCCCACCACTCGATTCTGTCCGTGGTCCGCGACTTCAGCCACCGCCTGTGGACAACACCCGCCCCACACGAGACACAGAATGCGACATATAGGTCATATTTACGCCTAGTCTGACATTGCGCTGTCCCCAGCAGTTGCACTTTCTGTCTCTTGGCCTTAGGGAAAGGACGGCCCACATGCCCGCAGACCTCGCCGTCATCGGACTCGGTCACCTCGGCCTGCCCCTCGCCCAAGCAGCCGTCGGCGTGGGGATCCACACCGTCGGCTACGACACCGACCCACGCCCCTTCGCGGAACTGTCCGCGGGCCGTACTCCGGTCGAGGGATCTCTCAGCGCCTCCGACATCCGGCGGATGGTCGCAGGGGGCTTCCGTCCCACCGCCGACCCGGCCGAGCTGGGCCGGGTGCGCACGGCGGCCATCTGCGCCCCCACCCCGCTCGGACCGGACCGCACCCTCGACCTCGGCGCCGTGACCGACGCGGCCCGGGCGCTCGCCGCCCGTCTGCGGCCGCACACCACCGTGCTGGTGGAGTCGGCCGTGCCGCCCGGCACCACCGAGAACGTCGTGCGCCCCCTGCTGGAGGACGGCTCCGGGCTGCGCGCCGGACGGGACTTCCACCTCGCCCACTCCCCCGGCCGCCTCGACCCCGGCAACCGCACCCATGTGTACGGCAACACCCCGAAGGTCATCGGCGGCCTCACCCCCGCCTGCACCGAATCGGCCGCCGCCTTCTACGGCCGGCTCACCGACAAGGTCGTCCGGGCCCGCGGGCCGCGCGAGGCGGAGATGACGAAGGTCCTCGAGACGAACTTCCGGCACGTCAACATCGCGCTGGTCAACGAGATGGCGGTGCTCTGCCACGACCTCGGCGTCGACCTCTGGGACGTCATCAGGTGCGCCGAGACCAAACCGTTCGGTTTCGAGCCGTTCCGCCCGGGCCCCGGCGTCGGCGGCCACGGCGCCCCCGTGGACCCCGGCTACTTCCCCTACAACAGCCGCACGCCCGGCCACCCGCTGCGCATGGTCTCGCTGGCCAAGGAGATCAACGACCGCATGCCGAGCTATGTGATCCAGCGCTGCGCCACCCTGCTGAACGAGCACGGCAAATCCGTCCGGGGTGCCCGGCTGCTGCTGCTGGGCGTCACGTACAAGCCGGACCTCGCCGACCAGGAGGCCTCGCCCGCCCGCGAGATCGCGACCCGGCTGATGGACATGGGCGCCCAGATCGGCTACCACGACCCCCACGTCCTGGACTGGCGGGTGCGCGACCTGCCCGTCCCGCGCGCCGACTCCCTCTACGAGGCCGCCGCCGGGGCCGACCTGACGGTGCTGCTCCAGCATCACCGCACGTACGACCTCCAAGGGCTCGCGGTGAAGGCCCAGCTCCTCCTGGACACCCGGGGAGCCACTCCGGCGGGGGCCGCCCACCGCCTGTGACTCCGCCCGGACGTGCCCGCCGGAATTGCCGGTGGGACATGTCCGCACGGGCTGCTAGCCTGCGGCGTCACTTCTCGCACACCCGTGCGCACCGTCCCAGGGGGGAACACCCGAATGAGCCAGCCCGCGCAGCCGCCGAACCCACCGCAGCAGCCCCACGGCGGACAGCCGGCAGACGGCAACCCGTACGCGGGCCAGCAGCCCGCCCAGGCCGGCAACCCGTACGCAGGCCAGCAGCCCGGCGCACAGACGGGCAACCCCTACGCCGGCCAGCAGCCCGGCGCACAGACGGGCAACCCGTATGGGGGCCAGCAGCCCGGCGCGCCGACGGGTAACCCGTTCGCCGGCCAGGGCGGCGTTCCGTACGCCCCGGTCCCGCCGCAGGCCCCGGCTCGCAACAACGTCGGGCTCGGGATCGCCGCGGGGATCGCCGCCGCCCTCGTGGGCGCTCTCGTCTACGGCGGCCTGATGCGTGCTCTCGCCGACGAGGACGGCAGCTACACACAGATCGGCTGGGCGGCCCTGGGCGTCGGCGCCCTCGTCGGAGTCGCCCTCGGTAAGGTCGGCGGGCGCAATCCCGTCCTGCCGGTCCTCGGCATCCCGCTCGCCCTGGCCGGCGTCTTCCTCGGCCAGCTCTTCGGCTTCGCCCTGATCATCAGCTGGTGGTCGGAGGCCGGCCCCGACCCGGTGGGCGCTCTGGAGGTCCTCACCTCCCGGCTGGGCGACCTGGTGCAGGTGTGGAAGGAGGAGGCGGACTTCATGACCGTCGTCTTCCTCGGTGTCGCCGGCTTCGAGGGCTTCGCCCTGGCGAGGAAGACCGCGGCCTGAGGCCGCCACCGCGACGGTGAACCGGCGGACGCCGGCACCGGGGAAGGGGTCCGGCGCTCGCGCCGGGCCCCTTCCGTCCACTTCGCGGAGTGCTTGTACTCGTAGCCGACAGCCTTGCGAGCCGTTGTGGACGGGGTAGGCCTTCAAGGTCCCGGACTTGTTCTTCGGGACCGTCCAGCTGCCGGACATGCTCTTCGTCCGCGACGTGGTCACGTCGAAGCCGACCGCGGCCGACACCGGGCCCGCGGTGACGTCGAACGAGGAGCTCCTGGTGTTGCTCACCGTCTCGAGGTTCGTGAGGGTGAGGGCCATGGGGCCGCGTCCCCGGACGATCGCGGTGCAGTCCTTGCCCGTCTGAGCCCGAGGTACTTGACGTCCACCAGGGTGTCCAGGGCGCGCCGGGCACGCGGAAGGGGGCCTGGACACCGGCGGTGTCCAGGCCCCCTTCCCACCCGTGAGGGTCAGCGGCTGTGCTGCGAGTCCGCCACCGTCACCTCGACGCGCTGGAACTCCTTGAGGTCGCTGTAGCCCGTGGTGGCCATCGCCCGGCGCAGCGCGCCGAAGATGTTCATCGAGCCGTCGGGGCTGTGCGAGGGGCCCGTGAGGACCTCCTCGGTCGTACCGACGGAGCCCAGGTCGACCAGCTTGCCGCGCGGCACGTCCTCGTGGACGGCCTCCATGCCCCAGTGCCGGCCGCGGCCGGGCGCGTCCGTGGCACGGGCCAGCGGGGAGCCCATCATCACCGCGTCCGCGCCGCAGGCGATCGCCTTGGGCAGGTCGCCGGACCAGCCGACGCCGCCGTCCGCGATGACGTGCACGTACCGGCCGCCGGACTCGTCCATGTAGTCACGGCGGGCACCCGCCACGTCGGCGACAGCCGTCGCCATGGGGACCTGGATGCCGAAGACGTTGCGCGTGGTGTGCGCGGCGCCGCCGCCGAAACCGACGAGGACGCCCGCCGCACCGGTGCGCATCAGGTGGAGGGCGGCGGTGTACGTGGCACAGCCGCCGACGATGACCGGGACGTCCAGCTCGTAGATGAACTGCTTCAGGTTGAGCGGCTCGGCCGCGCTGGAGACGTGCTCGGCGGAGACCGTCGTGCCGCGGATGACGAAGATGTCCACGCCCGCGTCGACGACGGCCTTGGAGAACTGCGCGGTGCGCTGCGGCGACAGCGCGGCGGCGGTGACGACTCCGGAGTCGCGCACCTCCTTGATCCGCTGCCCGATCAGCTCCTCCTGGATGGGGGCGGAGTAGATCTCCTGGAGGCGCGGGGTGGCGGCCTCGACCGGCATCTCGGCGATCTCGTCGAGGAGGGACTGCGGGTCGGCGTGCCGGGTCCACAGCCCCTCGAGGTTGAGGACGCCGAGGCCGCCCAGCTCGCCGATGCGGATGGCGGTCTGCGGAGAGACCACCGAGTCCATGGGCGCGGCCAGGAAGGGCAGCTCGAAACGGTAGGCGTCGATCTGCCAGGCGATCGAGACCTCCTTCGGGTCACGGGTACGCCGGCTCGGCACGACAGCGATGTCGTCGAACGCGTATGCCCGCCGACCGCGCTTGCCGCGCCCGATCTCGATCTCAGTCACGATGGTGTGGCCTTTCCTCTACGTCTGCGCTGACCAGTATCCCCGACACACACATGAGGGGCGGTCCCGGGAACCCCGGTCCGCCCCTCATCTGCGCTGATGTCTTACTTCCTGCTGTAGTTCGGCGCTTCGACCGTCATCTGGATGTCGTGCGGGTGGCTCTCCTTGAGGCCCGCCGAGGTGATCCTGACGAAGCGGCCCTTGCTCTCCATCTCGTCGACCGAGGCCGCGCCCACGTACCCCATCGTCTGGCGGAGACCGCCGACGAGCTGGTGCAGCACGTTGGCCAGCGGGCCGCGATAAGGCACCTGGCCCTCGATGCCCTCGGGGACGAGCTTGTCGTCGGAGGACACCTCGGCCTGGAAGTAGCGGTCCTTCGAGTACGAGCGGCCCTGCCCACGGGACTGCATCGCACCCAGCGAACCCATGCCGCGGTACGACTTGAACTGCTTGCCGTTGATGAACATCAGCTCACCCGGGGACTCCTCGCAACCGGCGAGCAGCGAGCCGAGCATCACCGTGTCCGCGCCTGCCACCAGGGCCTTGCCGATGTCGCCCGAGTACTGCAGGCCGCCGTCGCCGATGACCGGGACGCCCGCCGCGCGCGCGGCCAGCGCGGCCTCGTAGATCGCGGTGACCTGCGGGACGCCGATGCCGGCGACCACACGGGTGGTACAGATCGAACCGGGTCCGACACCGACCTTGACGCCGTCCACGCCGGCGTCGACGAGTGCCTGGGCGCCGTCACGGGTCGCGACGTTGCCACCGATCACATCCACGGCCACGGCCGACTTGATCTTCGCCATCCAGTTGAGGGCGTTGCTGTTGTGGCCGTGCGAGGTGTCGACGATCAGGAAGTCGACCCCGGCCGAGGCGAGCGCCTGGGCGCGGTCGAGCGCCTCGGGGCTGGCACCGACGGCCGCGCCGACCAGCAGCCGGCCTTCGGCGTCCTTGGCGGCGTTCGGGTACTGCTCGGCCTTCTTGAAGTCCTTGACCGTGATGAGGCCCTTGAGGAGGCCGGCCTCGTCGACCAGCGGCAGCTTCTCGATCTTGTGGCGGCGCAGCAGCTCCATCGCCTCGACACCGGAGATGCCGACCTTGCCCGTGACCAGCGGCATCGGCGTCATGACCTCGCGCACCTGGCGCGTCCGGTCCGACTCGAAGGCCATGTCACGGTTGGTCACGATGCCGAGGAGCTTGCCCGCGGGGTCGGTGACCGGCACTCCGCTGATGCGGAACTTCGCGCAGAGGGCGTCGGCCTCGCCGAGCGTCGCGTCCGGGTGCACGGTGATCGGGTCGGTCACCATGCCGGACTCGGACCGCTTCACCAGGTCGACCTGGTTGACCTGGTCCTCGATCGAGAGGTTGCGGTGCAGCACGCCGACACCGCCCTGCCGGGCCATGGCGATGGCCATCCGGGCCTCGGTCACCTTGTCCATCGCGGCGGAGAGCAGCGGGATGTTCACCCGCACGTTCCGCGAGATGAGCGACGAGGTGTCGACCGCGTTGGGCAGCACGTCAGATGCGCCCGGCAGCAGCAGCACGTCGTCGTATGTCAGCCCGAGCGTCGCGAATTTCTCGGGCACTCCGTCGACGTTTGCAGTCATGACACCTTCCCCAAATGGCCTTGATCGGTGCGGATGTCCATGCTAACGGCCTCGCGGGGTGTCTCATTCCACGAGCAAGATCACCTAGCGGTTCTGTGGCTTCCTCCACATCCCGGAAGCCTCCGGAACCGGTCCTCTACTGGCCCGCGAGGGCCCTCAGCCTGCTGAGCGCGCGATGCTGGGCGACCCGGACGGCGCCCGGGGACATTCCGAGCATCTGTCCGGTCTCCTCCGCGGTCAGTCCGACCGCGACCCGCAGGACCAGCAGCTCGCGCTGGTTCTCCGGAAGATTGGCGAGGAGCTTCTTGGCCCAGGCCGCGTCGCTGCTCAGCAGCGCCCGCTCCTCCGGGCCGAGTGAGTCGTCGGGCCGCTCGGGCATCTCGTCCGACGGCACGGCCGTCGATCCGGGGTGCCGCATCGCGGCGCGCTGGAGGTCGGCGACCTTGTGGCCGGCGATGGCGAAGACGAAGGCCTCGAAGGGCCTGCCGGTGTCCCTGTAGCGCGGCAGCGCCATCAGCACCGCCACGCAGACCTCCTGCGCCAGGTCCTCCACGAAGTGACGGGCATCACCGGGCAGCCGGTTCAGCCGCGACCTGCAGTAGCGCAGGGCCAGCGGGTGGACGTGGGCCAGCAGGTCGTGCGTTGCCTGCGCGTCACCGTCGACCGCACGGTGCACCAGAGCACCGATCACCGTCGTCCCGTCCTCACGCATCAGACCATGGTGCCTTGACGGCGTCCGGTCCGATGCATCGCGTCCCGAGTTGTGCACCGAAGCGTTATCAGCGGGTGTGCCGACTGGTCCGACGGGCACGTCGGAGCGGTCGGCACATGCGTCTGCCCGCGCGCCGTCGGCGTCGCGGGCGGGTGAGCCAGCGTTCTGAGCGGGTGCGCCGGATGTCATGTCCTGCGCCCTCCCCTTCCGCTCGACCGAATGTTCCCCGAGGAACTCCACAACCCCAAGGATGCGGCATCGGCCAGGAAGCGTCACATAGCGCTGGTGGGGAGGGCCCGGCCGCAGGTCCGCCGCCACCGTCGCCCCGTCCGCCGGCCTGCGGACGGGAACAACGGGCTACCTGCCGCGTCGCGGCATCAGCGGACCAGACCCCAGCGGAATCCGAGCGCGACGGCGTGCGCCCGGTCCGAGGCCCCGAGCTTCTTGAACAGACGCCTCGCGTGCGTCTTCACCGTGTCCTCGGAGAGGAACAGCTCACGCCCGATCTCCGCGTTCGAACGGCCGTGGCTCATGCCTTCGAGCACCTGGATCTCCCGCGCGGTGAGCGTCGGCGCCGCGCCCATCTCCGCCGACCGCAGCCGGCGCGGGGCGAGCCGCCACGTCGGGTCGGCGAGCGCCTGGGTCACGGTGGCGCGCAGCTCCGCACGGGAGGCGTCCTTGTGCAGGTAGCCGCGGGCCCCGGCGGCGACCGCGAGCGCGACACCGTCCAGGTCCTCGGCGACGGTCAGCATGATGATCCGGGCTCCGGGGTCGGCCGAGAGCAGGCGCCGGACCGTCTCGACCCCCCCGAGGCCGGGCATGCGTACGTCCATCAGAATCAGATCCGAACGGTCGGCCCCCCAGCGGCGGAGGACCTCCTCGCCGTTGGCCGCCGTCGTCACACGCTCGACGCCGGGCACGGTCGCAACCGCGCGGCGGAGCGCTTCTCGGGCAAGCGGGGAGTCGTCGCAGACGAGGACGGATGTCATGACCGCCCTCCGCAGCTGATGCGCGTCACCTTGAGCCTCCAGGCTGATACAAGTCGTCACCTGAGCGGTTGACCCCCTCGGACATCTGCCCGAGCTCGTTCTCCGTCAACCGCCTCCCCCTCAACAACGACGGTCACTCGAAAGAGTTACGGGCCAAAGCATCCGGTTCGGCACTCTAAGTGAGGTGCCGTGTACGGAGGAGAACGACACGGGTTCCTTCACCCGTCAACTGAACCCTCACCCGACGACCTGCCCCATTTAGCGGGTTTTCTTCCCTTTTGCTGGCGTCTGAGGCTAGATTCGCAATCAGTCATATTTACATCTACTAACACCGTAGATGTACCGTCGGGACTCCGGTCATCGACAACACCGGTCGAGCGACAACGGTCGAGGATGCCGTTTCCGAACCAGCAAGGTTTCGAGGGGACACGCAATGGCAGATTTCTCCCGCCTTCCAGGACCCAACGCGGACCTGTGGGACTGGCAGCTGCTGGCCGCCTGCCGTGGGGTCGACAGTTCACTGTTCTTCCACCCCGAAGGGGAACGCGGAGCAGCCCGGAGCGCTCGTGAGACCTCTGCGAAGGAGGTCTGCATGCGCTGCCCGGTGCGCGCCGAGTGCGCCGCGCACGCGCTCGCCGTCCGGGAACCGTACGGCGTCTGGGGCGGCCTGACCGAGGACGAGCGCGAGGAGCTCATGGGCCGCGCCCGCAACCGTCTGATCTCCGCCCATACGGGACCCGCCCCGGAGGCCGGTCCCACCTGACCTCCGCAGGGTCCATTCGAATACAGAAACGTTTCTTCCTGCCTGGCGCATCGCCGCCGGAACCGCGCGCCACGGAGCGGGGGGCCGGGGGCCGGTCGGTGTGCGCCGGACCGGACCGTCAGCGTGCGGCAGCCAGGGACAGCTGGTCCAGGGTCGCCGCGACCGCCGGCACCCGGGCGAGGTCGGGCAGGGTGAGGGCCACGATCTCCCTCTCCACGGCCGGCTCCACCGTCACGGTCCGCGCCCCCTTGGGCCGTACGGACTCGAGGGCCAGCTCGGGCAGGACGGCGACACCGAGACCCGCTCCGACGAGGCCGATCACCGCCGGGTAGTCGTCCGTCGCGAAGTCGATCCTCGGGGTGAAGCCCGAGTCCTCGCACACCTCCACCAGCTGACGCCTGCAGCGCGGACACCCGGCGATCCACGACTCGTCGGCCAGCTCCCCGATGCCCACCGCCTCCGTCCCCGCCAGCCGGTGGCCCTCGGGGACGAGCCCGACGAGCCGGTCCTTGAGCAGCGGGCGCACGACCAGGTCGTCCCATTCGCCGCCGGTCGTCCCGTAGCGGAACGCCAGTGCGATGTCGCAGTCGCCGTCGCGCAGCATCTCCACCGAGCGCGGCGGCTCGGCCTCCACCAGCGACACCTGGGTGCCGGGATGGGCGGCGCGAAGTGCCGCGAGAGCGCCGGGGACCAGGCTGGAGCTCCCGCTCGGGAACGACACGAGCCGGACCCGGCCTGCTCGCAGCCCCGCGATCGCGGCGACCTCCTCCTCCGCGGCGGTCAGCCCGGCGAGGATGCCGGACGCGTGGCGCACCAGCGCCTCCCCCGCCTGGGTGAGCCGCATCTCGCGCCCCGTACGGATCAGCAGAGGGGTGCCCGCCGAGCTCTCCAGCACTTTCATCTGCTGGCTGACGGCCGGCTGCGTACAGCCCAGCTCGCGTGCGGCGGCGGAGAACGAGCCGGTGGTGGCCACGGCACGCAGGACACGGAGATGACGGGCTTCGATCACTCCTCAACCATAAGCGACTGTTGCATCGCCGGGCGAATAATCGCAAGCAGCTTTGAGGAGCTCGCGATTAGTGTGTCCGGTCATGAAGGTGCTCACTGTGAACGTCGGCAGCCCCACGCCCTCCCCCCACACGGACGGGCCCAGCGGCCTCACCGGAATCGGCAAACTGCCGTCCGAGGGCCCCGTGCGGGTCTCGGACCCGGGCCCCAAGGGCAGCGGCGGCAGTGGTCTCTCCGGCGACGCGGTGTGCGATCTGCGGCACCACGGCGGGACGGACCAGGCCGTGTACGCGTACGCCCGGGAGGAGCTCGACGTCTGGGAGAGGGAGCTCGGCCGCCCGCTCCCCAACGGCTCGTTCGGCGAGAACCTCACGACGTCCGGCCTCACCGTGAGCCACGCGCTGATCGGTGAGCGGTGGCGGATCGGCGACGAGCTGGTGCTGGAGGTGACGTCGGGCCGCATCCCGTGCCGTACGTTCGCGGGCCACCTGGGCGAGCGGGGCTGGGTGAAGCGGTTCACCCGGGAAGGGGCCACGGGCGCCTACCTCCGCGTGATCACACCGGGGACGATCCGTTCGGGGGACCCGGTCGAGGTGGTGCGTGTGCCCGGCCACCGGATCACCGCCGCCCTGGCGTTCCGGGCGGCCACCACGGAGCGGGAGCTGCTGCCGAGCGTTCTGGACGCCGGTGACGCACTGCACGCGGAGACGCTGCGCGCGGCACGGGAGTACGTGGCGAAGCGGGGGTCCGGCGTCCAGGCGCCGCCCGCCACGGGTGGGGCCGGCCGGGGGTGAGGGTGCGGTGGCGCCCCGCGCCGCGCTGCTTCCGGCCCCGCGCGGAGGCCGGGACGGAAGGCGGGTCCGCCGCCCGCTGACGTGGGCACTAACGTGCCGCCTATGACGACTGCATTGATTACGGGCGCGACGGCGGGGATCGGGGCCGCCTTCGCGCGGCGGCTCGCGGGTGACGGGCACAACCTGGTGCTGGTGGCCCGCGACACCGAGCGGCTGCGGGCCCAGGCCACGGAGCTGCACGACGGACACGGCATCGAGGCCGAGGTACTGACGGCCGACCTGTCCACGGACGCCGGGATCGAGGCGGTCGCAGCGCGGTTGACGGACCGTGTGAGCCCTGTCGACCTGCTGGTGAACAACGCGGGCTTCGGCAACAAGGGGCGCTACCTGGACGTGCCGATGGCCGATGAACTGACGATGCTGAAGGTGCACTGCGAGGCGGTGCTGCGGCTGACCTCGGCCGCGGCGGGCTCGATGCGGGAGCGCGGTCGGGGCGGGGTGGTCAACGTGGCCTCGGTCGCGGCCTTCCTGCCCCGGGGGACGTACGGGGCGTCGAAGGCGTGGGTCGTGCAGTTCACCCAGGGCGCCGCGAAGGATTTGGCAGGTTCGGGTGTGCGGCTGATGGCGCTCTGTCCGGGCTTCGTGCGGACCGAGTTCCACGAGCGGGCCGGCATGGGGACGGGCGACATCCCGGACTGGATGTGGCTCGACGCGGACAAGCTGGTGGCCGCGGCCCTGGCGGACCTGGCCCGGGGCAGGACGGTCTCCGTCCCGGACCCGCGCTACAAGGCGTTGATGGGTCTGGTGAAGCTGACGCCCCGCAGCATCCTCGGGGGCGTCACCTCCCGCGCGGGCCGGACGTACGGCCCGAAGTAGGCGGCAGTACCCGGAGACCGGCGCCGGGAACACCGAGGCCCGGTGCCCCCGCGACGGGGGTACCGGGCCTCGGTGGCGTACGGGGCCGTACTAGTGGGAGTGGCCGTGGCCGCCGTGACCGGCGTCGGCCTCTTCCTCGGCCGGCTTCTCGACGACCAGGGTCTCGGTCGTGAGCAGCAGCGACGCGATGGACGCGGCGTTCTCCAGGGCGGAGCGGGTGACCTTGACCGGGTCGATGACGCCGGCCTTCACCAGGTCGCCGTACTCGCCGGTCGCGGCGTTGAAGCCCTGACCCTTGTCGAGCTCGGAGACCTTCGCGGTGATCACGTAGCCCTCGAGGCCCGCGTTCTCCGCGATCCAGCGGAGCGGCTCGACGGCGGCGCGGCGCACGACCGCGACACCCGTGGCCTCGTCGCCGGTCTTGCCGAGGTTGCCCTCGAGGACCTTGACGGCGTGGACCAGGGAGGAACCACCACCGGAGACGATGCCCTCCTCGACCGCGGCGCGGGTCGCGGAGATGGCGTCCTCCAGACGGTGCTTCTTCTCCTTGAGCTCCACCTCGGTGGCGGCACCGACACGGATCACGCACACGCCGCCGGCCAGCTTCGCGAGGCGCTCCTGGAGCTTCTCGCGGTCCCAGTCGGAGTCCGTGGACTCGATCTCGGCCTTGATCTGGTTGACCCGGCCCTTGACGTCGGCGGGGTCGCCGCCGCCGTCGACGATGGTCGTGTCGTCCTTGGAGACGGTGACACGGCGGGCGGTGCCCAGCACGTCGAGACCGGCCTGGTCGAGCTTGAGGCCGACCTCCTCGGCGATGACGGTCGCACCGGTGAGGGTGGCGATGTCGCCGAGCATGGCCTTGCGGCGGTCACCGAAGCCCGGGGCCTTCACCGCGACGGCGTTGAAGGTGCCACGGATCTTGTTGACGACGAGGGTGGAGAGCGCCTCGCCCTCGACGTCCTCGGCGATGATCAGGAGCGGCTTGGACGCGCCGGCCTGGATGACCTTCTCCAGGAGCGGGAGCAGCTCCTGGATGGAGCCGATCTTGCCCTGGTGGATCAGGATGTACGGGTCGTCGAGGACGGCCTCCATACGCTCCTGGTCGGTCACCATGTACGGGGACAGGTAACCCTTGTCGAAGGCCATGCCCTCGGTGAACTCGAGGTCCAGACCGAAGGTGTTGGACTCCTCGACGGTGATGACACCGTCCTTGCCGACCTTGTCCATCGCGTCCGCGATGAGCTCGCCGACCTGCGGGTCCTGTGCGGACAGCGCGGCCACGGCGGCGATGTCGGCCTTGTCGTCGATCGGGCGTGCGGTCGCGAGGAGCTCCTCGGACACGGCCTTCACGGCGGCGTCGATGCCCTTCTTCAGGGCGGCCGGGGACGCGCCGGCGGCGACGTTGCGCAGGCCTTCGCGCACGAGGGCCTGGGCGAGCACGGTGGCGGTGGTGGTGCCGTCACCCGCTACGTCGTTGGTCTTGGTCGCCACCTCCTTCACCAGCTGGGCACCGAGGTTCTCGTACGGGTCGTCGAGCTCGACCTCGCGCGCGATGGTGACGCCGTCGTTGGTGATGGTGGGAGCGCCGAACTTCTTGTCGATGACGACGTTGCGGCCCTTCGGGCCGATCGTCACCTTCACCGTGTCGGCAAGCTTGTTGACGCCGCGCTCAAGGGCGCGACGGGCGTCCTCGTCGAACTTCAGGATCTTCGCCATGGGCTGAGCTGTCCTCTCAAACGAACTGCGCCCCTCGCCACCCGGCTAGTTATTTCGCAGGGGGCCAGGGGCGCAGAACACAAGCAAACGTGGGTGAATTACTTCTCGACGATCGCGAGAACGTCGCGGGCCGAGAGGACGAGGTACTCCTCGCCGTTGTACTTCACCTCGGTGCCGCCGTACTTGCTGTACAGAACGACGTCGCCGGTCTTGACGTCGAGCGGAAGGCGCTCGCCGTTCTCGAAGCGGCCCGGGCCCACGGCCAGGACGACGCCCTCCTGGGGCTTCTCCTTGGCGGTGTCCGGAATGACCAGGCCGGAAGCCGTGGTCTGCTCGGCGTCGAGCGGCTGGACCACAATGCGGTCCTCGAGCGGCTTGATCGCAACCTTGGTGCTGGTGGTCGACACGATCCGGTCTCCCCCTTCGGAGATCTCACGGGGTTTAACAGTCTGTGGGGTGGCGACCGGACCGATCCGTCGTCGCGGGTGCCGGACCTGCCCTGTCGCGCAGTTGTGCTGGCACTCTCCATCGGGGAGTGCCAGCACTGAGACTATGGCCGCGATTAGCACTCGGTCAAGCGGAGTGCCAATTCACCACCCTCGCGTGGCGTCGCGGGACCGGCGCACCCCCGGACAACGGGGGAGACCGCCGCGGTGTTCCGCACCGGCGTGTCCCGGCGTCCGGACGGCCGCGTCAGACGTAGTCCTCCAGTCTGGCCACGGCGTAACCCTTGTCCGTGACCGTCTTCATGACGTGGCGAATCATGTCGGTCATGGATCCCTCCCAGTCCTCACGGCCCCGGAAGTGGGTGAGGATGATGTCGCCGGGGTGCAGGTCCTGGTCCCACTCGCGCCACTCCATGTGGTCGGGGAACGCCTCGGCCGCCCACAGCGGTACCGCCTTGATCCCACAGGACGCGGCGACGCGCAGGGTGTCGCCGTTGTAGTTGCCGTACGGCGGCCGGAAAAGGGTGGGGCGTGCGCCGAAGTGCTTCTCGATCTTGTCCTGCTCGCCACAGATCTCCCGCCGCTGCTCGGCCTTCGAAAGCCCCGGGAGATAGCGGTGGTTGAGTGTGTGGTTGCTCAGGGTGACGCCCCTGGCCTGCATGTCCTTGAAGTAGCCGTAGTCGTCGCTCACCACGTAGTCGCTGAGGAAGGCGCTGTACGGGATCCTCAGTTCCGTCATCATCCGCAGCAGTTCGGGGTCCTTCTCGGCCCCGTCGTCCATCGTCAGGAAGACGACCCGCTCCTTGGTGGGCACGGTGGTGAACACCGGCGGTAGCGTCTCCCCGCCCTCCACCTCGAAGCCCTCACGGGTGGTGATGCGGGGCTTCACGGCGGGCGGTGCCGGGGCGGCGAGCGGCACCTTCGCCAGGCCCCACTTCTTCGCGGCGACGGCGCGGGCGGCCTGTTCCCGCCGCACGCGCTCCGCCCGGGCCGCCGCGGGACCCCCCGGCTGCGCGGCGGCGGCGCCCGGCTGCCCGGCGACCGGCTTCCGCCGGTCCTCGCCGCCGCCTCCCGCGCCGTCCCCGCATCCGGAGACGGCGGCGCCGACCAGCAGGGCGGCCAGGACCGCTCGGACCGTTCCGCGACGCTTCGCGGGGGTATTTTCCTTTTGTCGTACTAGTTGCATGGCGCCGCATCCTGCCACCGGGGCGCCGGCGGTCTCCGGCGACACCTCCGGCGGGCCCGCCGCGTCCCCCGACTGGCTCACAATGGACCCGTGAACGCCCTTCCTCCTGCCGGTCAGGCCGACCCGCTCGCCTCCTTCGCCGCCCTGCGCACCCCCGAGGGCGCCGCGCTCCTCGAAGAGCTGCGTGACCACGACCCGGCCCGGGAGCTGGCGACCGCGACCAGGCTGCGCCGCACCCACCCCGCCGCCCTGGTGTCGGCGGCGCTCGGACAGGCGCGGCTGCGGCAGCGCGCGGTGGCGAAGTTCGGGGCGGCCGACGCCCACCGCATGTTCTTCACCCCCGCCGGCGTCGAGCAGGCGACGCGCACCTCGGTAGCCGGCCACCGCGCCGCGCGGTTCGCGGCGCTGGGCGTACGGAGCGTGGCCGATCTGTGCTGCGGCATCGGCGGCGACGCGATCGCCCTGGCCCGCGCGGGAACGGCGGTCCTGGCGGTGGACCGCGATCCGCTCACCGCCGAGGTCGCCCGTGCCAACGCCGAGGCGCTCGGGCTCCAGGACCTCGTCGAGGTCCGGTGCGCCGACGTCACGGAGATCGACACCTCGCCGTACGACGCGGTCTTCGTCGACCCGGCGCGGCGGGGCGGACGCGGCAGGATCTTCGACCCGGAGGCCTACTCGCCGCCGCTCTCCTGGGCGACCGGAGCGGCACTGAAGGCGCCCCGCGCCGCGTTGAAGATCGCTCCGGGTGTCCCGCACGAGGCCATCGAGCCACGGGCCGAGGCCGAATGGATCTCCGACGGCGGCGACGTGAAGGAAGCCGTGCTCTGGTTCGGTGACGGCTTCACGCCCGGCGCCTTCCGTGCCACGCTGCTCCCGTCCCGCACGACCCTCACCTCCGACGGCCCGCTCCCCCCGCCGCCGGTCGGTCCCGTCGGCCGGTACCTGTACGAACCGGACGGCGCGGTCATCCGGGCCCATCTGGTGGCCCGCGTGGTCGAACTCTGCGGGGGCAGGCTGATCGACGAGACGATCGCCTACGTCACGAGCGACACCCTGTACGCGTCCGAGACCACGTCGGCGTACGAGATCACCGATCAGCTGCCCTTCAACATGAAGAAGCTGAAAGCACTGCTGAGGGAGCGGCAGGTGGGCGTCCTGACCGTCAAGAAGCGCGGCTCGCCGGTCGAACCGGAGGAACTGCGCCGGAAGATGAAGCTCCAGGGGCCGCACGCGGCCACGGTCTTCCTGACCCGGGTGGCCGGGGCCCCGACGATGCTGATCGGGCAGCCGGTGGGGGGCGGCTGATCAGGCGTCCGCCGTCACCGGCGGGTCGCCGACCGGCGCCCCGACGCGCGCCCGCAGCACCCGGCACCGTGCCTGAACGCCTTGTCGAGGCGGGCCGGTGCGGTCAGGCCCGGCCCACCGGCCGGTACGTCTGCTGACCGGCCCCGGCGGCCGCCGGGGGAACCGTCCGTTGTCAGGTCAGCGGGTACGACGTGCGGCCGGAGGCCTCGTCGATCTCGTCGTGCGCCTTGGTGAGCAGCTTCATCGCCAGTTCGTTCAGCGCGCGGGCACCGGCGATCTCCTCGCCCACCCTCGGCTGCTGCGCGTCGGACGGGTGGCGGCTGGCGTACCCGTGAGCGCGTACCTCGGTGCCGTCACTCAGCCGCACCATCGCGGCGGCGCGTGTGCGGTGGGTGTCCTCCTCGAATTCCAGCTCGATGTGCCATCCGACCGTGGTCTCCATCATGTCGGTCACCTCCCGGGAGTCCTGTTTCCAGGGTGCGCCCCTCCGGCCGCCCGCGCACGGCGTGCACCGCCCCGCCCGGGCCGCTCCCGAGGGCCGCGCTCAGGCGTCCTGACGGGCCTGGACGTCCAGCTCGCGCATGCCCCACATCGCCTTCGTCACCCGGCCCGCCCCGGCCCGGCCGGGGCCTCCCAGCAGCTCGGGGAGCGCACGGGGACGATCTGCCAGGACAGCCCGTACCCGTCCTTCAGCCATCGGAACGCCCGGCGCGGGCAGCCGTCAGCCGCCCGCGGGGCCGAGCGACTCGAAGCGCCACCGGTGGACCGGCCGGCTGATCAGCCCGGCGTCCGGCTCGGGCAGCTCGGGAAGCTCGTCGTCGTACGCCGCTTCCCACCAGGTCAGCACCAGCACCCGGTCCTGGGGTGCGCGCAGCAGCTCGCCGCGCAGCGGTTCCCGGGCCAGCTCGGCGACCTGATCCCGGGCCCACTCCAGCAGCTCGGCGCCCCGGCCGTCGGCGGCACGGGCCTCCCACATCAGGGCGACGGTCATGAGTAGAGGTTGTCCTTGCTGATCTCGTGCACGTGGTCGTGACCGTGGCCGTGCGCACCCGGTACATGGGTCTCCGTGACCGGCAGCGAGGAGTCCGCCGAGAGTCCCAGGTCCGACACCGGGCGGTTGCGCGCCACCATCTCGGCGCCCAGCGCCGCGACCATGGCCCCGTTGTCCGTGCACAGCCCGGGCCTGGGGACCCTCAGCCGGATCCCGGCCTTCTCGCACCGCTCCTCGGCGAGGGCCCGCAGCCGCGAGTTCGCCGCGACCCCGCCGCCGATCATCAGGTGGTCGACGCCCTCGTCCTTGCACGCCCTGACGGCCTTGCGGGTGAGGACGTCCACCACGGCCTCCTGGAAGGACGCCGCCACGTCCCGTACGGGGACGTCCTCGCCGGCCGCGCGCTTCGCCTCGATCCAGCGCGCGACGGACGTCTTGAGGCCGGAGAACGAGAAGTCGTACGCGGGGTCGCGCGAGCCGCTCAGCCCGCGCGGGAAGGCGATCGCCTTCGGGTCGCCCTCCCTCGCCAGCCGGTCGATGACCGGGCCGCCGGGGAAACCGAGGTCCAGCACCCGGGCGATCTTGTCGAAGGCCTCGCCTGCCGCGTCGTCGATGGTCGCGCCCAGCGGCCGTACGTCGTTGGTGATGTCCGGCGCCAGCAGCAGCGAGGAGTGACCGCCGCTCACCAGGAGCGCCATCGTCGGCTCGGGGAGGGGGCCGTGCTCCAACTGGTCGACGCAGATGTGCGAGGCCAGGTGGTTCACCCCGTAGAGCGGCTTGTTCAGCGCGTAGGCGTACGCCTTGGCGGCCGAGACACCGACGAGGAGCGCCCCGGCGAGCCCGGGTCCTGCCGTGACCGCGATGCCGTCGAGGTCGCGGGCGCTGATCCCGGCGTCCTTCAGGGCGCGCTCGATGGTGGGGACCATCGCCTCCAGGTGGGCCCGGGAGGCGATCTCCGGGACGACGCCGCCGAAGCGTGCGTGGGTGTCGACGCTGGACGCGACGGCGTCGGCGAGGAGGGTCGTGCCGCGCACGATGCCGACGCCGGTCTCGTCGCAGGAGGTCTCGATACCGAGTACGAGCGGTTCGTCAGCCATCAGTCTGTCTCTGTTCCTTGTACGGTCAGGCGCATGACGAGTGCGTCGATGTTCCCCGGCTGGTAGTAGCCCCGGCGGAAGCCGATGGGCTCGAAGCCGAAGCGTTCGTAGAGCTTCTGCGCGCGGGTGTTGTCGACACGGACCTCCAGGAGCACGGCGGTGCACTCGAAGGCGGTGGCGTGCCGGAGCAGGTCCGTCAGGAGCTCGGAGCCGAGGCCGCCGCCCCACTGCCCGCGGCTGACCGCGATCGTCTGGACGTCGGCGAGGTCGCCGGCCGAGGCGAGGCCCGCGTAGCCGACGATCCTGCCGTCGGCGGGGTCCTCGGCGACGACGTAGCGGTGGGTGGCCCGGGGGCCCCGCGCGCGGGCCAGTTCGGACCAGAACATGCCGGCCGACCAGGCGTCATCGGGGAACAGCTCGTGTTCCAGCTCCAGCACCGGCTCGATGTCCCACCAGCGCATCTCCCGGAGCACAGCGGTCGTGGTGGTCACTTGGGCGTGACCACCTTGTAGTTCTTCGGGACCTGCGCGTCGGGCCTGCGCAGATAGAGCGGCTGGGGCGGCAGCAGGGCCGCGCCGGCGGTCAGGCGTTCGACGGCCAGGGCGGCCAGGGCGCCCGCGGAGACGTGTTCCGGGCCGCGTGCGTCGGGGAAGGCCTCGGGGTAGAGCAGCGCGCCCGCGCCGACGACGGGCAGTCCCGCCAGCAGGTCCGAGACGTCACCGGGCCGGTCGACGGCCGGCTCGCCGTCCCGGGTGCGGGAGTCCTCGTACCGCGCCCAGTAGACCTCCCTGCGGCGCGCGTCGGTCGCCACGGCGAAGGGGCCTTCGAGGCCCTCCCGGCCGGCGGCGTAGGCGAGGGCGTCGAGGGTGCACAGTCCGTGCACGGGCACGGAGAGGGCGGAGCCGAAGGTCGCCGCGGTGACCAGGCCGACGCGCAGCCCGGTGTACGGGCCGGGGCCGACCCCGACGGCCACGTCGGTCACGGCGCCGAGTTCCACCCCGGCCTCCGCGAGGACCCGGTCGACGGCGGGCAGCAGCAGCTCCCCGTGCCTCCGGGCGTCGACCTGGCCGGTCTCGGCGATGACGGACGTCCCGTCGTGGAGGGCGGCGGTGACGGCGGGGGTGGCGGTATCCATGGCGAGCAGCAGCACACGAACAGCCTACGGCTCCGCCGACTCGGCCACCGCAGCGTCCCGGTCCCCCCGTCCGCTGCTGGTACCGTCGCCGCGTATACGCGTGTACGACGTAAATGCTTGTACGACATGTGACGAACGCATGTGAAAGGGGACCTCACGGTGGCAAGGGGCAGCTCGGGAATCGTGGCCGGGCTCACCGCCGCGGCGGTGGCCGCGGTCTGTTTCCTCGCCTACCAGGCGTCGGCCAGCGCACCCGACTCGGTCGCCTCGTCCCCGGCCCAGGCTTCCGGACCGACGGCCGCGGCCCCCTCCGCGAAGCCGGAGCCGACGAAGCAGCCGCTCGCGGTCCCGGCGGACTCCGACACGGGAGCCCGCGTCGTGTACGCGCTGAAGGACCGCCGCGTGTGGATCGTGGACGACCAGGAGAAGGCTCTCCGGACGTTCACCGTCATGCCGAGTTCGGTGAGCCCGCCGCCCGGCGTGTACCAGGTGACCTCGCGCTCCGGCAGCATCAAGGGTTCGGACGGCGTCCCGATCGAGCACGTGGTGCGGTTCGCGAACGTCGAGGACGTGTCCGTCGGCTTCAGCGCCGCGCAGGACGACTCCATGCAGCCCCCCGATCCCACGATGAGGACCGGCGGGGTGCGTATGAAGAGGGCCGACGGCAACGTGCTGTGGACGTTCGCCACCGTCGGTGTGAAGGTCGTCGTCGTCCCGTGAGGCCCCCCGGCCCGGGGCGGGGCTCACGCCGCGTCGCGGCCCGCTCCGTGCTGTAGGTCCTCGGTGTCGCCCTCGTCGGCGCGGTCGTCCGACGGCGGTGTCGACACCGCCGTCGCGGCCGCGCAGGAGGCCAGCAGGTCCTTCATCGACACCGCGGACACCGACGGTGGCTCCGCCTGCGACGACTGCGGCTGCACTTCACGCTCGGGTGCCGGCATGGATGCCTCCTCGGGCTTCGGTGAGAGACGTGGTTAGGCAGACCTAACCAATCCCTGTACCCCATGTGACCACGCCGAGCGCCCCCGGCGCAACATTTTACCGACGTCCTGTCGGAAAGCGTCGGGAGACAGTGGCCGGAAGCGCTCCACGCGGCGGGCCCGGCCCCCTATCGGAGGGCCGCCAGTTCCGCGCCCAGCCCGGCCCACCGCGCGCCGATCCCCACCAGGGTCACGGTGCGGCGCTCGTCGTCCGTGTCCCCGACCGCCCGGTCGATCACCACGCGCAGCCGGTCCTCCGACAGCTCCTCGACCTTGCCGTCGCCCCACTCGACGACGACCACCGACTCGGGCAGCGACACGTCGAGGTCCAGGTCCTCCATCTCGTCGAGGCCGCCACCCAGGCGGTAGGCGTCGACGTGGACCAGGGCGGGGCCCTCCCCCAGCGGCGGATGGACACGGGCGATCACGAAGGTCGGCGAGGTGACGGCGCCGCGCACCCCGAGGCCTTCGCCGAGGCCCCGGGTCAGGGTGGTCTTGCCCGCGCCGAGCTCGCCGGTGAGCATCACCAGGTCTCCGGGGGCCAGCACACCGGCGATCCGGCGGCCCAGTTCCTTCATCTCTTCGGGGGACTCGACGGCGACGTCCAGGGTGACGGTGCCCGGTGCGGTGGACTCGGTCACCGGGCCGTTGTGCGCTGTTTCCATGCCGACCAACGGTAGAGGATCGGCGCGCCCGGAAGTCCTGCCCGCGGGTCCTGCGCCCCGAGGGCGCGGCCGGCCGTCTCAGCCGGCCGGGACGGCACCGATCCGTACCAGCAGGTCCGCGAGCCGGTCGGTCACCGTCTCCGGGTGCTCCAGCATCACCAGGTGCCCGGCGTCCGGCACGATGACCAGCTCCGCTTCCGGAAGCTGGTCCGCGATGGCCTCGCTGTGCGAACTCGGGGTCACGAGATCCTTGTCACCGGCCAGGATCAGCACGGGGAGCCCCCGGAAGGCGGGCAGCGCCCCGCTCTTGTCGTGGTCCGTGAAGGCCGGGTAGAACTCGGCGACCACGTCGATCGGGGTCGACTCGATGAGCCGCTCGGCGAACCTCGCGACCGCCGGGTCGACGTCACGCGATCCGAACGAGTACCGCTTGATCAGCCCCGCGAACAGGTCGGCGGTCGCCCGGCGCCCGCGCTCCACCAGCTCGGCCTGCGACCCGAGTGCCTTCAGCACCCCGGGCAGCACCCGGCGCACCGCGTTCACGCCCGCCACCGGCAGCCCGAAGTTCACTTCGCCGAGCCTGCCGCTCGACGTCCCGACGAACGCGACCGCGGCCACCCGGTCGCGGATCAGCTCCGGGTACCGGTCGGCGAGCGCCATCATCGTCATGCCGCCCATGGAGTGCCCGACCAGGACCAGCGGCCCCTCCGGCGCCGCCGCGTCGAGGACCGCCTTGAGGTCGCGGCCGAGCTGGTCGATGCCGAGCGCCTCACCCCCGGCCTGCGCCCTGCCCCGCTCGGAGCGGCCGTGGCTGCGCTGGTCCCAGTGGACCGTGCGCACCAGACCGCGCAGCGCGGCCCGCTGGAAGTGCCACGAGTCCTGGCCGAGGCAGTAGCCGTGGCTGAAGACGACCGTCAGGGGCGCGGGGTCCTTGCTGCCGAAGAGCCTGCGCCGGCGCGGGCCGGAGCCGGCGGGGGTGCCCACCCCGGGGCCCCCGCCCGGGCGGCTCGTGCCGCCGTCGGGTTCGATCTCGTCGACCTCGTAGTACAGCTCGGTGCCGTCGTCCGCGACCGCCCGGCCGGGCAGTCCGCGCAGGGAGCCGTACGGGCCGGAGGCGTCCAGGGCGAGGCGCGCCTTCTTGCGCATCCCCCGGCCCACGGTGAGCCGCTCGACGGCGACGCCCGCCGCCGCCCCCGCGGCGATGACGCCTATCGCCGCCCCGGCGAAGCCCGCCCGGCGCCAGCCGGCCGCCGCGACGGCCGCCGTCGTCACCACGTCCTCGGCGCTGGTCTCGCTCACCGTGCCGTGCTCCTTCGTCGTCGTTGTCGTCGTCGGACCGTGCTCCGGCCGGGCCGGCTCTCAGTCCCCGCGGGAGTCCTCGTGGAGGTGGACGCGCGGGACCCGTGCGCCGATGCGCGTGACGATCTCGTACGCGATCGTGTCCGCCGCGCCCGCCCAGTCCTGTGCGCTCGGTTCGCCCCGGTCCCCCGGCCCGAACAGCACCGCTTCCGCGCCCGCGTCGAGGGTGTCGCCGCCGAGGTCCACCACGAACTGGTCCATCGCGACCCGGCCCGCGATCCTCCGGACGGCGCCACCCACGAGGACGGGGCCCCGGCCCGAGGCGTGGCGCGGGATGCCGTCCGCGTAGCCGACCGGCACCAGCGCGAGCGTCGTCTCGGCGGAGGTCGTGTAGTGGTGCCCGTAGCTGATGCCGTGGCCCGGGGGCACCTGCTTGACGAGCGCCACCGAGGCGGCGAGCGTCATGACGGGCCGCAGCCCGAAGTCGGCCGGGGTGCCCAGTTCGGGGCTGGGCGAGATGCCGTACATGGCGATACCGGTGCGTACGAGGTCGAAGTGGGACTCGGGCACGGTGAGCGTCGCCGGCGAGTTGGCGATGTGCCGCACCTCGGGCCGGACGCCCTCCTTCTCCGCGTACGCCACCATGTCGCGGAAGACGCTCAGCTGGGCGGCGATCGAGGGGTGGCCCGGCTCGTCGGCGCAGGCGAAGTGCGACCAGAGACCGGCGACGCGCAGGACTCCGGCGTCCTCGGCCGCGCGGGCCGCCGTGACGAGTGCGGGCCAGTCCGCGGGCTGGCAGCCGTTGCGCCCCAGGCCCGTGTCGGCCTTGAGGTGGATACGGGCCGGGACCCCGGCCTCCGAGGCGGCGGCGGCCACCTCGTCCAGCGCCCACATCCCGCTCACCGAGACGTCGATGCCGGCTTCGACCGCCTGGCGCCACGGGCCGCCCGGCGTCCACAGCCAGCACATCATCCGGCCGCCGATCCCGGCTTCCCGCAGGGCGAGCGCCTCCTGCGGGGTGGCGGTCCCCAGCCAGGCCGCCCCGGCCTCGACCGCCGCCCTGGCGCAGGGCACCGCCCCGTGCCCGTACGCGTCGGACTTCACCACGGCCATGAGCTGTGCCCCGGACGCCCGCGCGCGCAGGGCGCGCACGTTGGCGCGCAACGCGGCGAGGTCGATCTCGGCGCGGGCTCTCAGGGTCGCTGTCTCGTTCATCGCGCCCAGTGTCTCAGAGCCGTACGCCTGTGCCCTCGACCTCTGTGCCCGGTGAGGCGGTCACCGGTGGTCGAGGGCGTCCTCCAGGTGGCCGACGAGGACCGGGACATGGCTGGCCGGGACGTCCTTCACGGCCGTGACGAGGGTGACGGGCCCGCCCCGGCGCAGCAGGGCGAGCAGCCCCTCGACGGCCTCGGTGTGGTCGGGGTCACCGAGCTCGGTGCGGTAGCGGTCCACGAACTCGTCGTACCGGTCGGCGGAGCGGTCCTCGTGGTACCAGGTGCGGAGTTCCTTCGACGGTGCCACGTCCTTAGCCCACAGGCCGACCGCCGCCTGCTCCCTGGAGATGCCGCGCGGCCAGAGCCGGTCGACCAGGACCCGGGTGCCGTCGTCGTCCTCCGGCGGGTCGTAGACCCTGCGTACGCGGATGCCGCTGCCACTGCCCACGGCCGATCACCGTCCCGTTCCCTCTGCTCCGGCTCCGGTCTCCAGCGTGGATCAGCCCCGCACGTCCCGCCAGGCCGCCGGTACGGCGTCCGCGACGTCCTGCGCGGAGACCGGGGCCCCGTCAGACGCCCGGCGTGCCGCGAGTCCGTGCAGATAGGCGCCCACCGACGCGGCGTCGAGCGGCGCCAGGCCGGCGGCCAGCAACGAGCCGGTGAGCCCGGACAGCACGTCGCCGCTGCCCGCCGTGGCGAGCCAGGACGTGCCGGTCGGGTTGACGCGGACGGGCAGGTCACCCGGCTCCGCGACGAGGGTGGTCGAGCCCTTCAGCAGCACGGTGGCCCGGTAGCGCGCGGCCAGTTCCCGCACGGCGGCGAGCCGGCCTGCCTCGACCTCCTCGCGCCCCACCCCGAGCAGCGCCGCCGCCTCTCCGGCGTGAGGGGTGAGGACGGTGGCCGCGGACCTGGCGCGTACGGCGTCGGCGTCCATCAGCCGCAGCCCGTCCGCGTCGACCAGTACGGGGACGTCCGAGGCCAGCACGTCGGACACCGCTCCGGCCGCCGCCGTCGAGTCGCCGAGCCCCGGCCCGACCACCCAGGCCTGCACCCTCCCGGCCTTCGACGGCGGGCCGGGGTGCACCAGCGTCTCCGGGAAGCGGGCGATCACCGCGCCGGCTCCGGGGCCGGCGTAACGCACGGCTCCCGCTCCGCCGTGCAGCGCCCCGGCGACCGCGAGAACGGCCGCGCCCGGATACCGCTCCGAGCCGGCGGCCACACCGACGACCCCGCGCCGGTACTTGTCGCTCTCGGCGCCCGGCACGGGCAGCAGGGCGGCCACGTCGGCGTACTGGAGTGCCTCCAGGTCAGGGCGCCCGGGCAGGTGTGCCGCCAGGCCGATGTCGACGAGCCGGAGCGCGCCCGCGTGCCCGGCGGCCGGGTCGATGAGCAGCCCCGGCTTGTACGCACCGAAGGTGACGGTCGCGTCCGCCCGTACGGCCGCGCCGAGCACCTGGCCGGTGTCCGCCTCGACACCGCTCGGCAGGTCCACCGCGAGCACGGGCGCGTGTCCCGTGGTGACCGCGCGCACCAGTTCCGCCGCCCCGGGGCGCAGGCCGCCGCGGCCCCCGCTCCCGGTGATGCCGTCGACGACGAGGTCCACGGGTCCGAAGGCCCCCAGGTCCGGGCCGTCGAGTACCTGCCCGCCCGCCGCCAGCAGGGCGGCCGACGCGGCCGGGTGGACCTTGTCCGGCGAGGTCAGCAGGGCGCGCACGCCGGCTCCGCGCCGGGCCAGCCGGGCACCGGCGTACAGGGTGTCGCCACCGTTGTCGCCGCTGCCGACGAGGAGGAGCACCCGGGATCCGTACACCCGTCCGTTGCGCCGGAGCAGGTCACCGCAGGCCACCGCGAGTCCGGCGGCGGCGCGCCGCATGAGGGTCCCCTCCGGCAGCCGTGCCATGAGCGCCTTCTCGGCGGCCCGTACGGTCTCGACGCTGTAGGCATGTCGCATGTCCTCAACCCTCCGCGATCACCACGGCCGACGCCACCCCCGCGTCGTGACTGAGCGACACGTGCCAGTTGCGGACGCCGAGTTCGGCCGCCCGCGCCGCGACGGTGCCGCGGACCTCCAGGCGCGGGCGCCCGCTGTCCTCGACGCAGACCTCGGCGTCGGTCCAGAGCAGCCCGGCCGGCGCGCCGAGCGCCTTGGCCAGGGCCTCCTTCGCGGCGAACCTGGCCGCCAGCGAGGCGATCCCCCGCCGCTCCCCGCCCGGCAGCAGCAGCTCCCGCTCCAGGAAGAGCCGCTCGGCCAGCTGGGGTGTGCGTCCCAGCGCGGCGCCGAAGCGTTCGATTCCCGCCACATCGATCCCGACCCCAATGATCACGCGTGCTCACTCACTCACTCGACTGTCACGGACTTCGCCAGATTGCGCGGCTGGTCCACCTCGTTGCCCCGGGCGGTCGCCAGCTCGCAGGCGAACACCTGCAACGGCACCGTGGCGACCAGCGGCTGAAGCAGCGTAGGCGTAGCCGGGATCCTGATGAGGTGATCGGCGTACGGGACGACCTCCTCGTCGCCCTCCTCGGCGATGACGACGGTACGGGCGCCCCGCGCCCTGATCTCCTGGATGTTCGACACGATCTTGTCGTGCAGCACCGAACGGCCGCGCGGGGACGGCACGATCACGACGACGGGCAGCCCCTGCTCGATCAGCGCGATCGGCCCGTGCTTGAGCTCCCCCGCGGCGAACCCCTCGGCATGCATGTACGCGAGCTCCTTGAGCTTCAACGCGCCCTCCAGGGCCACCGGGTAGCCCACGTGCCGGCCCACGAAGAGCACCGTTCCGTGGGCTGCCAGGGAGCGGGCCAGTTCACGGACCGGCTCCATGGTCCCCAGTACGCGTCCGACCGCGCCGGACATCTCCGAGAGCTGGCGTACGACGGTGCGGATCTCGTCGCCCCACTTGGTGCCGCGTACCTGCCCCAGGTACAGCGCGACGAGGTAGCAGGCGACGAGCTGGGTCAGGAACGCCTTGGTGGAGGCGACGGCGACCTCCGGCCCGGCGTGCGTGTAGAGGACGGCGTCCGACTCCCTGGGGATGGTCGAACCGTTCGTGTTGCAGATCGCGAGGACCTTAGCCCCCTGCTCGCGGGCGTGCCGGACCGCCATCAGCGTGTCCATCGTCTCGCCCGACTGCGAGATGGCGACGACGAGGGTGCGCTGGTCGAGGATCGGGTCGCGGTAGCGGAACTCGCTGGCGAGCTCGGTCTCGCAGGGCAGCCGTGTCCAGTGCTCGATGGCGTACTTGGCGATCATCCCGGCGTGGTAGGCGGTCCCGCAGGCGACGACGACGACCTTGTCGACCTCGCGGAGCACTGCCTGCGGGATGCGCACCTCGTCGAGGCGGAGGGTCCCCGAGCCGTCGATCCGGCCGAGCAGGGTGTCGGCGACGGCCTTGGGCTGGTCGGCGATCTCCTTCAGCATGAAGGAGGCGTAGCCGCCCTTCTCCGCCGCCGAGGCGTCCCAGTCCACGTGGTACTCGCGTACGTCGGCGGGCCGGCCGTCGAAGCCCGTGACCGTCAGCCCGTCCCGGCGCAGCTCGACCACCTGGTCCTGTCCCAGCTCGATCGCGTCCCGCGTGTGCTCGATGAAGGCGGCCACGTCGGAGGCGAGGAACATCTCCCCGTCCCCCACGCCCACCACCAGCGGCGAGTTGCTACGGGCCCCCACCACCGCGTCGGGCTCGTCGGCGTGCACCGCGACCAGGGTGAACGCGCCCTCCAGCTGCCGGCACACCTGGCGCATGGCCTCACCGAGTTCACCGCCCGACGAGTACGCCTCGGCGAGCAGGTGGGCCACCACCTCGGTGTCGGTCTCGGAGGTCAGCTCGTGGCCCCGCCCGGCCAGTTCCTCGCGCAGGGCGGCGAAGTTCTCGATGATCCCGTTGTGCACGACGGCGACCCGGCCGGCGTTGTCGAGGTGCGGGTGGGCGTTGGCATCGGTGGGCCCGCCGTGCGTGGCCCAACGGGTGTGCCCGATCCCGGTGTTCCCGGCCGGCAGCGGCCGGTCCTTGAGTTCCTTCTCCAGGTTGAGGAGCTTCCCCGCCTTCCTGGCCGCGGCGAGGCCCCCGTCCGCGAGGACGGCGACCCCCGCGGAGTCGTATCCCCGGTACTCCAGCCGCTTCAGCCCCGCGACGACGACATCCTGTGCCGACTGCACCCCGACGTAACCCACGATTCCGCACATATCGGCACCATAAGGCCCGTACCGTCCCTCTGCCCGGCTTCCGACATGCCCGAGCGGCCCGGCCGACCGGCTCCGAGTGGACAGCCGCCCCAGTGGCCGGCGCGGCTCCGGACGAGGAGAAGCCGGTGCCCGCCTACCGACGGCGAACGTCCTCCCTCGGTGGTGACGCCTCTGGCTGCGTCGGCCTCACCCCCGCCCCGTCCCCGACGGCGCCGTCCGTCTCCGGGACAGCAAGGGCCCCCGGGCCGTCGTCGCCAAGAGCGCCACCGGCAGCTGAGCGTTCCGGGAGGCGCCTCGCCGCACCCACGCCCGGCCCGCCCGTGAACCTTTCCGGGCCGTGCGGGTAACAGCGGGTGCCAGACTCACCGACCGGACCGCTGGAGGCGCTGTGCCCGGAAGACGACCACCGCCGCCGGGCGGGCCGGACGACGCCGAGCTGATCACCCGGTCCCTCGGTGAGCCGGAGCTCTTCGCCGGGCTGTACGACCGTCACGCGGCGGACATCCACCGGTACACCGCCCGCCGCCTCGGGGAGGGCGCGGCGGACGACATCACCGCCGAGGTGTTCCTCGTCGCGTTCCGCACCCGCGCCCGTTACGACTGTGCCCACCGCCTCGCCCGCCCCTGGCTCTACGGCATCGCCGCCAACCTCATCGGCAAGCACCGGCGCAGCGAGGTCCGCGCCCTCAAGGCACTGGCGCGCACCGGTGAGGACCCCGTCGCCGCGTCATGGAGCGAGCGCTCGGACGACCGGATCGCCGTCCAGGCGCCGCTGGCCGGCGCGCTGGCAGCGCTCTCTCCCGGGGACCGCCACGTACTGCTGCTGATCGCCTGGGCGGACCTGGGCTACCAGGAGGTGGCCGACGCGCTCGGAATACCGCTCGGCACCGTCCGCTCGCGCCTCAGCCGCGCCCGCCACAAGGTCCGCGAGGCACTGCGCACCGACCCCTCGTTCACTTCGGCCCACCAGGAGCTGAATCCGTCATGGACGAAATGACCCGACTGCGCGAACTGCGCGCCGGCGCCCCGGCCCCGGACCGTGCCGCACTCGCTCCCGGACGGCAGCGCCTGACCGACGCCATCGCGGGCGGGCGGCGTGGCCGCAGGCCGTGGGCCGACTGGCGGATCGCCTCGGCCGGCGCGGCCGTGGCCGTCACCGTGGCTGCCCTGCTCGGCGCCCAGCTGCTCGACGCGTCCGACCCGCGCGGCGCGGGCCCGGCCACGGTGGCGGGCGATCTCGACCTCTCCGGTCCCGCCCGGACCCTGGGCCGGGCGGCCGACTTCCTGGAGGGGCTGACACCTCCGCCGGAACCGCGCGACGACCAGTGGATCTACACCCAGGGGGCCGTGGGCCAGCTGTTGCTGAAGACAGGGGATGACCGCGCGGTCGAGGTGCGGCGGGAGCCGGCCTCCTGGACCCCGTACGGCAGCGGAGCGGCGGAGAAGGACAAGTCGGACGACGACCTGTCGGCCCGCGAGACGTACCGGGTCGCCAACGCCCTGCCCGAGGATCCCGCGGCCCTGCTGGCGAAGGTCCGTGAACGCTATCCCTCCGGACCCGGCGCCCCCGAGAGCGAGGCCGCTCAGACGTTCCGGGGGCTGAACGTGCTCGTCGAGTCCTACCCGCTCGCCCCGGACGCCCTCGCCCGCATCTACCGGGCCATGGCCACGGTCCCCGGTGTCGAGATCACCGACCACCTCGTCGAGGACGCGGCCGGCCGTCAGGTCATCGCCGTCACCCGGGAGGAGGAGGGCACCCACCAGCGCCGCGAGATCCTGCTGTCCCCGTACGACTACAGCTACGCGGGCATGCGCTTCGTGGTCACGGAGGACCACGAGATGGATCTGCCCGCGGGCACCGAGGGCCTCGACCGGGAGCTGTTCGCCGGTGACGTCACCCTCACCGAGGTCCGCACCGCCGCAGCCGTCGTCGACGCCGAGGGCGACAAGCCCTGAGCCGCGCGGCCCTGGTCCCTGGTCCTCCCGGCCGGGAGCCGGTGTCCGCCACAGGGGTGCGGACACCGTCCCGGCCGGGACACGGCATCAGCCGGGCCGCACCCACGTGACCGACCCCACCCCCCACTCGGCGAGGTCTCCCGCGACAATGAGTACGTGATCACCTCGCCCGCACGGAGCCCCCGCCGCACCGAGCACGCGCCGACGCCCTACGTCGACCTGACCCGGGCCGAGTGGAGCGCCCTGCGTGACAAGACGCCGCTGCCGCTGACCGCCGAGGAGGTCGAGAAGCTGAGAGGGCTCGGCGACGTCATCGACCTCGACGAGGTCCGGGACGTCTATCTGCCGCTCTCCCGGCTCCTCAACCTCTACGTCCAGGCCACCTCGGGCCTGCGCGGGGCCCTGAACACCTTCCTGGGTGACGCGGGCAACGGCCACGGCGAGCAGCGCGGCACCCCGTTCGTCATAGGGGTCGCCGGCAGTGTCGCCGTCGGCAAGTCCACCAGTGCCCGCATCCTCCAGGCGCTGCTGGCGCGCTGGCCGGAGCACCCCCGGGTGGAGCTGGTGACGACCGACGGGTTCCTGCTGCCGATGAAGGAGCTCCAGTCCCGGGGCCTGATGTCGCGCAAGGGGTTCCCGGAGTCGTACGACCGGCGGGCGCTGACCCGGTTCGTCGCCGACATCAAGGCCGGCAAGGACGAGGTGACGGCGCCCGTCTACTCCCACCTGATCTACGACATCGTGCCCGGCGAACGCCTCACCGTGCGCCGCCCCGACATCCTGATCGTCGAGGGGCTGAACGTGCTCCAGCCCGCGCTGCCCGGCAAGGACGGCAGGACGAGGGTCGGGCTCGCGGACTACTTCGACTTCAGCGTGTACGTCGACGCACGCGCCGAGGACATCGAGAACTGGTACCTCCACCGCTTCCGCAGGCTGCGCGAGACGGCGTTCCAGAACCCGTTCTCGTACTTCCGCAAGTACACGCAGGTCTCCGAGGAGGAGGCGCTGGACTACGCGCGCACCATGTGGCGGACCATCAACCGGCCCAATCTGCTGGAGAACGTGGCGCCCACGCGTGGCCGTGCCACCCTGGTGCTGCGCAAGGGGCCGGACCACAAGGTCCAGCGCCTGTCGCTGCGCAAGCTCTGACTCCGGAAGGGACGCGCCGTGCTGCATCTGCGCCTCATCGTGCCCGCCGACCGCACCGACGAGGTCCTCGGGCTGATCGAGGGGGCCGTGGGCACCGCCCACGTCGCGGTGCTCACGGGCGCGGCGCGCAGCCCCGTGGGCGATGTGGTCCTGTGCGACGTGGCGCGGGAGGCCGGCGACGAACTCATCGAAGCGCTGCGGACGATGGGCATCGACGACTGCGGTTCCATCACCGTCGAGAACATGGACCTCACGCTCTCCAAGCGCGCCGACGAGGCCGAACGCGCGGCTCCCGGCGAGGGCGCGGACGCGGTGCTCTGGGAAGAGCTGAGCGAGGTGACCCACGAGGAGTCCACCTTCAGCGTCACCTACGTCGCGTTCCTCGCCCTGGCGACCATGCTCGCCGCGTGCGGGGTGATGCTCGACAACGCGGTCCTGATCGTGGGCGCGATGGCGGTGGGCCCGGAGTTCGGTCCGCTGGCCGGGATCTCGACGGCGCTGGTGCAGCGCGCGCCCCGGCTGGTGGCCCGGTCGGTGTGGGCACTGGTCGGCGGCTTCGCGGTGGCGATGGTGCTCACGGCGGGCTTCGCCTGGCTGATGGACGCGTTCGGGCTGTTCACCGAGGACATGGTGAAGGCGGAGCGGCCCAACACCGGTTTCATCTGGCACCCCGACTGGATGTCGTTCGTGGTGGCGCTCCTGGCGGGCGTCGCGGGAACGCTCTCGCTGACGTCGGCGAAGTCCGGGGCGCTGATCGGCGTGGCCATCTCGGTGACCACGGTGCCGGCGGCCGCCAACGCCGCCGTCGCCTTCAGCTACCAGGACCTCCAGCAGACCTGGGGCTCCTCGGGACAGCTGCTGGCCAACCTGGCGGGCATCGTCCTCGCCGGCACGCTGACGCTGCTGCTCCAGAAGGCGCTGTGGAGTGGCAGGCGCCGCACGGCCCCGGTACCGAGGTAGTCGACCGGCAGCGTCGCGGGCCCGGAGACTGCCGGACACCGCACAAGCGGGAACGGCCCCGCCGGTGACACGATCCCCCGCATGGACGACGCCAGCGAAGTGTTCCGCCACCCGCTCGGCGGGCGCGCCCTGTGGAGCCTCGTGGCACTCGGGGCGGCCGGGGCCGGTCTGTCGACCGTGCGCGCCGTGAACCGGGGCACCCTCCTGGACGTGTGGGTGGCCGGGGGCCTGCTGCTCGCGCTGCTGAGTCTCGTCCTCCTCCACTCGGCCACCGTCGAGGTCGTCGCGGACGCCCACGGACTGCGCACCCGGACACTGCTGCGCCGCCGGGACATGCCATGGAGCGACATCGCCGACCTGCGGGTCCACATCCGGTCCGGGCGGTACCAGGACATCTACCGCGTCAGCGTGCTCCTGCGCGACGGCCGCGCCCCCCGACTGCCCCTGCCCCTCAGCACATCCTCCGGCGAACGGCCGGAGTTCGACGCCCGGCTCGACGCGCTCCGCGCTCTGCACCGCCGCCACGGAGCTCCGGAGTCGAGCCACGTGCCCGTCCTCTCGCACCGCACCGCCGGACGCGGCTCGCCCGTGGCGAAACTCCTGTGCGTGGCACTGCTCGCGGGCGCCGGCCTGGCCGCGTGGTCCGTGCCGGCCACCGCCTCGCTGAAACAGGCCTGGACGTCGGCCGTCCCCTGCACCGCCGGCACGCCCGCCGCGGAACGCGGCGAGTGCCTGCGCACCCAGGTCGCGGTGATCGAGCGGACGGAGGCCGGCAAGGGCAAGCAGAGCAGCTGGCTGTACTTCGCCGACGACCGGCCGCTGGACCGGCTCGCCGTCACGCGGGAGGGCGCCCGCGGATTCCACCCCGGTGACGAGGTCGGCCTGACCGTCTGGCGGGGCCGGGTGAGGGAGGTCGCCGCAGAACACCACGTGTGGCGCGAGCACTTCACCGGAGCGGGGGACGTGGCCGTCATCGCGGCCGGGTGCGCCCTCGCCGCGGGCTACCCCGGCGCCCTGGTGCTGCTGCGCCGACGCGGGCGCCGGCTGCCGGACGACGAGATCCTGCCCTCGGCCCTGCCGTTCGCGGGCGCGCTCGCCGGTACGGCCGTGTGGCTGCTGCCGCTCTGCTACCTCCACCCCATGGACCCGCTCGGCACTCCCGCGAGGCTGGCATGGACGGCCTCGGGGGCGCTGGCCACCCTGGGCATGCTCGCCTGGGCCTGGCACGCGACCCGCGTCCGTACGCCCGGAGACGCGGCGGAGACCGGGGAAGCGACGGAGACCGGGGAGGACCGGTTCCTGGCCGCCCGCTTCCTCGAGCACACCGACTACAACCCGAACGGCTTCGGCACCCATGTCGTCCTGGGGGACGGGCCGCCCGCGGTGACACCCCACCCCGGCCCGGGCCGGTTCGCGGCGAGACGGATACCGGTGGAACGGCTCACCGTCACGCACGTACGGCGTGCCAGGGGAAGCGACGGCGACACCCTCCACAGGAGCTGGCACATCGCCGAACTCGACGACGCCGGCGAACCGGTCCGGCTCGCGGCCGCCCCGGCCGACCTGACCCTCATCATCCGCGAGCTGGACGCCGAACGGCCCCGGCCGTGAAGCCGGAGCCGTCTGTCGGAGCGGGGTGCGTCGGCCGGGTGCGGACTTCACCACGACCGGCCGGGGGTCCGCAGGCCGGGCGCGGACTCCACCGCGCGCTCGGCCGACGGCCCGTCAGCCGAGCGCGGACTTCACCACGTCGGCCAGCTGCCCCGCCACGGCGCGCGCCTGCTCGATGTCGGCGGCCTCGACCATGACCCGTACGAGCGGCTCGGTGCCGGACTTGCGCAGCAGTACGCGCCCGGTGTCACCCAGGTCGCGCTCGGCCTGCGACACCGCGGCGGCCACCTCGGGCGAGGTGTCCACCCGCGACTTGTCGACGTCGGGCACGTTGATGAGGACCTGCGGGAGGCGCTGCATCACGCCCGCCAGGTCGGCGAGCGTACGACCGGTGGCGGCGACCCGTGCCGCCAGCATCAGCCCGGTCAGCGTGCCGTCACCCGTGGTGGCGTGGTCCAGCACGATGACGTGACCGGACTGCTCACCGCCCAGGGCGAAGCCCTCGGCCTTCATCGACTCCAGGACGTAGCGGTCGCCGACGGCGGTCTGGACGAGCTGGATGCCTTCGCGCTCCATCGCCATCTTGAAGCCGAGGTTCGACATGACCGTACCGACGACGGTGTCCTTGCGCAGGTGACCCGACTCGCGCATGGCGAGGGCGAGCACGGCCAGGATCTGGTCGCCGTCGACCTCCTCGCCGTTCCCGTCCACGGCCAGGCAGCGGTCCGCGTCGCCGTCGTGCGCGATGCCGAGGTCGGCACGGTGCTCGACGACGGCCGCGCGCAGCAGCTCCAGATGGGTGGAACCGCAGCCGTCGTTGATGTTCAGGCCGTCCGGTTCCGCGCCGATGGTGATGATCTCGGCCCCGGCCCGGGCGAACGCCTCGGGCGAGACGCGGGCGGCGGCGCCGTGTGCCTCGTCGAGAACGACCTTCAGGCCGTCGAGCCTGTTCGGGAGCACTCCGATGAGGTGGGCGACGTAACGGTCGAAGCCCTCCGCGTAGTCGGTGACGCGTCCCACGCCCGCACCGGTCGGCCGGGCCCAGGGCTCACCCGTGCGGTGCTGCTCGTAGACCGTCTCGATGCGGTCCTCCAGCTCGTCGGCGAGCTTGTGGCCGCCGCGCGCGAAGAACTTGATGCCGTTGTCGGGCATGGCGTTGTGGCTGGCCGAGAGCATGACACCGATGTCCGCGCCGAGCGCACCGGTGAGGTAGGCCACGGCGGGCGTGGGCAGCACGCCGACGCGCAGCACGTCCACACCGGCGCTGGCCAGGCCCGCCACGACGGCCGCCTCCAGGAACTCTCCGGAGGCGCGGGGGTCGCGGCCCACCACGGCGGTCGGCCGGTGCCCCTCGAAGGTGCCCGCCTCGGCCAGTACGTGCGCCGCCGCGACCGAGAGTCCGAGCGCGAGCTCGGCCGTCAGGTCCGCGTTGGCGACACCGCGCACGCCGTCCGTGCCGAAGAGTCGTCCCACTGGTGTCCTCCGAATGTGCTCCGAAACCGCAAAACCAAAGTACTCAAAACAGGGCAGGGCGAGGCAAGGCACAGCAAAGCAGGGCGCCCGTGATCGCCAGCCCTATAAACATGCAAACGTCTTAAGCCGTTATACGCCCGCGAGGGCCGATAAACGAACGCCCCAGCAGCACGGAGTGTGCCGCCGGGGCGAACGTGTAAAGCAGACGAGCAGGCGGTTTAGCGCTTGCTGTACTGCGGGGCCTTACGGGCCTTCTTGAGACCGGCCTTCTTGCGCTCGACCGCACGGTCGTCGCGGGAGAGGAAGCCGGCCTTCTTCAGCGTGGCGCGGTTGTTGTCCACGTCCGCCTCGTTCAGCGCGCGGGCCACGCCGAGGCGCAGGGCGCCGGCCTGACCGGAGACGCCGCCACCCGAGATGCGGGCGATGACGTCGTAGCGGCCGTCGAGCTCGAGCACCTTGAAGGGCTCGTTGACTTCCTGCTGGTGCACCTTGTTGGGGAAGTAGTCCTCAAGGGTGCGACCGTTGATCTTCCACTTGCCGGTGCCCGGGACGATCCGGACACGGGCGATGGCGTTCTTGCGGCGGCCCAGGCCGGCCGCGGGCTGCGGGTCGCCGAAGCGGCCCGCGAGCGACTCGGAGGTGTACTCACCCTCGACGGGGACCTCCGACTCGAAGGTGGTCACCTCGGCGAAGGTCTCTTCGCCCTCGGTGCCCTCGACGGGCGTCTCAACAGTGGTCTCGGCCACGATTCTCCTCAGATCTTTCTTTACGTCTTAGGGGGGAGGCCGGAACTACTGCGCGACCTGGGTGATCTCGAACGGGACCGGCTGCTGCGCAGCGTGCGGGTGCTGGTCGCCCGCGTAGACCTTGAGCTTCGAGAGCATCTGACGACCCAGGGTGTTCTTGGGGATCATGCCCTTGATGGCCTTCTCGACAGCCTTCTCGGGGTTCTTCGAGAGGAGCTCGTCGTAACGCACGGAACGGAGACCGCCCGGGAAGCCCGAGTGGCGGTACGCCATCTTCTGGGTCTTCTTGTTACCGGAGAGGTGGACCTTCTCGGCGTTGATGATGATGACGAAGTCGCCCATGTCCATGTGGGGGGCGTAGATCGCCTTGTGCTTGCCTCGGAGGAGGTTCGCAGCCGTGGTGGCCAGACGGCCGAGGACGATGTCCTCGGCGTCGATGATGTGCCACTGGCGAGTGACATCGCCGGGCTTGGGGCTGTACGTACGCACTTCGTAGCCTTCGCTTCTTCAGTGGATGAGGTCCAGACACATGGCACCCCTGAAGCGATCATGCAGCTGGGGCTCACAGTGCCGGGGACACTGCCCGTATGCGAGCCACTGGTAACTGCTCCAGAGAACCTACGTATGGGCTGTGCGCGTGAGAACGACGACGCCGATACGTATAACAACCACCGACAGTACCCGGACCGCCCGGGGCGGGTCAAAACGCGCCGGGCCTACCGCTTCCGCTCGACCCTGCGCTCGTCCCAGACCGGCTCCGTGGACTCCCGCACGACGCCGTCCGAACCGAAGACCAGGTACCGGTCGAAGGACTTCGCGAACCAGCGGTCGTGCGTGACGGCCATGACCGTCCCGTCGTACACCTCCAGCCCGTCCTGCAGGGCCTCGGCGGACTCCAGGTCCAGGTTGTCCGTCGGCTCGTCGAGCAGCAGCGCGGTCGTGCCGGCGAGCTCCAGGAGCAGGATCTGGAAGCGCGCCTGCTGCCCGCCGGACAGCCTCTCGAAGGCCTGGTCACCCTGGCGCTCCAGCTCGTAGCGCCGCAGCACCGACATCGCGCCGCCGCGGTCCCTGGCGTGTTCCGTCCACAGGATCTCGACGAGCGTCTTGCCGAGCAGCTCCGGGTGGGCGTGCGTCTGGGCGAAGTGACCGGGGACGACGCGGGCGCCGAGCTTCCACTCACCGGTGTGCGCGACGGGCTCCCCGGCCAGCAGCCGCAGGAAGTGCGACTTCCCCGACCCGTTGGAGCCGAGGACCGCGACCCGCTCCCCGTAGTAGATCTCCAGGTCGAACGGCTTCATCAGCCCCGTCAGCTCCAGACGGGTGCACGTCACCGCCCGCACCCCGGTACGTCCGCCGCGCAGCCGCATCCTGATGTCCTGCTCGCGGGGCGGCTCCGGCGGGGGCCCGGCCTCCTCGAACTTCTTGAAGCGGGTCTGCATCGCGTGGTAGCGGTTCGCCATGTCGGGGCTGTTCGCCGCCTGCTGCCGCATCCGCAGGACGAGCGCCTTCAGCCGGGCGTGCTCCTCCTCCCAGCGCCGCAGGAGTTCCTCGAAGCGCGCGAACCGTTCCTTGCGGGCCTGGTGGTAGGTGGCGAAGCCGCCGCCGTGCACCCAGACGTCCGACCCGGCCGGGCTGGGTTCCACGCTGACGATCTTCTCGGCGGCCCGCGAGAGCAGTTCCCGGTCGTGGGAGACGAAGAGCACCGTCTTGCGGGTCTCCTTGAGCTTCTCCTCCAGCCACCGCTTGCCGGGGACGTCCAGGTAGTTGTCCGGCTCGTCAAGGAGCAGCACCTCGTCCGGGCCCCTGAGCAGCGCCTCCAGGACCAGCCGCTTCTGCTCGCCCCCGCTGAGCGTGCGCACCTCGCGCCACTGCGCCTTCTCGTACGGGACGCCGAGCGCTGCCATCGTGCACATGTCCCACAGCGTCTCGGCCTCGTAGCCCCGGGCCTCCGCCCAGTCGCTCAGCGCCTGCGCGTACGCCATCTGCGCGGCCTCGTCGTCCACGGTGAGGATGCGTTCCTCCGCCACGTCGACGGCCTTCGCCGCCTCCTGGATCCGGGGCTGGGCCACGGACACCAGCAGGTCCCGCACGGTCCGCTCGTCCCGTACGGAGCCGACGAACTGGGCCATCACACCGAGCCCCCCGCTCACCGACACCGAGCCGCCGTGCGGCTGGAGCTCCCCGGCGAGCAGCTTCAGGAGGGTCGTCTTGCCCGCCCCGTTCGCGCCGACCAGCGCGACCACGGCGCCGTCGGCCACCCGGAACGAAGCGTCGCCGAGCAGCACCCGTCCGTCCGGTAGGTAGTACTCCAGGTGGCCCGCTTCAAGATGTCCCATGCACAGCATTGTCACGGCTGGCGAACCGTTGGCCCAACAGGATTACGGTCGGTCTAGGATTCGCCGCATGAGCTTTGGGCAAGGGGGGCCCTCCTGGGGGCCGGGAGAGAGCCGGACTCCGGACTGGGCGGCACTGGCGGACGCGTCCGCCGCACGCGGCAGGCGCAGGAAGTGGCTGATGATCGGCGGGGGCGCTCTGGCCACCGCCGTGGTCGCCGCGATCGTGGCGACGGCGGTCATCACGGCCAACGGGGGCGGGAGCGCCTCCGGACCGGACAAGAGCGCGAGTGAACTGCCGGCCCCCGCCGACCTGCCCTCCGAGACCTCGGCGCCCGGCCCGTCCTTCTCCTCGGTCGCACCGCCGCCGCCGCCGGACCCGAAGGACTACATAGCCGACGAGAAGAAGGACAAGGCCCCGGTCACCGTGGACGCCTTCTTCCCGGGCAGGAAGCTGACCATGGGCGACCGCGTCTACGCCAAGGGCGCCACCGCCCGCGCGGCGGACTGCGCCACGACGACCCAGGGCGCCCTCGGGTCGATCCTCGCGAACAACGGCTGCGACCAGGTCATCCGCGCGACGTACGGCAAGGGCGGCATCGCGGTCACGGTCGGGCTCGCCGTCTTCGGCACCGAGGCGGAGGCCAGGAAGGCCGCCGAGCAGGCCTCCGGCGGCGTCGCCTCCCTCAGCGGGGCGGGCGTCCCCACCTTCTGCCGTGGCGGATCCGTCTGCCGGCGCACCGCCAACTCCTACGGCCGTTACGCCTACTTCACGGTCGGCGGCTACACCAGCGGGAAGAACGTCACCACGGCGGCCGAGGACGTCTACAAGGTGGGCGACGACCTGACCGACTTCACCTTCCGCCAGATCCGCCACCGCGGCGAGGTCCAGGCATCGGCGGCCGCAGGGCTCCCCGTCGGCTGAACGCCCTGCCCCCGCGCCGGCCGCCGCCCCCGCGCACCGGTCCCGCCCCTCCCCTCGACCGAGGACCCGCCGCCGTGCGTCTGACCACCCTCTTCAGCATTCCGCGCGTCCTGCGCCACAGCGACGCGACGGGCGCCGGCCTCCCCCCGGACGACGCCGTGGTCCTCGACGCCCCCGACCCCTCGCTGCGGGTGGCCCTCGCGGCCGCCGCGGCGGGAGACCACGCCCCCGCCGCCGAGCTGCTCGCCACCACCCGTGAGCACGCGCAGTGGGAACGCAGGGACTCCTGCGTCGCGCGCCTCGCGCGGGCCTCCCTGCACCACCCGGGGTGGCTGGACGGCTGGCTGGAGGAGTCCCCGGAGAACCCGGACGCCGTACTGGTCAAGGCCGACCTGTACGTCTGCCAGGCCTGGCAGATCCGGACCGGCGCCCGGGCCGGACAGGTCGAGGACGACCAGTTCCGCGCCTTCCACGCGGTGCTGCGGGACGCGGTGCCGGTGGTCTCGGCCGCCGCCGAGCTCAACCCCGACGACCCGGTCCCGTGGCGGATCGCGCTGACGCAGGCCCGTGGCATCCAGGCCCCCCGGGAGGTCTTCGACACCTATCTGGCCGAGGCGAACGCCCGCGACCCGCACCACGAGGGCTGCCACGTCCAGGCGCTCCAGTACCTCTGCGCCAAGTGGTACGGCTCCCACGAGGAGATGTTCGCCTTCGCGGAGCACGCGGCCGGCCAGGCCCCTCCCGGCTCCCGGCTCCACGCCCTGCCCCTCCAGGCCGTCGTGGAGTACCTCATAGCGGACGGGGACCCTGCCGGCCCCGACCTCTGGACCGCCCGCGCCGAAGCAGCCGTGACCCGCGCGCAGGCCCTCTCGGACTGCTACGCCCCGGGGGACCGCGAGGCCGCCGGCTTCCGCAACCACCTGGCTCTGGTCCTCTGGTCGATGAGCCGCTACGAGGACGCCCTCGCCGCCTTCCGCAGCATCGGCGTACACGCCACGACCTTCCCGTGGACCTACTTCGGCGAGCCCCGCGCCGAGTTCCTGGAGGCCCGCTCCGACACCCGCGTCGAGCTGGCGATGAGGATCCCCTTCTTCCGCCCCTCCCCCGAGCCCCCGGCGACCGGCGCGCCCGACTGGGAGCGGGAGCTGGCCCCCCGGTCGGTCGCCATCGCGTCCGCCGGACCCACCGAGGTCGCCCAGGCCGCTCTGATCTGCGGCCACAGCCTGCGGACGGCCCCGGCCGGCAGCCGTCACACGTACGTCGAGATCGTCCCCGGCCCGGCACGCGCGCGACGGGTGCCCCTGCTCCCCGAGGACCCGCTCACCTCGGCGGCCGACAGCTTCACCACGGCTGAGAGCTGGCCCGCCCTGGTCCTGCGCCGCACCCCGGAGCACAGCGGCTTCACCCTCCTGCACCAGGGCAGGAAGGTGGCGCACCACACGTGGGAGACCGCCGCCCCCGCCACCGACCACGCGGAGGCGACCGCCGTCGCCGCCGCGCTCGCCCGCGTCTACGGACTCGGTGACCCGCGTCCGCTGACCCACATCCTGCGGGCCACCGGCGACCCCGCCCGCCACCAGGGCGAACTCGTCGCCGCCCTGGGCCTCCCGCCCTTGCCCCCGGGGTACGGCGGGGAGCAGGAGATCCTCACGGACCTGCCGGGCGCCCGGGTACTGGCCCGCCGGAGCTTCCTCGCCGGCATGCGGGACACCCTCACCGCGAAGGACGGCGTACACCCGGAATCCCCGGCCCCGTACGAACCGCACCCGGCCCGCTGGTGGGTGCTGCGCACGGCGGCCCTGGTCCTCTTCACCTCGGCGGCCGTCTACGCCTGGTGGACGCCGGACATCGGCTGGTTCCGCTCCACCGTGATGACCCTGCTCGCCGGCCACAGCGTGGCCGCCCCGGCACGCGCGCTGCGCCGCGGACGGGTCAGCAGCACCCCGCCCCCGGCAGCGTCCTGACGTTCCGGGCCTCCGCCGCCCGGTCCGCCAGCAACGCGTCGGCCGGATAGGCCACCTCCTCCAGCGTCAGTCCGTGCGGCCGCACCACGTGCACCCCCGGGTCCCGCACCTTCGCGGCCAGCACCTCCGCCGGCCAGGCGGCCGGCCGGCGCCCGTCCCCGACGAACAGCGCAGCCCCGATCAGCGCGCGCACCATGTTGTGGCAGAACGCGTCCGCCTGCACGGTCGCCGTCAGCACCCCGGAGTCCGCGTCCCGCACCCAGCGCAGCTTCTGCAGCGTGCGGATGGTCGTCGCCCCCTCACGCTTCTTGCAGTAGGCGGCGAAGTCGTGCTCCCCCACCATCAGGGCCGCCGCCTCGTTCATCGCGTCGACGTCCAGCGGCCGGTCGTGCCACAGCACGTGGCCCCGGAGCAGCGGGTCCACACCACCGGGCCGGTCCCCCACCCGGTAGGCGTAGCGCCGCCACAGCGCGGAGAAGCGCGCGTTGAACCCGGCGGGGGCTTCGGCCGCCCGCCAGATCCGCACGTCCAGGGGCAGCCGCCCCGCCAGCCGCCGCAGCAGCTTCTCCTCGTGCTCGGCCCACACCTCGGCCGGCAGGTCGACGTGGGCCACCTGCCCCCGCGCGTGCACCCCGGCGTCGGTGCGCCCGGCGACCGTCAGGGCGTACGTCACCGACGACCGCGTCACGGTGCGCAGCGCGTCCTCGATCTCGCCCTGCACGGTGCGCCTGCCGGTCTGCTTCGCCCAGCCGGAGAAGTCCTTGCCGTCGTAGGAAAGGTCCAGCCGTACCCGTACGAATCCGGGCTCTGCCTCATCACTCACCCGCAGATCCTCTCAAAACCGAACGGGCCCGCACCGCCCCGAAGGGTGATGCGGGCCCGGACCTGGGTCTCAGGACGCTCAGGCGTCCTTGGACTCCTCAGCGGCGGCGTCGGCCGGCTTGGCGTCCTCGACGGTCTCGGCCGGAGCCTCGTCCTTCTTGAGGGCGTCTTCCTTGACGGCGCGCTTGGTCGCGGCCTCGGCCTCACCGGTGGCCTGCTGGGCCACGGTCAGGGCCTCGACCAGCTCGATGACCGCCATCGGGGCGTTGTCGCCACGACGGTTGCCGATCTTGGTGATGCGGGTGTAACCACCGGGGCGGTTCTCGTACCGCGGGGCGATCTCGGTGAAGAGCGTGTGCACGATGCTCTTGTCCGTGATCGACTGCAGCACCAGGCGACGGTTGTGGATGTCGCCCTTCTTGGCCTTGGTGATGAAACGCTCGGCGACCGGACGCAGGCGGCGGGCCTTGGCCTCGGTCGTGGTGATGCGGCCGTGCTCGAACAGCGACTTCGCGAGGTTGATGAGAAGAAGCTTCTCGTGCGCAGCGCTGCCGCCCAGACGGGCACCCTTGGCGGGCTGAGGCATGGTTTTTCTCCTTGTGTGCTGCACCGGCCGTATCAGGTACCGGTGTCAGTTCCCGCGAGGCGGCCGCCCCGCGGAAGTCATGCGGCCGGACCCGGCACGGGAACGCCCCTCACGGGGCGCCCCCGGCCGGGCAGCGGCTCAGTACTGCTCGGTCTCCACGAATCCGGCGTCCGCGTCGTCGTCGGCGCCGAAGGCGTCGGCGGCGGCCGTCGGGTCGAATCCGGGCGGGCTGTCCTTGAGCGCCAGGCCCATGCCGGCCAGCTTCGCCTTGACCTCGTCGATCGACTTGGCGCCGAAGTTGCGGATGTCGAGCAGGTCCGCCTCGGAGCGGGCGACGAGCTCACCCACGGAGTGGATGCCCTCACGCTTGAGGCAGTTGTACGAACGGACCGTGAGCTCGAGCTCCTCGATCGGCAGGGCCAGATCGGCGGCGAGCGCGGCGTCCGTCGGGGACGGGCCCATGTCGATGCCCTCGGCGTCGATGTTGAGCTCGCGCGCCAGACCGAACAGCTCGACCAGGGTCTTACCGGCCGACGCCATGGCGTCACGGGGACGCATGGCCTGCTTGGTCTCGACGTCGACGATCAGCTTGTCGAAGTCGGTGCGCTGCTCGACACGGGTCGCCTCGACCTTGTACGTGACCTTGAGCACCGGCGAGTAGATGGAGTCGACCGGGATACGGCCGATCTCCTGGCCGACCTGCTTGTTCTGCACGGCGGAGACGTAGCCGCGACCGCGCTCGACGGTCAGCTCCATCTCCAGCTTGCCCTTGCCGTTCAGCGTGGCCAGGACGAGGTCCGGGTTGTGGACCTCGACACCGGCCGGCGGGGCGATGTCAGCAGCGGTGACCAGGCCGGGACCCTGCTTGCGCAGGTACATCACGACCGGCTCGTCGTGCTCCGAGGAGACGACCAGCTGCTTGATGTTGAGGATGAGGTCGGTGACGTCCTCCTTGACGCCCGGCACGGTGGTGAACTCGTGCAGGACACCGTCGATCCGGATGCTGGTGACGGCGGCACCGGGGATCGAGGAGAGGAGGGTACGGCGCAGGGAGTTACCGAGCGTGTAACCGAAGCCCGGCTCCAGCGGCTCGATCACGAACCGGGAGCGGAACTCGTCGACGACCTCTTCGGTCAGCGACGGACGCTGAGCGATAAGCATGGTGTGGTCCTTCAGTCGTGGGCACCCACTATTTGATGCCCGACAGATGAGACAAGGGTACGGGCGGCACGCCCCCGAAGGGGCATACCGCCCGGACCCGCGCTACTGACGCACGGCCGTCACCGGCCGTGGCGGATCAGACGCGGCGACGCTTCGGCGGACGGCAGCCGTTGTGCGGCGTCGGGGTGACGTCCTGGATCGAACCGACCTCGAGGCCCGTGGCCTGGAGGGAACGGATCGCGGTCTCGCGGCCGGAGCCGGGACCCTTGACGAAGACGTCGACCTTGCGCATGCCGTGCTCCTGCGCGCGGCGGGCGGCCGACTCGGCGGCCATCTGCGCGGCGAAGGGGGTGGACTTGCGCGAGCCCTTGAAGCCGACGTGGCCGGCGGAGGCCCAGGAGATCACGTTGCCCGAGGGGTCCGTGATCGAGACGATGGTGTTGTTGAACGTGCTCTTGATGTGCGCGTGGCCGTGAGCGACGTTCTTCTTTTCCTTGCGACGCACCTTCTTGGCTGCGCCCTGACGACCCTTGGGGGGCATGTCTTGACTCCAGATGGAGAGGGGAGGTGATCGGTCCTACAGCGAAGACCGCTGGTTTCCGCGAACGTCCGGTGGGCCGGACACCCGCAGTGCGTCCGCTGAGGACTACTTCTTGCCGGGCTTCTTCTTACCGGCGATGGCGCGACGCGGGCCCTTACGGGTACGCGCGTTCGTGCTGGTGCGCTGACCGTGGACCGGCAGACCGCGACGGTGCCGGATGCCCTGGTAGCAGCCGATCTCGATCTTGCGGCGGATGTCGCCCTGGATCTCGCGGCGAAGGTCACCCTCGGTGCGGAGGTTGGCGTCCACGTACTCGCGGATCTTGACCAGGTCCTCTTCGGCCAGGTCACGAACGCGGGTGTTCGGGTTCACGCCGGTGGTGGCGAGGATCTCCTTGGACCGGGTGCGCCCGATGCCGAAGACGTAGGTGAGGGCAACCTCCACGCGCTTTTCGCGCGGGATGTCAACACCTGAAACGCGTGCCATTCAATGGCTCCAGTTGTTATGTCGGGGGTCTTCCGCAGTGCCACTCCCGGACGCCGACCTCGTCCGCTCGGGAAGAGGTGGTACGCCCGGGTCCCCGGCCCCCGCCGGAGGTGTCGTCAGCCGAAGCCTGGACGGGCTCTGCGTATGTACGTTTACGTGCGTCGCGCGAAAAGCTGCGAGATGCAGGTGGTCGTGCGTCAGCCCTGGCGCTGCTTGTGGCGCAGGTTGTCGCAGATGACCATGACCCGGCCGTGACGGCGGATCACCTTGCACTTGTCGCAGATCTTCTTGACGCTCGGCTTGACCTTCATGGGATGTCAGGTTCTCCGGGTCAGTGCCCCTCACCACGCCGAAGCGTGATGGCGGCAAGATCTACTTGTACCGGTAGACGATCCGGCCACGCGTCAGGTCGTACGGAGACAGCTCCACGACGACCCGGTCATCCGGGAGGATGCGGATGTAGTGCATCCGCATCTTGCCGCTGATGTGCGCGAGGACTTTGTGACCGTTCTGGAGTTCCACCTTGAACATGGCGTTCGGGAGGGACTCGATCACGGTGCCCTCAATTTCGATGGCACCTTGCTTCTTGGCCACGCTTCGCCTTTCGAATCGGCTACCTTGATCGACTCCCGTCGCCGCATGAAGACACACGGATGCACGAGAGCCGACGAGTCAGTCTACGTCAGCGGACTCCAAAAGACGAATCCGTCAAGTTTGCCCACTTACTCTGATCCTTAGACACGGATCAGCCGGGCGGTCCTGCGCCGGGCCGGCGTACCGGCCCGGGCCGGCTCCCCCACGCGGCCCCCAGGGGCCGGCACGGGCGTCCGGCGGCGGGGCTCCTCAGCCCAGCGGGTCCGGCGCCGCCTCGACGCCGTACTGGGCGAGCTTCGCCCGGCCGCAGTCCGGAGAGGTCAGGACCAGCGGTCCCTGCTCCGTGAGGGCGATCGAGTGCTCCCAGTGCGAGGACCAGGTGCCGTCGGTCGTGAGCACCGTCCACTCGTCGGACAGGACCTTGGTCTGTGCCGTGCCCAGCGAGACCATGGGCTCGATGGCCAGGCAGACGCCGGGGACCAGCTTGATCCCCTTGCCACGCTTGCGCGAGACGTAGTTCAGCAGGTGCGGGTCCATGTGCATCTCGGTGCCGATGCCGTGGCCGCCGTAGTCCTCGATGATCCCGTACTTGCCGGTGGCCGGGCGGGGCTGGCGGCGGATGTAGGACTCGATGGCCTTGGAGATGTCCACGAGCCGGTTGTTCACCTTCATCGCCGCGATGCCGGCCCACATCGACTCCTCGGTCACCCGGGAGAGCTCCACGACCTCGGGCGCGTGACCGGTGCCGACGAAGGCGGTGTACGCCGCGTCTCCGTGCCACCCGTCGACGATCGCCCCGGCGTCGATGGAGATGATGTCGCCGTCCTTGAGGACCGTCTTCTCGTCCGGGATGCCGTGCACCACGACCTCGTTGACCGAGGTGCAGATGGTCGCGGGGAATCCGCCGTAGCCCAGGAAGTTCGACTTCGCGCCGTGGTCGGCGATCACCTTGCGGGCGACCTCGTCCAGGTCCTTCGTGGTGGCGCCGGGGACTGCCGCCTCGCGCGTGGCGGCGTGAATGGCAGCGACCACGAGGCCCGCCTCGCGCATCTTCGCGATCTGCTCGGGGGTCTTGATCTGCACCATTGCTGGGCGCCTTTCTGCCTGCGGAGGGAACGGTCGACGGCCGTACTCCACGATACGGCGCAAACAGTCGGCCGCGGCGCCCGAGGGCGCCGCGGCCGGCTGCGGTGGAACGGAGGGCTCAGCCCTCGTCGGACTTCTTGAGGGCCTCCATGGCCCGCTCGGTCACCTCGGTGACCTTGCCGAGCGCGGAGATCGTCACGACCAGGCCCTGGGACCGGTAGTAGTCGATGATCGGCTCGGTCTGCGTGTGGTAGACCTCGAGGCGGGTACGGACCGTCTCCTCGGTGTCGTCGTCCCGCTGGTACAGCTCGCCGCCGCAGGCGTCGCAGACGCCCGCGGTCTCCGGCGGGTTGTACGTCACGTGGAAGACGTGCGCGCTGTCGTTACGGCAGATGCGGCGGCCGGCGATGCGCTTGACCACCTCGTCCTCGGGGACCTCCAGATCGAGGACCGCGTCCAGCTCGACGCCCTTGACGCGGAGCATCTCGTCGAGCGCGACGGCCTGGCCCACGTTGCGCGGGAAGCCGTCCAGCAGGAAGCCGTTCTCGGCGTCCGCCTGCGACATGCGGTCCTCGGCCATGGCGTTGGTGACTTCGTCCGGCACCAGCTGTCCCGCGTCCATGAAGGAGCGGGCCTGCTTGCCAAGGTCGGTGCCCTGGCTGATGTTGGCGCGGAAGAGGTCGCCCGTGGAGATGTGCGGAATCGAAAGATTCTTGGCAAGGAACGCAGCCTGCGTTCCCTTGCCGGCACCGGGCGGCCCGACGAGGACGATTCGCATCAGCGGAGGAACCCTTCGTAATTGCGCTGCTGGAGCTGACTCTCGATCTGCTTCACGGTCTCCAGACCCACACCCACGATGATCAGGATGCTCGTCCCGCCGAACGGGAAGTTCTGGTTAGCGCCACCGAAGCCTGCCAACGCCATCGTCGGCACCAGAGCGATCAGACCCAGGTACAGCGAGCCCGGCCAAGTGATCCGGTTGAGCACGTAGCTCAGATACTCGGCAGTAGGTCGACCTGCCCGGATACCCGGGATGAAGCCACCATACTTCTTCATGTTGTCGGCGACTTCCTCGGGGTTGAACGAGATCGCCACATAGAAGAATGCGAAGAACACGATCAACAGGAAGTACGTCGCGATGTAGTACGGGTGGTCGCCCTTGACGAAGTGGTCCTGAATCCAGGTCGCCCAGCCCGCGGTGGAGTTGGAGAACTGAACGATTAGAGCAGGGATGTAGAGCAGCGAAGAAGCGAAGATGACGGGAATCACACCCGCCTGGTTCACCTTCAGCGGGATGTATGTGGACGTACCGCCGTAGGACCGGCGCCCGATCATCCGCTTCGCGTACTGCACGGGCACCCGGCGCTGGGCCTGCTCGACGAAGACGACGAGGCCGACCATCACGAAGCCGATGAGGATGACCGTGATGAACTCGATCCAGCCGTCGGCGAGCTTGCCGCTCTGCTTGATGGCCCACAGGGCGCCCGGGAAGCTGGCCGCGATCGAGATGAACATCAGGATCGACATGCCGTTCCCGATGCCGCGGTCGGTGATGAGCTCACCGAGCCACATGACGGCGGCGGTTCCCGCGGTCATGGTGATCACCATGACGATCGTCGTGAAGATCGACTGGTTCGGGACGATCTGGTCGGCGACGGGGCAGCCGCTGAACAGCGCGCCGCTGCGGGCGGTCGCCACCAGTCCGGTGCCCTGGAGGATGGCGAGCGCGACGGTCAGATAACGCGTGTACTGCGTGATCTTGGCCGTGCCCGACTGCCCCTCCTTCTTGAGGGCTTCGAGGCGGGGGATGACGACGGTCAGCAGCTGGAGAATGATGCTGGCCGTGATGTACGGCATGATTCCGAGCGCGAAGATCGTGATCTGCAGCAGTGCACCACCGCTGAACATGTTCACCAGACCGAACAGGCTGTTGTTGCCCTTGCTGGCCTGATCAACACAAATCTGGACGTTCTCGTAGCTCACCCCCGGTACGGGAATGTGCGCCCCGAGACGGTAGAGCACGATGATGCCGAGCGTGAAGAGCAGCTTCTTGCGCAGGTCGGGCGTCTTGAACGCCCGGGCGAACGCGGTGAGCACGGTGCCTCCTGCGACCCCCGCGCAAAAGCGTGAGGTGACGGTCTTGAGGATCGACGGTTACGTAACAGCCAAAGGACCCCGGGCGCTTGCCCAGGACTTACCACAGCAACAATGCACGCCACCTTACCGGCGGACATGCCCCCCTAGGAACGACCAACCGGGGATGCCCCAAATGAGAGGCATCCCCGGTCGGGTGTTCAGGCCACAGTCCTGTCCGAGTTGTCTCAGACGAGTTCGGTGACGGTGCCGCCGGCAGCGGCGATCTTCTCCTTGGCGGAGCCGGAGACGGCGTCAACCGAAACCTGCAGCGCCACGGAGATCTCGCCCTGTCCGAGGACCTTGACGAGGTGGTTGTTGCGCACGGCGCCCTTGGCGACCAGGTCGGCCACCGTGACCTCTCCACCCTCGGGGTAGAGCGTCGCGAGCTTGTCCAGGTTCACGACCTGGTACTCCGTGCGGAACGGGTTCTTGAAGCCCTTGAGCTTCGGGAGACGCATGTGGAGGGGCATCTGGCCACCCTCGAAGCGCTCCGGAACCTGGTAACGAGCCTTCGTACCCTTGGTACCACGGCCTGCGGTCTTACCCTTGGACGCCTCACCACGACCCACACGGGTCTTGGCGGTCTTGGCGCCCGGGGCAGGCCGGAGGTTGTGGGCCTTCAGCGGGCTGTTCTCCGCCATGTCAGTCAACCTCCTCAACCGTCACGAGGTGGCGGACGGTGTGAACCATTCCGCGGAACTCGGGGCGGTCCTCCTTGACAACCGAGTCGTTCAGGCGCTTGAGCCCGAGCGAACGCAGGGTGTCGCGGTGGTTCTGCTTGCTGCCGATGTACGACTTCGTCTGCGTGATCTTGAGGCGAGCCATTACGCACCCGCTCCCGCACGCGCACGAAGCAGAGCCGCGGGGGCGACGTCCTCGAGGGGCAGACCACGGCGAGCCGCGATCTCCTCGGGACGCTGCAGGCCCTGGAGGGCCGCCACGGTCGCGTGCACGATGTTGATCGGGTTCGACGAACCGAGCGACTTCGACAGGATGTCGTGGACGCCGGCGCACTCCAGGACGGCGCGCACCGGGCCACCCGCGATCACACCGGTACCGGGGGAAGCAGGCTTGAGCAGGACGACGCCCGCAGCCTTCTCGCCCTGGATCGGGTGAGGGATGGTGCCCTGGATACGCGGGACCTTGAAGAAGCTCTTCTTGGCCTCTTCGACGCCCTTGGCGATGGCCGCGGGAACTTCCTTGGCCTTGCCGTATCCGACACCGACGGTGCCGTCACCATCGCCCACCACGACCAGCGCGGTGAAGCTGAAGCGACGACCACCCTTCACTACCTTGGCGACGCGGTTGATCGCGACGACGCGCTCGACGTACGCGGTCTTCTCGGCGGCTGCGCCACCGTCACGGCCCTTCCGGTCCCGCCGCTCGCCGCCACCGGCACCGCTTCCGCGGCGCTGGGGTCCAGCCATTGGATTTACCTCTCTCTGTTACGTCCGCTGTGCGTTGGAACCGGGGCTTAGAACTTCAGCCCGGCTTCACGGGCGGCGTCAGCCAGAGCGGCAATCCGCCCGGCGTACTGGTTACCACCGCGGTCAAACACGACGGCCTCGACGCCTGCAGCCTTGGCACGCTCGGCGACCAGGGCGCCGACCTGCTTGGCCTGGGCGCTCTTGTCACCCTCCGCACCACGGATCGAGGTGTCCAGGGTCGACGCCGACGCGAGCGTGTGGCCCGCGATGTCGTCGATGACCTGGGCCACGATGTGGCGGTTGGAACGCGTCACGACCAAGCGGGGACGCTCCGGCGAACCGGAGATGTGCTTGCGGACGCGGATGTGGCGCCGCTTGAGAGCGGCACGCTTGTACGCGTCGCCCTTGGCGATCTTCACACCGTATGCCATGGCTACTTACCAGCCTTTCCGACCTTGCGGCGGATGACCTCGCCCGCGTACTTGACGCCCTTGGCCTTGTACGGGTCGGGCTTCCGCAGCTTGCGGATGTTGGCGGCTACCTCGCCGACCTTCTGCTTGTCGATGCCCTCGACGCTGAGCTTCGTGGGCGACTCGACCTTGAAGGTGATGCCTTCCGGAGCCTCGATGAGGATCGGGTGGCTGTAGCCCAGGGCGAACTCCAGGTTGGAGCCCTTCGCCTGGACGCGGTAACCGACACCGCTGATCTCGAGCGCCTTGCTGTATCCCGTGGTCACGCCGGTGATCATGTTCGCCACCAGCGTGCGGGACAGGCCGTGGAGGGCCTTGTTCTGACGCTCGTCGTTCGGGCGGACGACGTTGAGCACGCCGTCCTCACCCTTGGTGACCTCGATCGGCGCTGCGACGGTGTGCGAGAGGGAACCCTTGGGGCCCTTCACCGCGACCGTGCGGCCATCGATGGTGACGTCCACACCGGCGGGAACCTGGATGGGGAGCTTGCCGATTCGCGACATGAGCTATTCCTCCGTTCCCGACTACCAGACGTAGGCGAGGACTTCCCCACCTACGCCCTTCTTGCTGGCCTGCTGGCCGGTCAGGAGACCGTGGGACGTGGAGATGATCGCCACGCCCAGGCCGCCGAGAACCTTCGGCAGATTGGTGGACTTTGCGTAGACACGCAGACCCGGCTTCGAGATGCGCTTGATGCCGGCAATCGAACGCTCGCGGTTCGGTCCGAACTTCAGCTCGAGGACGAGGTTCTTACCGACCTCGGCGTCCTCGACCTTCCAGCCGGTGATGAAACCCTCCTGCTGGAGAATCTCCGCGATGTGCGACTTGATCTTGCTGTGCGGCATCGCGACATCGTCGTGATACGCCGAGTTCGCGTTACGCAGACGCGTGAGCATGTCTGCGATGGGATCAGTCATGGTCATGAGTTGGCCTTCGGCCTCTCTCGCCGGGGTTTCCTGTATGCGCCATCCCTCTCCCCACTCAGTGGCGGGACGGGTGCGGTGCGGGGACCTACGGCGTAGTAAGTCGGTCAGGGCGGCAGGCGCCCAACCCTTCAAGCCTACGGCATGAAGAGCGGGGCTCCTGCCGACCGGATACTTACCGAGAGCTTTCTGGTCCTCCCAACGCCCGAAGGGCGAGGAAGAATTACCAGGAGCTCTTGGTCACGCCCGGCAGCTCGCCACGGTGAGCCATCTCACGAAGGCACACGCGGCACAGGCCGAACTTGCGGTAGACGGAGTGGGGCCGGCCGCAGCGCTGGCAGCGGGTGTACCCGCGCACGCCGAACTTCGGCTTACGGGCGGCCTTAGCGATCAGAGCCTTCTTCGCCACGGTCAGTTCTCCTTGAACGGGAAGCCGAGGTGACGAAGCAGGGCACGACCCTCGTCGTCGTTGGTCGCCGTGGTGACCACGGTGATGTCCATGCCCCGGACCCGGTCGATCTTGTCCTGGTCGATCTCGTGGAACATGACCTGCTCCGTGAGACCGAAGGTGTAGTTGCCACGGCCGTCGAACTGCTTCGGCGACAGGCCACGGAAGTCACGGATACGCGGAAGCGCGAGCGACAGCGTACGGTCCAGGAACTCCCACATGCGGTCACCACGGAGGGTGACGTGGCAGCCGATCGGCTGCCCCTCGCGCAGCTTGAACTGCGCGATCGACTTGCGGGCCTTGGTGACGGCCGGCTTCTGGCCCGTGATCGTGGTGAGGTCCTTGACGGCACCGTCGATCAGCTTGGAGTCGCGGGCGGCGTCGCCCACACCCATGTTGACCACGATCTTGACCAGACCGGGGATCTGCATGACGTTCTCGTAGGAGAACTCCTCACGCAGCTTGCCGGCGATTTCCTCGCGGTAGCGCGTCTTGAGACGCGGCGCAGTGGTGGCAGTCATCAGATGTCCTCACCGGTCCGCTTGGCAACGCGGATCTTCTTGCCCTCGTCGTCAAAGCGGTAGCCGACGCGGGTGACGACCTTGTTGCCGTCCTTCTCCACGACCAGCTGTACGTTGCTGACGTGGATCGGGGCCTCGGTGGTGACAATGCCACCGGTCTGCGAGCCGCGAGCCGTCTGACCGGCCTTGGTGTGCTTCTTGACCCGGTTGACACCCTCGACGAGGACACGGTCCTGGGCGGGGAAGGCGACGATGACCTTGCCCTGCTTGCCCTTGTCCTTACCGGTGATGACCTGAACCAGGTCGCCCTTCTTGATCTTCATGCTTACAGCACCTCCGGCGCGAGCGAGATGATCTTCATGAACTTCTTCTCGCGCAGCTCTCGGCCCACGGGGCCGAAGATACGGGTGCCGCGGGGGTCGCCGTCGCCCTTGAGGATGACGGCAGCGTTCTCGTCGAAGCGGATGTACGAGCCATCCGGGCGACGACGCTCCTTGACGGTGCGAACGATGACGGCCTTGACGACGTCACCCTTCTTCACGTTGCCACCGGGGATCGCGTCCTTGACGGTGGCGACGATGACGTCACCGATGCCCGCGTAGCGGCGACCCGAGCCACCGAGAACACGGATGGTGAGAATTTCCTTCGCACCCGTGTTGTCGGCGACACGCAGTCGCGACTCCTGCTGGATCACGTCTATCTCCTGATCGTCTGCCGGTTCCCGGCAGGGGCTCCGTTGCGGGAGCCCCTGCCGAGCCTGGCGGAACTGGCCTGAGGGGAGACCCCCTCAGGGATTACTTGGCCTTCTCGAGGATCTCGACGATGCGCCAGCGCTTCGTCGCAGACAGCGGACGCGTCTCCATGATGAGGACGCGGTCGCCGACGCCTGCGGCGTTCTGCTCGTCGTGGGCCTTGAGCTTGTTCGTACGGCGGATGACCTTGCCGTACAGCGCGTGCTTGACGCGGTCCTCGACAGCGACGACGACGGTCTTGTCCATCTTGTCGCTGACGACCAGACCCTCACGGGTCTTGCGGAAGCCGCGGTCGGTCTTGGTCTCAGTCACAGTGCTCTCGCTCATCAGACGCTCTCCACCGTCTCGATGCCCAGCTCGCGCTCGCGCATCAGGGTGTAGATCCGGGCGATGTCCTTACGGACGGACTTGAGCCGACCGTGGTTCTCGAGCTGCCCCGTCGCCGCCTGGAAGCGGAGGTTGAACAGCTCTTCCTTGGCCTCGCGGAGCTTGTTGAGAAGCTCCTCGCCGCCCAGCTCGCGCAGCTCGGACGCCTTGGTACCGGCCGACATCACGACTCACCTGCCTCGCGCCGAACGATCCGGCACTTCATCGGAAGCTTGTGAGCAGCGCGGGTGAGCGCCTCACGAGCAATCTTCTCGTTCGGGTAGGACAGCTCGAACATCACCCGACCGGGCTTGACGTTCGCGATCCACCACTCGGGAGAACCCTTACCGGAACCCATGCGGGTCTCGGCGGGCTTCTTCGTCAGGGGGCGGTCCGGGTAGATGTTGATCCAGACCTTGCCGCCACGCTTGATGTGGCGGGTCATCGCGATACGAGCTGCCTCGATCTGGCGGTTCGTCACGTACGCCGGGGACAGCGCCTGGATGCCGTACTCGCCGAACGCAACCTGCGTGCCACCCTTGGACATACCGCTGCGCTTCGGGTGGTGCTGCTTGCGGTGCTTGACCCTACGGGGGATCAGCATTTCGGTCAGGCCTCCGTTCCGGTGCTCTCAGCCGGAGCAGCTGCGGCGGGAGCGTCGGCCTTGGGGGCCTCCGCTGCCGGCGCGGACTGCTGCGGCTTGCGGCCGCGACCGCCGCGCTCGCCACCACGGCCACCACGGCCGGCCGGGCGGTCAGCGCCGCCACGGGCCGGACGGTTGCCGGCGCGAGCCGCTGCGTTCTCGGCGCGGACCTCGGCGATGTTCTTGACGTCGCCCTTGTAGATCCAGACCTTCACGCCGATGCGGCCGAAGGTCGTCTTGGCCTCGAAGAAGCCGTAGTCGACGTTCGCACGGAGCGTGTGCAGGGGCACGCGGCCCTCGCGGTAGAACTCCGAGCGGGACATCTCGGCGCCGCCGAGGCGGCCACCGCACTGGATCTTGATGCCCTTGGCGCCGGCCTTCATCGTGCTCTGCATGCTCTTACGCATGGCACGACGGAAGGAGACGCGGGAGGAGAGCTGCTCGGCGACGGCCTGGGCCACCAGCTGAGCGTCCACCTCGGGGTTCTTGACCTCGAGGATGTTCAGCTGGACCTGCTTGCCGGTCAGCTTCTCCAGCTCGCCACGGATGCGGTCGGCCTCGGCGCCACGGCGGCCGATGACGATGCCCGGGCGGGCGGTGTGGATGTCGACGCGGACGCGGTCGCGGGTGCGCTCGATCTCCACCTTGGAGATGCCGGCCCGCTCCATGCCCTTCGTCATCATGCGACGAATGGCGACGTCTTCCTTGACGTAGTCCTTGTACAGCTTGTCGGCGTACCAACGGGACTTGAAGTCCGTGGTAATGCCGAGCCGGAACCCGTGCGGGTTTACCTTCTGGCCCATTACCGGGTTCCTTCCTTGCTGCTGACGACCACGGTGATGTGGCTGGTCCGCTTACGGATCCGGTAGGCACGGCCCTGAGCACGCGGACGGAACCGCTTCAGGGTCGGGCCCTCGTCCACGAACGCCTCGCTGATGACCAGCGAAGAGGCGTCGGTGTGGTCGTAGTTGTGTGCAGCGTTGGCGATGGCGCTGTCCAGCACCTTGCCAACCGGCACGCTCGCGGCCTGCGGGGCGAAACGCAGGACCGCCTGAGCCTCCGTGGCATCCATGCCACGGATGAGGTCCACCACGCGGCGGGCCTTCATGGGCGTGACGCGGATGTACCGCGCCTGGGCCCTGGCTTCCATGGTTGTCCCTTCGGTGTAAGTCATAGTCGTTTCCACCCCGCGGTTAGCGGCGCTTCGACTTCCGGTCGTCCTTGACGTGGCCGCGGAAGGTGCGAGTCGGCGAGAACTCGCCGAGCTTGTGGCCGACCATCGACTCGGTGACGAACACCGGGACGTGGATCTTGCCGTTGTGCACCGCGATGGTGTGACCCAGCATGGCCGGGACGATCATCGAGCGACGGGACCAGGTCTTGATGACGTTCTTGGTGCCTGCCTCGTTCTGTACGTCCACCTTCTTGATGAGGTGGCCGTCGACGAAGGGCCCCTTCTTGAGACTGCGCGGCATCTAAACCCGCTCCTAGCGCTTCTTGTTCGTCTTGCGGCGGCGGACGATGTACTTGCTCGATGCCTTCTTCGGCGAGCGAGTACGACCCTCCTTCTGACCCCACGGCGAGACCGGGTGACGTCCACCGGAGGTCTTGCCTTCACCACCACCGTGCGGGTGGTCAACCGGGTTCATCGCGACACCGCGGACGGTCGGGCGAACGCCCTTCCAGCGCATACGGCCGGCCTTGCCCCAGTTGATGTTCGACTGCTCGGCGTTGCCGACCTCGCCGATCGTGGCGCGGCAGCGGGCGTCGACCAGCCGGATCTCACCGGACGGCATACGAAGGTGGGCCATCGTGCCCTCCTTCGCCAGCAGCTGCACGGAGGCACCCGCGGAACGGGCGAACTTCGCGCCGCCGCCGGGCCGCAGCTCGATGGCGTGGAGGGTCGTACCGACCGGGATGTTGCGCAGCGCCAGGTTGTTGCCCGGCTTGATGTCTGCGGTCGGACCGTTCTCGACACGGTCACCCTGCGACAGACCACGGGGGGCGATGATGTAGCGCTTCTCGCCGTCCGCGTAGTGCAGCAGCGCGATGCGCGCGGTGCGGTTCGGGTCGTACTCGATGTGCGCGACCTTGGCCGGCACGCCGTCCTTGTCGTGACGACGGAAGTCGATCACTCGGTAGGCGCGCTTGTGGCCACCGCCCTGGTGGCGAACGGTCACACGACCGGCGTTGTTACGGCCGCCCTTGCTGTGCAGGGGGCGGACCAGCGACTTCTCCGGCGTGGACCGCGTGATCTCGACAAAGTCGGCGACGCTGGAGCCACGACGGCCCGGGGTCGTCGGCTTGTACTTGCGGATACCCATTTCTCAGTCCTCGTCCGATTCCGGACGACTCGACCTCCGTCAGGAGGTCGGGCCGCCGAAGATGTCGATACGGTCGCCCTCGGCGAGGGTCACGATGGCGCGCTTCGTGTCGGCGCGCTTGCCGAAACCGGTCTTGGTGCGCTTGCGCTTACCCTGCCGGTTGATCGTGTTGACCCCGGTGACCTTGACCGAGAAGACCGCTTCCACGGCCTGCTTGATCTGGGTCTTGTTGGAGCCGGGCGCGACGATGAACGTGTACTTGTTCTCGTCGAGCAGCGCGTAGCTCTTCTCGGAGACAACCGGCTTGACGAGAACGTCGCGCGGGTCCGAGTAGGTCTTGCTGGTAACGGTCGCCTCACTCATCAGGCGGCGCTCCCTTCGGTCTCAGCGGTCTGGGGGCCAGACACGAAGGACTCGAAAGCGGCCTGGGTGAAGACCACGTCGTCAGAGACGATCACGTCGTACGTGTTCAGCTGGCCCGGCTCCAGGATGTGCACCTGGGGCAGGTTGCGCGCGGACAGCCACGCGGCCTCGTCGGCGCGGTCGACGACCAGGAGCAGGTTGCTGCGCTCCGAGATCTTGCCGAGCAGCGTCTTGGCGGCCTTGGTGGAGATCCCGCCCTCGACCACGCCGGTGACGACGTGGATGCGGGAGTGACGCGCCCGGTCCGAGAGGGCACCGCGGAGGGCGGCGGCCTTCATCTTCTTCGGGGTGCGCTGCGAGTAGTCACGCGGCTGCGGGCCGTGGACGACGCCACCGCCGGCGAACTGCGGCGCGCGGGTCGAACCCTGGCGCGCGCGGCCGGTGCCCTTCTGGCGGTACGGCTTGCGCCCACCACCACGGACCTCGCCGCGGGTCTTGGTCTTGTGCGTGCCCTGACGGGCAGCTGCCAGCTGAGCGACGACGACCTGGTGGATCAGCGGAACGCTGGTCTTCGCGTCGAAGATCTCCGCGGGGAGCTCGACGGTACCGGCCTTGTCGCCTGCCGGCGAAAGGATGTCAATGGTGCTCATTACCTCAAGCCCCCTTGGCCGCGGTACGGACCAGGACGAGGCCGCCGTTCGGACCGGGGACCGCGCCCTTGATGAGCAGCAGACCCTTCTCCGCGTCAACCGCGTGGATGGTCAGGTTCTGGGTGGTGACGCGCTCGTTACCCATCCGACCGGCCATGCGCATGCCCTTGAAGACACGCCCAGGGGTGGCGCAGCCACCGATCGAACCGGGGGAACGGTGCTTGCGCTGGACGCCGTGGCCGGCGCCGAGGCCCTTGAAGTTGTGACGCTTCATGACACCGGCGAAGCCCTTGCCCTTGCTCTTGCCCGTGACGTCGACCTTGACGCCGGACTCGAACACCTCGGCAGTGACCTCCTGGCCCAGCGTGTACTCGCTGGCGTCAGGGGTGCGGAGCTCCACCAGGTGGCGGCGCGGGGTCACGTCGGCCTTGGCGAAGTGGCCCTTGAGGGGCTTGTTCACCTTGCGCGGGTCGATCTCGCCGAAGGCGATCTGGACCGACTCGTAGCCGTCGCTGTCGTTCGTACGGACCTGCGTCACGACGCACGGACCGGCCTTGACGACGGTCACCGGGACAACCCGGTTGTTCTCGTCCCAGACCTGGGTCATGCCGAGCTTCTCGCCCAGGACGCCCTTGATGTTCTTGCTCATCTCGGCCCGTCCCCTCAGAGCTTGATCTCGATGTCGACGCCGGCCGGCAGGTCGAGGCGCATAAGCGAGTCAACCGTCTTCGGCGTGGGGTCGAGGATGTCGATGAGGCGCTTGTGCGTGCGCATCTCGAAGTGCTCGCGAGAGTCCTTGTACTTGTGCGGCGACTTGATGACGCAGTACACGTTCTTCTCAGTGGGCAGCGGCACCGGGCCTGCGACCGACGCACCAGTGCGGGTCACCGTCTCGACGATCTTCTTCGCCGAGGAGTCGATGACCTCGTGGTCGTAGGCCTTGAGCCGGATGCGGATCTTCTGTCCCGCCATGGCTACTAGTAGTCCTGTCTCTCAATAACGCTCTGGAACCCGGGAGTTCTCTTAACTCCGCCTCCGACCCACGCGGTCGGGCGTGTCGCATCCCCTCTACGAAGATCTCCCGAAGGATTTCCCAACCAAGGGGGTGCGGGCCGAAACCGCGCTGCCGGGGGCGAAACCCCACCGGGTGCCTGGTCAGCGCCCTGCTGAACTTCCCGAAAGATTCCCGTACGTCCGACCCGCATGGGGTCGACGAGTACTGTGGGACTCGCTTCCGGTCCTCCCGGCGGGAGGCGCGCAGCATTGACACTCAACCGAGCAACCTGGCTAGTGTGCCATACGGGCCGCAGGCCTGGCCAATCGGGCCGGGGATCTTACCCCCTGTGAGGGACGGATCAAACGCAGGCGCCCTTCGAGGGCCCGCTCGGCCCCGCCCGGCACGGAAGCGCGTGATCGTCCGAAGCGTCCGCCCTGGCCCGTAGCCGCGCCGCGGCCACGGCCGAGGAGCTCTCCGCCGGTGCCTGACAGAATCCGGCCATGTCCACGAACACCGTCCAGGGCCCGCGTCTGCGCCCGGCCACTTGCGAGGACGTCGAGGTCATAGCTGATCTCCGGGCCGTCGTCATGCGCCCCGACCTGGAGCGCCTGGGCCGGTACGACGATCACCGGGTGCGGCAGCGCCTGCGGGACGCGTACGCCCCCGAGCACACGTCCGTCGTGGAGGCGGAGGACGGCACGCTCGCGGGTTGTGTCGCCGTGAGGCCGTCGGAGGACGCCTGGTGGCTGGAGCACTTCTACCTCGCCCCGGAGTATCAGGGCGGGGGTATCGGCACCGCGGTCCTGACCGCCCTCCTCGCTCGCGCCGACGCCGAAGGCGCGACCGTCCGCCTGGACGTCCTGCGGGGCAGCGCCGCCCGCAGGCTGTACGAGCGGCACGGCTTCACCGTGGAGCGGGAGGACTCGGTGGACGTGTACATGGTTCGTCCGCCAGGCGCCTGAACCGGCGGCCGCGCCTTCCCGCCCGGACGGTGCTGCGACGCGGAAGCCGCGGCGCCTGCCGGTGCCGGCCGGGGCGGGTGGCCTCTCTCGGCACCGGCAGACGGAGGTCAGCTTCCAGCGGCGTGCGACACGAAGTCCGTCCACGCGGCGCGTGTGAAGCCGAGCTGCGGGCCCGGGACGTTCTTGGAGTCCCGCACGTGGACCGTGCGGACGGACGCCGCGACCTCGACGCAGTCGGGGCCGTCGTTGCTGCTGTAGCTGCTCTTGCACCACGTCAGCGCGAAGCCGTCTCGGGCAGTGGGCTTGAGGCTCATGTCTCCCCTCGCACTTTCTCGATAAAGGCCATCGACTCACGCGGTGTGAGCGCCTGGGCCCGGATCATTCCATACCGCATCTCAAGGATCTGGACCTCCCTGGGATCAGAAATCAGACGGCTGGTGAGCTGTGCTTCCGAGTAGCCCACCGTCGTACCGTCCTTGATCTTCAGCACACGCAGTTCTCCCGCCATGCCGGCGTGCTCTTCGCGGTCCGTGGGCATCACCTGCATTTCGACGTGTCGCAACTGGCCGATGTCCAGCAGGCGTTGGAGCTGGCGCCGCAGTACCGTCCTGCCGCCGACCGGCCGCTGAAGCGTCACCTCTTCCAGCACGAACGTGAGCAGCGGGGCGGGCCGACGGCCGTAGATCTCCTGCCTGGCCATGCGAGCGGCGACATGACTGTCGATCTCGTCCTCGCCGTACGCCGGACGGCGCATGGCGAACAACGCCCGTGCGTACTCCTCGGTCTGCAACAAGCCGTGCATGTTGTGGTTGCTGTACGCCCCCAGCTCGACCGCGTTGTCCTCCAGCTTCGCCAGATCGCGCACCTTCTTCGGGTACCGGGCCTCCGCCACGTCCCCCTGCATCGCGGCGATCTTCCCCGCCGCCTCCAGGACGCGGTCCGCGTTGTCCAGGAATTCGGGTCTCGGGGCCCGCCGGCCGCGCTCCACGCAGGAGACCATCTCCTCGCTGTAGCCGATGGCCGCGCCCAGTTCCGCCTGGCTCAGTCCCGCGGCCTCCCGCCACAGCTTGATCTGCCGGCCGACCGCCTTCAGCACCGCACCGGAGTCGTCCTCGACACCGGTGTCCCAGCGCGAGCCGTCCGCACCGTCCGTCGTGCAGTCCGTCCGGCCCGCACCACCACTGTCCAAGCCCATCGCGCGCCCACCTCCGTCGTGCTCGTGTCCGGCAGTGCCCGCTGGCGGCAGGTCACGGCGTACAGGCCGGACCGTTGCGGGCCGCAGCCGGACAAGGACTCCCGGCACGGGCCCAGCACCTTCCGAGAGTAGGCACGGAACGACCACGCTGAGTGACGTGAACCAAGAAATCACCCGAACCGAACATTCCGCTCCTACGCGGCAGTTCAGCGTGCTGCTGTCCCCCACCCGTCGCGCGGCCCGGCTCGCCCGCCTGCTCACCACGGCGCATCTCGGTGGCTGGGGGCTGCCGACGGACGCGGCGGCGCACATCGTCGCCGAGCTGGCCGGCAACGCCGTGGTGCACGGCCACGCGCCGGGACGGGACTTCCGGCTGGACCTCGGTGTCCGGGGCCGGATCCTGCGGATCGAGGTGACCGACACCAGGGGCGAGCGGCTGCCGTGCATGACCGCGCGGTCCGGCGACGCCGAGCACGGTCGCGGCCTGCTGATCGTCGAGGCGCTCGCCGACCGCTGGGGCGTGCTCCCGGGACCCGCACCCCGCAAGACGGTCTGGGCGGAGATCGACCTCGCACCATGACCGCAGTACCGGGTCGTGGAGGACCACGACCCGGTGGACCGCGTCCCGGCGCCCCGCGACACATAAAGCTTTTGAGTACCTGGAGAAATGACTTCCCCCACCCGACCCGACCCCATTCCGCCCAAGTCACTCGAGCGGGTGACATAGGGCAACTGGGCTGGATTTGAGACGGGTTGGCGGGCATATGCTCGCCCCGACAACCACAGACATGCGACGGCCCCCGGCCGGGACGGGAATCCCGGGCGAGGGCCTGACCACCGAGGAAGTAAGGGCTTCCCGATGGGTATCCAGCAGGTTAGCGCGCCCCCGTGCGCTGCGTCCCCCAGGTCCGGGGACCCCACGCCGACGTCCGGCGTCATGCACAGCAACGTCCGGCACGCGGCGGGCTTCACCGTCATCGGCAACCACCTGAGCCGGCACCGTGCCCTCTCCCTCGTCGCCATCGGGCTCGCCGTGCACATCCAGTCGCTGCCCGCCGGAGCGAAGATCGGCATCAAGGTGCTCACCGGCCGTTTCCCGGAGAGCGAGAGCCGCATCGCCGCCGCCCTGCGCGAGCTGGAAGCCGCCGGCTACCTGCTCCGCAGCCGCGTACGCCTTCCCGACGGCCGCATCGTCACCCGGACCGTCTCGTACAACCAGCCCGGCGCCGAGGCGCGGGCCCCCACGGTCCCCCGGCAGCGGACCACCGAGCGCCCCGTCGCCCGGACGGCGCCCGCACCGGCGGCAGCACCGCCGGTGCCGCCCGCGCCCCCGCAGTACACCGGCCCGGAACCGCCCCCGCCCGCGCGCGTCCAGCTGCCGGCCCCCACCGCACGTACGACAGCGCCGCCGCCGCTCCCCCGGCCCCGGGTGGGCACACCCGAGCTGCACCGGGCCGCCGCCGCGCTCCTCGCGGACCTGCGCCGCCGCACGCCCCAGCTCACGCTTTCCGAAGGCGACGTCGAGTCCCTCACCCCGGGTGTCGCCACCTGGCTCGAACGCGGCGCCCGTCCCGACACCGTCCGCCACGTCCTCACGGCCGACCTGCCGGTCCCCCTCAAGCACCCGGCCAAGCTTCTGCGTCACCGGATCACGGCCCTGCTGCCGCCTCCGCTGCCGGGTGCCGAGGACCTCGCACCCGCGCGCCCCGGCGTGATCGTCATCCCCCTCCAGAACTGCGACGCCTGCGACCGCGCCTTCCGCTCCCGCCACCCCGGCCACTGCCGCCCATGCCGGGACGGCCGTCACGCGGCCGCCTGACGGCCGCCACCACAGCTCGACGGAGCGGGCCGCGCCCCGCCCGGTGGGTCGCCCGGATGCGCCGCACCTGTGGTGGACGGGTCCCGTACCGCCGAGCGTGGAGGAGGACCTGTGGGTGTCCGCAGGTCCTCCGCGTACAGAGGAGCGACGATGTCGGAACGCAACACCCTCGTCCGCAGCATCCACGATCTCGGTCTGGCTGCCTGGTTCGGCGGCTCGCTGATGGGTGCCGTGGGACTGAACGGCGCAGCGGCGGGCCACGGCACGAGCGAGAGGGACACGGCCAGGATCGCCAGTGACGGCTGGGCGAAGTGGTCGCCGGTGAACGCCGTGGCGATCGGGCTGCACCTCATGGGTGGCACCGGACTGCTGTCCGCCAACGCCACCCGGGTCCACACCCAGCAGGGTGTCGCGGCCTCGACCCTGGCGAAGACCGTGCTGACCGGTGCGGCGCTGGCGGCCACGGCCTACAGCCGGGTCCTGGGCAAGAAGGTGGAGCTCGCGAGCAGCGATGCCCCCGAGGACCTCGCGAAGGCCGAGCGCCACCCCGTGGACCTGGTCAAGGCCCGCAAGCACCTGACGGTCATGCAGTGGGCGGTACCCGTGTTCACCGGTGCCGTGGTGGTCCTCAACGCCCTGCACGGCGAGCAGCAGCGGCCCCTCCAGCAGAAGACGGGCATGCTGCAAAGGGCGGCGTCCCAGGTGAGCGTGCCGCACCTCGGCCACTGATCCCCCGCCGGGCGAGGCGGGGCCCCGGCCCGTCGCCGGGCGACGGACCGGGGAGCGGCCCGGCTCAGCTCACGTACGGGTGACCGTGCCGCAGGACCCGTCGGCCTGCCATTCACTCCGGTCGTAAGGGTCGACATCGGCGCCGGCGGGGCCAGGGTCCGGGCTGTCGCCGGGGAAGGACGGATGCAGGAAGCCGTCGTTCACCTCGCAGGCGGTGTTGCCGAAGTTCTGCTGGGAACGGACGACGGAGAGCTTCCCGCGCGTCGCCACGAACCGCTCCGGGTCGTGCAGCGCCGTCGTCAGTCTCCGCCGCACGATCGTGCGCGCCACCTCGTCCCCGCCCGGCCTCACCAACGGGTAGACGAAGGTGTAGTCGGCGTGCACCTCCACCGAGCCGGCGGCACCCGCCTCGAAGGTCATCCGGCCGCGGGTCTTGACGACGTCCCCCACCAGCCGCGCCTCGCCCGGGTCGAACCGGCTGAACAGCATCAGCGGGTCCCGTGCCTCGTCGGGAGCCGCCAGCGACCGCTCCAGCCGCTCCCGCTCCCCCTTCTGCAACGGGTCGAGCAGCGCCAGCGCCGCGTCCGGGTTCTCCCCCCGCAGGGTGGCCGGGTCGAGGTTGGCCGCGACCAGGAGCCGCTTCGTCGCCTTCAGGGCGTGCTCGACCTCGTCCTTGCTCATCCCTGCGACGGCCTCGGCCTGGGGGACCTCGATCCCGGCCGCACCGTCCGCCCAGCGGATCGCGGGCGAGCCCAGGAAGGGCTGCGCCCGGGTCGGCCGCTCCGGGACGGTCTCGCCGGCGGGCGCCCCGGTCGGCGGCGCGGTCTCGGCGGGCAGCGGTGCGGCGCCCGCGGAGTCACCTCCTCCGGGAAGGTGTCCGGTCAGCAGGCTCGGCCGCATGGCGACCACCAGGAGCCCCACGACCGCGACGAAGCCCAGCGTGAGGGCCAGACGCCGCCGCTTCCGGGAGCGGTCGGGGTAGGCCGGGGCGGTGCGCCAGCCGTCGGGCTGCCACGGCTCGGCCGGGCCGCCTTTCAGCCCCCGGCGCCGCCCCCCTCGCGCGGCGGCCTCCTCGTCCAGCGCGCGCAGGCGGGCGGTGACCATCCGGGCGCGGGCCGAGGGTTCCTTCGGCGCGTCGGCTCCGCCGCTCTCGGCCTGCCGGACGAGTTCGGCCCACTGTTCGTCGGAGACGGAGCCCCCGTCGTCCGGGCGCTCGGACGGCTCGCCCCGGGACGCGTCGGTGTTCACTGTTCTGTTCCACTCCCCCACACAGCTACGGCGGGTCCACTTCACGTCGTCACCCCGCGCCCGGACAAGAGTGCGAAGGGAACCGTGACGATCATGTGACGGACGCGCCCCTCCCGGCCGGGCCGGAGGCGGCGCACTCGCCCGGTCCGCAGACCGCCGCCCCGTGGGCCGCCGCCGCCGTGACCGACGGCACGCGGTCGCCCGGCCCTCCGGGCAACGCCGGGGCCCGGTTCCTCGTCTATCCCCCCGCGAGGTCAGGCACAAAGCCCTGACCTGCGCTTGACCGACAGCACGCAGCTCTGGGCACCAGCCCGTCCGCTGCGGGGGGACGCGGACGGAGTGCGTGGCGTGACGGATGGACCTGCCCTGCCCGGAACCGGTGTGCGCAGGCGCGCCGTCGTGACGGCTGCCGCCGCGGGCGCGGCGCTCAGCGCCTGCTCGGTACCGCCACCCCGGCGTACGGATCCCGCCCCCGACCCGGCGCCCGGGCAGCCCGTCAGCACCGGGCGCCGTGCGCTTCTCATGCAGATCCTCGCCCACCCGGACGACGACCTGTACTTCATGAACCCGGACACCCGGGTCGCCCTCGACGCCGGAACACCGCTGGTCTGCGTCTACCTCACGGCCGGTGAGGCCGACGGCCTCAACAAGATCCCGGGACGGCCCCGCCCTGCGCCGGACAAGGCCGCGTACTCCTCCGCGCGCCATCAGGGGCTACGACAGGCGTACGCGGCCCTGCTCGGACTGGGTCCGTTCACGCCCTGGGAGATCTCGGTGGCCGAGCTCGGCGCGGGCCACCGTGCCGAGGTGAACGTGCTCGCCGCCGACGGCCGCCGGGTCGAGCTGGTCTTCCTCAACACGGCCATGCACACGGGCAGGCACCGTCTCGGGCTGCCGAGTCTCTGGCAGGACCGTCGGCTCGTCCTGCGTACGGTCGTGGCCGCCGGTTCCCCGCTGCGCCGTGCCGGCTCGTACACGTACGACGGGCTGATCGGGGTCCTCGCCGGGCTGATGGAGAGCTACCGCCCCACCGTCGTCCACACCCTGGACCCCGACCCGGACATCCAGCACAGCACCGAGGCCGTCCGCCGCAGGGACAGCGAGCAGCGCGGTTACTCCGATCACGCCGACCACACCGCCGCGGCCTGCTTCGCCTGGGCCGCGATGATCCGCTGGGTGGCCCGGGCGACCGCGGACGGTGGCCGGATACCGGGGTTCGTGACGGCCGCCTACCGCGGGTACTACAACCGGCACTGGCCGAAGAACCTGCCGCAGGGGGTACTGGCGAGGAAGGCCGCCCACCTCGTCCCCTACGGCGGCTCACCCGACTGGGACTGCGGCAACCCGTCGGGCTGCGGTGACTACAACGTCGGCGGAGACCGGCCGCTCACCAACCGCAAGGGCTGGGTCCGCTCCACCCACCACCGCTACCCGGGCACGCGCACGGTCCTCGCCGCCGAGCCGGACGGCCGGCTCGCTGCCTACGCCGTGCTGGGGCTGCGGGTGGTGAGATGGCTGGAGACCGGGAGGGGCACCGGCGTCTGGGGCGCACCGGACGATCTCGGCGGCGGCCCACTCGCCCCCGTGCTGGGCTCGGCGCACACGCGGGACGGACGTCTGCTGCTCTTCGGGCTGCGCTTCGCCGCACTCGGCGGGCACGGCGCCGACAACGACCGCGAGATCGTGGTGCTGGAGCAGAGCGCCCCGGGAGGCGGCTTCCTCCCCTGGCGCGGCCTCGGCACCCCCTCTCCCGGGCGCGACGAGGGGCGGCGCATCGGCGTGCCCGTGGCCGCCGCCGCACCGGACGGGCGGGTGCATCTCTTCGCACGCAACGCGGAGAAGGGCCTCAGTACCCGGGTGCGGGACGGATCGGGCCGCTGGAGCGCGTGGCGGGACATGGGTGGCGGGGAGGTGCAGGACGGCCTGAGCACAGCCGTGGACGGCGGCGGGCGGGTCCACGTCTTCGGCGCCGGCCACCACGCGGTGCACCACTGGACCCAGGACGCGCCGGGCACCGGGCTCACCACCCGCACGCAGCTCACGGCGGCGCCCGTCCCGGCTCACGCGCCCGCCGCCCTGCCGGCCCCCGACGGGTCGGTCACGCTCCACTACCGCCCTGCGGCCGAGGGCGGGGTGACGACCGTCCGCGCGGGTACGCCCGTGCCCGGCGCACCGTTCGACGGGTACGGGCCGGTGCGAGCGGCCCCGTCGCCGCGGGGGCCCGTGCTGCTCGGCCGCACCGCCGAGGGGCTCGTCCAACTGCTCAGGGTCGACGGGCTCCTCGTGCGGGAGGACGGGCCGGTCGCCCTGGACGGGGCGTCGCTCCACATCGGTCCGGACGGGCGGCCCACGGTCGCCGGCCTCGGCCCGGACGCGGCGCCCTGGATGTGGCGGCCGCTGTAGCGAGGACCCCGGCGGCACACGTCACGGGCCCCGTCCCCTCCTCCGGGAGGAGGGGACGGGGCCCGTGACGAGGCTCTGCGCCCGGGACTACCGGGAGAGGTTACGGCGGGCCCTCGCATGCAGCGCGATTCCGGCCGACACCGAGACGTTGAGGGACTCGGCCGCGGGATTCATCGGAATGGAAACCGATGTGGTGGCGATGTCGGTGAGCTCTCCCGACGGGCCGATCCTCTCGCTGCCGAACATGAGCACCAGCCGCTCGTCCATACCGTCGAGATCAGCGACGGCGAGCTCTCCGTCCGCCTCGAACACCACCGGACGCATTGCGTTGTCCTGGAAGTACTGGAGCGCCTCGGCCCGGGACGCGAGAACGATGGGAAGGGAGAACACATAACCCCGGCTCGCCCTGATCAGGCGGCGGTCCGCAATGCTGCCGAGATCACTGTCCACGAGGACGATTCCCGAGGCCCCCAGGGCGAACGAGGTCCGGACGATGGCTCCGATATTGCCGACGATCTTCACTCCGTCGAGCAGGATGAGGTCACCGGCCGCGTCGGCCAGGTCCGCGAGACGGCGGGGCCGCGGGACCTTGGCGATACCGAACACCTTGGGCTTCTTCTCGGTCTTGAAAACCTGATTGGCGACCGATGAAGCGAGCAGCCGGACCTGAATTCCGCGCTTCTCGCATTCCGTGAGCAGGCTGTCCGGCACGGGCACGGTGTCGAGCCCGTAGATCTCGATGAATTCCACTCCGGAGCGAATACTCTGCAGAAGAGGCTCGATGTCCTCGATCAGCACCGTACGGACAACGGACCTCGAATGCTTGGTGACATCGATGATGCGTTGCACGGCAGAATCGGAGCGTTCGGTAATAACGTCAAGGCTGGCCACGATCACGACGTTAGCACGGGCACTCCCGCCCCCTTCACCGCCTGATCTTCGTACAGCGGTGCGCAATACGCGTGTCCCGCCGGGGTCCTGCTCACCGCTCCCCCCGCTCAAGGGCTCGCGGTCCACGCACAGCGCTCCGCCCACAGGCCGATGCCCGGCAGACGCGAAAGCGCACGTCAGACACACCTGAACCCTCGCCTTGCGCGAGCACGGTGACGCCCAGCTCAGGGGCACCGGCACCGCACCGCACGCCGTACCCGGCCCCCCGAGCGGCGACGCCCACCGCGCGGCTCCGGTCCGGCAGGGCGAGCCGCTCCGCCCGCCTGCCCTTACCGCGTCCCGCTCTCCAGGGCGATCCCCAGGCCGGCCAGCGTCTCGTGGACGCTGTTCCCCTCGGCGGTCGCCTCCACCGTGAAGCCACCGACCGAAGTCGGTGGATACCCGATGAGGTCGATCACGCGACTGACTTTGTACAGGCTCGGCATCTGCTCAGGGCTGTCCCACAGATAGACCGCACCCCACAACTGGCGCGCGGAATCGGAGAACCACGCCTTCAACCGCATTCCGTCCAGCGTGGAGTAGGCATCCACGGCGTAGTCCCGCAGGTATTCCCTGAGGCTCTCCACGGTGGCTTCCGACTTCTTCAGATCCCACATGACGATCGAAAGGTACACAGCTCCGACTCCCCCTCGCCACACATGGCGGCTTCGACAGTGCAGGCGAACTCTCCACCGACGTGGAGCACATGAAATCCAACGTACTATCAACGCACCCCCCACGGAAGGGGTCAATTGGGATTACGCGGTGACCGTGATATGGCATTTTACCGAATCACGGTCGGCAACCACGGCACGAGTCACGCCCGGAAGGCAGCCGTATTTCCCCCTGCGACCCACGCGAGTTCTCACTCATTCACCGATGACGCCACGATGTGGATCATCTTCCGCTTGAATGGACTCCGTAAGGACATTCCCCTGGACCACTCACGGAGATGATGGTGAAGGACCGACAGGACAGCGCTTATCCCTACCCCCGGACCTGCCCGCTCCACCCGCCGAAGGAATACGCGTCCCTGCGTGCGGAGCAGCCGATCACCAAGGTCACTCTGGCCTCCGGGCGGACCGCGTGGCTGCTCACCCGGCACGAGCACATACGACAGTTGCTCGCCGACCCTCAGGTGAGCTCGAACCTGGCCCACCCCGGCTATCCGCTCCACTTCGACGCGTCGCCGGAGGTCATGGAGCAGATGCGGCCCGTGCTGCTCGCCATGGACCCGCCCGTGCACACGGCGCAGCGCAGGACGGTGATCCCGGAGTTCACCGTCAAGCGGGTGCTCCGACTGCGTCCCCGCATCGAGGAGATCGTGGACGAGTGCATCTCCTCCATGCTCGCCGGCGAAGGGCCGGTCGATCTGGTCGAGGCGCTCGCCCTCCCGGTGCCCTCCCTGGTGATCTGCGAGCTGCTCGGGGTGCCCCGCGCCGACCGCGCGTTCTTCCAGGACCGCACCCACAAGCTGGTCTCGGTCGACGCCGATCCTCAGGAGCGCAACAGCGCGCACCAGGAGCTCCACGCGTACTTCTCCGAGCTGGTCACCGCGCAGGAGGCGGACCCTGGCGACGATCTGCTCGGCAGGCTCGTCATGAAGAACCGCGAGACCCGCACGTTCGACCACGCGGGACTGGTCGGGATGGCGAACGTCCTCCTGGTCGGCGGTCACGAAACCACCGCGAACATGATTTCCCTCGGCGTCGTGGGCCTGCTGGAGAACCCCGACCAGCTGGCCAAGCTCAGGGCCGACCCGGGTCTGGCCCCGCAGGCCGTCGACGAGCTGCTGCGCTACTTCAGCATCGCCGACCAGGTGACCTCCCGGGTGGCGACGGCCGATCTCGAGATCGGCGGGGTGCTGATCCGCGCGGGCGAAGGCGTCATCGGACTCAGCGCCTCGGGCAACCACGACGAGGCGGTGTTCCCCGACCCGGACCGCCTGGACATCGAGCGCGGCGGCAGGCACCACCTGGCGTTCGGACACGGCATCCACCAGTGCATCGGCCAGAACCTCGCCAAGCTGGAGCTGGAGGTCGTGTTCAACGCCCTCTTCGCGAGGATTCCCGGTCTGAAGCTGGCCACCCCGGTCGCGGAGCTGCCGTTCAAGGACAGCATGGGGGTCTACGGCCTGCACCAGCTTCCGGTGAGCTGGTGACGCACCGGTGAGGTCTCCGTCCTGCGCACGTCCTCCAGGGAAGGGCCCGCGCGGGACGGAGGCTCCGGGCTTCCGGCACCGGGGCGCAGGCGCAGGCGCAGGCGCACAGCATGATCCCGACAACGACCGGCCCTACCCGTCCATCGCTTCCAGGCCCCGGCGCACGAGGTACGCGACGAGCCCTTCGGCGGCGGGAACCAGGCCGAGACGGTTGTTGGTGGTGTGCACGTAGTTCGAGAGGCAGCCCGGGTACGGCGTTCCGTCGAGCCGGAGGTCGCGGACATCGCCGCCGGGCTCCGCCCCGCACACGGAACGGGCGCGGGCGGCGGCCTCCGCGCTGATGTCGTGGAACACGTCCGTGGCGCCGTCACGCCAGACCGCCGCGCACAGATTCGTCATCTGTGCCGACACGCCGTCGAACAGTCTCGGCCAGGCACGCTGCATGTCCTCCGGCGCGTACTTGCGCCACCAGTCCTCGTACTCCCGGAGGAACAGCACTGCGGCCTCCGGGTCGAGGCCCGCTCCACGGAGGAACATCGCCATGATCCTCGCCGCTTCCCCGATCGGTGCCCGGCGCTCGTCCACCCACGCCCGCGGTTGCCCGCCCAGCAGGCCGAGGACCGCCACCGACGACTCGCGGAAGACGGTCTCGGCGATCTGCAGCCCCTCCGTTCCCCCGTACTTGCGGTACTCCGGCTCGTAGGCCACCCGGTCGAGGGCCCCTATGGGCCGGCCCTCCTCCGAGGTCTCCTTCTCCAGGCGCGCGAGCTCGTCCTGCAAGGTCACCCCGAGCGCGTACTCCTCCCGGGCCTGCGCACCGAACTCCGGCATCGCACGTGCCAGACCCGCGACGACCTGTTCGGCCGCATCGGCCGAACCGGCCCCTGGCCCGCAGAGCATCCGCAGCCGCAGATGGGGGCCGCCCTGCCAGTAGCGGAGGAAGAAGAAGTGGTCCAGGAGCCCCTCGGACCGGAGCAGCGGCTCGACCACGTCGCAGAGGATGGGAGTGTGCAGCGAGTGCGGGACGTGGATGTGGACCGTCCTCCACTCACGCGTCCCGGCCTGCCCGTCAGTTGTCGGTACACAGTTCAACGAAGAACTCCTCTGCTGCGGTCCAGCCCGTGTCCGGGCCGTAGTCGTCCACCGAAGGAAGGCACTCACGGATCGACGCGATGACGTCGCCACGCGACAGGGCCGACTTGGCGAAGCTCCGGACCAGGAACGGGTTCCGGAAGTCGACGTACATCGGCTTGTGGACGCTGGCGCGCCGCAGGTGCGCGTAGTCCGCCCACCGGCGGGTCGCCTTCCGGCTGCGCCCTGCCATGACGTCACGTTCCTCGGGCGTCTGGCACAGCACGAAAGCGTGGCGGGGCAGGCCCCGCGACAGGCGCCACGCGTCGAAGGCCACGAGCGCCTCGGGCGCGTCCCGGCTCAGATCCTGGAGCAGGGGGATCTCGGCCGCGGCCACGTTCCAGGACCTGCGGTCGGCCACGACGTCACCCACGACGAGGCGGGGCGCCGTGTCGCCGTACACCGCGGGTCCTCCCGCGTCCCTGATGTCGTCCAGGGGCTTCCACAGGTACCGGTTGGACGGGGACAGCGCCTCGAGCAGACGGTAGAGCAGGGGGACCCCGATCGGAGTCATGAAGTTCATGGGCACGAGGTCGAGGGTCTCCCGCGCCTCCGGGTCCCAGAGGCGCAGCGACTTGGTGGCGGGATCCGCGCGGACCTCCAGACGCGCCGGCTCGTAGACCGTCCGCTCGGCGCCGAGCGACACCGCGCCGGGGTAGTTCACGACCCGCCGGGTCACCGAGGGGTGCAGGTTGAAGTTGAATCCGAGTACGGAGTTGAGGTCGGCCTGGCCGGGGAACCTGCGTGCGAGATGCTCCCGCTGGGCGGCCGGCAGTGACCAGTCGCCGGTGCCCTCGACGAACGAGCCGAACCGGGAGAAGTAGACGCCGTAGCCGGTGAGCAGGCCGTTCACGACCAGCGTCCGGTCGCGGTCGGGCAGCACCCCCCGGGCGAACTGCGCGCGGAACGTCACCGACTCGGTGTCGAGGAGGTCCTCCACGCCCTCGCAGGCCTTCTCGATGACCGAGGGCTCCAGGTGCACGGTGTCGTCCCCGGGGACCAGCCGCTGCCGGATCGTGCGCAGGGCCTCCGTCCGCTGCGCCGTGTACCTCCCGACCGCCTCGACGTCGCGGCCCATGAACACGTCGACCTGCTCCTGGTCCGTCAGCGACGAGAAGGCCTGGAAGAACTCGAGGAAGGGCATCGTGCTGCGGTCGCCGAGCACGCGGGTGGCGAAGGAGTAGAGACCGAGTCGCTTCACCTGGCCGTTGTCCATCATCGAGGCCAGACGCCAGAGGCCGGTCAGTGCGGGAATGCTCTGCTCCACCGTCGGCAGGTGCCAGGCCTGGGGCGCCGTGCATGCCGGAGTGTCCTCGAAGACGGGTGACTTCAGGACCTCCTCCGGGGGCGGGGAGACCTTGCACAGCTCGGCGATGCCACCGATCGCCGTGTACGCCGAGTCGAGCAGCTTCTGCCTCTCGTCGGCCGGCGCCGTGGAGAAGTCCGTCTCCAGCCGCCTGAGTTCGGAGAAGTGTCCGCGTAGCGCGGCCGTCTCCGGCGTCCCGCCGGCGGCGAGTACGCGGTCGAGTGCGATCGAGTAGTCGGGGTCGTGGTCGTCGGTCTCCGGCCGGAAGAACAGGATGCCGGCCCGGATCAGCCCCTGCACGACCTTCCGGCTCGCCTCCGCCTTCCCGGTGACGGCGGTGAGGTCGCGCAGCACCGTGGCCGCCGGAGCCGATCCTTCGGGCATCGCCGCGAGCAGTGCGTCGAGGAGTCCCTCCCGGCGCACGCGCAGCACCCTCTCGGTGGCCATCCGGCCGTCCTCGCGGGAGCCGGGTACGACACCGACGAACTCGACGAACTCGTCGCCGGCCCGCAGGGTGGAGTTCAGCACGAGGTGCCCCGGCTCCATACCGCCCGGTACGAGCGGCAACCCGGCGAGCACCCAGTTGACGAGGAGACGGTTCAGCGTCGTGACCGACTCCTGCGTCCCGCCGTCCCGGACGCCCGTATCCGCCGGGCGCGGGTCGTCCGGAGGGAACGCACCGATCTCGGTGAACCGCCCGAAGGGGGACGGCTTCAGACTCGCCCGGTAGGCGAAGTTGACGAGGGACGACTCGCGCAGCCGGGCCTTGCTCGGTTTGAGGGCCGCCGCCTCGTCACCGGAGACGAGGTCGCGCAGGCCCCGGTACAACCGGTCGCCGGAGAGCTGGATGCTGCGGGCCATCGCATCGTGCTCGAAGAGGGTGCCGAAGCCGTCGGCGGCCCGCGCCTTCTCACGCTCGAGCTCCTCGCGCCCCGCTCGCTCGCACTGCTCGGCACGGACACCGAGCGCGCACCAGGTCTCGACCTCGGCGGCCACCTCGGGGGCGAGATGCGGACGGAGTGGCCGCAACCGTGCCGCCGCCCGGTCGTGCCGCAGATTGTGCACGTCACGCCGCAGCCTGATCAGGTCGGCCCGGACGTCGTCCCCCAGCGTCGGCACGAGCTCGCCGAGCCGGTCGGCCAGACCGACGGCGAGCTCGCCGATCTCGTCGCGCAGAGCGTGCAGTTCATCGATGCGCGACCAGGCGGCGGTGAACGACATCGCCCCGAGCTCGCCCAGTGGGAGTCTGCTGCGTCGGTAGACGACGTACGGACTGATGTTCACACCCATAGGAATCCCCCAACTTCGTCACGCCGGCCCGGTACACCGCGTGCGGACTTCGGGGGCCGGGCAGCTCAGAGGCGCCCCGCCGCACGGAGCCCGCCCGTCACTTCGCCACGCACCGGTCAGTTCGCGCTCGACAACATACGCACCGGCTCTCGACCGGCCGGCGTCACACGAGCCCCGTCCTCGTCCGGGGCACGACGCCCGCACCCCTGAACTCACATCCGGGGGCGGCGCTGATCCTCGCATCGCGCAGAGACGCCAGGACTGCAGAAGGCCACCGCCGAGGAACACCCCGACGGTGGCTCAACTGTTTCCCGGTCCCTAAATTCAGGACGAGGACGACGAACTCGTCGAAACACTGGTGGTCGTGCACGAGGCGGCCATCACCTGCGCCAGGTCATCGTTCTCCCCGGCACCTGCGATGAGTTCCGAAATCTCGAGCACATCAAGTTCGATCTGCTGCTCCATTGATTACACCCCCTTTCGTCAATGTGCTTCGAATCTAGGCATTCGACCGATCGCAAGGCAAGCGACTATCGGAGTGATGCAGATCACACCGGAGGCGGGGTTCCTTCCCCTCGTCTCTCTGAGTTACGGTCGATTACAAGATCACGTGACGGACCGTCCGGCGCCGTCCGAAATCTCGGGGGTTTCATTCGTGCACTTGTTTGCCACCATCCCGCAGCCAGTTGGTTCAAAATACAACGACACGTTCGGGCCCCTGATCCGCGAATTGTTCGCGCCGGATCGGGTAGGTGGAGCAGGCGGTCACGGCCCTTACTACTTCGTGCGCACCCAGGACGAGCGACTGGGCACGGACGTCCTGCAGATCAGCATCGAAGGGGTGTCCGACGAGGGCTCCACCCGCGCTGACCTGCACAGAGCAGCCGAACGACACGGGTGCTCCGCCCAGGTGGACGCGATACCACTCACTTCGGTTCCCTCACCCCTGTGGAACGCGGGCTTTTCCGGAACCGGATTCTCCGCTTCCTCCAAGCGGCTCTTCCAGGAGGCCGCACCGACTCTCGTCTCATTCCTGAATCGTGCGGCAGAGACACCTCAGTCACCTCCGCCGGCACTCGGTGCCATCCGCCTCATGGCAGCGCACACCAGAGCGACTCTTCTGAGATCCCCGCAAAGAGAAATCGAAGGATACGAATTCCGCAAGCTGCTTTCCCTGCGCCTCCTGAGCTACCGTTCGCATTTCGAGGCGATTTATCTGCGCACCAGGGATCCGCAATCCTTCGACGCCGCCTGCGCCCGGTTCTACGAACAGGTGGGTGCCACCGTCCGGGAATTCATCACGGCCTGCGGCGATCCGGACAGTGATCCGGAGGACGAGATGGTTCGACTCTGGACGAAATCCATCACGTCCGAATCAAGCCATCTGGCCGAGAGTTTTTCGGACGGGTCCTTCGTCAATGCCGGACACACGCTCGAAGACCTCGTGCGGAAGCGGGGCGCCCCGGTCGAACCGACCCGCTTCCACACGCCACCGATCCCCGAGCTGGACCACCTGATGCACCGCGACGCCGACTTCCTGGCCTTCCGGCTGCAGACCAGCCTGCTGTACAGCTGCCTGTACACCCTCGGTTTCAGCCTGGCGGAGAGGTACGTCTTCTGCTATGTCGTCGCACGAGCGAACGAAGAGGTCTGCGGAAAGTCGATGAAGGAGCTCCAGGACGAGCTCGACGAACTGGCCCGGAGCATGGCGTCGGGAACCACGACGACCGCCGATTAGCGCGGCAGGGGCACGGGGAACATCCGGACGCGGGAAGAAGAACCACATGCATCTGAACAGGCATCAGGAGCACATCTCGGCCGAGCTGCGCGGTCTCGAGGAGCTCGTCTCGCCGTACGGACTGGTGTCACGCACCGCGCCGCTGCCGGTGCGCGAGGGCGAACCGCCCTTCGCCGTCCAGCTGGCCCATCTCGGTGTCCCGTCCCGTGCTCTCCCCAACCTGCGGACATGGGCCCACGACGAGGACACCGGTAACTCCGACGGCGCGGGCACGGGGCTCACGCCCGAACGCGCCAAGCTGGTCTCCATCGCGGAAGCGCTCGAGCGGTACTCCACCTGTGCGTGGGACGACGACGCGATGGTGGTCGCCGCCGAGAACGACCTCACCGAGGAGTTCGTGTCGCCGTCCCGGTGGCCCAGCTGCTCGCCCACCGAGCTGGCCCGCGACGACTGCAGCCTGACGGCGTACGACCCGTCGGTCCCGATCCGATGGGTGCGCGCGTGGTCGCTCACCCGGCGGATACCGGTGCTCGTGCCGGCGATCTGCGTGTACCTCCACATGCCCTACCAGTCGAAGTCCGAAGAGTTCATCCGCGGGATCACCACGGGTGCCGCGGTGCACTCCGACGTACGCAGCGCCGTGCTCGGCGGGTTGCTGGAGGTCGTCGAGCGGGACGCCATCGCGCTGGTCTGGCTCCAGCAGCTGCGGCTGCCCGAGCTGGTCGTGGATCCGGCGCGGCTCGACGCAGGCGTCCGGGAACTGCACCGCGTCGGCACCTCCACGGACCTGCGGGTGAGACTGTTCGACGCGACGACGGACTTCGGCGTCCCGGTGATCTACGCCGTGCAGCTCTCCGACGTCGACCCCGCGCTCGCCCAGATCGTCGCCGCCACCTGTGACGTCCGTCCGGAGCAGGCGCTGGGCAAGATCTACCGCGAACTGTCCTCCCTGCGGGTGGCGTTGCGCGGATACCTGTCGGCGTACGCCGGGCGCGAGCCCGATCCGGCCAAGGTGAGCGTCGTCGGCGGTGCGGTCCACAACGCGTCGCGCGACCGGCGGAACGTGTTCGGCTTCCTGCTGGACGGTGAACGCCCGACGTACGACCTCGACGGCATGCCCGGACTTCCCGCGGAGGCGGACCCCTTGGACACCGTGGTCTCCCGTCTCGCGGCACGGGGTGCCGAGGTGCTCGTCACGGACATCACCACGGACGAGGCGCGCCAGGTGGGCATGCGGGCGGTGAAGGTGCTCGTGCCCGAGGCGATGCCCGTGTCGTTCGTACACACCGAGCGGTACCTCGGCACCCCGCGCCTCTACGACGCGCCGCGCGCGATGGGGCACCCGAGCCACGCCGAGGACGCGGTCAACCCCGTGCAGCAGCCGTTCGCATGAGCGAGAAGAAGGAGCAGAGCAGCATGCCGCACGATCCGGGTCAGCAGTGCCTGTACCTCGTCGGTGACACCTTCGGCCGCCGGCTCATGGAGCACCGCGGCGTCCCACCGGAGCGGCAGGTGTCCTTCGAGGACTTCCTGAGCGAAACGCCCCCGCCCGCGGATGTCGTCGTCCCCGTGCACGCCGGCGGGGACCCCGAGTTCCGCGACGAGACCGACCGGGTCTGCGCGGAACGGAGCACACCGTCCGTCGGGCTCCAGTTGCTGCCGACCAAGATCCTCTGCGGGCCTGTCGTGGTCCCCGGCCGGACGGCCTGCTACGCGTGCTTCAGGAAGCGTGCCGCGCAACACGCGGGCAGCGCCCGCCCGTACGACATGGACGCCGCCCTGTCCGGCCTGCCCGAGGGGTTCGGCCGGCAGCACCTGTCCGTCGCCTCCGGCCTCCTGGACCTCGCCCTGGCCGAGATCGCCACGGGCGTCACGGGTATCGGGGGCACCGTACGTACGTTCAATCTCGTGTCCGGAGCCGTCTCGTCCGCGGTGACGGTCTCGGTGAACCGGTGCCCGCGCTGCGGGGACCGGTTCTCCCAGGCGCGTGCGGACAGCGCCATGCCGGTTCCGGAACTGCTGCGGTGAAGAGGGAGATCGATCATGGTTGCCGAGATGAAGGCCGAGCAGATCGGGCGGGCCGCACGTACGGACATGCAGTTGACCGTCCCCGTCCGTCCCGTCCTGCGACGAGGGGTGAGGCTGCGCAGGGCGGGGGAATCCGTCGTGCTCGACGGGGCCGACCGGGCCCAGGTGTTCTCCGGGGCGTTCGCGCGCGAGGGGCTCGTGCCGCTGACCGAGGCGTGTGACGGCACCCGCGACCACGCGGAACTGGCGCTCAAGACCGGATTCGACGAGGCAACGGTCTACAAGTGCGTGGCCCTGCTGTGGACGGCCGGGGCGGTCGAGGAGGCCGTGTCCGGCGAGGAGCCGGACGTCCCGCCCGAATGGGCCGTCTTCCTCTCCAGGCTGGGCAACTCCACCGGATCGAACCCGTCATGGGCGGACGCCGCGGCGCGGCCCGCCTCGCGCCCGGTGCGCCTCGAGGGAGACGCCGCCCTGGTCACCAGGGCCCGCCGGGCGCTGCGGGAGGTGTGCCCGGTGGTCACGGAACCGACCGGTCCGTCGGGCCCCGTGGACGAGCTCACCGTGTTCTTCGAGACGCCCTCGTCGGCACCACTGCTCGCCGCCACCGAGGAACGGTGCCGAAGGGAGGGGCGTCCGTTGCTGCGGGTACGCACCGACGCGCGGACGATCACCATCGGCCCGTACGCCGACCTCTCGATCACGCCCTGCCTGGACTGCGGCCGGCACGGCGAGGCGGACCTCGCCGGCGAGCCGCCGGAGCACCTGTACGACCTGGCCGTCGGCCTGGCCTCCCACCACGTCACGGCGTTGCTCGCCCGGGCCACGATCTCGCACCTCCCCGGCGACTTCACCGTCATCGACACCGCGACCCTGAGCACGACCTACCGGCCGGTCGTCGTCCGCCCGGGGTGCCCCCGCTGCTCCTACGCCCGGGGGCCGGTCGCGCCGCAGGCGCCCGCCGGTGCCGTCTACGAGGCCTCGGTCGCGATGCCCCCACGCGCCTTCCTGGCTCCGAAGGACCACCAGGCGCACTACTACGCGTCCAACCTGCGCCTGCAGTCGCAGTTCAAGGACTGGCCGAGCCGCCCGCACACACCGCTCCCCGCCCTCGATCTCTCCGTGCTCGCCGGGTCCGGACGGCACGACCCTTCCCAGGGCGACGTCCCGCTCACCCTGAGCTCCCTGGGGCTGCTGCTGAAGATCGCCTTCGGGGTGAGGGAGGACGAGACCACTCCGGAGCGCGTCAAACGATGGACCGCCGCGTCGGGAAACATCGGCAGCACCACGGCCTACGTGGTGCTGCGCGACGAGCGGGTCATGCCTCCAGGGGTCTACGCGTACGCCCAGAGCAGCCACACCCTCGTGACCGTCTCCGACGAGGTGCCTCCGGGGGACTCGCCGTGCGACGTCATCATCACCGGCGATCTCAGGAAGGTCATGACCAAGTACGGCACGTTCGGCTTCCGGCTCGTCTTCCTGGACGCGGGCTGCAACCTGGCCAGTCTGCGCGAGCTCGCACAGCACCTCGGTCTCGGCTTCACACCCAGGACGGACTGGGACGACGACGCGCTGGCCCGGCTGCTCGGCACTTCACCCGCGGACGAGCCCGTGGCGGCCTTCGCGACCCTGGGAGGTACCGCATGAGGAACGACCTGACCTCCATGACGGCCGTGCTGGAGGGCTTCAGCTCCCGGACGCCCACGTCGGACGGCCGGGCTGCCGAGCGCAGGCCGGTGCCGTTCGCGGTCTCCGTGCCCACCGAACCGCACCCGTCGGCCGATGACCTCCGGCCGGTCCACGACCTGCGAGGCACGCTCGAACGGCGCCGCTCCTCGCTGCACTACGCGCCGTTGCCGGTACGCACGGACGTGATCCTCTCGCTGTCGCGTGACGTGCTGCGTCGGGACCGTGACGACTGGGGGCTCGACGCCTCGGCGGGCGCACTGGAGGCCTTCGTCTTCGCGTTCCGCAGCGAGGGCGCCGAGCCGGGGCTGTACCGGGTGACCGCCGAGGAGACGAGCTACCTCGCCGGGCTGGAAGAGATCGGCCCGCCCGAGAACCTCGGCGTCCAGCGGGAGTTCTCCACCGGAGCGGGGATCGTCGCCCTGTACGCGAGTCTGGACCAGGCGGACACCTGGGCGGGCTCCCACGGCTACCGCATCAGTGCGCTGCGGGCGTCGATGGCCACCTACGACCTCAATCTCCGCTGCCAGGCACGAGGGCTCGTCGGCACACTGTTCGGCGGCTTCGTCCCGTCGTCCGTGCACCACCTGGTCCACAGCGACGGGGCGACCCGCCATTCCCTGCTGGCCACCACGTACGCGCGACCGACACGGAGCTGACCGCGCCTGCCGACGCCGACGACACCCACGCCACGACGGCCCGCACCCCCCTGGGAGGTGCGGGCCGTCGTCGCGTCTCCGCGAACCCGCGGAGACGGCACAGGGCCCGTACGGCGTGACGCCGTACGGGCCCTGCTTGGTGCTGTGTGCTCAGTTCAGAGCAACCGGGTTACCCCGACCATCAAGTAAACGGAATTACTTGGTGATCTTGGTGACCTGGCCGGCGCCCACCGTACGACCACCCTCACGGATGGCGAACTTCAGGCCCTCTTCCATGGCGACCGGCTGGATCAGCGCGACGTCCATGAGGGTGTTGTCACCCGGCATGACCATCTCGGTGCCCTCGGGAAGGGTCACCACGCCCGTCACGTCCGTGGTACGGAAGTAGAACTGCGGGCGGTAGTTGTTGAAGAAGGGGGTGTGACGGCCACCCTCGTCCTTCGACAGGATGTAGGCCTGGGCCTGGAACTCGGTGTGCGGCGTGACCGAACCCGGCTTGATGATGACCTGGCCGCGCTCGACGTCCTCGCGCTTGATGCCACGAAGCAGCAGACCGACGTTCTCACCGGCCTGGCCCTCGTCGAGCAGCTTGCGGAACATCTCGATGCCGGTGACCGTGGTGGTGGTCTTCTCGGTCTTGATACCGACGATGTCGACGGTCTCGTTGACCTTGAGGACACCACGCTCGATGCGGCCGGTGACGACCGTACCGCGACCGGTGATCGTGAAGACGTCCTCGATGGGCATGAGGAACGGCTTCTCGACGTCACGCTCGGGCTGCGGGATGGCCTCGTCGACGGCGGCCATGAGGTTGAGGACCGACTGGCCCCACTCCTTGTCGCCCTCGAGCGCCTTGAGCGCCGAGACCTTGACGACGGGAACGTCGTCGCCCGGGAACTCGTACTCGGAGAGGAGCTCACGGACCTCGAGCTCGACGAGCTCCAGGATCTCCTCGTCGTCCACCATGTCGGCCTTGTTCAGCGCGACGACGATGTACGGCACGCCGACCTGGCGGGCCAGGAGCACGTGCTCCTTGGTCTGCGGCATCGGGCCGTCGGTGGCCGCGACCACGAGGATGGCGCCGTCCATCTGCGCCGCACCCGTGATCATGTTCTTGATGTAGTCGGCGTGACCCGGGCAGTCGACGTGCGCGTAGTGACGCGACTCCGTCTGGTACTCGACGTGCGCGATCGAGATCGTGATACCGCGCTGACGCTCCTCAGGAGCCTTGTCGATCTGGTCGAAGGCCGAGGCCTCGTTCAGGTCCGGGTACGCGTCGTGCAGCACCTTGGTAATGGCGGCCGTGAGGGTCGTCTTACCGTGGTCGATGTGACCGATGGTGCCGATGTTGACGTGCGGCTTAGTCCGCTCGAACTTTGCCTTCGCCACTGGGGTCCTCCTGAGTGGTTCTGTACGCCTTGCTTCATCGGCGCCAGGTGATCTTTGCTGGAATGCCGGTGCCGGGGGGCATCCGCCGCTCTGCGACGGATGCCCGGCCGGGCTCCGGTGACAAGCCTAAAGCGTGAGCTCGGAAGAGTTACTCGCCCTTGGCCTTCGCGATGATCTCCTCGGCGACGTTCCGCGGAACCTCGGCGTAGGAGTCGAACTGCATCGAGTAGCTTGCGCGACCCGAGGTCTTGCTGCGGAGGTCTCCGACGTAGCCGAACATCTCCGAGAGGGGCACGAGGCCCTTCACGACGCGAGCGCCGTGGCGCTCCTCCATGGCCTGGATCTGGCCACGGCGGGAGTTGATGTCGCCGACGACTTCACCCATGTAGTCCTCGGGCGTGGTGACCTCGACGGCCATCATCGGCTCGAGAAGCACGGGGGACGCCTTGCGAGCACCCTCCTTGAACGCCTGCGAACCGGCGATCTTGAAGGCGAGCTCCGAGGAGTCGACCTCGTGGTAACCACCGTCGAGAAGGGTGACGCGGACGCCCACCATCTCGTAGCCGGCCAGGATGCCGAACTGCATGGCTTCCTGGGCACCCGCGTCCACCGAGGGGATGTACTCACGGGGGATGCGGCCACCGGTGACCTTGTTGACGAACTCGTACGACGCGTCGCCGCCCTCGATGGGCTCGATCGCGATCTGCACCTTCGCGAACTGGCCGGTACCACCAGTCTGCTTCTTGTGCGTGTAGTCGATGCGCTCGACGGCCTTGCGGATCGTCTCACGATATGCGACCTGGGGCTTGCCGACGTTCGCCTCGACGCGGAACTCGCGCTTCATGCGGTCGACGAGCACCTCGAGGTGAAGCTCGCCCATACCACCGATGATGGTCTGGCCGGTCTCCTCGTCGGAGTGCACCTGGAAGGAGGGGTCCTCCTCCGAGAGGCGCTGGATGGCGACACCCAGCTTCTCCTGGTCACCCTTGGACTTGGGCTCGATGGCGACCTGGATCACCGGCGCCGGGAAGTCCATGGACTCCAGGATCACCGGGTGCTTGTCGTCGCACAGCGTCTCACCGGTGGTGGTCTGCTTCAGGCCCATGACGGCGACGATGTCACCGGCGCCCACCGACGCGATCTCCTCACGCTTGTTCGCGTGCATGCGGTAGATCTTGCCGATGCGCTCCTTCTTGCCCTTGACCGAGTTCAGCACCGCGGTGCCGGCCTCGAGGCGACCGGAGTAGATCCGGACGAAGGTGAGCTTGCCGAGGTGCGGGTCGCTCGCGATCTTGAACGCCAGGCCGGAGAACGGCTCGTCGTCCGAGGGCTTGCGCTTGACGACGACCTCGGGGTCCTTGACGTCGTGGCCCTCGATGGCCTCGACGTCCAGGGGGGAAGGCAGGTAGCGGACGACCGCGTCGAGCAGGGGCTGGACGCCCTTGTTCTTGAACGCCGTGCCACAGAAGACGGGGGTCACGGTGACGGAGTCGGCCGTGCCCTTCGACGCGAGGGTGATCCGACGGATCGCCTCGTGCAGCTGCTCCTCGGTGGGCTCTTCGCCCTCGAGGTACAGCTCCATCATCTGGTCGTCGTTCTCCGAGACGGCCTCAAGGAGCTTGCCGCGCCATTCCTCGGCGGCCTCCTTGTGGGTGTCCGGGATCTCGACGGTGTCGTACATCTCGCCCTTGGCGGCCTCGTCCGACCACACGAAGGCCTTCATCGACACGAGGTCGACGACGCCCTTGAAGTCGGCTTCGGCACCGATGGGGAGCTGCATGACCAGCGGGACCGCGCCCAGGCGCTGCACGATCATGTCGACGCAGCGGTGGAACTCGGCACCGGTGCGGTCGAGCTTGTTGACGAAGCAGATGCGCGGCACGCCGTAGCGGTCCGCCTGACGCCAGACGGTCTCGGACTGCGGCTCGACGCCGGCCACACCGTCGAACACGGTGACGGCACCGTCGAGGACGCGGAGCGAACGCTCCACCTCGACGGTGAAGTCGACGTGACCCGGGGTGTCGATGATGTTGATGGTGTGGTCAACATCATTGAGCGGCCAGTGACAGGTCGTCGCGGCGGACGTGATCGTGATGCCGCGCTCCTGCTCCTGCTCCATCCAGTCCATCGTGGCTGCGCCGTCGTGGACTTCACCGATCTTGTACGAGACGCCGGTGTAGAAGAGGATCCGCTCAGTGGTGGTCGTCTTGCCCGCGTCGATGTGGGCCATGATCCCGATGTTGCGGACCTTGGCCAGGTCAAGCGAAGTGGTGGCCATAAGGCTCAATCTTCTCTCGGTCTCGATGGGGGAAGCGACTACCAGCGGTAGTGCGCGAAGGCCTTGTTGGACTCGGCCATCTTGTGGGTGTCCTCGCGCTTCTTGACGGCAGCGCCAAGACCGTTGGAGGCGTCGAGCAGCTCGTTCATGAGGCGCTCGGTCATGGTCTTCTCGCGACGGGCGCGGGAGTAACCCACGACCCAGCGCAGAGCGAGGGTGGCGGCGCGACCGGGCTTGACCTCGATCGGCACCTGGTAGGTGGCGCCACCGACACGGCGGGACTTGACCTCGAGCGAGGGCTTGACGTTCTCAAGCGCGCGCTTCAGCGTGATGACCGGGTCAGCGCCGGTCTTCTCGCGGAGGCCTTCCATGGCGCCGTACACGATCCGCTCGGCGGTGGAACGCTTGCCGTCGAGCAGGATCTTGTTGATCAGCGAGGTGACAAGAGGAGAGCTGTAGACCGGGTCGATGATGACCGGGCGCTTCGGGGCGGGGCCCTTACGAGGCATTCTTACTTCTCCTTCTTGGCGCCGTAGCGGCTGCGGGCCTGCTTGCGGTTCTTGACACCCTGGGTGTCGAGCGAACCGCGGATGATCTTGTAACGAACACCCGGCAGGTCCTTCACACGGCCACCACGCACGAGCACGATGGAGTGCTCCTGCAGGTTGTGCCCCTCACCCGGGATGTAGGCCGTGACCTCGATACCGGAGGTCAGACGCACACGCGCGACCTTACGGAGCGCCGAGTTCGGCTTCTTCGGGGTGGTCGTGAACACACGCGTGCAGACACCACGACGCTGGGGCGAACCCTCGAGCGCGGGCGTCTTGTTCTTCTCGACCTTGTCCTGCCGGCCCTTCCGGACCAGCTGCTGGATCGTAGGCACTACTTCTCCGGTTTCTGTGTGCCGTTCGTGAAACTAACCTGGAACACTCGCCGACCCACGCGGTCGGGTGTGTCGAATACTGCACGCCCCTGCCGGAAGGCAGAAGGAACACAGATTGCGGTGGCCACTTACGGACTCGCCATGCGGTTGAGGACACGCACCCGAGCCCAGGCACACCCCAGGCACAAGGCTTGAGCGTACCTACCTCACGGAGCTGGGTCAAAACAAATGCCGTCCACCCCCGGCCCCCGGCCTCCGCGGTCCGGCGCCCCGAGGTGGGGAGCGGCCTCCGGGCGGCAGCCTGTCGGCCGGCACTGCCCTCCTCACCAGGCAGAACGGCCCGCGCACACCCCGGCACGGCGGCCGCGACCCGGCCGTCGGCGTCCGGCGTCCGGTCACCCCTGGTGACCGACCTCACGCCCGTCGGCGCCGGGCACGCGAAAGGGCGCCCACCCCGTCCGCTCGACGGGGGTGGGCGCCCTTCTCACTCACTTCTACTGGTTGTACGGACCGTAGTCGTAGTCCTCCAGCGGAACGGCCTGGCCGGAGCCCGTGCCGAACGGCGAGTAGTCGATGTCGTCGTAGCCGACGGCCGAGTACATCGCGGCCTTGGCTTCCTCGGTCGGCTCGACCCGGATGTTGCGGTAGCGGGAGAGACCCGTACCGGCCGGGATGAGCTTACCGATGATGACGTTCTCCTTGAGGCCGATCAGGGAGTCCGACTTGGCGTTGATCGCCGCGTCGGTCAGGACCCTGGTCGTCTCCTGGAAGGACGCCGCCGACAGCCACGACTCGGTGGCGAGCGAGGCCTTGGTGATACCCATCAGCTGCGGACGGCCGGAGGCGGGGTGACCGCCCTCGGTGACCACACGACGGTTCTCGGTCTCGAACTTCGACCGCTCGACGAGCTCGCCCGGCAGCAGCTCCGCGTCGCCGGACTCGATGATCGTCACACGGCGCAGCATCTGCCGGATGATGATCTCGATGTGCTTGTCGTGGATCGACACGCCCTGCGAGTTGTAGACCTTCTGGACCTCGCCGACCAGGTGGACCTGGACCGCGCGCTGACCGAGGATCCGGAGCACGTCGTGCGGGTTGGTGGCACCGACGGTGAGCTTCTGGCCCACCTCGACCGGGTCGCCCTCGCCGACCAGGAGACGGGCACGCTTGGAGATCGGGAACGCCGTCTCCTCGCTGCCGTCGTCCGGGGTGACGACGAGCTTCTTGGTCTTCTCGGTCTCCTCGATACGGACGCGGCCGGCCGCCTCCGAGATCGGGGCGACACCCTTGGGCGTACGGGCCTCGAAGAGCTCGACGACACGCGGCAGACCCTGGGTGATGTCGTCACCGGCCACACCACCGGTGTGGAAGGTACGCATCGTCAGCTGGGTACCGGGCTCACCGATGGACTGGGCGGCGATGATGCCGACCGCCTCACCGATGTCGACCAGCTTGCCGGTGGCGAGCGAGCGTCCGTAGCAGAAGGCACAGGTGCCGACCGCGGACTCACAGGTCAGGACCGAGCGGGTCTTGACCTCCTCGACTCCGGCGCCCACCAGGGCGTCGATCAGGACGTCACCGAGGTCGACGTTGGCAGGCGCGATGACCTTGCCGTCGACGACGACGTCCTCGGCGAGCATGCGGGCGTAGACCGAGGTCTCGACGTCGTCCGTCTTGCGGAGGACACCGTCGGCGCCCTTGACGGCGATCTTCAGCTTGAGGCCGCGGTCGGTGCCGCAGTCCTCCTCGCGGATGATCACGTCCTGCGAGACGTCCACCAGACGACGGGTCAGGTAACCCGAGTCGGCGGTACGCAGGGCGGTGTCAGCCAGACCCTTACGGGCACCGTGCGTGGAGATGAAGTACTCCAGAACGGTGAGGCCCTCACGGAAGGACGCCTTGATGGGACGGGGAATCGTCTCGTTCTTGGCGTTCGACACCAGACCACGCATACCCGCGATCTGACGCATCTGCATCATGTTTCCTCGGGCACCCGAGTCGACCATCATGAAGATGGGGTTCGTCTTCGGGAAGTTCGCGTTCATCGCCTCGGCGACCTCGTTGGTCGCCTTGGTCCAGATCGCGATGAGCTCCTGCGTGCGCTCGTCCTTGGTGATGAGACCGCGCTCGTACTGCTTCTGGACCTTCTCGTCCTGCTCCTCGTAGCCCTTGACGATGGCCTTCTTGGCCTCGGGCACGACGACGTCGGAGATGGCCACGGTCACACCGGAGCGGGTCGCCCAGTGGAAACCGGCCGCCTTCAGGTTGTCGAGCGTCGCCGCCACGATGACCTTGGGGTAGCGCTCGGCCAGGTCGTTGACGATCTCGGAGAGCTGCTTCTTGCCCACCGAGTAGTCGACGAACGGGTAGTCCTCGGGCAGCAGCTCGTTGAAGAGCGCGCGGCCCAGGCTCGTACGCAGGCGGAAGGTGTCACCCGGCTGGTACTCGGGCTCGCCCTCCTCGGCGACCGGCGGCACCCAGCCACGCGGAGGCATGGTGCCCACCGGGAAGCGGATGTCGACCTTCGCCTGGAGCGACAGCTCGCGGGCGTCGAAGGCCATGGTGGCCTCGGCCGTGGAGCCGAACGCACGGTCCGTGCCCTTGACGTTGCGGCCCTCTTCGTCCGTGGTGAGGAAGAAGAGGCCCAGCACCATGTCCTGGGTCGGCATGGTGACGGGACGGCCGTCAGCCGGCTTCAGGATGTTGTTCGAGGACAGCATCAGGATGCGGGCCTCGGCCTGCGCCTCCGCGGAGAGCGGCAGGTGCACGGCCATCTGGTCACCGTCGAAGTCCGCGTTGAACGCGGTGCAGACGAGCGGGTGGATCTGGATGGCCTTGCCCTCGACCAGCTGGGGCTCGAAGGCCTGGATGCCGAGGCGGTGCAGGGTGGGCGCACGGTTCAGCAGCACCGGGTGCTCGGCGATGACCTCTTCGAGGACGTCGTACACGACGGTGCGGCCACGCTCGACCATGCGCTTGGCCGACTTGATGTTCTGCGCGTGGTTCAGGTCGACCAGGCGCTTCATCACGAACGGCTTGAAGAGCTCCAGCGCCATCGCCTTCGGCAGACCGCACTGGTGCAGCTTGAGCTGCGGACCGACGACGATCACGGAACGCGCGGAGTAGTCCACGCGCTTGCCGAGGAGGTTCTGGCGGAAACGGCCCTGCTTGCCCTTCAGCATGTCGCTGAGGGACTTCAGGGGACGGTTACCGGGACCGGTGACCGGGCGACCGCGGCGGCCGTTGTCGAACAGCGCGTCGACGGCCTCCTGCAGCATCCGCTTCTCGTTGTTCACGATGATCTCGGGGGCACCGAGGTCGAGGAGACGCTTGAGGCGGTTGTTGCGGTTGATCACACGGCGGTACAGGTCGTTCAGGTCGGAGGTCGCGAAGCGGCCACCGTCCAGCTGCACCATCGGACGCAGGTCCGGCGGGATGACCGGCACGCAGTCGAGCACCATGCCCTTGGGCTTGTTGCTCGTCTGCAGGAACGCGGAGACGACCTTGAGGCGCTTGAGCGCACGGGTCTTCTTCTGGCCCTTGCCGGTGCGGATGATCTCGCGGAGGCGCTCGGCCTCCTCGTCGAGGTCGAAGGACTCCAGGCGCTTCTGCAGGGCGGCGGCGCCCATGCAGCCGTCGAAGTACGTGCCGAAGCGGTCACGCAGCTCGCGGTAGAGCAGCTCGTCGCCCTCGAGGTCCTGGACCTTGAGGTTCTTGAAGCGGCTCCACACCTCGTCGAGACGGTCGATCTCGCGCTGCGCACGGTCGCGCAGCTGCTTCATCTCACGCTCGGCGCCTTCGCGCACCTTGCGGCGCACGTCGGCCTTGGCGCCCTCGGCCTCGAGCTCGGCCAGGTCGGTCTCGAGCTTCTTGGCGCGGTTCTCGAGGTCCGAGTCGCGGCGGTTCTCGATCTGCTGGCGCTCGACGGAGACGTGCGCCTCCAGCGACGGGAGGTCACGCGTGCGGCGCTCCTCGTCGACGAACGTGATCATGTACGCGGCGAAGTAGATGACCTTCTCGAGGTCCTTCGGCGCGAGGTCCAGCAGGTATCCGAGGCGCGACGGGACGCCCTTGAAGTACCAGATGTGGGTGACGGGAGCGGCAAGCTCGATGTGGCCCATGCGCTCACGGCGCACCTTGGCGCGCGTGACCTCCACGCCACAGCGCTCACAGATGATGCCCTTGAAGCGGACACGCTTGTACTTGCCGCAGTAGCACTCCCAGTCCCGGGTCGGACCGAAGATCTTCTCGCAGAAGAGTCCGTCCTTCTCGGGCTTGAGCGTGCGGTAGTTGATGGTCTCCGGCTTCTTCACTTCGCCGTGGGACCAGGTCCGGATGTCGTCCGCGGTGGCAAGGCCGATCCGCAGCTCGTCGAAGAAGTTGACGTCGAGCACTTGTCGTCAATCCCTCTTTCGGGGGTTCGAGCCCCCTCGCTCACGCGAGAAATCGGGGCACTTCAGCAATGGTCTGAACGGGTCCGGGGAGGGCCGGCCGGATCACGAGGATCCGGCCGGGCAACCCGTCAGACCTCTTCGACGCTGCTCGGCTCTCGCCGGGACAGGTCGATACCGAGCTCCTCCGCCGCGCGGAAGACGTCCTCGTCCGTGTCGCGCATCTCGATGGACATGCCGTCCGAGGACAGCACCTCCACGTTGAGGCAGAGCGACTGCATTTCCTTGATGAGCACCTTGAAGGACTCGGGAATGCCCGGCTCGGGGATGTTCTCGCCCTTGACGATCGCCTCGTAGACCTTCACGCGGCCGGTGACGTCGTCGGACTTGATCGTCAGCAGTTCCTGGAGGGCGTATGCGGCGCCGTAAGCCTCAAGGGCCCACACCTCCATCTCACCGAATCGCTGCCCACCGAACTGCGCCTTACCACCCAGCGGCTGCTGCGTGATCATGGAGTACGGGCCGGTCGAACGCGCGTGGAGCTTGTCGTCGACCAGGTGGTGCAGCTTGAGGATGTACATGTACCCGACCGAGACCGGGTCCGGGAACGGCTCGCCGGAGCGGCCGTCGAACAGGTTGGCCTTGCCCGAGGGCTGGACCAGCCGGTCGCCGTCGCGGTTGGGGATCGTGGCCTGGAAGAGGCCGGTGATCTCGTCCTCGCGCGCGCCGTCGAAGACGGGCGTGGCGACGTTGGTGCCGGGTGCGACCTGGTCGGCGCCGATGGCCTGCAGGCGCTGGGCCCACTCGTCACCGAGGCCGGAGACGTCCCAGCCGCGGCTGGCGAGCCAGCCGAGGTGGATCTCCAGGACCTGTCCCGGGTTCATTCGGGACGGGACACCCAGCGGGTTGAGGATGATGTCGACCGGGGTGCCGTCCTCGAGGAACGGCATGTCCTCGATCGGGAGGATCTTGGAGATGACACCCTTGTTGCCGTGACGGCCGGCGAGCTTGTCACCGTCGGTGATCTTGCGCTTCTGCGCGACGTAGACGCGGACCAGCTGGTTCACGCCCGGCGGCAGCTCGTCGCCCTCTTCGCGGTCGAAGACGCGGACGCCGATGACCTTGCCGATCTCGCCGTGCGGGACCTTCAGCGAGGTGTCGCGCACCTCGCGCGCCTTCTCACCGAAGATCGCGCGGAGCAGGCGCTCCTCGGGGGTCAGCTCGGTCTCACCCTTGGGCGTGACCTTGCCGACGAGGATGTCGCCGGCGACGACCTCGGCACCGATGCGGATGATGCCGCGCTCGTCGAGGTCGGCGAGGACCTCCTCGGAGACGTTCGGGATGTCCCGGGTGATCTCCTCCGGGCCGAGCTTGGTGTCACGGGCGTCGACCTCGTGCTCCTCGATGTGGATCGAGGAGAGGACGTCGTCCTGCACGAGGCGCTGCGACAGGATGATCGCGTCCTCGTAGTTGTGGCCCTCCCACGGCATGAACGCCACGAGCAGGTTCTTGCCGAGCGCCATCTCACCGTTCTCGGTGGCCGGCCCGTCGGCGAGGACCTGGCTCTCGATCACGCGGTCGCCCTCGGAGACGACGACCTTCTGGTTGACCGAGGTGCCCTGGTTGGAGCGCGAGAACTTGGCGATGCGGTACGTGGTGTACGTGCCGTCGTCGTTCGTCACGGTGATGTAGTCCGCGGAGACCTCCTGGACCACACCCGCCTTCTCCGCCTTGAGCACGTCACCGGCGTCGGTGGCACAGCGGTACTCCATGCCGGTACCGACCAGCGGCGCCTCGCTCTTGATGAGCGGGACGGCCTGACGCATCATGTTCGCGCCCATGAGGGCGCGGTTGGCGTCGTCGTGCTCGAGGAACGGGATCATCGCGGTGGCGACGGACACCATCTGGCGCGGCGAGACGTCCATGTAGTCGACGTCGTCGCCGGGGATGTAGTCGATCTCCCCGCCACGACGGCGGACCAGGACGCGGGCCTCGGTGAAGCGCATGTCCTCGGAGAGCGTCGCGTTCGCCTGGGCGATCACGAAGCGGTCCTCTTCGTCGGCCGTCAGGTAGTCGACGTCGTCGGTGACGACGCCCTCGACGACCTTGCGGTACGGCGTCTCGATGAAGCCGAACGGGTTGATGCGCCCGTAGGAGGCCAGCGAGCCGATCAGACCGATGTTCGGGCCTTCGGGCGTCTCGATCGGGCACATGCGGCCGTAGTGCGACGGGTGGACGTCACGGACCTCGAAGCCGGCCCGCTCACGGGACAGACCACCCGGGCCGAGGGCGTTGAGACGACGCTTGTGCGTCAGGCCCGACAGCGGGTTGTTCTGGTCCATGAACTGGGACAGCTGGCTGGTGCCGAAGAACTCCTTGATGGAGGCGACGACCGGCCGGATGTTGATCAGGGTCTGCGGCGTGATCGCCTCGACGTCCTGGGTGGTCATGCGCTCACGCACGACACGCTCCATACGGGCGAGACCCGTACGGACCTGGTTCTGGATCAGCTCACCGACGTTACGGATACGACGGTTGCCGAAGTGGTCGATGTCGTCGGTCTCGACCATGATCGAGCGACCGGACTCACCGACCGTCTCGGTCTCACCGGCGTGCAGCTTCACCAGGTACTTGATGGTGGCGATGATGTCGTCGCTGGTGAGGACACCGGCGTCGAGCGGCTCGTCGGCGCCGAGCTTCTTGTTCACCTTGTAGCGGCCGACCTTCGCGAGGTCGTAGCGCTTCGGGTTGAAGTAGAGGTTCTCGAGCAGCGTCTGAGCGGCCTCGCGCGTGGGCGGCTCGCCCGGGCGCAGCTTGCGGTAGATGTCGAGCAGCGCGTCGTCCTGGCCCTGGGTGTGGTCCTTCTCCAGGGTGGCGCGCATGGACTCGTACTCGCCGAACTCCTCGAGGATCTGCTCGGTGGTCCAGCCGAGAGCCTTCAGGAGGACGGTGACGGACTGCTTGCGCTTGCGGTCGATGCGGACACCGACCATGTCGCGCTTGTCGATCTCCATCTCCAGCCAGGCACCCCGGGACGGGATGATCTTGGCGGAGAAGATGTCCTTGTCGGACGTCTTGTCGATGGAGGAGTCGAAGTAGACACCCGGCGAGCGCACGAGCTGCGACACGACGACACGCTCGGTGCCGTTGATGACGAAGGTGCCCTTGTTGGTCATGAGCGGGAAGTCGCCCATGAAGACCGTCTGGGACTTGATCTCGCCGGTCTCGTTGTTGGTGAACTCGGCCGTGACGAAGAGCGGCGCGGCGAACGTGAAGTCGCGCTCCTTGCACTCGTCGATCGAGTTCTTCGGGGGCTCGAAGCGGTGGTCGCGGAAGGTGAGCGACATCGACCCGGAGAAGTCCTCGATCGGCGAGATCTCCTCGAAGATCTCCTCCAGGCCGGACTTGGTGGGGACGTCTTGTCCGCTGTCCAGAGCAGCCTCGACGCGAGCCTTCCAGGCGGCATTGCCGAGGAGCCAGTCAAAGCTCTCGGTCTGCAGCGCGAGGAGGTTCGGAACCTCGAGGGGCTCCTTGATCTTTGCAAAAGAGATGCGCAGCGGGGCGGTGCTGGCACCGTTGTTCGTATTCGAGGTCGAGGCGTTGCGCGAGGCGGCCAAGAGGGGGTCCTTCCGAGGGCTCGGACTCACTACGCGCGTACCGGCCCCAAGCCGTACACAGAGACAGAAATCCCAAGGTCAGGGATTATCCGGTCGTCGGTGCCAGGCGTGGGCATGCCCCTGGTGACGGGCAGGAGGCAGCTAACAGGCAGCGCAAAGGGTCAGTGTAGCCAAACGCCACACTGATGTCCAGTCGCGGTTCTCAGAGACCCACGTTGCTCTCAACAGCTGTTCTCAACACCTATGAATAGCCCTCGCGCGGTGTGCGCTCTTCTTTACTGCCCTCTTCGCTCTCGATCCATGCCTCGGAAGCGGATCGAGATGACGACGCGTCCTGAGAATTGCGCGCCGCGTGCGGTTCGTCAAGGCCCCGAGGGGCCCGGCGGACGCCCGGCGATCTTCACCTGCGCCCGGAGGACGCCGGTTGACGCCTCGCGGCGCCCGGGAGAAACGCACGGCGAAGATCACCCTACTCGTCGCACGCGGAAGATCAAGGCAGCCTCGGGGGGCACGCCAAAGGGCGACCACCCGGATGGGTGATCGCCCTTCACGCTGTGACGTCCCTGCCTCGCGGCAGGGACCGTCCTACGGAGTCAGAGGACTCGCAGGGTCACTTGACCTCGACGGAAGCGCCGGCGGTCTTGAGGGACTCGGCAGCCTTCTCGGCGGCCTCCTTGGCGACCTTCTCGAGGACGGGCTTCGGGGCGCCGTCGACGAGGTCCTTGGCCTCCTTCAGACCCAGCGAGGTCAGCTCACGCACGACCTTGATGACCTGGATCTTCTTGTCACCGGCGGCGGTGAGGATGACGTCGAACTCGTCCTGCTCCTCAGCGGCCTCGGCAGCGGCACCGGGGGCACCCGGGGCGGCGACGGCGACCGCGGCGGCGGCGGTGACGTCGAACTTCTCCTCGAAGGCCTTGACGAACTCGGAGAGCTCGATGAGGGTGAGCTCCTCGAACTGGGCGAGCAGGTCTTCCTGGCTGAGCTTCGCCATGATGGCGTCCTTCCACTAATTCGGCAGGTGCCGGATGTATATGTAGGCGGGCGTACGGGCCCGCTGCGAGCCGTGGACGCGGAGTGTTACTCCGCCACCTCGGCATCGGCGGGAGCCGGGGTACCGGCACCGCCCTGCTCGGCCTTCTTGGCACGAAGCGCTTCCGCGGTGCGGACGAACTTCGAGGGCAGAGCCTGGAAGAGCTGCGCAGTCTGCGTCTGCTTGCCCTTCATGGCGCCGGCCAGCTTGGCGAGCAGAACCTCGCGGGACTCGAGGTCCGCGAGCTTCTTGAACTCATCGGCGGTAACGGCCTTACCATCAAGGACACCGCCCTTGATGATGAGGCTCGGGTTCTCCTTGGCGAAGTCACGAAGACCCTTCGCCGACTCCACCGGGTCACCGGTGACGAAGGCAACCGCCGTCGGACCCGAGAACAGGTCGTCCAGCGTGTCGATCCCGGCCTCGTTGGCCGCAATCTTGGTCAGCGTGTTCTTCACCACGGCGTACTGGGCGTTCTCACCGAGCGAACGGCGCAGCTGCCTGAGCTGTGCCACGGTGAGACCCCGGTACTCGGTCAGCACGGCGGCGCTCGAGCTGCGGAACTGGTCCGTCAGCTCGGCTACCGCGGCAGCCTTGTCGGGCCTTGCCATGAGCGTCGGCCTCCTTCCGGGTGATGAGGACCGCTCAGAAGGGGCCGTGAAAGACGAAACGCCCCGGCGCAGGCGCCAGGGCGTAGCTCTACCGGACGAGTCCGGGAGCTCTCCATAGTCACCTGCGCGGGTCGTCCGTGCTAGACGGATCCTTCGGTCGCCGTCCCCTCTGACGAGAGTGCGGCAACGACCAGCGGTCTTTGGCTTCCTGTGGAGCTTACGTGACCGGGGCCGTTCGGAGCAAATCCGTCCCGGTTCGACCGGTCCGGGAGGTTTAAGAAGCCTCCCGGGCGGCTCGGAGCCCGCTCAGGCGGGAGTCCGACCGGAACACGCGGACGGGCCCCGCACCCTCCGAGGAGGCTGCGGGGCCCGTCCCATGCCGTTGACGCGGCTACCGGGTGAGCACGGGGGCTCAGACGGCGGCCGGGTCCTCCTCGACGAGGAGGTTGCGCACGCGGTTGGCGTCCAGCGGGATGCCGGGGCCCATCGTCGTGCTCATGGTCGCCTTCTTGATGAAGCGACCCTTGGCGGCGGACGGCTTCAGACGGAGGATCTCCTCCAGCGCCGCGCCGTAGTTCTCGACCAGCTTCGTGTCATCGAAAGAGGTCTTTCCGATGATGAAGTGCAGGTTCGAGTGCTTGTCGACGCGGAACTCGATCTTTCCGCCCTTGATGTCGTTGACGGCCTTGACGACATCGGGGGTGACGGTGCCGGTCTTCGGGTTCGGCATCAGACCACGCGGACCGAGCACGCGGCCCAGGCGGCCGACCTTGCCCATGAGGTCCGGCGTGGCGACGACGGCGTCGAAGTCCAGACGGCCCTTCGCCACCTCGTCGATGAGCTCGTCGGCGCCGACGATGTCGGCGCCCGCGGCTTCCGCGGCCGCAGCACGGTCACCGGTCGCGAAGACCAGGACCCGGGCGGTCTTGCCGGTGCCGTGCGGGAGGTTCACGGTGCCACGGACCATCTGGTCGGCCTTGCGAGGGTCGACACCCAGGCAGAACGCGACCTCGACGGTGCCGTCGAACTTGGTGGCGGCGGTGTCCTTGGCGAGACGGACGGCCTCGAGCGGGGCGTAGGTGCGCTCCCGGTCGATCTTCGCGTCCGCAGCGCGGAGGTTCTTGCTGCGCTTCACATCTACTCCTGTGGTTTTCAGAGTGTGGAGTCGTGGTGCGGACCAGCGCTTGGTCCTACCACTGAAGGCCTACGGGGCTGACTCAGCCTTCGACCGTGATGCCCATGGAACGGGCGGTGCCGGTGATGATCTTCGACGCGGCGTCGAGGTCATTGGCGTTCAGGTCGGGGAGCTTGGTCGTGGCGATCTCGCGGACCTGGTCGGCCGTGATCTTGGCGACCTTGGTCTTGTGCGGCTCGCCCGAGCCCTTGTTGACGCCCGCGGCCTTGAGGATCAGCTTGGCGGCCGGCGGAGTCTTCGTGATGAAGGTGAAAGAACGGTCCTCGTAGACCGTGATCTCCACCGGCACGACCATGCCACGCTGCGACTCGGTCGCGGCGTTGTAGGCCTTGCAGAACTCCATGATGTTGACGCCGTGCTGGCCCAGTGCGGGACCGACCGGCGGCGCCGGGTTGGCCGCACCGGCGTTGATCTGGAGCTTGATAAGCCCCGTGACCTTCTTCTTCTTGGGAGGCATTGCTCTCTCCGGGTCCTAGTGAGAGTGTTTCGCCGCCATTCCGGTCATCCGGATGGAGGCATACCGCACAACGATAACGGGTATAGCTGCGCGACCAAAAACCGAGCAGGTCAGACCGGCTGCGAAGCCCGTCTGACCTGCTCGGTAGGCATGTGTCCAGAAGCTGGCGGAAAGCCGGTCAGTTCTTCTGGATCTGGTCGAAGCTGAGCTCGACCGGGGTCTCGCGACCGAAGATCTCGACGAGGCCCTTGACCTTCTTCGAGTCGGCGTTGATCTCGTTGATCGTCGCCTGCAGGGTCGCGAACGGACCGTCGGTGACGGTGACCGAGTCGCCCACCTCGAAGTCCAGGACCTGGACCTCGACCTTGCGCGCCGGAGCCGGCTTGCCCTCGGCCTCGGCCGCCTCGCGGGCCGCCTTCTCCTCGGCCTCGGGGGCGAGCATCTTGACGATCTCGTCCAGGGTCAGCGGGTACGGGTCGTAGGCGTTGCCGACGAAGCCGGTGACACCGGGCGTGTTGCGGACAACACCCCAGGACTCGTTCGTCAGGTCCATGCGCACCAGGACGTAACCCGGGAGCTTGTTCTGACGGACGTTCTTCCGCTCACCGTTCTTGATCTGGACGATCTCTTCCTCGGGCACCTCGGCCTGGTAGATGAAGTCCTCGACGTTGAGCGAGACGGCGCGCTGCTCCAGGTTGGCCTTCACGCGCTTCTCGTAACCGGCGTACGTGTGGATGACGTACCACTCGCCGGGAAGTCCTCGCAGCTCGTCGCGGAGGGCGGCGACGGCGTCGACGGGGGCGGCCGGCTCGGCGTCCTCTGCGGACTCCTCGTCCTCGGCGGCGGCCTCTTCGCCCTCAGCGGCCTCTTCGTCCTCGCCGGACTCGGCGGCCTCTTCGTCCTCGTCGGACTCGACACGCACGGCATCCTGCTCGGCGGGCTCGCCCGCGGCGGCGTCAGCAGCGTCGACCTGGTCCGGGGCCACGGCATCCGCCGCCTCGACGATGTCGAGCTCGTCCTCGGCGGACTCGACGGCGCTCGCCGTGGGCTCGGCGTCGTCGTTCAGGTTCGGGTCAGACACGATGGCTGCTTCTTCCTGGATACAAATGGGTGGAACATGCGAAAGGGGCGCCGATGAGGCGCCCTCCGCGTGGATCAGCCGAAGACGTACTTGACGACCCGCGCGAATCCGAAGTCAATCACGGTGACGAGGCCGATCATGACGACCACGAACACGATCACCACGGCCGTGTAGGTCGACAGCTGGCTGCGCGTGGGCCATACGACCTTGCGGAGCTCGGCGACGATCTGGCGGTAGAAGAGCGCGAGACGGCCCAGAGGGCCCTTCTTCCCGCGCTTGCCGCCCTTCCGGGCCTTCTTCTTCGACTCGGGGGCTTCGTCCTCGGCATCAGGCATGTCGATGGAGCCCACGGCGTCCGTCACGCTACTCACCTGATTCCGGGTCGTGGCCGTGCCGCGCCCGGTGGAGCCGCACGGCGGTGCATTGAAGTACGTACATGCGCACACATCCTGGCGAAGGAGTGTGTAGCAGGGCCGGAGGGACTTGAACCCCCAACCGCTGGTTTTGGAGACCAGTGCTCTACCAATTGAGCTACGACCCTTTGTGGATTCCACCAACCTACCGCATCCTCCCCGGCGAGCCGGACGGGAAAACGGTGTGACTGATGAAGGCCAACGACAGGTGAGTGTACGTGCTCAGGGGCGTCGCGTCGAACAGACAACGACCGACCGGTCCTGTCCGGATGCTGTCCGACTCCTGTCCGGTCCCTGAAACCCCTGTGCCCGGGGCATTTCCGGTCTGGGAGCATGGGGGCATGAGCGCTGCAACTTCTCCCACCGAGCGCCGGGTCTCGGCCCGCATCGGTGCGATCTCCGAGTCCGCCACCCTCGCCGTCGACGCCAAGGCCAAGGCCCTCAAGGCAGCCGGGCGTCCGGTGATCGGCTTCGGCGCCGGCGAGCCCGACTTCCCGACCCCCGGCTACATCGTGGACGCCGCGATCGAGGCGTGCCGCAACCCGAAGTACCACCGCTACACCCCGGCGGGCGGGCTCCCCGAGCTCAAGTCCGCGATCGTGGCGAAGACGCTGCGCGACTCCGGTTACGAGGTCGACGCCTCCCAGGTCCTGGTCACCAACGGCGGCAAGCAGGCCATCTACGAGGCCTTCGCCGCGGTCCTCGACCCGGGTGACGAGGTCATCGTCCCCGCCCCCTACTGGACGACCTACCCCGAGTCGATCCGTCTCGCCGGCGGTGTCCCGGTCGAGGTCGTGGCCGACGAGACCACCGGCTACCGGGTGTCCGTCGAGCAGCTCGAGGCGGCGCGCACCGAGCGCACGAAGGTCGTCCTGTTCGTGTCCCCGTCCAACCCGACGGGTGCCGTCTACAGCGAGGCCGAGACCGAGGCGATCGGCCGCTGGGCCGTCGAGCACGGCCTGTGGGTCATGACGGACGAGATCTACGAGCACCTGGTCTACGGTGGCGCGGCCGCCGCCTCGCTCCCCGCTGTCGTGCCCGAGCTGCGGGACAAGTGCATCGTGGTCAACGGGGTCGCCAAGACCTACGCCATGACCGGCTGGCGGGTGGGCTGGATCATCGGCCCGAAGGACATCGTGAAGGCCGCGACCAACCTGCAGTCGCACGCCACCTCGAACGTCAGCAACGTCGCGCAGGCCGCCGCGCTGGCCGCCGTCTCGGGTTCGCTGGACGCGGTGGCCGAGATGCGGTCCGCCTTCGACCGCCGCCGTAAGACGATCGTGCACATGCTCAACGAGATCGACGGCGTGCTGTGCCCCGAGCCCGAGGGCGCCTTCTACGCGTACCCGTCGGTGAAGGGCCTGCTCGGCAAGGAGATCCGCGGCAGGCGCCCGGCTGACTCCGTCGAGCTCGCGGCCCTCATCCTGGACGAGGCCGAGGTCGCCGTGGTCCCGGGCGAGGCGTTCGGCACCCCGGGCTACCTGCGGCTGTCCTACGCACTGGGCGACGACGACCTGGTCGAGGGCATCTCCCGGCTCCAGAAGCTGCTGGGCGAGGCCCGCGACTGACGCGGGACCTCCACCTGAGAGACGTGGCCCCCGGCTCCGGCCGGGGGCCACTTCTCTGTTCGAGCCGTAACTCACAAGGGGTTCCGGCTACCGCAGGACCCCTCGCGTGCGGCAAGATCCTTCAATGGAGCGTGACGTACGGCGGTTGCCCAAGGCCCATCTGCACCTGCACTTCACCGGGTCGATGCGGCCGACGACCCTGCTCGAACTGGCGGACAAGTACGGGGTCCGCCTGCCCGAGGCCCTGACCGGGGGCGAGCCACCGAGTCTGCGGGCCACGGACGAACGCGGCTGGTTCCGCTTCCAGCGCCTGTACGACATCGCCCGGTCCTGTCTGCGCGAGCCGGAGGACATCCAGCGGCTGGTGCGTGAGACGGCCATGGAGGACGTGGCCGACGGGTCCGGCTGGCTGGAGATCCAGGTCGACCCGACCTCGTACGCCCCCTTGCTCGGCGGGCTCATCCCTGCCATCGAGATCATCCTGGACGCCGTGGACCGCGCGGCCCGCGACACCGGGCTCGGGATCCGGGTGGTCATCGCGGCGAACCGGATGAAGCACCCGCTGGACGCCCGCACGCTGGCCCGGCTGGCCGTGCGGTACGCGGACCGGGGCGTCATCGGCTTCGGGCTCTCCAACGACGAGCGGCGCGGGATGGCGCGCGACTTCGACCGCGCCTTCGCCATCGCCCGCGAGGGCGGTCTGATCGCCGCCCCGCACGGAGGTGAGCTCTCGGGCCCCTCCAGCGTCCGGGACTGCCTGGACGACCTCGACGCGGTCCGGATCGGACACGGCGTGCGGGCCGCGGAGGACCCCGGGCTGCTGCGCAGGCTCGCGGAGCGCGGGGTGACCTGCGAGGTCTGCCCGGCGTCCAACGTGGCTCTCGGCGTCTACGAGAAGCCCACGGACGTACCCCTGCGCACCCTGTTCGACGCGGGGGTGCCGATGGCGCTCGGTGCGGACGACCCACTGCTCTTCGGGTCCCGGCTGGCCGCGCAGTACGACCTCGTGCGCCGGCACCACGCCTTCACCGACGAGGAACTCGCGGAGCTGGCACGGCAGTCCGTGCGGGCCTCGGTGGCACCCTTCGAGGTACGGGAGAAGCTGCTGGGCGGTATCGACGCGTGGCTGGCTAGCTGATCCCGCCCAGCAGGGTGCGCGCGAGGGACGCGGCGAAGTCGTCCAGCGGCTGCGGGGCTCCGCCCATCTCGTAGGCGAAGGCGCGCTGGGCGCAGGCACCGAGCAGGAGGGAGGCCGCGGCGTAGGTGTCGGCCCCGGGGCTGACGCGGCCCGCGCGCTGTTCGGCGCGGAGGTACGCGTCGAGGCCCTGGATCGGCTTGTGCGGGCCCGTACCCATCTCGCGCATGGCCGCTTCGTGCCGGTCCTTGAGCCGGGGTTCGGCATACAGCGAGGCGAGCACCGGGAAGGTCTGCTGGTAGAAGAGCGCGGCCTGGCGGGCGACCTCGGTGAGATTGCGCTCCAGGTCGCCCTCGCCCGCCTCCAGGTCGCTCAGGAGCGGGACGAGTCTCGGCATGCGTTCGCCGAGCACGGTCACGAAGATCTCTTCCTTGTTCCTGAAGTACTTGTACAGCGCCGCCTCGGAACAGCCGGCGGCCTTGGCGATCTCCTTCGTCGTCGTCCGCGCGAGACCGATGCCGAGCATCAGCTCATGGGCCGCGTCGACGATGCGGACGCGGGCCGGCTTCTGCTCCATGGGTGCTCCACAAGGGTTGACGAAAGGGTGAGCGTCCACTCACCCTAAAGGTGAGTGAATACTCACCCACTGTGGAAGGACGTGCGCGATGAGGCTCACCGTGTTCGGAGCGACGGGGGGCGTCGGCCAGGAGGTCGTGCGGCAGGCACGGGCGGCCGGGCACGAGGTGACGGCGGTGGTCCGGGATCCCGCCCGGCTCCCGGACGGGCTCAGGAACGCCGCCCCGCACGCCGTCGTGCCACTGGGCGACGCGGGAGCGGTACGCGAGGCGGTCGCGGGGCGGGACGCCGTCCTGTCGGGGCTCGGGGCCCGGGGCCGGAAGGCCGGCGGTGTGGCGGAGCGGCTCACCGCGCAGGTGCTGGGGGCGATGGAGGCGGAGGGGGTGCGGCGGCTGATGGTGGTGAGCGCCGCGCCGGTCGGCCCGGAGCCGGCCGACGACCCCGTGCTGGACCGTGCGGTCCGCAAGGTGGTCGGCTCGGTGCTCAGGGAGGTGTACGCCGACCTGGAGCGCATGGAGGCCGCGCTGGCGGCCAGTGCGACGGACTGGACGTCGGTGCGGCCGCCGAAGCTGACGAACGGCCCGCTGACGGGCACCTACCGGACGGTCGTGGGAGGCACCCCGCGCAGCGGCCGGTCCCTGTCGCGCGCCGATGTGGCCCACGCGATGCTGGCCCTGGTCGACGAGCCGGCCGCGGTGAGGCAGGGCGTGGGAGTCGCCTACTGAGCCGGCGCGGGCGGACCACCGCGCGCCGGACGGGACACACCCGCCCGGCACCGGCGCGCAGCGGCTGGACGAGTCCCACCGGGCCCCAGGGACCCCAGGGGCCCGGTCCGAGGCCCCCAGGGATCCCAGGGGTCGGCCGCACCCGGAGCGCCACGTCCGCGTCAGGCCCGCCGCCCGGGGCGGCGCACGCCCGACGGCGGCGCCTCTACAGGCTGACGCCGACCGTCACCGGTTCGTTGACGAGTGTGACCCCGAAGGCCTCGTGCACCCCGGCCACGACCTCGCGGGCCAGGGCCAGCAGGTCCTCGGTGGTCGCGCCGCCCCGGTTGGTGAGGGCGAGCGTGTGCTTGGTGGAGATGCGCGCGGGGCCGGTGCCGTACCCCTTGGTGAAGCCGGCCTTGTCGATCAGCCAGGCGGCAGAGGTCTTCACCAGGCCGTCGCCCGCGGGGAAGGCCGGGGGCGTGACGTCCGCACCCAGGCGCTCTTCGGCGCGGGCGAGGAGAAGGGCGTGCTGCGCCTCGTCGAGGACCGGGTTGGTGAAGAAGGACCCGGCCGACCAGGTGTCGTGGTCCTCCGCGTCGAGCACCATCCCCTTGCCCGCCCTCAGCCTCAGGACGGTCTCCCTGGCTGAGGCGAGGGGGACGCGGTCGCCCTGTCCGACGCCCATGGCCCTGGCCGTCTCGGGGTAGCGCAGGGGGGCGGACAGCCCGCCCGCGTCCTCCAGCCCGAACCGGACGCGGAGCACCACGAAGCGGTCGGGACCGGCCTTGAAGCGGCTGTGGCGGTACGAGAACGCACAGGCCTCGTTCGGGAGGGTGACCGTCTCACGGGTGTGACGGTCGTAGGCGACGACCTCGGTGATGACCGAGGACACTTCCTGCCCGTAGGCACCGACGTTCTGGATGGGCGTCGCCCCGGCGGACCCGGGGATCCCGGCCAGGCACTCGATGCCGGCCAGGCCCGCCTCGACCGTACGGGCCACGGCGTCGGTCCAGACCTCGCCGGCGGCCAGTTCGAGCGCCGTGCCGGACAGCTCGAAGCCCGTGGTCGCGACGCGCAGGGCTGTTCCGTCGAAGCCCTTGTCGCCGATGACGAGGTTCGAGCCGCCGCCGACGACCAGGAGCGGGGTGCCGCTGTCGTCGGCCTCGCGTACGGCGGCGATCACCTCCGCGTCGGTCGTTGCCGTCAGGAGGCGGTTGGCCGGGCCACCGAGCCGGAAGGTGGTCAGGGGGGCGAGGGGGGCGTCGTGGAGTTCCTGCACGGGACAAGAGTACGGTCCGTGGCCCCGCCGCCAGGGCACGGCCACGGAGCGCCGAAGGGCGCCCTCCCGAGGAGGGCGCCCTTCGGGCGACAGCGGCGGCCGTGGGTCAGGCGAGGCGGACGACGGCGCGGGCCATGCCCAGCACCTTCTTGTCGCCGCTCGTCGCCGTCAGGTCGACGCGTACGCGGTTGTCGTCCAGCACGGCGGCGACCTTGCCGCTCACCTCGATCAGCGCCCCCGTCGCGTCATTCGGCACGACGACCGGTTTGGTGAACCGCACGCCGTACTCGACGACCGCGCCCGGGTCCCCGGCCCAGTCCGTGACCACCCGGATCGCCTCGGCCATGGTGAACATGCCGTGCGCGATCACGTCCGGGAGACCGACCTCGCGTGCGAACTTCTCGTTCCAGTGGATCGGGTTGAAGTCCCCGGAGGCGCCCGCGTACTGCACCAGCGTCGCCCGCGTCACGGGGAACGACTGCGCCGGAAGCTCCGTACCGACCTCGACCGTCTCGTGAGCGATGCTCGCCGTCATCACGCCTCCTCGGCGGCGCGGGCCACCAGCTTCATCAACGTGGTCACCACGTGTTCACCGGACTCGTCGTGCACCTCGCCGCGGATGTCCAGGATGTCGTTGCCCGCCATCGATTTGACGGCCTCGATGGTCGAGGTGACCGTCAGCCGGTCCCCCGCCCGTACGGGACGCGTGTACGCGAACTTCTGGTCACCGTGCACGACACGGCTGTAGTCCAGGCCCAGCTGCGGGTCCTGCACCACCTGCCCGGCGGCCCGGTAGGTGAGGGAGAAGACGAACGTGGGCGGAGCGATCACGTCCGGATATCCCAGCGCCTTGGCGGCCTCCGGGTCGACGTACGCGGGGCAGGTGTCACCCACTGCTTCCGCGAACTCCCGGATCTTCTCCCGGCCGACCTCGTACGCCGGGGTGGGCGGATAGGTCCGCCCGACGAAGGACTGGTCGAGCGCCATGGGCCCGGTACCTCCTGGTGAAAAGTCGAAATGGGGCGAGGGACGACCCGAGCCATCAAGATAAACGACACGAGGCCGCCCCCAATGGGGACGGCCTCGTGTACGAGCCTGTTTTCAGCGCGTTTCGCGGTGCGCGGTGTGCGAGTTGCAGCGCGGGCAGTGCTTCTTCATCTCAAGACGGTCCGGGTTGTTACGCCGGTTCTTCTTGGTGATGTAGTTCCGCTCCTTGCACTCCACGCAGGCCAGCGTGATCTTCGGGCGGACGTCGGTGGCAGCCACGTGAGTGCTCCTTGGACGGACGGATGGACGGATGAACGCAAAAAAGAGTAGCCGATCGAAGGACCGACCCCACAATCGGCTACCGTTTAGTAGCGGTGACCGGACTTGAACCGGTGACACAGCGATTATGAGCCGCTTGCTCTACCGACTGAGCTACACCGCTTTGATGCCGGGCTTCCCCGCCGAAGCGGGGTCACCCGATCACCAGAGCCCCAATGCGGAATCGAACCGCAGACCTTCTCCTTACCATGGAGACGCTCTACCGACTGAGCTATTGGGGCGAGCGAGGAAGACATTACACGGTCTGTCGCCGATCGCCCAAATCCGTTTCCGCGGTCCTCCACGGACGCCCTCACGCACCGGTGCCGCCCCTGGGCCGAGCCCCCTGATCAGGCCCTTGATCAGCCCGTACACCGTCCCCGGCCGCCGCCCCGCCGGCCCGCACGACGCCCCTCCCTCCGCCTGCCTCACCCGGCCACATTCGTAGGACTAATTGCTCCTCCTCGGAGCGGAGCCCACCCCCGCCTAGGCTCGGCGCACACTGCGTGATCTTGAATTCCTCCAGGAGCGGCGCGATGCCCGTAAGTACCGCCGACGTGTCCGCACTCCTCCTCGGCGGGGCACGGCTCGTGGACGGGCGCACCGTGGACGTACTGCTCGGCGGCCCGCGCATCGAGGCGGTCGGCACGGCGGGCAGCCTCACCACCCCCGGGCACCGCATCGACCTGCGCGGCTACCTCCTCCTGCCGGCCCCCGCCGAGCCCCATGCCCACGCCGACACGGCGCTCACCGGCGCATCGGCCGGCCCGCCGTCCCACCGGCCCGAGGACGTCCGGCGCCGTGCCACCGAGGCGGCGCTGCTCCAGCTCAGCCACGGAGCCACCGCGCTGCGCGCACACGTGCGCGTCGGTGACGTACGGGGGCTCGGCTCCCTGGAGGGTGTCCTGGCGGCCCGGAGCTCACTGCGCGGCCTCACCGACCTGACCGCCGTCGCCGTGCCCCGGCTCCTCACCGGAGTCGCGGGCGCCGGCAATCTCGCCGCCCTCCGTGACGCCGTGGACATGGGCGCGGGCGTGATCGGCGGCTGTCCCGACCTCGACCCCGATCCGGCCGGCTACACGGAGGCCGTCCTGGATCTCGCCGCCTCCCACGGCCGGCCCGTCGACCTGCACACGGACGGCGACGACCCCGGCCGCCTCGCCCGGCTGGCCGCCATGGCCGCGGGCCATCGCCCGGGCGTCTGTCTCGGCCCCTGCGCGGGGCTCTCCCGGCTTCCCCCTGACGAGGCGGCCCGCACGGCGGACCGGCTCTCCGCCGCCGCCGTGACCGTGGTCTGCCTCCCCCAGGGCTGCTGCTCCCTGGCCAGGCTGCGCGGAGCCCCACCGGTACGCCTGCTGCGTGCCGCCGGCGTCCGGGTGGTGGCCGGCAGCGGGGCCCTGCGCGACCACGCCAACCCCGTGGGCCGCGGCGACCCGCTGGAGGCGGCTTACCTGCTGGCCTCGCAGGAGGGCCTGCGCCCCGCTGACGCCTACGACGCCGTCTCCACCGGCACCAGGGCTGCCCTGGGCCTGCCGGGAGTACGCGTCGAGGCCGGCTTCCCCGCCGAGCTGCTCGCCGTACGCGGGGACGGGCTGGCCGGCGCGCTCTCCCTCGCGTACAGCAGGATCGTGGTGCACGGTGGACGTGTGGTGGCCCGGACGAGCGCCGTGCGCGAGTACCGCGACTCAGGGGCCTCCCTCGGCCTCCCCCGCCAGGGACGCACCGATTCCGGCCCCGGCGGCGGGCCTTGAGCACGAGGGCAAGCCGCGGCGTACGGTCGGAAGCATGCGCATTGTCATTGCAGGTGGACATGGTCAGATCGCACTGCGGCTCGAGCGGCTGCTCGCCGCGCGCGGTGATGAGGCGGTGGGAGTCATCCGTGACCCGCGGCAGAGCGGGGACCTGAGAGCCGCGGGAGCCGAGCCGGTCGTCCTCGACCTCGAATCGGCGTCCGTGGAGGAGGCGGCGGAGGTGCTGCGAGGGGCCGACGCCGTGGTCTTCGCGGCCGGCGCCGGGCCGAACAGCGGCACGGCGCGCAAGGACACGGTGGACCGCGGAGCCGCCGTGCTGTTCGCGGACGCGGCGGAGCGGGCCGGGGTGCGGCGGTACGTCGTGGTGTCCTCGATGGGTGCCGACCCCGCACACCCCGGGGACGAGGTCTTCGACGTCTACCAGCGGGCCAAGGGCGAGGCCGACGCGTACGTGCGTTCCCGCGGCGGCCTGGACTGGACGATCCTGCGCCCCGGCATGCTCACGGACGACGCCGGAACCGGACAGGTCCTGCTCTCCGCCTCGACGGGCCGGGGCCCGGTCCCCCGGGACGACGTGGCCGCGGTCCTGCTCGAACTGCTGGACACCCCGGCCACGGCGGGCCTGACCTTGGAGCTGATCAGCGGGAGCAAGCCGGTGGCGGTCGCGGTCAAGGACATCGCGGGCAACTGAGGAGCTGCCGGCCGGCGCCCAGCCCGCGGACCGCGGAGGACCGCGGCTCGGCCGTCCCCATGCCGGCGGCCCGAGCCGCGGTCCTCACGTGGTGGGCGATCGGGGGTAGACGCCCCTGGGTAATGACCCGCCGGCTTGGAGACTCACATGCATCTCACGTACGCGGCTTCGCCGCAGGAGCCCTCGGGCGGTATCGCGGGCTGGGCCGCGGGGCTCGTCGAGACCATGGGCGGCCCCGGAGCGGGCCTGGCCATCGCCCTGGAGAACCTCTTCCCGCCGTTGCCGAGCGAGGTGATCCTCCCGCTGACCGGGTTCGCCGCCGGGCAGGGAGTCCTCAGCCTGGCCTCGGCGCTGTTCTGGACCACGCTCGGCTCGGTGGTGGGGGCCCTGGCCCTCTACTGGATCGGCGCGTGGGTGGGCCGTGAGCGCATGCACACCATCTGGGCGAAGCTGCCCCTGGTGAAGGCCTCCGATCTGGTGCGTACGGAGGAGTGGTTCGCGAAGCACGGCACCAAGGCGGTCTTCTTCGGCCGTATGGTGCCGGTCTTCCGCAGCCTCATCTCGGTTCCCGCCGGTGTGGAGCGCATGCCCCTGCACGTCTTCGTCACGCTGACCACGCTCGGCAGCCTGATCTGGAACTCGGTCCTCGTGATGGCCGGCTACTGGCTGGGAGACCGGTGGGAGGCCGTGGGGACGTACGTCGGACTCGCCTCCAAGGTGGTGCTGGCCCTGGCGGCCGTGGCACTCGTGACGTACGTGGTCATGCGGCTGCGCGGCGCCGACCGGGCTCACCACCGCCGCAGTTCGTGACCCGGCCCGGACACCGGACACCTCCGGGACACGGCGCCGCCTCCCGGCCGGCCCGGGTGTCCCTGTCGCGGCCCCAGGACGCACGAGGCTCCGCACCCGGCGGGGGGACCCGGCAGGCTCACCACCGGTGACCGGGTCGCGGGCCGGCAGTGCGACTCCGGGGGCCGTCCGGCACTCGCGGTGCGAGGCGATCCGGCCTGCGGGAGCGTCCGCGGGATAGCGTCGGGCGCATGGACGGTGGCCTTGATCGCCGAGGTTGGCTCCCCTGCTACCTCAGCGGGGCGGTGTTCGCCGTGTGCATGGCGGGAACGACCCTGCCGACCCCTCTCTACAGCCTCTACCAGCAGAAGCTCGGGTTCTCCGAGCTGACGGTGACCGTCGTGTACGCGGTGTACGCCTTCGGGGTCATCGGGGTACTGCTGCTGGCGGGGAACGCCTCCGACGCGTTGGGCCGGCGCCCCGTGCTGCTGTGGGGCCTGGGCTGCGCGGCGGCGAGTGCCGTCTGCTTCCTGTGCGCCACCGCTCTGGGCTGGCTGTACGCGGGCCGCCTGCTGTCGGGCCTGTCGGCCGGCTTCTTCACCGGTGCTGCCACCGCGTACGTCATGGAGCTGGCACCCGGCAAGGGATCGTCCCGGGCCTCGTTCGTGGCGACGGCCGCCAACATGGGCGGCCTGGGCTGCGGGCCGCTGCTCGCCGGGATCCTCGCGCAGTACGCCCCCTGGCCGCTGTACCTGCCGTTCCTCGTGCACCTCGCCCTGCTGGCGATCTCGGCCGTCGTCCTGTCCGGCCTCAGGGAGACCGTCGACGAGCGGCGCCCCCTGAAGACCGTCCGCCCGCAGCGCCCCGGGCTGCCGTCCGAGGTGCGAACGGTCTTCAGGCCGGCCGCGCTGGCCTCCTTCGCGGGGTTCGCGCTGTTCGGTGTGTTCACCTCGGTCAGTCCGGCGTTCCTCTCCCAGTTCCTCGACGTCGACAACCACGCCGTGAGCGGGATGATCGTCGCGCTGGCCTTCTTCGCCTCGATCGCCGGGCAGTCCGCGGTGGGCCGGATCGGTGAGCGGCGGTCACTGCCACTGGGCTGCGCGGGCCTCCTCGGCGGGCTGGCGCTGCTCGCGGCAGCACTGTGGTGGCAGCTGCTGCCCCTGGTCGTGCTGAGCGCGCTCCTCGGCGGCGCGGGCCAGGGCCTCACCTTCCGGGCCGCCCTGTCCCAGGTGGCCGCCGCGTCACCCGTGGACCGGCGGGCGGCGGTGATCTCGACGCTGTTCGTGGTGGCGTACGCGGGCATCTCGCTGCCGGTGATCGGTGTGGGCGTCCTCTCGGTCCACACCGGCCTCCAGGACGCCGGGCTGGTCTTCATCGCGTGCATGGCCGTCCTGGTCACGTACGCCGGGCTCTACCTCCTGCGGCGCCGGGCCGAAAACGCGCCACGACGGGCACGAAGGGGATGAACATGCGTCAAGAGGCCGGGGGCGGCAGGTGAGCGGGACCGAGGAGACCGCCGAGGGCACAGGGCCGTTCACGACCCGGCTGACCTGGCACCTCTCCGACGGGGGCACCGCGGTCTGGGAGTCACGTCCGGCACGCAAGCGCGGCCTGCTCTCCGTGCGAACCGCAAGCGGGCCGGAGGCCCGCTCCCGGCGCGCGGACGGCGAATCGGTGGCCCGACTCGGCAGGCTGAACGCCGTAGCCGCAGGCACGTTCACGGTCGGCGGCGCCTTGTTCGCCTCGGGGGCCGCTGTCGCCCAGTTCGGCGCGGGCGACCTGACGAGCGCCTGGATCTACTTCGCCGGCGGTCTCTTCTTCAACACGGGCGGCTTCGCGTCGCTGCTCCAGGCCGTCAACGCCCCGCGCCCCGACAGCGGATTCGGGACTCCTCCCACACGGGCCTGGAGATGGTGGGTCTACGAGCCCGGCCGGATCGACTGGCTGAGCACCTTCCTGCTGTTCGTGGGGACACTGGTGTTCGGCGTCAACCTGCTGGGTTCACTGCTGCACGGGCTCTCGGTACGGCAGATGGACAGCCTGGTCTGGGCCCCCGACGTGGTCGGGTGCATCCTGTTCCTCGTCTCGGGGCACCTGGCGCTGGCAGAGGTCTGTCATGGCCGGCTGGGCATCCGTCCGCGCGAGCTCGGCTGGTGGATCGTCGCGGTCAATCAGCTCGGATCCGCGCTCTTCATGGCTTCGGCACTGGCCGACTTCACCCGTCCCGCGACGGGGAGCGTCGTGAACGTCGACGTCGCCAACTGGGGCACGCTCACCGGCGCCCTCTGCTTCTCCGTCGGAGGGGTGCTCCAGTTCTTCGAGCGCCCCCGGCCCTGACGCGCGAACGCGCCGGCGCGCCGGCGCCGCGGGCCGCAGCGAGCACTCTGCCGACGGCGCCGCACGGCTCGGCCTCACCCGGCCGACTCGCTCGACGGCAGGCCCCCTTGGGCCATCGGCCACCGAACAACGAAAGAGGGCCCGTGCTCAGCATCTCTGCTGTTCACGGGCCCTCTGGTTCCTGTGGCGGCGCCAGGGTTCGAACCTGGGTAGGCTGAGCCGGCAGATTTACAGTCTGCTCCCTTTGGCCACTCGGGCACACCGCCTGGAACGACGCGTCGGATCCCTGGTGGGGGCTCCTTGGCGACGACGTAAACGATACCTGATGCCCAGGGGTGCTCCGCCACTCGGTTGATCAGCGCCGGGCGCGGGCGGGGGTGGCTAGGCTTTGTGCCGTACCCCACCGCATACGACGCAAGGAGCCACACGTCATGGCCGACTCCAGTTTCGACATCGTCTCGAAGGTCGAGCGGCAGGAGGTCGACAACGCCCTCAACCAGGCCGCCAAGGAGATCTCCCAGCGCTTCGACTTCAAGGGGACGAACGCGTCGATCTCCTGGTCCGGCGAGAAGATCCTCATGGAGGCGAACGGCGAGGAGCGGGTCAAGGCGATCCTCGACATCTTCCAGTCCAAGCTGGTCAAGCGCGGGATCTCCCTCAAGTCGCTGGACGCGGGCGAGCCGCAGCTCTCCGGCAAGGAGTACAAGATCTTCGCCACGATCGAGGAGGGCATCTCCCAGGAGAACGCCAAGAAGGTGGCGAAGATCATCCGCGACGAGGGTCCGAAGGGCGTCAAGGCTCAGGTCCAGGGTGACGAGCTGCGGGTCACCTCCAAGAGCCGGGACGACCTGCAGGCGGTGCAGGCCCTGATCAAGGGCAAGGACCTGGACTTCGCCGTGCAGTTCGCCAACTACCGGTAGACCTGCCGCTGCCGTGCGCAGCCGGCCGTGGGCGGGGCGGGGTGTGCCGGTCGGCACTGCCCGCCCCGTCCCGTGTCCCCAGGGGCTTCACGGGCGCGGGATCAGCGGCGGTCGCGGGAGTTGCCGAACAGCAGCCGGTAGGCGATCAGCAGGACGAGGGATCCGGCGACGGCCGCGACCCAGGTGGCCGTGTCGTAGAAGTCCGCGCTGATGGGGCGGTCGAGGAAGCGGGACGAGAGCCAGCCTCCGAGGAAGGCGCCCACGACCCCTATGAGAGTCGTGCCGATGATGCCGCCGGGGTCACGGCCCGGCAGAAGCAGTTTGGCTATGGCGCCGGCCAGCAGCCCGAGGATGATCCAGCTGATGATGCTCATGTTCGCGTCCTACCCGTCGCTCGTTCCTGCAAGCAAGGACGCCTGCGGGGGCTGGTGCGGTTGCCGGCCGCGGCCCCCGTGCGACGGGTGGCGGGCGTCTATCGGGTGGCGAACGGCTGGTCGGTGCGCACGATCTCCTTGCCGAAGGGCATCAGCGAGACCGGGATGAGCTTGAAGTTGGCGATGCCCAGCGGAATGCCGATGATCGTGACGCACAGGGCGATGCCGGTGAAGATGTGGCCGAGCGCGAGCCACCAGCCGGCCAGGATCACCCAGAGGACGTTGCCGATGAGGGAGCCGCCTCCGGCGTCATGGCGGTCGACGACGGAGTAGCCGAAGGGCCAGAGGGCGTAGACGCCGATGCGGAACGCGGCCACGCCGAAGGGGATGCCGATGATCGTGATGCAGAGCAGGAGCCCTGCGGCGATGTAGCCGAGGAACATCCAGAGTCCGCACAGGACCAGCCATATGACGTTCAGGATTGTTTTCACGGTCGGTACCCTGCCATCTGCTCGAGTCGGGAGATGCGTTCGGCCATGGGCGGGTGGGTGGAGAACATCTTCGACATGCCCTGGCCGGGGCGGAACGGGTTCGCGATCATCATGTGGCTCGCGGTCTCGATCCGCGGTTCAGGCGGGAGCGGAAGCTGTTTGGTCCCGGCGTCGAGCTTGCGCAGGGCGGACGCCAGGGCGAGCGGGTCGCCGGTGAGCTGGGCCCCGGACGCGTCGGCCTGGTACTCGCGGGAACGGCTCACGGCGAGCTGGATCACGGAGGCGGCGAGCGGGCCGAGGATCATGATCAGCAGCATTCCGAGGAGGCCGGGGCCGTCGTCGTCGTCCGACCGGCCGACGGGGATGAGCCAGGCGAAGTTGACCAGGAACATGACGACCGAGGCGAGGGCGCCCGCGACGGACGAGATGAGGATGTCGCGGTTGTAGACGTGGCTCAGCTCGTGGCCGAGGACGCCGCGCAGCTCGCGCTCGTCGAGGATCTGAAGGATCCCCTCGGTGCAGCACACGGCGGCGTTGCGCGGGTTGCGTCCGGTGGCGAAGGCGTTGGGTGCCTGCGTGGGGGAGATGTAGAGCCGGGGCATGGGCTGGCGCGCGGCGGTCGAGAGCTCACGGACGGTGCGGTAGAGCTGCGGTGCCTCGAATTCGCTGACCGGGCGTGCCCTCATGGCCCGCAGGGCGAGCTTGTCGCTGTTCCAGTACGCGTAGGCGTTGGTGGCGAGCGCGACGAGGAGGGCCACGATGAGGCCGGTCCGTCCGAAGAAGCTGCCGATGACGATGATGAGGGCCGACAGGCCCCCGAGGAGTACAGCGGTTTTCAGCCCGTTGTGCCGGCGGTGCACGGTACGCCCTCCAAGTGGTGCAGCAGGGGAACCCTTGCTCGGTGGTGCTCCACTCCCCAGTGGAGCCTCCCGTACCGGTCAACGCGAGGCGAAGGGAGCTAGTTCCCTTGTGCCTGGTGGCCGGGGGCACAGGCCGCAGGGGCGGATCCGGGTGGATCCGCCCCTGGGCCGTACGGGTGGGCGCGCTCGTGAGGGTGTGCGGCAGCGGTCAGCGCGGGGCGGGGAGTCCCGCGAGGGCGCGGGCTTCCGCGTCCGGCTCGACGTCGCTGGTGCAGTGGGCGCAGCGGGTGGCGATGGAGGGGATCTCGGTGAAGCAGCGGGGACAGTCGCGCAGGGCGGCCTTGATGTCGGCCTTCTGCTCGTCCTCCTTGGCCGTGAAGCGGTTCTGGACCTTCGCCATGGGGAGGACGACGAGGAAGTAGAGGACCGCGGCGGTGATGAGGAAGGCGATGGCGGCGCTGACGAAGAGGCCGTACGGGAACGTCACGCCGTCGACGCTGTAGGAGGCCTTGCTGAAGTCTCCGGTGCCCCGGGTGACGAGGCCGATCAACGGCACGATGAACGCGTTGCTGAAGCCGGTGACCACGGCGGTGAAGGCGGCCCCGACGGCGAGGCCGATCGCCATCGAGACGACGTTCCCGCGGAGGATGAAGTCCTTGAACCCGTTCAGCACCGCTCTGGCTCCTCTGTGCTCTTCATGCGTGCTCGTCCTGCGCATTTATTTACGTGACACGTGCACGCATGACCATGCCCTGCGCGTGGCACCGGGGGCAAGCCGGTCGTAGCCGGTCAGAACAGGCTGACCGCGGCGAAACGGAGGATGAGCTGGGGGGCGCCGGACAGGGCGATTCCCGCCGCGGCGGTGAGGACGATCGCCAGCGTGAGGGGGGCGGGTACCCGGTGCTTGTGCGCCGGGGGCTCCGCCTGGGGCGTGCTGTCCGTCTCCGGGGACCTGAAGAGCGCGGCGGTCCACTGAAGGTAGTAGTAGAGCGCGATCACCACGTTGACGGCCATGACGACGGCGAGCCAGCCGAGCCCCGCGTCGACGGCCGAGGAGAAGACCGTGACCTTGGCGAAGAGACCGATGATGCCGGGTGGCAGGCCGGCCAGGCAGAGCAGGAAGAAGCCCATGGCCAGGGCGGCCAGGGGGCGGGTGGCGTACAGGCCGCGGTAGTCGCTGAGGCGGTTGCCGGGGCGGGTGCGGGCGACGAGGGCGGCCACCGCGAAGGCCCCGAGGTTCACCACGGCGTACATGAGCGCGTAGGCGACGGTCGAGCCGATCTGGGTGTCGCTGGAGTACGCGGCGGCGGCGATCGGGACGAGGAGGTAGCCGGCCTGGCCGACGGACGACCAGGCGAGGAGCCGTACGGCGCTTCGGGCGCGGGTGGCGGTCTGCCGGAGTGCGGCGACGTTGCCGATGGTCATGGTGAATGCGGCGAGGACGGCCAGGGCGGGTCCCCACACGTCCGCGTACGAGGGGAACGCGATGACCGTGACGAGGACGAGGCCGGAGAAGCCGACCGCCTTGCCGACGACCGAGAGGTAGGCGGCGATGGGGAGCGGAGCTCCCACGTACGTGTCCGGGACCCAGAAGTGGAACGGCGCGGCGGCCGTCTTGAAGGCGAAGCCGACGAGGGTGAGGACCACGCCTGCCTCGGCGAGCGTGGAGAACCTGTCCGGTACGTCGTCGAGGTGGGCGGCGATCTCCGTGAGGTGCATGGTGCCGGTCGTCGCGTAGACGAAGCTGACGCCCAGGAGCATGACGGCCGTGGCGACGACGGAGGAGAGGAAGAACTTCAGGGCCGCTTCCGAGGAGCGGCGGTCGCCGCGCTTGATGCCGACCAGCGCGAACGCGGGGAGTGACGCCACTTCGAGGGCGACGACGAGGGTGGCGAGGTCCCGGGCGGCGGGGAGGAGCGCGGCTCCGGCCGCGGAGGACAGCAGCAGGAACCAGAACTCGCCCGCGGGGAGCTTGCGGGTCTCGCCGGCCGAGAGCAGCGCGGTGAGCAGGGCCCCGCCGAGCACGAGGACCTGGATGACGAGGGCGAAGTGGTCGGCGGTGTAGCTGCAGGCCCGTGTCGCGCCGGTGAGGCAGAAGGTGGAGCGGTCTCCGGCGCGCAGCGGGACGGTCATGGCGAGGGCGGCGACGAGCCCGGCGACGGCTCCGTAGCCGAGGAGCGGCTTGTGCCGTTCGCCGGTGAAGAGGTCGGCGACGAGGACGAGCAGGGCGACGGACGCCGCGATGACGGGGGGTGCGATCGCGAGCCAGTCGACGGACTGGACGAGACTCGCCGCCCCGGTTGCGCTGTCGGCTGCCACGGTCACGACTTGCCTCCTGCGAGGAGCTTCTGCACGGCCGGGTCGGTGAGGCCGAGGAGGACGGCGGGCCAGAGTCCGGCGAGGACGGTCAGGGCGGCGAGCGGGGTCCAGGCTGCGAACTCGTGGTGCTGGATGTCGGCGACCGGCTGCGGCTGCTCCCGGTGCTCACCCATGCAGACGCGGCGTACGACGATCAGCATGTACGCGGCTGTGAGCAGGGTGCCGAGGGCCCCGATGGACATGAAGGTGAGGAAGGCGGGGCGGCTGAGCCCTTCGGCGGGGTCGAACGCGCCGAAGAGGGTGAGCATCTCGCCCCAGAACCCGGCGAGGCCGGGGAGCCCGAGCGAGGCCACCGCGGCGAAGGCGAGGAGGCCTCCGAGCCGGGGCGCACGGCCGTAGAGGGCCGCCCCGGTGGCCCCCGACAGGGTGTCGAGGTCCGCCGTGCCGTAGCGGTCCTTGACGGCGCCGACCAGGAAGAACAGCAGACCGGTGATGAGTCCGTGGGCGATGTTCGCGAAGAGTGCGCCGTTCACGCCTGTGGGGGTCATCGTCGCGATGCCGAGGAGCACGAAGCCCATGTGGCCCACGGAGGAGTAGGCGATCAGTCGCTTGAGGTCGCCCTTGGCGCCGGGACGGGCGAGGGCGAGGCAGGCGAGGGATCCGTAGATGATCCCGACCACGGCGAAGGCCGCCAGATACGGCGCGAAGGTCTGCATCCCGTCCGGGGTGACGGGCAGGAGGATGCGGACGAATCCATACGTACCCATCTTCAGCAGTACGCCGGCGAGAAGGACGGATCCCACGGTGGGGGCCGCGGTGTGGGCGTCGGGCAGCCAGCTGTGCAGCGGCCACATCGGGGTCTTCACCGCCAGGCCGAGCCCGACCGCCAGAACGGCGATGACCTGCACGGATGTGGTGAGGCCGCGGCCGTTGTCAGTGGCGAGTGCCACCATGTCGAAGGTGCCGCTCTTCAGTCCGATGAGGAGCAGCCCCAGCAGCATGATCACGGAGCCGAGCAGCGTGTAGAGGATGAACCTCCAGGCGGCGGGCTGCTTCCGGTCGCCGCCCCAGCGGGCGATGAGGAAGTACATCGGGATGAGGACCATCTCGAAGGCCAGGAAGAAGAGCAGCAGGTCGAGGACGGCGAAGGTCGCGAGGGTGCCGGACTCGAGGACGAGGACGAGAGCGACGAAGGCCTTCGGGGAGGGGCCTGCGGGGGGCTTGAAGTAGCTGTGGAGCGCGCAGAGGAAGGTCAGCAGCGCGGTCAGCACGAGCAGGGGGAGCGAGATGCCGTCGGTGCCGAGGTGGATCCGGACGTCGAGAGCCGGGATCCAGCTGATGTCCGTGGTGGCCTGCATGGTCGACGGATGGTCGTGGTCGAAGCCCGCGGCCAGGACGAGCGCGGCGAGGAGTACGGCGCCGGTGACGGTCACGCCGTGGCGGAGCACGGCCTGGTCGGGGTGCCTGCCCCTGAGCCCGGGCGGGGCGGGCAGGAGTGCGGCGGCCGCGCCGAGTAGCGGGGCGACGACGATGAACGCCAGAAGGAACTGCATCACGGATGCGCTGATATCGAGCACGGTTCACGCCCCGGCGTAGACGTTGGCGAAGACGACGGCTGCGATCGCCAGGACAAGGGTTCCGGCGAGCAGCGCGCCGAGGTAGGTCTGCACGTTGCCGGTCTGGGAGCGGCGGACCAGGGTGCCGAGCCCTCGGGTGATGCTGCCCGAGCCGCGTACGTAGGTGTCGACGACCTCGCGGTCCAGGAAGCGGACGAGTCGTGCGGCGGCTTCCACGGGGCGGACGAACAGCGCCGTGTAGAGGGCGTCGAGGTGGAAGCCGGTGACCGCGTGCCGGTGCAGCGGCCCGAGGAGGAGCCTGCCGGGGTCCGAGGGGTCCGGGGCGTCCGCGATGGTGCCGTACGCCGCCGTGTGCGAGGCGATCGCCTCGGCCTCCACGAGGGCCGGCTCGGCTTCGGGGTGGGCGGCGACGGCGCCGACCGCGGGACGGTCGGCGTGCGCCGTGGTGTGGCGCCATGCGCCGTAGGTGACGAGTCCGCCGACGAGTCCGACGCCGGTGGACAGGACGGCGGTCGTGAGGGAGGGGGTGAGGCTGTGGCCGTCGAACCAGTCGGTGAGGGCGCCGGCGGTGAGGCCGAACGCGATCGTGGGGACGGCGAGGACCCACAGGACGGAGGTCATCGCGGCGGGCTGCCTGCCGTGGTCGGGGACCTCGGGTCCACGCCCGCGGAAGGCGAGGAGCCACAGCCTGGTGGCATAGGCGGCGGTGAGGACGGCGGCGGCGAGCCCGGCGACGAGGATCGTCCAGCCGGCGGCGGCCGGGGCGACGCCACGGTCACCGAGGGCGGTGTGCTCGGCGGCGACGAGGACGGCTTCCTTGGAGAAGAAGCCGGCGAACGGGGGGATGGCGGCGAGCGCGAGGAGCGCGACGGTCATCGTCCAGTAGGCGTCGGGGATGCGCTTGGTCAGCCCGCTCATGCGGGACATGGCGGCGAGTGAGTTGGTCCCCGCCGCGTGGATGACGACGCCCGCCGCGAGGAAGAGCACGGCTTTGAAGGCGCCGTGCGACAGGAGGTGGAAGACGGCGGCTCCGCGGTCGGCGACGGCCAGGGCACCCGCCATGTAGCCGAGCTGGCCGATCGTCGAGTAGGCGAGGACCCGCTTGATGTCGTCCTGGGCGAGTGCGGCGAGTCCCGAGCCGGTCATCGTGACGGCCGCCATCACGGCGAGGACGACGAGGGCGGCGCCGGAGGCGGCGAAGACGGGGAGGAGCCGTGCCACGAAGTAGATGCCGGCGGCGACCATCGTCGCTGCGTGGATGAGCGCGGAGACCGGCGTGGGGCCGGCCATCGCGTCGGGCAGCCAGGTGTGCAGGGGGAACTGCGCGGACTTGCCCGCGACGCCGGCGAGGAGCAGCAGGGCGATGAGGGTGGGGTGGTCGAGTCCGCCGTTGCCGACGGCGGCCAGGATGCCGGTGATGCGGAAGGTGCCGGTGTCGGCGGCGAGCGCGAACAGGCCGATGAGGAAGGGAACGTCGCCGAGTTTGGTGACGAGGAAGGCCTTGAGGGACGCGGCGCGGGCTTCCGGGGTCTCCCAGTAGTGGCCGACGAGGAAGTACGAGCAGATGCCCATGATCTCCCAGCCGACCAGGAGCACCATGAGGTCGCCGGAGTAGACCACGAGCAGCATCGCGGAGGTGAAGAGGGAGACGAGGGCCGCGTACGAGGGGTAGCGGGCGTCGTTCTTCAGGTACGCCGTCGAGTAGATCTGTACGCAGGTGGCGACGAGCCCGACCAGGACGGCGACGAGGACGGCGAAGCCGTCGAGGTGCAGGGCCAGGTCGACCGGGACCGAGCCGGTGGGGGTCAGCCGGGTCGCGGCGTCGACGGCCCGGCCGCCGCCCTGCCGGCCGGCGACGACGACGGCGAGAGCGGCGGCGGCGAGGGTCGGCAGGACCGCGAGGGGACGGACGAAGCCGGGTGCGGTCCGGCCCAGGAGCAGCCCCGCGGCGGCGCCCAGGAAGGGCAGGAGGGGGACGAGGACGGCGAGGGTCGTGGTGGTCACGCGGTGGCCTCTGCCTTCTTTGCCTTCCCTGCCGGAGCAGTGGCCTGGTCTGCGGTGGTGTCCGTGGCGTCGTCGTCCGCGTCGTCCGGGAGCGCTTCGGCCTCCTCGGTCTCCGCGGTGTCGCGGAGGCGGTCGACGTCCGAGCTGCCGCGGTTGCGGTAGACGGCCAGGACGATCGCGAGGCCGATACCGATCTCGGCCGCGGCGATGGCGATCGTGAACAGGGTGAGCGCCTGGCCCCCGTGGAGTGCGTCACGGAGCCAGACGTCGAAAGCGACCAGGTTGAGGTTCACGGCGTTGAGCATGAGCTCGACGGACATCAGGACGAGGATCGCGTTGCGTCGGGCGAGAACCCCGTACAGCCCCGTGCAGAAGAGGAGGACGGCGAGGACGGCCGGATAGGCGAGGTGCATCAGCTCTTGTCCCCCTGGCTTCCCCGGCGGTCCGGGCGCCCCTGGCGGGCCTTGCTTCCTATGCGGTCCGGGCTCCCCCGGCCGGCCTTGCCTCCCGGGCGGGCCCGCAGACCCTGGGGGTCCTCGGGGTCCTCGGGGTCCTTGCGGGACAGGACGATCGCGCCGACGAGGGCGGCGAGAAGCAGCACGGAGAGCGCTTCGAAGGGGAGCACCCAGTGCCGGAAGAGGAACTCTCCGGAGGCCTTGGTGGAGCCCTGCGCCGGACCGTCCAGGTCGATCCAGGTCGTACGGAAGGCGTCCACGACGACCCAGACGAGGGCTGCGGCGGAGGCGACGGCAGCGCCGAGGGCGACCCATCGGTTGCCCGAGTCGGCATCGGGGGAACGCCCGATGGGGGCCCGGGTGAGCATCAGGCCGAAGAGGAGGAGGACCACGATGGAACCGACGTAGATGAGGACCTGCACCCAGGCGATGAACTCGGCCGTCAGCAGGAGGTACTCCACCGCGATGCCGCCGAGCGCCACGACGAGCCAGAGGGCCGCGTGCACGAGTTGCTTGGTGGTGACGGTGATCAGGGCCGCGCCGAGGGTGGCGAGCCCGACCAGGACGAAGGCGATCTCCACGCCGGTCGGTGAGAGGAAGCCTGGGTGTCCGGCGGAAGCCGCGAGGATCACTGCTGTCCCTCCTCTTCCGCTGTCCGGCCCCTCTGGGCTTCCTGGGCCGCTTCGGCAGCCTGGGCTTCCGCTTCCTGGGCTGCTCGGGCCTGGAGCTTGTCGGCCGTCTTGCGGGCGGCGGCGACCTCCTTGGGTTCCTCGGCTCCGGGATCGAGCGCGGGCGGCTCGGGCACGGTCCACATCCACTCGCGGAGCTTGTCGCGCTCGTGGGTGAGTTCGTGGATGTCCGTCTCCGCGTACTCGAACTCGGGCGACCAGAACAGCGCGTCGAACGGACACACCTCGATGCAGATACCGCAGTACATGCACAGGGCGAAGTCGATCGCGAAGCGGTCCAGCACGTTGCGGCTGCGTTCCCGGCCGCCGGGGGCGGCCGGGGGCACCGTCTCCTTGTGGGAGTCGATGTAGATGCACCAGTCGGGGCACTCACGGGCACAGAGCATGCAGACGGTGCAGTTCTCCTCGAACAGTCCGATGACACCCCGGCTGCGGGGTGGGAGTTCGGGCTGTACGTCGGGGTACTGCGCGGTGACCGTGCGCTTCGTCATGGTCCGCAGGGTGACGGCGAGGCCCTTGGCCAGGCCTGAGCCGGGGATCGGGGGCACTAGTTGATCGCCACCTTCACGATGCCGGTGAGCGCGATCTGCGCGAGGGCGAGGGGGATGAGCGTGGTCCAGGCGAGTTTCTGAAGCTGGTCCTCGCGCAGGCGGGGATAGGTGACCCGGAGCCAGATGACCACGAACGCGAGGACGCCGGTCTTGAGCAGGGTCCAGACCCAGCCGAGTCCGTCGGCGCCCAGCGGTCCGTGCCATCCGCCGAGGAAGAGGACGGTCGTCAGACCGCACAGGACGACGATGCCGGCGTACTCGGCCAGCAGGAACAGGGCGAAGCGCAGACCTGTGTACTCGGTGTACGCGCCGAAGATGATCTCCGAGTCGGCGACCGGCATGTCGAAGGGCGGACGCTGGAGTTCGGCGAGGCCGGCCACGAAGAAGACCAGGGCGCCGACGATCTGCCAGGGCAGCCACCACCACTCGAAGGCGTTGAGGATGCCGGGGAGCGAGACGGTACCGGCGGCCATCGCCACGGAGGCGGCGGCGAGCAGCATCGGCAGCTCGTACGCGAGTAGCTGCGCGGCGGTACGGAGACCACCGAGGAGGGAGAACTTGTTGGCCGAGGCCCAGCCCGCCATGAGCGAGCCGAGTACGCCGACACCCATGACGGCCAGCACGAAGAAGATTCCCGCGTCGACGACCTGGCCGACCGCTCCCTCGCTGGGGCCGATCGGGATGGCGACGAGCACGAGGAGGTACGGGAGCAGGGCGACGGCGGGGGCCAGCTGGAAGATGCGGCGGTCCGCGTCGGCCGGTACGACGTCTTCCTTCTGCGCGAACTTCACCCCGTCCGCGACGAGCTGGGCCCATCCGTGGAAACCGCCCGCGTACATGGGTCCCAGGCGGCCCTGCATGTGGGCCATCACCTTGTGTTCCGCCTGCCCCACGACGAGCGGGACCACCATGAACACGGCGAAGACGATGACGAGGCGGAGGGCGACGTCGAGTACGTCGTTCACGCGGTATCGCCTCCGGCGGGACGGTCGGGACCGGCGGGACGGCCGGTCGGTGACGAGGAGTCGGGAGCAGACCCGGGAGCGGGGCCGCTGCCGGGCCCGGAGGCGCGGGTGCCGTCCGGGCGGTGGGCGGGGGCTCCCTGCTCGGGAGCCTCCGCCCTGTCGGGCTCCGACGGCTGGTCAGGGCCCGGGGCGGGCGCCTGCGCGGACTCCGACGCCCCGTCCGGGCCCGGGTCAGGCGCCTGCGCGGACTCCGACGGCTGCTCGGGACCCGGCTCGGGCGTCGGTGCCTGGTCAGGGTTCGGCTCGGGCGGCGGCGCGGACTCCGACGCCTGGTCCGGCCCTGGAGCGGGCTCAGGCTCGGTCTCCGACGGCTGCTCGGGGCCGGGCGTCGGCACCGGCTCCGACGGCTGCGCGGGTGCGTGTTCGGCTTCCGGCGCATCGGGTTCCGGCCGGCCCGGGGCCTCCGAAGGCGCGGGACGGCCCGGCGCGGGCCGCTCCGGGTCGTCGTCGAAGGCGGGGCGTGCGTCATGCCAGGGCGCGTCGACGCTGCCGGCCGCCCCGGTCGCGCGTACCGCGCCACCGCCCGCCGCGCCGTCGGCGTCCGTCGTCCCGGCTGCGGGTGCGGCTGCCGGGCCGGTGGCCTGGCTCGCCGAGCCCTGGGAGACGCTGCGGCTTCGGCGCGGCGGCGCTGTCTGCGGGGCCTCCGCCGCGTCCGGCCGCTGCGCCGCCGAGCCCTCACTCGCGCTGCGGGCCCGCCTCGCCGGGCGGTCGCCCGCCGCGCGCGCCCCTCGGGCCGGGCGGGCCGGGGCAGGCGGGAGCTGGCCCTTGAGCGGGCCCCATTCGTTGGGATCCGGCACGCCCGGCGGCAGCATCGTGCGCCGCTTGGGCCCGCCGTGTTCGGACTCGCCCGGCTCCTTCGCGCCCGGCCACGCCTTGGCCACCCGGGCCGCCAGGACGAAGTCCTTGCGCAGCGGGTGGCCCTCGAAGGTCTCGGGCAGCAGCAGCGGGACGAGATGGGGGTGGTCCTCGAACGCGACGCCGAACATCTCGTACGTCTCGCGCTCGTGCCACGCGGCGCCCGCGTAGACGCCCACGGCTGTGGGCAGGGTCGCCGCGTCGTGCGGGACGGTCGTGCGGAGCAGCAGGCGCCGTACCGTGCCGCCGCCGATGGCGACGACATGGGCGCAGACGCGGAAGCCGGTGCCGGGTTCGTCGACGGCGCTCAGCCAGTCGAAATACGTGCAGTCCAGGTCGTCACGGGCTGTCTCGAGGGCGTCGGTCCAGGAGGCGGCGGGGACGTCGACGGTCAGCAGGTCGTACGCGTACACGGCGGTGGCGTCCGCGCCGAAGACGTCCGTGACGGCATCCGGCAGGCGGGCGTACGTGTCGGAGGCGGTACCCGGGCCGCTGCCCGGGCCGGTGTCCGGAGCGGTCACGTCCCCTCCTCCCCCGGCGTCTTCGGTGCTGCGACGAGGCCGCTGCGCAGGGCGGCGGCCGAGGGGCGGGCCGTGTCCCCGGTGGCGTACCGCTCGGCGAGCGATTCGCGGGCGATCTTCTCCTGGAGCTTGAGGATGCCCTGGAGGAGCGCCTCGGGCCGGGGCGGGCAGCCGGGTACGTACACGTCGACGGGGATGATCTGGTCGACGCCCTTCGTCACGGAGTAGGAATCCCAGTACGGTCCGCCGCAGTTGGAGCAGGCGCCGAAGGAGATGACGTACTTCGGTTCGGGCATCTGCTCGTAGAGCCGCTTCACGGCCGGGGCCATCTTGTCCGTCACCGTGCCGGAGACGACCATCAGGTCGGCCTGCCGGGGGCCGGGCGCGAAGGGGATGACGCCGAGGCGGATGAAGTCGTGCCGCGCCATGGAGGCGGCGATGAACTCGATGGCGCAGCAGGCGAGCCCGAAGTTGAAGACCCAGAGGCTGTAGCGACGGCCCCAGTTGAGGACCACCTTCATCGGCTCCGGCGCGAGCCGGGACAGCACACCGAGCTTCTGCGGCCCGGGCAGCGGCGTCGGGTCGGGCAGCGGCACGGGGGGTTCGGGGTTCGGCCGGTTCGTCACGCCCATTCGAGGACGCCCTTCTTCCATGCGTAGAGCAGTCCCACGGCCAGGAAACCGAGGAAGATGAACATCTCCACCAGTGTCGTCGCCCCGTACCCGGGAGCCGCGAAGACGGTCGCCCACGGGAAGAGGAAGATCGAGTCGACTGCGAAGATCACGTACAGGAAGGCGTACACGTAATAGCGAACCTGGGTGTGGGCCCAGCCCTCCCCCACGGGGTCGACACCGCACTCGTACGTGAGGAGTTTCTCCGGCGTCGGGACCACGGGCCTCAGCAGCCGGCCGGCCCCGAAGGCGACGGCCACGAACAGCACGCCCACCAGGGCGAGCAGTCCGACCACTGAGTAGCTCTGGAAGTAGTCCGACGCGAGAACGGTCGGTCCCGGCACGTCCGCCACGTCCGTCCCTCGCTCCCTCAACCTGTCCGACGGTCTGTACGCACGGGAGTCTAGGCCCTGTTAAAGAAAGGGTAAGCAGCCCCGTCGCACAACGCGTGAGGCGGGAGGCGACAGGGGAGGCGCGACGCGAGGTGGGGTTATCCCTACTCGGCCCCACCCACGAACCCCATGGCGTGGGCGGCCCCGGCCCGGCACGCTGGTCGTATGACCATGAGCCCCTCCCTGCCGGAGAACGACCGGCCGCCGCCCGCGCGCTTCGCCTACGACCGGTGGACGTGGAAGGAGATCGCGTATCTCCTGGCCAATCTGCCCATGGCGATCGCCGGGTTCGTGTACACCGTGTTCCTGATCGGCGTGGGCGCCGGGCTCTCCGTCACCGTCGTCGGGCTGCCGCTGCTCGCTGTGGGGTTGCAGGGCGCGCGCGGTCTCGGCCGCGCCGAGCGCGGCCGGGCCCGGAGGATGCTCGGGGTGCGCGTCGAGGAGCCGAGCCCCATGGCGCTGAGCCGTCGGGGGCAGGGGTTCTTCACCTGGCTGTGGTCGGGGCTGAAGGATCCGGTGGGCTGGCGGACGCTGCTGTACTCGTTCATCCGGCTTCCGTGGGGCGTGGCGACGTTCGCCGTGACACTGGTGGGCCTGATCGTCCTGTGGCCCGTGCTCCCCTACCTCGCGCGCGGTCTGACGAACGCGGACCGGGCGATGGCGCGGGCGCTGCTGTCGCCCTCCGACGAACTGGAGCGCAGGATCGCCGAGCTGGAGTCGGACCGGGGTGTCGTCGTGGACACGGCAGCCGCCGACCTGCGCCGCATCGAGCGCGACCTCCACGACGGCGCACAGGCCCGCCTGGTCGCCCTCGCCATGGGCCTGGGTCTGGCGAAGGAGAAGCTCACCGACGACCCCGAAGCCGCGGCCCGCATGGTCGACGAGGCCCACGGCGAGGTGAAGGT